>NZ_JACYVG010000001.1:0-881940 GCF_014842205.1 Sphingomonas sp. CFBP 13714
CCTCTAGGGCCCATCCCCAACCCCGTCAAATGCAAATTTCACTTTTATGGCAATTTTTTTCATTTCGACCGACTTACGCCCCCAGGCAGCCCGTGTGGGCCGTGCAGGGCACGGCGACGGCGCCCCTGCGTGCCAGCAAGGGACGGCAGGCAGTATCCCCGCGCAGGTTTCTTAAGTGCTTGTGAAGCGCAGGCGATTATAGGGCCGGTCCGATGACCACGCCGATTCCCACCGCCCCGCCGGCGGCAGACCCGCTGGCGGACCGGCCGCCCGACGGGCCGATCGACGGCTTGGCCGCCCCGGTGCCGCTCGCCGGGCAGGTCCGCAGTGCGCTGATCTGGCGGTCGGGAAGCCAGATCGTCGCGCAGCTCGTCCAGTGGAGCGCCACCTTCCTGGTGATCCGCATCCTCGCCCCCGCCGATTACGGTCTGTTCGCGATGTGCCAGGTGATCCTGACCTTCATGGCGATGCTCAACGGCTATGGCCTGGCGAGCGGGCTGATCCAGCAGGCGACGATCAGCCGCCATGAGGTGCGCCAGCTTTTCGGCATGCTGATCCTGCTCAATGCGACGCTGGCCGCGGCGCAGCTGGTGCTCGCGCCGCTGGCCGCCGCCTATTACCGCCAGCCGGTCGTCGCCGACATGTTGCGCGTCCAGGCGCTGCTCTATCTCACCACGCCGTTCATCGCCTTGCCCTATGCGCTGCTGTCACGCGCGATGGATTTTCGCCATCAGGCCAAGGCGAACATCACCGCCTCGATCGCCTCGGCGAGCACCGCGCTTGGCGGCGCGCTCTATGGCCTTGGGGTATGGACGCTCGTCATCGCCCCGCTCGTGCTGTTCGCGGTGCGCGGCGCGATGATGACGTGGAGCGCGCGGTCGCTGGTCTGGCCGAGCTTCGACTTTCGCGGCGCGGGCCGGCTCGCACGCTATGGCGGGGTGATGGCGGCGAGCCAGCTCTTCTGGTTCCTGCAGAGCCAGGCCGATGTGTTCATCGCCGGGCGCCGGTTCTCGCCGCACATGCTCGGCATCTACACGACCAGCCTGTTCCTCACGCAGATCTTCGTCAGCAAGTTCGTGCCGCCGCTCAACGAAGTCGCCTTTTCCGCCTATGCGCGGATGCAGGCGGATCCCGACGCGATCGGGCGGGCGTTCGTCAAGGGCGTGCGGCTGGTGATGATTGTCGCCATGCCCTTCTATCTCGGGCTCGCGGTCACCGCCGAGCCGCTGGTGCTGACCGTGCTCGGCGAGAAATGGGTCGAGACCGCACCGATCGTCCGGCTGCTCGCGCTGGCGATGCCGTTCATGACGCTCCAGGTGCTGCTGACCCCCGCCTCCGACGCGCGCGGGCGACCGGGTATCGGCGTGCGCAACGGCGCGACCGGCGCGGCGATCCTCGGCACCGCGTTCCTGATCGGGGTTGAGTGGGGGCCGACCGGGCTCGGCCTCGCCTGGATCGCGGCCTATCCTCTCTATTTCGCGATCAGTGCGTGGCGGAGCCTGCCGGTGATCGGCGTCCCCGCACGTGCGGTCGCCCGCGCGGTCGCATCACCCGCGCTGGCCGCGATGGCGATGGCGCTCGCGGTCTGGCTGGTCGATCAGCGCCTGCCAGTGCTCGATCCGGTCTGGCGACTCGCGGTGCTGCTCGCGGTCGGCGGCGTGGTCTATTCGGGCTGGATGCTCGCCTTCGCGCGCGCGGCGCTCGGCGAGCTCGTCGCGCTGCTGCGCAAACGCCCCGTTGCGGTCTGATCGGGCCTGCGCCCTGATCGGGTCCGCGGGTCAGGCGGACTGGATATAGGCGCGCATCGCCGCGGCATCCGCCTCGATCCGGTCGATCCGGAATTTGACGAGATCGCCGATCGAGACGAAGCCGACGAGCTGATCATGGTCGATCACGGGCAGATGCCGGATCCGCCGCTGAGTCATCAGCGACAGCGCGCCGATCACCGACTCGGTCGGCGCCACCGATTTGACCGCGCGCGTCATCACGTCGCCGATCCGCTGCGTCAGCGCGCCCGCGCCCTTGGCCTGCAGGCAATGGATCACGTCGCGTTCGGAAAATATCCCGACCACGCGGCCGTCGTCGAGCACCGGCGCCGCGCCGATCCGCTGTTCCGCGAGCATCGCCACCGCGTCCGCGACGCTCGCATCGGGGTGCAGCGACAGCACCATGTCCGCGCGCGTGCCGTCACCGGTCCGCCGCTTCGTCTCGAGGATCGTCGCGATCGTCATCTCCGCCTCTCCTTGTCGCGTCTCCATGCGCGTGGCTTGAGAAAACCATGTTTGCGCGGCAATGAAAAGCGATGACCGATCCTTCTGCCGAGACACCGACCGGACTCGACGATCCACACTATGCCGCGTTCGCCTGGGGCCGGTTCCGGACGATCATGGCGTGGATGATACTGGCGGCGGCGATCTGCGCCGCGGGCGTCATCGTCGCGATGGCGCATCTTCAGGGGGCGCTGCACCTCGTGACGATGCTCGCGATTCTCGGTGGGGTCGGCGGATCGGTGATCATGGCCGGGTTGTTGATGGGGCTCGTCTTCCTGAGTTCGGGCAGCGGCCATGACGAGGACGTGACGCGGATCGACTAGCCGTCCGGGCGATGCGCGCGGCCGAGCGATGACACGAAAAAGGCCGGTACCGCAGCGTCGCGATACCGGCCTTTTTTATCCTGCCGTCTGGCGCGACGGTCAGCCCGCCTCGACCTCGTCGGTGGCGACGCGGACGCGACGGCGACGCGGCTTTTCCGCGGCTGCGCCATCCGCCGAAGCGTCGGCAGCGGGTGCCGGCGCCGAGGCCGAAATGCCGAGCGATGGCGGCAGGCGGTCTGCGTCGAACGCCGCGGGTGCGGCATCGTCCGTGGCGACCGGCGCGTCGAGACTGCGGTCGCGACGCGGGCGACCACGACGGCGGGGCTGCTCCTCGCCCGAACCGTCCGACGCGGGCGCCGGGGCGGTTGCGGCCACAACGTCGACCGGCTCGCCCATGGACTGGGGCGCGGACGACCGGTCGTCGGACGTGGCTGCGTCGGGCGTGGCCGGCGTTACACTGCGGGCAGTGACCTCGTCCGTGCGCTCGCCCTGCTGCTCGGACTCGGCCTGGACCGGACGCGCGGCGCGTGGCGTGCGACGGATGGTGTCGCGGCGCGGGGCATCGCGATACTCGTCACGGCCCTGGTTTTCGCGGGGCTGGGTCTCGCGCTGCTGGCCCTGCTCGTCACCGGGCTGCTCGTCGCGCGACTGCGTCATCCGCGGGCCACGGGGCTCGCCACGCTGGGCATCCCCGCGCTGGCCCTCGTTACGCTGACCCTCGTTGCGGTTCGCATCGTAGCGTGGGCGATCGTCGCGCTGCGAGCGGTCGTCGCGGCCCTGGCCATCACGGCCCTGGTTTTCACGGCCCTGGTTCTCACGGGGCGCGCGGGCGTTGGAATACTGGCCATTGGACTGGCCGCCATTCGCCATCGCCGCCTGATCGCCGGATCCCTGCTGCCCGTGCTGCTGCCCGTTCTGCTGGCTGCCCTGCTGCTCGCCCGAGCGGATCGGTTCGCCCTCGTCGCCATAATCGTCGTCGCCGTCGAGATCGAACGGCTGCTGGCGACGCGGCTGCTGCTGCGCCTGGGGCTGGCTCTCTTCGAAGCGCGCGCGGGTTTCGCTCAGCACGCGGAAATAATGATCCGCGAACTGGAGATAATATTCGATGTTGACGCGGTCGCCCTGCATCTGCGCGTCGCGCGCCAGGTTCTTGTACTTCTCGTACAATTGGCTCGCGTTGCCGCGCGCGCGGCTGTCGATGCGGTTGCCCGTGTCGCGGCCACCCTGGCCACCACCACCGCCGCCGCCCTGGCGTTGACCGCCACCGCCGCCACCGCCGCCATTATTATTGTTGCCACGACCGCGACGGCGGCCGGCTTGCCGGTTGTTGATCAAGCTTGTGTCCTCAGTCGTCGAACCAAAATCTGGTCGTGCTCCGAAATGCGGTGCAAACCCCCCGCCGCGCACCGATGACGATGCGTCGGACTTGCCAGGGCCGCCGGACTGCAGCGACTTTAAGGCGAAGGATGCGGGTCAACGCTCAAAAACGACCAAGTTGTCGAGATTGCGTGCCCCTGCCCACGTGATAGCGGCCCGGAAGGGCCTCCCACAAGTGAAATATGCGGCGGCAGGCCATAATCGTCAAGTCGCGCCGGTCATCGCGCAAGCAGGACGCGCGGGTTTCCGCCATAATCATGATGTAGCGCAACGTGCAGCCCCGCCGCCTCGAGCAGCGCCGAGACCGGCGCCGCCTGCGTCGCGCCGATTTCGATCACCGCCGCGCCGCCGGGCGCGATCAGCGCGGGGAGCTGCGCCGCGAGGATCCGGTAATCGTCGAGCCCGTCCGCGCCTGCGAACAGCGCCGCGTGCGGTTCGTGATCGCGGACCTCGGGCGGCAGCGTCTCGGCGGTACCGATATAGGGCGGGTTGGCGAGGATCAGGTCGAACCGCCCGGTGATCGCGTCCGCCCAGCTGCCGCGCAAAAACTGCGCACGGTCCGCCATCCCCAGCGCCGCCGCATTGGCGCGCGCATAGCCGAGCGCGTCCGCCGAAAAGTCGATGCCGAGACCGCGCGCGGGCCATTCGTCGAGCGCGGCGAGCAGCAGCGTGCCGGGGCCGGTGCCGAGATCGAGGATCGTCGCGGGCGCACCGCCGGCAAAATGCGCCTGTGCGGCGATCAGCAGCGTCTCGCTGTCCGCGCGCGGCACCAGCGCCCCCGGCCCGACCGCGACATCGATCGACCAGAAGCCGCGCATGCCGGTGATATAGGCGATCGGCTCATGCCGCAGACGGCGCTCGACCAGCGCCGCGAAACCGGCGGGAACGGCGTAGCGGTCGGGATCGAGCAGGATCGCGTTCCGCTCGACACCCAGCGCATGCGCCATCAGCAATTCGGCGTCGAGGCGGGGGGTGGCGGAAAAGGCGAGGCGCGCGGCCGCCGTGGCGAGGGCCTGACGTACCCCCCCGCCCGCGTGCGGGAGGGGGCTGGGGGGTGGGCTCGCGTTCACCGCGGTCGCACCGTCGGCGATGTGTCGAACGATTCCAGTGCCCCGCCCTCATGGAACACGCCGCGCGCCCACCCCCCGGCCCCCTCCCGCTTGCGGGAGGGGGGGAAGAAGGCAACCTCACCCATCCAGCTGCGCCAGCCGGTCCGCCTCGTCCTGCGACACCAGCGCACCGATCAACTCGCCCATATCGCCCGCGACGATTTCCGGCAGCCGGTGCAGCGTCAGGTTGATCCGGTGATCGGTCACGCGGCCTTGCGGAAAATTATACGTCCGGATCCGCTCTGATCGATCCCCCGACCCGACCATCGACTTGCGCGCACCCGCGCGCTCGGCATGCAATCGGTCGCGCTCCGCCTCGTAGAGCCGCGTCCGCAGCACGCGCAAAGCCTTCGCCTTGTTCTTGTGCTGCGACTTCTCGTCCTGCTGGATCACCGTCAGCCCGGTCGGGATATGCACGATCCGCACGGCAGAGTCGGTCGTGTTGACCGACTGGCCGCCCGGCCCCGACGAGCGATAGACGTCGATGCGCAGATCCTTGTCGTCGATCTTGACGTCGACCTCCTCCGCCTCGGGCAGCACCGCGACCGTCGCCGCCGAGGTGTGGATCCGCCCGCCCGCCTCGGTCGCGGGCACGCGCTGGACGCGGTGGACGCCGCTTTCGAACTTCAGTTTCGCGAACACGCCCTGCCCCGTGACGCTGGCGACGACTTCCTTGAATCCGCCCGCGTCGGACGACGATCCCGAGATCAGCTCGACCCGCCAGCCCTGCGATTCGGCATAACGCTGGTACATCCGGAACAGGTCGCCCGCGAACAACGCCGCCTCGTCCCCGCCGGTCCCGGCGCGCACCTCGAGCATCGCCGAGCGCTCATCCGCGGAATCACGCGGCAGCAACGCGAGCGCGAGCTTGCGGTCCGCGGTCTCGAGCAGCGTGCGATTCTCGTGCAATTCCTCCGACGCCATCGCGCGCAGCTCGTCATCGGCATCCTCGGCCATGAAGGCGAGGCTCTCGGCCTCCTGCCGCAGCCGCCGCACCTCGGTCGCCGCCTGCGCGACGGGTTCGAGCTCGGCATATTCCTTCGACACCGCGACGAAGCGGTCGGACGGCAGGTCGCCGGTCGACATCAGCGCCTGCAACTCGTCCCGCCGCGCCTCGATCGCGCGAATCCGGTCTGGGGAGATCTGGGTCATGCGGACGCTCCCTCTTCCGTCATCCCAGCGAAAGCTGGGATCCAGGGTGACCGGACGGAGCCTTCATGGCGCTGGATCCCGGCCTGCGCCGGGATGACGGGGAGGCTCAACGCAGCGCCTCCGCCAGATCTGCGAACGCGACCTCGGTCTGCGTGCCGGTCGCGAGCGCTTTCACCGCGCCGACGCCTTTGGCGAGCTCGTCATCGCCGAGGATGATCGCAAACCGCGCGCCGAGCGCATCCGCCTTCGCCATCCGCGCCTTCATCTTGCCCTTGTAGGCCATCTCGACCGCCACGCCCGCACGGCGCAGATCCGCGACGATGCCGGTCGCGCGTGCTTCGGCCGCGGCACCCATCGGCACGACCACCGCATCGATCCCCGCCGCCGCCGGCTCGTCGAGCAGCATCGCCAGCCGTTCGACGCCCGCGGCCCAGCCGACACCCGCCGTCTCGGGCCCGCCGAGCGACCCGATCAGCCCGTCATAGCGCCCACCGGCCAGCACCGTCCCCTGCGACCCCAGCCGATCGGTCACGAACTCGAACGCGGTATGCCGGTAATAATCCAGCCCGCGCACCAGCCGCGCATTGCGCTCCCACGCAACACCCGCCGCATCGAGCCCGGCGGTCACCGCGTCGAAGAACGCGCGCGCCTCGGACGTCAGATACGCGTCGATATCGGGCGCGCTGTCCGCGATCGGGCGGTCCTTCGGGTCCTTCGAATCGAGGATCCGCATCGGATTCTTCTCGAGCCGGGTCAGGCTGTCCTCGGACAGCTCGCCGCGATGCGCCTCGAAATGCGCGACCAGCGCCGCGCGCCACGCTTCACGCGTCTCGGCATCGCCCAAAGTGTTCAGCTGCAACGTCACGCCGTCCGCAATGCCAAGCTCGCGCAGCAGCTGGTCCGCCAGCACGAGCAGCTCGACGTCCGCCGCGGGCTCCGCCGCGCCGATCACCTCGGCATCGATCTGGTGGAACTGCCGGAACCGCCCCTTTTGCGGGCGTTCGTAGCGGAACACCGGGCCGCTGGTCGTGATCTTGAGCGGCGCGAACTGCTGCCAGCCTTCGGTCAGATACGCACGCGCGATCCCCGCGGTGAATTCGGGCCGCAGCGTCAGCGAATCCCCGCCGCGGTCCTCGAATGTGTACATCTCCTTCGACACGACATCGGTCGTCTCGCCGAGCGAGCGCGCGAACACCGCGGTGGATTCGAACACCGGGATGTCGATCCGCTGAAAGCAATAGAGCGCGCGCACGCGTTCGAAGGTGCTGAGAACATGCGCGAAACGGCGCTGCTCGTCGCCGAAGATGTCCTGAGTGCCGCGGATGCGACGCGGGGTTTCTGTTCTGGCCATGATGCGCGCGTATCTAGGCGACGTGCCCGCGAAGCGCTAGCGCCGTCACATGAGCAACGACGTCCGCTATTGGGGGCTCGGCCGGCGCATCGCCCCGCCGCGCTTCGTGCTGTTCGCATGCGTCTTCGCGATCGGCCTCGTTGCGCTGATCCCCCGACTGGGGCTGGGCCGCGGCACGATGGCGGCGTTCGATATCGCCGCGGTCCTGTTCCTCGCCACCGTCGCAACCCTGTTCGGCAACGCCACCGCGGAACGGATGCGGCGCTATGCGGACGAGAACGACGCCAACCGCGCGGTGCTGCTGGCGTTCAGCGGGACGATCCTGATCGTCGTGCTCGTCGCGGTGGCGAAGGAATTGCAGGGCAAGACCGATCTCGTCGCGATCCTGATCTCGGTCGCGACCCTGGTGCTCGCCTGGCTGTTCTCCAACATGGTCTACACGCTGCATTATGCGCATCTGTTCTACAGCGACGCCGCGGATGGCAGCGATGCGGGCGGGCTGGATTTCCCCTCCTGCGCCGAGCCCGATTACTGGGACTTCGCCTATTTCGCCTTCACGCTCGGCATGACCTTCCAGACCTCCGACGTCGAGATCACGTCGCGGCGCGTGCGCAAGGTCGCGCTCGGCCAGTGCATGGCGGCGTTCGTCTTCAACATCGGCGTGCTCGCCTTCACCATCAACGTGCTCGGCAGCAGCTGAGGCCGCCCCTCCCGTCATCCCTCTTCCGTCATCCTGACGAAGGTCAGGATCCAGAGTCATAAACACCACCGCCCGTAACCCTGGATCCTGACGTTCGTCAGGATGACGGCGCATGTGGCAAAGCGCGACGCACCAAACGCCTGCGACGCGAGACTATACCCCCCGGCAAAGGGCTGGACGACTGCCCTTTCTGCCGCTTACACCTTGACCATCGTCTCTCTGCCGGAAGGCCTTTTCCTTGATCCGCAAGCTTCTCGTCGCATCCCTGCTCGCGTCTGCACTTCCCGCGGTCGCGCAAGTCCCCGCCGGCAACACCGCACCACAGCCGGTGCCGTTCGTCGACACGATCCCCGCCGCACAGGACACGCCCTATCCCGGCACGATCCTGCTCGACATCGACGCGACCGATACCGAGCGCGGCATCTTCCGCGTGAAGGAGACGATCCCCGTCGCCAAATCGGGCAAGATGGCGCTGCTCTTCCCGAAATGGCTGCCCGGCAACCATGCGCCACGCGGCGAGATCGAGAAGCTCGCCGGTCTGGTGATCCGCGCGAACGGCCGGATCCTTCCCTGGACGCGCGATCCGGTCGACGTCTACGCCTTCCACATCGACGTCCCCGCGGGCACCAGACAGCTCGACGCGAGCTTCCAGTTCATCTCCGCGACCAAGGCGGACCAGGGCCGTGTCGTCATGACCCCGACGATGATCAGCCTCCAGCCGAACTCGGTCAGCCTCTATCCCGCCGGCTATTATACGCGTCAGATCCCGGTGAAGATGACCGTCACCTATCCGACCGGCTGGACCGCCGCGGGTGCGGTCCCCGCCAAGGTCTCGGGCGCGACCTATGCCTATGACCGGATTAATTACGAGATCCTCGTCGATTCGCCGATCCTCGCGGGCAAATACGGCAAGGTCTGGCCTTTGAGCCCGAAGGTCGACCTCAACGTCTTCGCCGACACCCCCGACCAGCTCGCCGCCAAGCCCGAACAGATCGACGCGCACAAGCGGCTCGTCGACCAGGCCGCGCGCACCTTCGGCGCCGAGCATTATGATCATTACGAGTTCCTGCTCTCGATCACCGACCAGCTTGGCGGGATCGGCCTCGAACATCATCGCAGCTCGGAAAACGGCGTCCGCCCCGGCTATTTCACTGAATGGGAGACGGGCGCGGCGGCGCGCAACCTGCTGCCGCACGAGTTCACGCACAGCTGGGACGGCAAGTTCCGCCGCGGCGCCGACCTGTGGACGCCCGATTTCCGCACGCCGATGCGCAACTCGCTGCTCTGGGTCTATGAGGGCCAGACGCAGTTCTGGGGCTATGTGCTCCAGGCGCGCTCGGGTCTGGTCAGCAAGCAGGACACGCTCGACGGCTATGCCTCGATTCTCGGCACCTACGACACCGCGCAGGGTCGCCAGTGGCGCCCGCTGATCGACACCACCAACGATCCGGTCATCTCGTCGCGTCGTCCCAAGGGCTGGACCAGCTGGCAGCGCTCGGAGGATTACTACAACGAAGGGCTGATGGTCTGGATGGAGGTCGACGCGATGCTCCGCCAGAAGTCGGGCGGCACCAAGTCGATCGACGATTTTGCCAAGGCGTTCTTCGGCATCCGCAACGGCGATTATGGCGAGGTCACCTACACGTTCGACGACGTCGCCAAGACGCTGAACGGCATCCTGCCCTATGACTGGGCCGGCTTCCTCACCACGCGGCTGACCGAGACGGGCAAGCCCGCGCCGATCAACGGCTTTGCGATGAACGGCTACAAGCTGGTCTATGGCCCCGTGCAGAGCCCGTATCTGAAGCAGGCGGAGAAGACCCGCGGCACCGATGTCAGCTATTCGCTGGGCTTGGTGATGAACAAGGACGGCGTCGTGACTGCCTCGATCTGGGACAGCCCCGCGTTCCGCGCCGGGATCGACGTCGGCACCGAAATCGAGGCGGTCAACGGCGAATCCTACTCGTCGGACCGCATGAAAGCGGCAATTCTCGCGGCCCAGGGCACCAAGCTGCCGATCCGCCTGACTGTAAAAAACAACGAGCGATTCCGCGACGTCTCGCTCGATTACCATGACGGCCCGCGCTATCCGCGGCTCGAGAAGGTCGGTACAGGTGACGGCGGACTGGACAAGTTGCTGATGCCGCGCTGACAGTTCCGATATTTTTCCGGTGCCGGCCGCCTCCCCAAGGGGAAGCGGCCGGCACCGCCATTTCTGAAAGGACCGCCATGCGTATCGACCTCATCCCGACGGGCAAGAATCCGCCCGAAGACCTGAACGTCATCATCGAAGTCCCGACCGGCGGCGAGCCCGTGAAGTACGAGTTCGACAAGGCATCGGGCGCGCTGTTCGTCGACCGCATCCTGCACACGCCGATGCGCTACCCCGCCAATTACGGCTTCGTGCCACACACGCTCAGCCCCGATGGCGACCCGCTCGACGCGCTCGTGATCGCGCGCTCGCCCTTCATTCCCGGCTGCGTCGTCCGCGCGCGCCCGATCGCGGTGCTCAACCTCGAGGACGAGGCCGGCGGCGACGAGAAGCTCGTCTGCGTCCCCGTCAACGACGTGTTCCCCTATTATTCGAACGTCGGCGGCCGTGCCGATGTGCCCGAGATCGTGTTCGAGCAGATCGAGCATTTCTTCACCCACTATAAGGACCTCGAGAAGAAGAAGTGGGTCCGCGTCGGCAAGTGGGGCGATGCCGAGGAAGCCAAGCGCATCACGATCGAGGCGATCGAGCGCTACGAAGAAGCCAAGAAGCAGGGCGACGAGCCGATGAACGCGGACGACGCCGCAGGTCGCTGATCACAAGCGACCGAAGTCGAAGCGGCGCGCACGCGGTGCGCCCTTCGACTGCGCTCAGGGCGAACGGGGCCGCGAACTACGCCCCCCCGTTCGTGCTGAGCGAAGTCGAAGCACCTGCCCCGCCCTCACCCAGCCGCCCCGCCCTTACGGCGCCGGCCGCTCCGCCTGCGCTTCCGCCAGGTACAGCGAGAACAACCCCGCCGGATCGGTCCACTCGCGGATCGGCGTCCACCCGCCCGACCGCAACAGGATCCGCGCATCGCGTGACCCGTATTTGTGGCTGTTCTCGGTGTGGATCGTCTCGCCCGCCGCGATATCGAATGGCCGCCCCTCGATCGTGAACGCGGCATCGCGCTGCGCCTCGAGATGCATCTCGATCCGCGCGCGGTCATCGTTCCACACCGCCTTGTGCCGGAACGCCTCGACCGGCACGTCGGCGTCGAGCTCGCGGTTGATCCGCTCGAGCAGGTTCATGTTGAACGCCGCGGTCACGCCCTGCGCATCGTCATAGGCGGGGACCAGCACCGCCGGATCCTTGATCCGGTCCATCCCGATCAGCAGCATCGCGCCGATCCCGAGCGACGCGCGCATCGCCTTCAACAGGTCGACCGCCATCAGAGGGATCATGTTGCCGATCGTCGACCCCGGAAAGAAGCCGAGCTTGGGGGTGTCGGCGATTGTCTTCGGCAATGCGAGCGGCCGCATGAAATCCGCCTCGAACGGCAGGACCAGCAGCTCGGGGAACTGCGCCGCGAGCACACGCGACGATTCGCGCAGGAAATCGCCCGAGATATCGATCGGCACATAGACCGACGGCGCCACCGCGCTCAGCAGGATCGGCGTCTTGGTCGACGACCCCGACCCGAATTCGACCACCGCACGTCCCGCGCCGGCAATCTCGGCGACCTCGGGACAGGCGGTCTCGAGGATTGAGCGCTCAGTCCGCGTCGGATAATATTCGGGCAGGTCGGTGATCGCCTCGAACAGTTCGGACCCGCGCCGGTCGTAGAACCAGCGCGCCGGAATCGCGCGCGGCCGCCGTTCCAGACCGGCGAGCACGTCCGCCCGGAAGGCGGGATCGGCCAGGCTCTGCTCGCCGTCTTCGATTTCACGCTTCAACATCAGATATCCTTGGCGAGCCGGACGCCGGTGAACTGCCAGCGCTGGTGCGGGTAAAAGAAATTGCGATAGCTCGCGCGCGCATGGCCGCGCGGCGTCGCGCAGCTCCCGCCGCGCAGCACGAACTGGCCGCTCATGAACTTGCCGTTATACTCGCCGACCGCGCCCTCGACCGCGCGGAAGCCGGGATAGGGCCGGTAGGCGCTGCCCGTCCATTCCCAGACGTCGCCGAAAAAGGCGGGGCCGCCGGCGCGTGCCGGCCGCGGCTCGACCGGGCCCGCCGCATCCATCTGATTGCCGCCATCGCCGGCATAGTCCGCCGCGACGGCCTCCCATTCGGCCTCGGTCGGCAGCCGCGCGCCCGCCCAGCTGGCATAGGCGTCCGCCTCGTAGAAGCTGACATGCGTCACCGGCGCCGCCGGATCGATCGCGCGCCGCCCGTCGAGTCCGAACCGCGTCCAGCCCCCGTCGCGCTCTTCCCAGTACATCGGCGCGACGATGCCTTCCGCCTTCACCCAGGCCCAGCCATCGGCGAGCCAGTGGCGCGGTTCGCTATAGCCGCCATCGGCGATGAACGCCGCCCATTCGCCATTGGTCACCGTCCGGTCGGCGATCGCGTGACGCGCGAGCAGCGTGTCGTGCCGCGGCGTCTCGCAATCGAACGCGAAGCCGTCGCCGTCATGCCCCATCCGCGCGATCCCGGCGTCGCGTTCGATCCAGCCGATCGCGCCCGGCATCTCGACCGGCACCTTTCGCGGCGCGGCCCAAACCGCGGGCTCGAGCGGATTTTCCGAAAACAAATGGAGGATGTCGGTCACCAGCAATTCCTGGTGCTGCTCCTCATGATGGCACCCCAGCGCCACCAGCTCGCGCGCCGCCTCGGGCAGGTCGGGCAGCGCCGCGATCAGCGCCGCATCGACATGCGCGCGGTACGCCCGGACCTCGTCGAGTGTCGGCCGCGTGATCATCCCGCGCCGGTCGCGCGCATGCCGCCGACCTTCCGCCTCGTAATAGCTGTTGAACAGGAACGGGAAGCGTTCGTCGTGCAGCCGGTAGCCCGCGACATGATCGCGCAGCACGAACGTTTCGAAGAACCAGCTGGTATGAGCCAGATGCCATTTGGTCGGCGACGCGTCGGGCATCGACTGCACCGTCGCATCCGCATCCGACAGCGGCGCGGCCAGCGCGATCGACAGGTCGCGCACGGCTGTGAACCGCGCACCGAGCGCGTCCGTGTCAGGCAGGGTCGCGGGATCATGGGTGGGGACGGGGTTCGGCATCGACTGTCCTCGTGCGGGCGATGCACGCGGCACGGCCCCTTATAAAAGGATGCAGCGATACGGAGCGCTATCCGCGCGTTGCCCCCGGTCGCCAAAGAACGTCGCTCGCCCCGTTTTGGTTCACCGCACGCGCGGCGACGAACAGGAAATCCGACAAGCGGTTAACATACGCTAATGCCAGCGGATTGATCGGGTCGTCGACCGCGACCACCGCGCGCTCGGCGCGGCGCGTGATCGCGCGCGCCAGATGCAGCGCTGCGGCGCCCGGCGATCCGCCCGGCAGGATGAAGCTGGTCAGCGGCGCCATCTGTGCGGTCATCGCGTCGATCTCGCCTTCGAGCCGCTCGACCTGCGAACCGATGATCCGCAGCGTCATTTCCGACGGCGCGAAATCCTCGCCCGGCGTCGCGATGTCCGCGCCGAGATCGAACAGGTCGTTCTGGATCCGCTCGAGCGCTCGGCCAAGCGGATGATCGCCCAGCGCCACCGCGGCCACGCCGATCGCGCTGTTCGCCTCGTCGACATCGCCGATCGCCTGCATCCGCGGGCACGCCTTGGACACGCGCGACCCGTCGACCAGCCCCGTGGTCCCCGCGTCGCCGGTCCGCGTGTAGATCTTGTTCAGCTTCACCATGACGGTACGCCCTTCGGGCTCAGGTCCGGCCCGCGGCGAACAGGATCAGCACGACGATCAGGATCGCGATCGCCTGAAAGAAGATGCGCTGCTGCATCATCCGGTTCGATTTCAGCGACGCGGCGCTCGGCCCCCCGTCCTTCACCTGCGCCGACTGGTCCTGCAGGAACGTCACCACCCCGCGCACCAGAGCAACGAGCGTCGCGATCATCGCCGCGATCAGGAGGATGACGAGGAAGGTGTTCATGACGACAATCTAGGCATGCGCGCCCCGCCCCGCAATGGCCGTTCCGCCGGTCGCCGGACAAGCCTCGAAACGGGCGGAATTCTACGCTGACAGCCCCAATCTTCCCGGCTAGCATCGTGACAAATGGGGGAATGAGTATGCGTAACGGACGGATCGGCGCCAGCCTGGCGATGCTGGCTATGTTGAGTGCGTGCGGCGGAGACTCCGGCGCGGTGTCGGGATCGACCGGCGGTACGCCCGGGGTGTCCACCCCGACGACCGGCACGACGACCCCGACGACCGTCGCCGGGTGCAGCCTGCGCGAGCGGCAGGACTGGGCCGCGGCGCAGCTGCGCGAATGGTATCTGTTCCCCGAGACGCTGCCCGCCAGCCTCGACCCGACACCCTATACGACCGTCGACGCCTATATCGACGCGCTGACCGCGACCGCGCGCGGCCAGCGCCGCGACCGCTATTTCACCTATCTGACGTCGATCAAGGAGGAGGACGCCTATTATGAGGCGGGTTCCAATGCCGGCTTCGGCTTCCGTCTCGGCATCGATGGCAGCGGGCGGCGCGCCTATGTCATCGAATCCTTCGAAGGCGGCGCCGCGCTGGCGGCGCAGGTCGATCGCGGTGCGGAAATCGTCGCGATCGGGACCAACGCCAACACGCTGCGGACCGTCAGCGCGATCTTTGCCGCAGAGGGCAGCGCGGGCGTCTCGACCGCGCTCGGCCCGGACACGGTCGGCACCAGCCGCGTGCTGCAGATCCGCGACGCGCAGGGGACGCGCGACATCACGCTGACCAAGACCGATTTCGCGCTGCTCCCGGTCTCCAGCCGCTACGGCGCGAAGGTCATCGCCGATGGCGGCCGCAATTATGGCTATATCAACCTCCGGACCTTCATCTCGACCGCCGACCCCGCGCTGCGCGCCGCCTTCGCCAGCTTCCGCGCGCAGAACGTCACCGATATCGTCATCGACCTGCGCTATAATGGCGGCGGGCTGATCTCGATCGCGGAGCTGATGACCGACCTGCTCGGTCGCAACCGCGCGACCTCCGAAGTCTCGAGCTACACGACCTTCCGCACCGAAAAATCCGCCAACAACACGACGCGCTTCTTCGCGCCGCAGCCCGAATCGATCGCGCCGACGCGCGTCGCGTTCATCGGCACGGGCGGGACCGCCTCGGCGAGCGAACTCGTCATCAACGCGATGATCCCGTATCTGCACAGCGCTGCCGGGCTGATCGGCACGAACACCTATGGCAAGCCCGTCGGCCAGATCGGGCTCGACCGCGCCGCCTGCGACGACCGTCTGCGCGTGGTCGCGCTGTCGACGCAGAACGCCGCACGCCAGGGCGCCTATTATGACGGGCTCGCCGGCACGGTCGAGGCGAGCTGCCGGGCCGAGGACGATATCCGCTATCCGCTCGGCGACCCGCGCGAAGCCTCGACGCGGCAGGCGATCGACTTCCTCGCCGGCCGCAGCTGCCTCCCCGTCACCGCGACCGCGGCCACCGCGTCGGCCCGCACCAGCACGCCCACGCCGACGACCGACCTCCCCACGCGCGCGCTGCTCATCCCCGACCACCCCACCACCCCGCAACGCGAAGTCCCCGGCCTCTACTGATCGCGCGCTATCGGACGCCCTGGACTGAACGCGCTGACACCCCCACCCACCCCGTCACCCTGACGAAAGTCAGGGCCCAGAGCCAAACACGCCGCGCTCCGTAACTCTGGATCCTGACGGTCGTCAGGATGACGGCAGGTGGGGAGCATCCTCCGCCAGCATCCCGCGCACCCCCGCCGCAACCGCGAGCCCGTCCTCCCCCCGTTCGCGCATCGCCGCAAGCGAGGGCGCACCCGTGCGCTTGGCGAGCCGCGCGCCATCCGCCCCCAGCATCAGCGGATGATGATGATAACGCGGCGTCGGCAACCCCAGCAGCGCCTGCAACAGCCGGTGCACGTCGGTCGCCGCGAACAGGTCGTCGCCGCGCACCACGTCGGTGACACCCTGCACCGCATCGTCGAGCGTCACCGCGAGATGATAGCTGGCGGGCGCATCCTTCCGTGCGAGCACCACATCGCCCTGCGCCGCCGGATCGGCCCGCACCGTCCCCGCGCGCGCATCCGCCCAGTCGAGCGGTCCCGTCACGCTGAGCGCCGCCGCCATGTCGAGCCGCCAGCAATGCGCCTCCCCCATCCGCGCCGCGACCTCGGCGGGCGCCAGCTTCCGGCACGTCCCCGGATAGACCGCGCCCTCGCCCTCATGCGGCGCCGACAGGCTCGCCGCGATCTCCGCGCGCGTACAGAAACACGGATAGAGCAGCCCGCGCGCGTTCAATCCGTCGAGCGCCGCCTGATAGGATGCGAGCCGCGCCGACTGGTAGGACAGATCGTCCCAGTCCAGCCCCAGCCAGCGCAGATCCTCCACGATTCCCGCGACATGCTCGGGCCGGCTGCGGCCCATGTCGATATCCTCGATCCGCAGCAGGAACCGCCCGCCCCGCGCCCGCGCAAAGTCGTGCGCGCGGATCGCCGACAGCGCGTGGCCAAGGTGCAGCCGCCCCGTCGGACTGGGCGCGAACCGCGTCGTGACGAATTCCGCGCCCTTCACTGGACTTGACCCCATGTCCCGCGCCGTGCTGTCATGACCCTGTCATGCCGGTGCGCGAAAGCGCGTCCGGGACTTTTGTGGGAGGAGCCGTGTTTCACCCCGACCTGATACGCCACCCGGATGGATGTCCGGCGCTCGTGCTCAACGCCGATTATACGCCGCTCTCCTATTATCCGCTCAGCGTCTGGCCCTGGCAGACCGCCGTGAAGGCCGTCTTCCTCGATCGCGTCGATATCGTCGCCAATTACGAACGCGAGGTGCGCAGCGCGAGCTTCGCGCTGAAGCTCCCGTCGGTGATCGCGCTCAAGCAATTCGTCAAACCGTCGCAATTTCCCGCCTTCACCCGTTTCAACCTGTTCCTGCGCGACAAGTTCACCTGCCAATATTGCGGCAAGCTGCGCGATCTCACCTTCGACCATGTCATTCCCCGCGCGCAAGGCGGGCGGACCACCTGGGAAAATGTCGTCACCGCCTGTGCGCCGTGCAACCTCAAAAAGGGCGGGCGCACCCCGCGCCAGGCCGCGATGCCGCTCCATCTCGAGCCGATCCGCCCGACCAACTGGCATCTGCACGAACATGGCCGCAGCTTCCCGCCGAATTATTTGCACGAAACCTGGCATGATTGGCTCTACTGGGACATTGAACTCGAAGCGTGACCGTCCGGCCGCGCAGCATTGTGCGGGAGACGGGTCGATGCGGGTGATGATGGGTGTGATCGCGGCAGGACTGATCGTCGCGGGTTGCGGCGACAAGGACGCGCAGCGCGCAGAGGCGGATGCCGGCGCGGTCGGCTTCGTGCCCCCCTCGGTCACCTCGCGGCTCGATTTCGGCGCCAGCATGGAACGCCGCTTCCGCACGCTCGACCGCAATGCCGATGATCGCATCACCAAGGACGAGCTGCCCTCCCCCAATGCACGGATCAAGGCGTTCGACCGCAACAAGGACGGCGTGATCACCGAAGTCGAGTGGAGCGAGGGCACGTTGCGATGGTTCGACCGGATGGACCTGAACCACGACGGCACCGTCACCTCCGAAGAGCGCGCCGAAGCCCGCAAGCGCGAGGGGCGGTGATCGCCTGTAACTTTATGTCCTGACCGCACGGCTTCAGGCGCGGATTTCATCGCCGATTGCGGGTTCGGCGGTTGACCTGATCCCTGTCGCAGCGCAGCAAGGCGCATGGCCAGTCTTCCCGCAATCGCGAACAATTCCGACATCCGTTTCCTCGGCACGCTGCTCGGCGACGTCATCCGCAGCTATGGCGGACCGCGTCTGTTCGAGGCGACCGAGACGATCCGCAAGGCCTCGGTCGAGCGTCACCGCGGCCTTGCCGAGGGCCGGACCGACGATCATGCCGCGGTCGATCTCAGCCTCGAAAAGCTCAGCCTCGACGAGACGCTCGATTTCGTCCGCGGCTTCATGCTGTTCTCGATGCTCGCCAATCTGGCCGAGGACCGGCAGGGGATCGCGGCGGAGCATGGCGCCGACCTCGCCTCCGCGATCGCGCAGCTCGAAGCCGAGGGGATCGACCGGACGCAGGTCCGCGCGCTGCTCGACCATGCGCTGATCGTCCCCGTCCTCACCGCGCACCCGACCGAGGTGCGGCGCAAGAGCATGATCGACCACCGCAACCGCATCGCCGAGCTGCTCGCGCTGCGCGATGCGGGTCGCGACACCACCCCCGATGGCGACCGGGTCGACGACGCGATCCTCCGCCAGATCGCATTGCTGTGGCAGACGCGCGTGCTGCGCCGCGACCGGCTCTACGTCACCGACGAGGTCGATACCGCGCTCAGCTATCTGCGCGACGTCTTCCTCCCCGCCTTGCCCGCGCTCTATCAGCGCTGGGATCGCGCACTCGGCGAACGCACGCCGAGCTTCCTCAAGCCCGGCAGCTGGATCGGTGGCGACCGCGACGGCAACCCCTATGTCACCGCCGATTCGCTCAAGACCGCGCTCGCCCGCGCGAGCGAGGCGGTGCTCGGCTATTATTGCCAGGCGGTCCACGCGCTCGGCGCCGAGCTCTCGATCTCGACCGAGCACGCCGTCGCCGACCCCGCGGTCGAGGCGCTCGCTGCGGCAAGCGGCGACGACGCCACCAGCCGCGCCGACGAACCCTATCGCCGCGCCTTGTCGGGGATCTATGCGCGCCTCGCCGCGACGCACCAGAAACTGACCGGCAAGGCCGCGCCGCGCCCCGGCCGCCTCACCGGCGCCCCCTATGCCAGCCCCGCCGATCTGCGCGCCGATCTCGTCACGCTCGCCCACGGGCTCGGCACCGCGCTCAAGAGCGGCGGCGCGCTCGGCCGGCTGATCCGCGCGGTCGAGACGTTCGGCTTCCACCTCGCCACGCTCGACCTGCGCCAGAACAGCGCGGTCCACGAACGCGTCGTCGCCGAACTGCTCAGGGTGTCGGGCGTCGAGCCGGACTATCTCGCGCTCGACGAGGACGCGCGCGTCGCGCTGCTTCGCCGCGAACTCGCCAATGCGCGCCCGCTCACCACCCGCTTTGCCGCGTATAGCGACGAGACCGCGGGCGAACTCGCCATCCTCCAGGCCGCCGCCGACGCGCATGCCGCCTATGGCCCCGCCTGCATCACCAACTACATCGTCTCGATGGCGCAGTCGGTCAGCGATCTGCTCGAGGTGAACCTGCTGCTGAAGGAGGTCGGGCTCTACCGCCCCGGCGACACGCCGACCGCCGCGATCATGGCGGTGCCGCTGTTCGAGACGATCGGCGATCTCGAAGCCGCGCCCGCGGTGATGACCGCCTGGTTCGCGCTGCCCGAGATCGCGACGATCGCCAAGGCGCGCGGTCATCAGGAGGTGATGATCGGCTATTCGGACAGCAACAAGGATGGCGGCTACCTCACCTCCACCTGGCAATTGTCCAAGGCGTCGACCGCGCTCAGGCCCGTGTTCGAGCAGGCAGGCGTCGGCATGCAGCTGTTCCACGGCCGCGGCGGCGCGGTCGGGCGCGGCGGCGGCTCGGCCTTCGCAGCGATCCGCGCGCAGCCCGTCGGCACCGTGCAGGGCCGCATCCGCATCACCGAACAGGGCGAGGTGATCGCCGCCAAATACGGCACGCGCGACGCCGCGATGACCAATCTGGAGGCGATCGCCTCGGCCACGTTGCTCGCCAGCCTCGAACCCGAACGCCTGTCGAACGCCGACACCACGCGCTTCTGCGCCGCGATGGACTGGCTCAGCGACACCGCGTTCCACAGCTATCGCGACCTCGTCTACGGCACGGTCGGTGGCGACGAGCGCGGCTTTCGCACCTTTTTCCGCCAGATGACGCCGATCGCCGAGATCGCCGGGCTCAAGATCGGCAGCCGTCCCGCCAGCCGCACCAAGTCCGACCGGATCGAGGATCTGCGCGCCATCCCCTGGGTGTTCAGCTGGGCGCAGGCGCGCGTCATGCTTCCCGGCTGGTACGGCGTCGGCCAGGCGCTCGCCGGGTTCGAGGACAAGGCGCTGCTGCGCGACATGGCGCAGGGCTGGCCGCTCTTCGCCTCCGCGCTCGCCAATCTCGAGATGGTGCTGGCCAAGTCGGACATGGCGATCGCCGCGCGCTATGCTGGGCTGGTCGAGGATCCGGCGCTGCGCGACACCGTCTTCGGCCGGATCCGCGACGGCTGGCAGCAGACGCATGACGGGCTGCTCGACGCGACCGGCCAGTCGCGCCTGCTCGAAAAGCACCCCGCGCTCGAGGCGTCGATCCGCCTCCGCCTGCCCTATATCGAGCCGCTCAACCTGCTCCAGATCGAACTCATCAAACGCCGCCGCGCCGGCGAAGAGGATGCCCGCATCGGCGAAGGCATCCTCCTCTCGATCAACGCCATCGCCACCGGCCTGAGAAACTCAGGCTAACTCCCTCTCCCCTCGGGGGAGAGGGAAGGGGCCCGCGGCCCTTGCCGCGGGAAGGGTGAGGGCCAGTGAGGCCAAGACCCTCACCCCAAACCCCCCACCCAGAACCCTCAGTCCGCCGCACCAAAAAACGGCGCCGCAATCTCCGGCCGCACGCGCAGCAACCGCCCGCTCGCCCGGTCGAGCAGCGCCCAGGTCGTCACCGCGTCCAGCTTCACACGCCCGTCGTCGCCGACGAACCGCACATGCCGGTCGAACCGCGCGCCCTTCGGCCCGCCCTCGACCCAGGTCTCGCCGGTCACCGTCTCGCCCGCGACCACGCTGCCGCGATAGTCGATCTCGTGCCGCGTCACGACCCAGACATAGGCGGCCTTGTGCTCGGCGGGCGCGACCGCCTCCCAATGCGCGGTCGCGATCCGCTGGATCCACTGGACCCAGACCGCATTGTTGACGTGCCCCAGCTCGTCGATATCCGCCTCGGCCGCGGTGATCGTCATCGTGAAGGTCATGCGCTGCGCTCCCGCCATTTCCGCCACGCGAACCAGCCGCCGCCGACCGCCAGCAGCGCCGCCGCGCCGAGCAGGATCAGCCGCCCGGTGCCGATCCGCCCGAGCATCTCCTCGATGACGTTGCCGAACGCATAGCCGATCGCGCTGAACACACAGCCCCACACGATCGCCGCGGCGAGGTTCACCGCCAGGAACAGGCGCTGCGAAATCCGGCTCGTCCCGATCGCGATCGGGCTGACGGTACGGATCCCGTAGACGAAGCGATAGGCGAAGATGAACCGCCGCGGATAGCGTTCGAGCAGGTCGATCGCGCGCGCATAGGCCGACCGCCGCCGGATCGCCGCAACGGGGCGCGACTCGCGGAAATACCGACCGCCCGCAAAGAACAGTTGGTCCGCGACGAACGACCCGATCACCGCCGCCGCCATCGCACCCGCCAGCGACACCAGCCCCTGATGCGCCAGCACCCCGCCCGTCACGACCGCCGCCTCCCCCTCGACCCCTGCCCCCAGAAAGATCGCCACGACGCCGTACCGCGCCACCAACGCCTCGATCGTCACGCGGAAACCGATTCTAATTCACGCGAAGGCGCGAAGGCGCAAAGATAGGTGGTTCGCGCAGAGGCGCAGAGGACGCTGAGAATGGCGTGCATCTTCTCTCTGCGTCCTCCGCGTCTCCGCGCGAAAACTCTAAATCTTCGCGCCCCTTCGGCGAAGCTCAGGACAGGCTTCGCGCCTTCGCGCGAACCAAGAATCATCCCGCGACGCCCAACTGCCACAGCACGAACGCATGCTCCTCCGCCGCCTCGCGCAGCGACTCGAACCGGCCCGACTTGCCGCCATGCCCCGCGCCCATGTTGGTCTTGAGCAGCAGGACATTGTCGTCGGTCTTCATCAGCCGCAGCTTGGCCGCCCATTTCGCGGGCTCCCAATAGGTCACGCGCGGATCGTTGAGCCCGCCGCTGATGAACATCGGCGGATAGGCCTGCGCCTTGACGTTGTCGTACGGCGAATAGGAGCGGATCAGCGCGAACGCCGCCGGATCCTCGATCGGATTGCCCCATTCGGGCCATTCCCCCGGCGTCAGCGGCAATTCGGCATCGAGCATCGTGTTGAGCACGTCGACAAACGGCACGTCGGCGATCACCGGGCCCCAAAGCTCGGGGTCGGAATTGACCACCGCCCCCATCAGCTCGCCACCCGCAGACCGCCCCGCGATCGCGATCCGCCCCGCAGACGTCCACTTCGCGTCGACCAGCGCCTTGGCCACGTCGACGAAATCGTTGAACGTGTTCTCGCGCTTCTCCAGCTTGCCGTCGAGATACCATTGCTGGCCGAGGTCATCGCCGCCGCGGATATGCGCGATCGCATAGGCGAAGCCGCGGTCGAGCAGGCTCATCCGCCCGGTCGAGAAGCCCGGCGGGATCGCATAGCCGTACGCGCCATAGGCATAGAGGAACAACGGCGCCGACCCGTCGCGCACGAACCCGGCCGGATAGACGATCGACACCGGAATCTCGGTGCCGTCGCGTGCGGTGATCTTCAGCCGCTCGGTCGCGTATTTCGCCGCGTCGTAACCGCTCGGGATCTCCTGCACCTTGAGCATCGTCCGCTCACCGGTATCGACGTCATAATCATACACCGTCCCCGGCGTGACCATCGACTCATAGCCGAGCCGCAGCACGGTCATGTCATATTCGGGGTTATCGCCGAGCCCGGCGACATAGCTCGCCTCGGGAAACTCGATCCGCTTGCCCTCGGTCGGCGTCTCGTACCGGTGGATCGCGATCTGATCGAGCCCGTCCTCGCGCCCGTCGACCACGAAGAAGTCCTGATAGCACTCCACCCCGGTCATGTAGAAGGTCGGGCTGGCCGGGATCAGCTCGGTCCACGCGCCCGGCTCCTCGACCAGCGCGGTGCACAGGCGGAAATTCGGATCGACGTCGTTGGTGTGGATGAACAGCGTCCCGTCATGCTCGTCGACGTCATATTCGCGGCCCACTTTCCGCGCCGAGACAAGGATCGGCACCGCCAGCGGCTCGTGCGCGGGCAGCAGGTAGATCTCGCTCGTCACATGGTCGCTCGTCGCGATCACGATCCACTTGCGCGAACTCGTCTCGCCGACGCCGACGCGGAAGCCCTCGTCCTCCTCGTGGAACAGCACGACGTCGTCCGTGATCGGCGTCCCCAGCCGGTGGAACCGCGCATTGTCGGTCCGCCACTGCTCGTTGGCGAGGCCATAGAGGAAGCCCGCATCGTCCGCGGTCCACACGATCTCGCTGAGCATCCCCGGAATCACGTCGGGCAGATGCTCGCCGGTGTTCAGGTCCTTGACCCGGACCTCGAACCGCTCGCTGCCATTGTCGTCGATCGCATAGGCGAGATAGCGCCCGTCATTGCTGACCGAGAACGCGCCGAGCCGGAAATATTCATGCCCCTCGGCCAGCGCGGGCTCGTCGAGCAGCAGCTCGTCGTCACCGCCCGCGACGGGCTTGCGCCACCATTTCTTGTACTGGCCGCCGGTCTCGTAGGCGGTCCAGTAAAGCCAGTCGCCGTCCTTTTGCGGGACCGAGGATTCGTCCTCCTTGATCCGCGCCTTCATCTCTTCGTACAACGTGTCGGTCAGCGCCTTGTGCGGCGCCATCTGCGCCTCGAAATAGGCGTTCTCGGCGGCGAGATACGCCAGCACGTCCGCGTCATCGACCTCGGGATAGTTGGGATCCTTCAGCCACGCATAGGGATCCTCGATCGTCACGCCATGCGCGGTGAAGCTGTGCGGCCGCTGCTCGGCACGCGGCGGTACGGATGGGGTCTCGGGCGAAGAGATGGCAGGGGAATTCATGGTCATCCCCCCTGTTACCGCCCCCACGACCGGAAGCCAACGCACCACGCCCCCTCCCCGCAAGCAAACCCCGCTGTCCTACACGCCGCGTTTCTGTCACAATACGCGCCATGCCCCTCCCAAGGCCCTGTCCCGGCCCCAATCGCCCGCACACGCCCCGCCCGCGCGGCACCCGACCGGCACGCTCGACCTGACAATGCCGCATATTTTGCTGCCAGCGTCTCAACATTCACAACATTCAGATCGACGAAAGCCCCGATGACCCGATCCAACCCGACCCGACTCACCGCCCTGCGCGCCCATCTCGCCGCCGCCGGCCTCGACGGCTTCGTCGTGCCGCTGACCGACGAGCATATGAGCGAATATGTCGGCGGCTATGCGCAGCGGCTCGGCTGGCTGACCGGCTTCCAGGGCTCGGCGGGCAGCGCCGCGGTGCTCGCCGACCGCGCCGCGATCTTCACCGATGGCCGCTACACGCTCCAGGTCCGCGAACAGGTCGATGGCGATCACTGGGAATACGCCCCCGTGCCGCAGACCAGCGTCGCCGCCTGGCTCGGAACGCACGTCGCCGAGGGCGCGCGGATCGGCTATGACGCGTGGCTGCACACCAGCGCCTGGGTCGCCGAAGCCAGCGCAGTGCTCGCCGATCGCGGCGCGCAGCTCGTCGCGGTCGACGCCAACCCGATCGACGCGATCTGGACCGACCGCCCCGCGCCCTCGCCCGCCAGGATCACCATCCAGCCAGACGCGTTCGCCGGCGCCTCGTCCGCCGAAAAACGCGCGCGGATCGCCGACTGGCTCGCCGAACAGCGCGCCGACGCGGTCGTGCTCTCCGCGCTCGATTCGATCGCCTGGACGCTCAACATCCGCGGCGACGACGTCAGCCACACCCCCGTCGCGCTCAGCTATGCGATCGTCGGCGCCGATGGCACCACCGACCTGTTCGTCGCACCCGAAAAGCTCGACGACACCGTCCGCCAGCATCTCAGCAACGCGGTCCGCGTCCATGACCGCGCCGCGTTCCAGCCCGCGCTACGCGACTTCGCCGGCAAGCGCGTCGCCGCCGACCCCGAACGCGCCGTCGCCGCGATTTCCGACGCACTGACCGCCGGCGGGGCCAAGGTCCTCGCGCTGCGTGATCCCGTCGTCCTCGCCAAGGCGCTCAAGAACCCGGTCGAAATCGCCGGCCACCGCGCCGCCTCGGTCCGCGACGGCGCCGCGCTCGCGCGCTTCCTGCGCTGGGTCGAGACCGACTGCGCCGACGGCAGCCAGACCGAATTGTCCGCCACCGCGAAGCTGCTCGCCTTCCGCGAGGCGACCGGGCTGCTGAAGGACACGTCGTTCGACACGATCTCGGCCACCGGCGCACACGGCGCCAGCCCGCACTACCACTGCACCGAGGAGTCGAACGTCCCCCTCGAGCCCGGCCAGCTTTATCTGGTCGATTCGGGCGGGCAATATGCCGATGGCACCACCGACGTGACGCGCGTCATGCCGATCGGCGCACTGTCACCCGAACAGGGCAAGGAGATCCGCGACCGCTTCACCCGCGTGCTCAAGGGCCATATCGCGATCGCGACCGCGGTCTTCCCCGACGGCACGCTCGGCGGTCAGATCGACGCCTTCGCCCGCCGTCCGCTTTGGGAGGCCGGCCTCGATTTCGCGCACGGCACCGGTCACGGCATCGGCGCCTATCTGGCGGTGCACGAGGGGCCACAGCGGATCGCCTCGCCCAACTATCCCGGCGGCGCGGCGATGGAGCCGCTGCGTGCGGGGATGATGCTCTCGAACGAGCCCGGCTATTACAAAGCAGGCGAATACGGCATCCGGATCGAGAATCTGCTGCTGATCGAACCGCGCACGATTCCCGGCGCGGACCGCGCGATGCTCGGCTTCGAGACGCTGACCTTCTGCCCGATCGAGCGCACGCTGATCGAACCCTCGCTGCTCACCGGTCAGGAACTCGCCTGGCTCAACGCCTATCACGCGCAGGTGCTGGACACGCTCTCGCCTGAAATGACCGGCGACGACCTCGCCTGGCTTCAGGCAAAATGCGCGCCGATCGGCTGACCGCCTCAGTCCACAGGCGGCTCGTCCGTAGGGGGAGCCACGGCGGGCTCGGCCGCCGCGGCACGCGCCTGCGCCTTGCGACGGCGCAGATTCTCGCGCAGCGCGGTGGCCATGCGGGCTGCTTTTTCCGCCGCTTTTTCATCGTTCGATTGCATAATAACGCCCTACATCGTCGCGCGACGCCTTGACAATCGTCCCGCCCTCGTCTCTTAGCCCCACTCCGCCGACAGCGATGTCGACGAGTGCTGCCGTAGCTCAGTGGTAGAGCGCATCCTTGGTAAGGCTGAGGTCGTGAGTTCAATCCTCACCGGCAGCACCAGCTTTTTTCATCCGACCGCCGCGTGGACCCGACGTCCCGCCGGCCCTGCGATAGGGGCCCAAGGTCGGCCAACCCATCCTGACCAAAGTCTGTCGGCAATGGCCGCTATGGCAGCGACGCCTTGCCGTGACGCCGTCCTGTGCCTAAACCGCTCCCATAATACCAATGAAATACCGGAGAGCTGTTATGACGCGACGCATGGCCATGACGGGGACGTACGCGGCCCTGATCGCGACGGGCTTGGCGACCACGGTCTCCGCGCAGGGTGCCGCGCAGCCGGTGACGATGCCCGCCATCTTCCCCGCGCCGACGTCGGTCGCGCTGCGGACCGGCACGATAACGCTCGGCCGATCGGTGGTGCTCGTCGCCCCCGCCGGCACCGACGGTGACAGCGTCGCGCTGGTCCGCGAGATCCTGCGCGCCGCCGGAGTCACGACGATTACGACCGCACGGCGGCTGCCCGCCGCCCCCGATCGCCCGCACATCCTGCTCGGCACCGGCGACACCGCGATCGTCCGCGACGCGCTTGCCCGCACCGGTACCGTCGGCGATACACATCCCGAAGGCTATACGATCGCCACGCTCGCGGCGGGCAACAGCGGCATTATCACGCTGGCGGGCCAGGACGCGGACGGACTGTTCCACGCCGTCCAGACGTTCCGCCAGCTCGCAACACGTGCGGTCCTCCCCGCGCTGGTGATCCAGGATCATCCCGCGATGCCGATGCGCGGCACGATCGAGGGCTTTTACGGCAAGCCCTGGACGATGGCGGACCGGACGAAGCATCTCGACTTCCTCGCCACCGTCAAGGCGAACACTTATGTCTACAGCCCCAAGGACGATCCCTATGCGCGCGATCGCTGGCGCGAGGCCTATCCCGCGGCGACTTTGTCCGCGCTCGGCACGCTGGTCGCGACCGCACGGCGCAACCATGTCGATTTCGTCTATGCGGTCTCGCCGGGCCCGTCGGTGTGCTTCTCCGACCCCGCCGATGCTCAGGCGCTCGAACGCAAGTTCGGCGCGCTGCGATCGATCGGCGTCCACAGCTTCTACGTCGCGCTCGACGACATCGAATATACCAAATGGAACTGCGAGCGGGACAAGGCCAGTTTCGGACCATCGGGCGCCGAAGCCGCAGGCATCGCGCAATCGCGCCTGCTGAACGCGGTTCAGGCGGATCTGCTCGCGAAGGATCCGTCGTCGCGCCCGCTGATCATGGTGCCGACCGAATATTACGACGCGAAGGAAACCCCGTACAAGGCGGCGCTGCGCAAATATCTCGATCCCCGCGTCGTGGTGCAGTGGACCGGCACCGATGTCGTCCCCCCCGCGATCTCGATCGCCGATGCGAAGACCGCGACCAAGGCCTTTGGGCGCAAGACGCTGCTGTGGGACAATTATCCGGTCAACGACTATGCGCAGACCACCGGGCGGCTGCTGCTCGCGCCCTATGCGCGGCGCGAGGCGGGGCTGGCGGGCGAACTGACGGGGATCCTGTCGAACCCGATGAACCAGGAGGCGCCAAGCCGCGTCGCGGTGACCGGCGTTGCCGCGTTCGGCTGGAACGACAAGGACTATGACGCGGACCGCACGTGGCAGTTCGCCGCGCGCGAGCTGGCGGGCGGCGATGCGCGCGCGACCGCGGCGCTGCTGAGCTTCTTTGACACGCAGCATCTTGCCCCGACCTTCGGCAGCCAGCCCTGGCAGCCCCAGGCGCCCAGGCTCAAGGCCCAGCTCGACGCCGTGCGCCTCGCGCTGGCGGAGGGCGATGCGGCCGCCCGCGGTCTCGCGCTCGCGGATCTGGCCAGGGCGGCCGACGCCCTCGCGGCGGCGCCCGACACGATCCGCTCGGGCACGATCGATCCGGGCTTTGCGGACCAGGCTCGGCCCTGGCTCGATGCGATGCAGATCTGGGGTCGCGCGTTGCAGATGACCGCCGCCGGACTTGACGCCGCGAACCACGACGGCACGGCCCCCCCCGGCTATTTCGCCGAAGCGCGCCGTCTCGCCGCACAGGCTGCGGCCGTCCAGACCATCCCCGGTGCGACGCGGTTCGACGGTGCGATCCGGGTCGCCGACGGCGTGCTCGACCGGTTCGTCGCGGATGCCCCGACGCTGATCGCCGCCGCATCCGCCCCAGCCGTTTCGGCCTCCGCCGAAGCCGTGCGGTAGCGGCGGCTGCGCCGCGCGTCGCGCGTCAGTGCGCGATCGCGCGGAGCGCCGACGCCTCGGTCGCGGGTAGCTGGTCGATGCCGCTGGCGGGCACCTGGAACAGGCCGCGCGCGTCAGCGCGGCTCCCCGCCGCGTTGCTCGCGCTCCATTTGGCGAGCCACGGCGACAGCAACAGCCCGAGCGTCACCGGCGCCAGCCACAGCGCGGTGATCGGGACGGCGGGCGAGATCAGGAGCAGGACGACCCCCGCCGCCAGATGCCAGCGATAGCGCGGCACGACATCCGCGATCGACAGCCCGTCGCGATCCCGGTTCTGCGGGCTCCAGCCCGAGGGCTGGCCACGGAAGATGCTGATCAGGTCCATCGTCTGCGTCAGCATGATGACCGGCGCGGACAGCATCGATAGCGGGATCTCGGCAATGGCGGACAGGATGATCGCCCGCGCGCCCCCGAACGCCGCGCGCCGGCTCCGGTCGGACACCGCCCAGATGATCCCGAGCAATTTGGGACCGAACAGCAGGATGACCGTCAGCGCCAGCACGCGCGACGAGGTCGTCGCCTCGACCAGCTTGCTTTCGCCGGCAAAGGCCTGCGCGATGGTCGTCAGGATCAGGACCAGCCAGGCGGGCGACGTCATGTATGCCGACGCCCCGATCGCCAGCTGCAGCCGGTTGACCGGATGGAACCCGTCCGACCCCAGCAGCTTCAGATGCTGGATATTGCCCTGCGCCCAGCGCCGGTCGCGCACCGCCATATCGATCAGCGTCGGGGGAAACTCCTCATAGCTGTCGTCGATCATGATCAGGTGCACCGCCCAGCCGCGCCGCCGCAGCAACGCCGCCTCGACCATGTCGTGGCTCATGATCGCGCCGCCGAACGGCGGGCCGCCGGGCAGCACGGGCAGGCCGCAGCTCTCGGCAAAGGCCCGGGTGCGGATGATCGCATTATGCCCCCAGAAGCTCGCCTCCGACCCCGACCACCAGACCAGACCGGCGGTCGAGATCGGACCGTACAACCGGCTGTTGAACTGCATCCAGCGCTGGAACAGAGTGGTCGCGCCGCGGATCGTCGGCACGGTCTGCAACAGGCCGACCGAGGGGCGGCGCTCCATCACCTGCGCCATGCCGATCATCGCGTCGCCGCTCATCAGGCTGTCCGCGTCGAGCACCAGCATGTGATCATAGCCGCCGCCGAAGCGCCGGACCCAGTCGGCGACATTGCCCGGCTTGCGCGCGACATTGTCGGTCCGGCGGCGATAATAAAGCGGAACGCGCGATCCGGGGGCGAGCACCTCCCAGGCCGCGACCTCCTGTGCGCCCGACTCTTCGCCCGAATCGCTCAGCACGAAGAAGGCGAAGCTCCCCGCCTCGCCCGCAGCCTCGATCGCATGCATCATCCGCGCGATCCGGCCGAACACCGCGTCGACATCCTCGTTATGGACCGGGATCAGCACCGCGGTCTGCCCGGTCAGCGGCTGACGGTTCTGCGGGACCGGCACGAAGCCCGGATGCATCCGCGTCATCAGCAGAACGAACCCGATCAGCGCGTTAAGAAATCCGAACGCGATCCACGCGAACAGCGGGAAGAACAGCACGAGCAGCGCGACGTCCCACAGGTCGATGCCGTCGCCGAGCAACGAATCCTGGACCGCCGCCGAGGCGGTGGTGGCGAGCAGCATCGTCAGCAGGAACAGGAGCAGTCGCCGCGACGACATGCCCTCGGGCGAAGTGAGCGTGTCCGAGCCATTGGACGGTCCGGCCAACGGGTCGGGTGTCGGCCCGCCGCCGGTGCCGCGCGCCCGGAAATTCTGCAGCGGCATGTCGATCGGGACGTCGGCGGGCAATCGTGCCGGAAGTGCGGGATGACCGGGGCGGCCCGGGCTGTCCACGGTCATGGCTCAACCCACCTGCGTCAGCACGGTTTCGCTGAGCGACTGCCCGCCGCGCTTCAGGAACAGCCGGACATCGGCCAGGACGCCGCGTTCGGGGGCGACATCGAGCGTCACGCGCCAGCGGTTCGGCTGGCCGACGACCGGATAGGCGGCGCTGGCGAGGACCCGGCCACGGCTGACATCGGCCTGCACCGTCACCCCGCTCGAGCGGTCGAGACCGGCGAGCGTCGCACCGACGAAATCGACCACGACCTTCCGCGCGCCCGGCGTTGGCTCCGCGCCCGGCCGGCCGGCCGAGCCACGCCAGTTCTCGACCGCATGCGCGGGCTGCGCGACCGACGGATCGCGCGACGACCAGGTCAGCCGATAGTCGAACTGCATCGTCTTCCCCGCGGTCGCCGGCGCGGCGGGGACCCAGAAGGCGGCGACATTGTCGACCGTCTCGCTCGCGGTCGGGAAGGCGTACAGCGTCACCGCCCCCTTGCCCCAGTCGCCCTTCGGCTCGATCCACAGGTTTGCTCGGCGATCGTAGAAGGCACCGTCGTCCTGGTAATGATCGAACGCCCGGTCGCGCTGGATCAGGCCGAAGCCGCGCGGATTGTCGTCCTGGAAGCTGTCGAGCGTGGGGGTCGCGGGATTGGCGAGCGGACGCCAGATCCGCTCGCCGGCACCGGTCGCCATCGCCAGCCCGTCTGAATCATGGATTTCGGGGCGCCAGTCGATCGCCGCGGCGCGGTTGCCCTCGCCATACCAGAACATGCTCGTCGCCGGCGCGATGCCGAGCCGCGCGACGTCCTTGCGCAGCGTGATCGTCGACGAGACATCCTGCACGACGCCGCCATCGGTCCCGTCGGTGTACCGGCACACGAAGCGGTACGCACCGGTCACGCTGGGCCCGTCGAGAAGGGCATAGACGGTGTAGCTCTGCGCGCCCGTTGCCTCGATCCAGAAGGCGGTAAAGGCGGGAAATTCCTCCTTGCCGTCGATCCCCGTGTCGATCGCGATACCGCGCGCGGACAGGCCATATTGGTCCTGCGAACCGGCGGTACGGAAATAGGAGGCGCCGATAAACGCCATCCAGTCGCTCTTGCCATCACTCGACACCGCGCGAAAGCCGGCGATGCCGAGGGCGGCGTGATGCCCGGACTCGGTCTTGAAGAGATCCGCGGCAAAATCGACCGCGCGCGCCTGCCCGCGTTCGACGACATGGATTGCGACCGGGGTCGGCGCATAGCGGCCGAGCGGGAACAGGCGGATGCCCCCCGCCAGCGTGCGCTCGGGTCGATAGCTGATCGAGCCGACCGCATCATAATCGATCGCCTCGGCCGCCGCGACCTTGGCCGGCGCGCGATAAGGCGCGCGCGCCAGCGCGGCGGCGCGCTGTTGCAGCGCCTCCCAGGAAAACGACTCGGGCTTGCCCAGCGCGGGGGCGGACGACGCCGCGGCGCCGCGCCTGCGGGGGGTGCCCGCCCCCGTCTGTGCCAGTGCCGCCGCCGGCCACAGGCCCGTGGCCGCAAGGGCCATCATGATGTCGCGTCGTGTCGTTTCGGTCATGCACCGCTTATCCGACTTCGCGCGCCGCAGTGCAACAATCGGTAATGCCCCGCGCCGCCGCCCGCCCGCCAAACGGGGCCGCCTGCCCCGTCGTCAGGACACCGTGTCGTGTCTCAGAGCGCGTGGAGCGCCGCGAGGATCATCCGCCCGGTGACCTCTGCGGTTTCGGTCTCGGACAGCCGCGGACAGGACAAGGTCCGGTGCCCCAGCCCGAACATGCACGCCAGCACCAGCTCCTCCGCGCCGTCGAGCGCATTTGCCGACAGCGCGGGATTGGCGACGCAGGCGAGATCGCGCACCACCGTGCGAAACCCGGTGCAGAGCGAGCCGATCGTGTCCGCGACCTCGCCGTTGCGATGCGCTTCCGCCATGATATCAAACGACAGTGCCTCGTCCCCCTTGGCGAGCGACCGCCGCGCGAGCTCGACAAATCCGCGCTCGATCGACAGCCGCCCCGTCGACACGTCGTCGGTCAGCTTGCGCAGGTCTGAGAGTTTGGCCTCGGCATCCTCGAGGATCAGCGCTTGGATCAGCGCGTTCTTGCCGGTGAACAGGCGATAGATCTGGCCGACGCTGACGTCCGCAGCGGCAGCCAGTTCGGCCATCGACGTCTGATGGAATCCCTGCGTCGCATAAAGATGCCGGGCCGCATCAACGATGTGCGAACGCGCCGACTTCTCATGTTGCACTGCACTCAAAATTCCACTCCGGACGACGTTTTAACTTGACCCGGCGTTTGCACGTCCATAGCGGCGGCGCAAGCGGAATGAACGTTCATTCCGGTGAACTCTTCTGCACGGACGTCGGGATGCTCAACATGCAGCGATTGAATCTCAAGGGATCGGTGGCCCTGGCCGCGCTGGCGCTGATGGCGGCGTGCAGCAAGGAAGAGGCCCCCCCGCCCCCGCCGACGCCCACGGTCGGCGTCGTGACGGTCGCGCAGGAGGCGGTGACGCTCACCACCGAGCTGCCGGGGCGGATTGCCGCGGTCGAGACGTCCGAAGTGCGCCCGCAGGTATCGGGCGTCATCCGCCGTCGCCTGTTCACCGAAGGCGCGATGGTCCGTTCGGGCCAGGTCCTGTATGAGATCGAGGACGCCCCCTATCGCGCCGCGCTCGGCACCGCGCAGGGCCAGCTCGGCGCCGCGCAGTCGCAGATCAATGCGACCCGACTCCAGGCGCAGCGTTACGGCCAGCTCGTCGCGCTGAACGCGGTCAGCAAGCAGGAGGCAGACAACGCCACCGCCTCCGCACAACAGGCACGCGCCAATGTTGCAGCGCAGCGTGCAGCGGTCGAAGCCGCGCGCGTGAACCTCAATTTCACCCGCATCAAGGCGCCGATCTCGGGTCGTATCGGCCGGTCGATCTTCACCGCCGGCGCGCTTGTCCAGACCGGGCAGACCGACGCGCTCGCGACGATCCAGCGGACCGACACCGTCTATGTCGACGTCACCCAGTCGGCGGCGCAGCTGCTCGACCTGAAGGCGGCGATGGCGTCGGGCGGCGTGACCCGCGGCGACGGTACCGCACGCGTCCAGCTGATCCTGCCTAATGGCCAGACCTATCCGATCGAGGGCCGCCTGCAGTTCGCCGAAGTCACCGTCGATCCGGCGACGGGCGCGGTCACGCTGCGCGCCAGCTTCCCCAATCCCAACGGGCTGTTGCTGCCGGGCATGTATGTCCGCGCCAAGCTGGTCGAGGGTATCCGCAGCCAGGCGATCATGGCCCCGCAGGAAGGCATCACGCGCGATCCGCGCGGCAAGGCGACCGCGATGGTCGTCACCGCGCAGAACAAGGTCGAGCAGCGCAATGTCGTCACCGACCGCGTGATCGGCGACAAGTGGATCGTCACCAGCGGGCTCAAGCCCGGCGACAAGCTGATCGTCGAGGGGCTGCTCAACCTGCGCCCCGGCACGACCGTCAAGCCCGCCGCTCCGCAGCAGGTCGGCAAGGCCGGTGGCAAGGACGCTGCCGGGAATGCCACAGCTGGCGGCGCCGCCTCCACGCAGGCCGGGAAGTAACGCCTCATGTCACGCTATTTCATCGATCGACCCATCTTCGCATGGGTCATCGCGATCATCCTGATGCTGGCCGGCGTCCTGGCGATCCGGTCGCTGCCGATCGCGCAGTTTCCCGAGATCGCCGCCCCCAAGGTGACGGTCGCGACGTCCTATCCGGGCGCCGACGCGCAAACGCTCGAGAATACGACGACGCAGATCATCGAGCAGCAGATGAAGGGGATCGACAACCTTCGCTACTTTGCCTCGACCAGCGACGGCGCGGGCAATCTCGCGATCACGCTGACCTTCGAACAGGGCACCGACGCGGACATCGCGCAGGTCCAGGTGCAGAACAAGCTGCAACAGGCGACCCCGCTCCTGCCGCAGGAAGTGCAGCAGGCCGGGCTTCGCGTGACCAAGGCGACCGCCAACTTCCTGCTCGTGATCGCCGCCTATTCGCAGGACGGCAGCCATGATCAGGTCGATCTCGGCGATCTGATCGCCTCCAAGCTTCAGGATCCGCTCAGCCGGATCAAGGGCGTCGGCGACACGCAGGTGTTCGGCGCGCAATATTCGATGCGGATCTGGGTCGATCCTTTCAAGATGTCGAACCTCGGCGTCACCGTTACCGACATCACCTCGGCAATCACCGCGCAGAACGCACAGGTTTCCGCCGGTCAGGTCGGCAGCCTTCCCGCGGTCAAGGGCCAGGCGCTCAACGCCACCGTCACTGCGCAGTCGCGTCTGCAGACCCCGGAACAGTTCCGCCAGATCATCATCCGCTCGGCCACCGGCGGCGCCACCGTGCGCCTCGCCGATGTCGCCCGGGTCGAAATGGGCTCGGAAAACTACAGCTTCCAGGCGCGCTACAACGGCAAGCAGGCAGCAGGCTTCGGCGTGAAGCTGGCGCCGGGCGCCAACGCGCTCGACACCGTCACGCTGGTGAAGGCCGAGGTGGAGAAGATCGCCAAGCAGTTCCCGGCCGACGTCAAGATCGCCTATCCGGTCGACAATTCGACGTTCGTCCGGCTGTCGGTCGAACAGGTGGTCCACACGCTGATCGAGGCGATCATCCTCGTCTTCCTCGTGATGTTCCTCTTCCTCCAGAACTTCCGCGCCACGCTCATCCCGACGATCGCGGTGCCGGTCGTGTTGCTCGGCTCGCTCGCCGTGCTTCAGGTCGCGGGCTTCACGATCAACACGCTGACGCTGTTCGGCATGGTGCTGGCGATCGGCCTGCTCGTCGATGACGCGATCGTCGTCGTCGAGAATGTCGAACGCCTGATCCAGGAAGAGGGGCTGAGCCCCAAGGAGGCCGCCAAGAAATCGATGGACGAGATCAGCGGCGCGCTGGTCGGCATCGGTCTCGTCCTGTCCGCGGTGTTCCTGCCGATGGCGTTCTTCAGCGGCTCGACCGGCGTGATCTTCCGCCAGTTCTCGATCACGATCGTTTCGTCGATGGTGCTTTCGGTGCTGGTCGCGCTGATCCTGACGCCCGCACTCTGCGCCACCATCCTGAAGCCGTCCAAGCAGGATCACGGCGACAAGAAGGGCTTTTTCGGCTGGTTCAACCGGACCTTCGATCGCGGCGTCGACCGATATGGCAAGGGCCTGCGCCGCGTAGAAAAGGGCTGGGTGCGGACGATGATCGTCTATGCGGTCATCGTCGGCGCGATGCTGTTCGTCTTCCTGCGACTGCCCTCGGGCTTCCTGCCCGAAGAGGATCAGGGGCTGATGTTCGCGCAGGTGTCGATGCCCACGGGCACGACGATGGAAGAGACTGCGCGGACGATGGACAAGCTGCGCGATCACTTCCTGGTCGACGAGAAGGCCAACATTGCGGGCATCTTCACGATCAGCGGCTTCGGCTTTGTCGGCCAGGGCCAGAATGTCGGACTCGCCTTCATCCAGCTCAAGCCGTGGGAGGATCGCGAAGGCGACGCGAACACCGTCGCCGCGGTCGCCCAGCGCGCCAACCAGGCGCTTGCCGGGATCCGCGCCGGCATGGTGATCGGCTTCGTGCCCCCCGCCGTGCAGGAACTCGGCAACGCCAACGGCTTCGACTTCATGCTGAAGGACAATGCCGGCGTTGGCCACGACAAGCTGCTCGAGGCCCGCAACATGCTGCTCGGCATGGCCAGCCAGGACAAGCGCCTGATGCAGGTCCGTCCGAACGGCCTGGAGGATGCGCCACAGCTCAAATTGAACGTCGACCAGGCTCAGGCGGGCGCGCTCGGGCTGAGCCAGGCGGATATCAACACCACCGTCAGCACCGCGTTTGGCGGATCGTACATCAACGACTTCATCGACCGCGGTCGCGTGAAGAAGGTGTTCGTCCAGGCCGATGCACCGTTCCGCAAGTCGCCCGCCGACCTTGGCAACTTCTTCGTCCGCGGCGCGACCAACGCGATGACGCCGATGTCGTCCTTCTCGACGACCGACTGGACCTACGGCCCCGCACGTCTCGAACGCTATAACGGCGTCGCCTCGTTCGAGATCATGGGGTCGCCCGCACCCGGCGTCAGCAGCGGCACCGCGATCAAGGCGATGGAGGAAATGGCGGCCAAGCTGCCCCCCGGCATCGGCTATGAGTGGACCGGCCTCAGCTATGAGGAACAGCTTTCGGGCGGGCAGTCGACCTATGTCTATGCGCTGTCGCTGCTGATCGTGTTCCTGTGCCTTGCCGCACTGTACGAGAGCTGGTCGATCCCGATCGCCGTGCTCCTCGTCGTGCCGCTCGGCGTGCTCGGTGCGGTGCTCGCGGCGATGGTCGCGGGGCTGAACAACGACATCTATCTCCAGGTCGGCCTGATCACGACGATCGGCGTGGCGGCGAAGAACGCGATCCTGATCGTCGAGTTCGCCGAGGAGAAGATGGGTGACGGGATGAATGCGGCGGATGCCGCGGTCGAGGCCGCCAAGCTGCGTCTTCGCCCGATCCTGATGACCTCGTTCGCGTTCATCTTCGGCGTGCTGCCGCTCGCGCTGTCGAGCGGTGCGGGCGCCGGCGGCCAGAATGCGATCGGTTGGGCGGTGGTGGGCGGCATGCTGTCCGCGACCGTGCTCGCGATCTTCTTCGTGCCGCTGTTCTTCCTGCTCGTGAAGCGCGTCTTCAAGCAGGACAAGCCCGGCCAGCACGACGGAGACCGCCGCCGTGATGACACACGTGACGACACCCGTGACGGCGACACCACGCCCCACGACCAGCGGCCGCAGGAGGCCTGATCCAATGTTCTCGCGCAAAATCGCTCTGACGTTCGCTGCCGGGCTCACGCTCGCCGGCTGCAACCTGGCCCCGAAATATGTCCGGCCCGAGCTTCCGGTGGCCCCGTCCACGCCGACCGGACCGGCTTATGCGGCGACCGATGCGGCGGGTGCGATCGTGCCCGCGGACACCGCATGGGAGGCGTTCTTCACCGACGACCGCCTGCGCCGCGTCATTCGCACCGCGCTCGACAACAACCGCGACGTCCGCATCGCGGTTGCCAATGTCGCGCAGGCGCGGGCGCAATATCGCGTCCAGCGCGCCGACCTGTTCCCGACGCTGGGTGCGACGGGCAGCGCAACCTATCAGAAGTCCCCCTTCGGCGCCGTCGGTGGCGGTACGGGCGGCACCACGGGCGGCGGTACTGGAGGCGGCACCGGCGGCGGCGGCACCGGTGCCGGGGCGGTCGCTGGCGGCGGCCGGTTCGACATCTATTCGGCCAATCTGGGCGTCTCGGCCTGGGAGGTCGATTTGTTCGGCCGGGTCCGCAATCTGACCCAGGCGCAGCAACAGGCCTATTTCGCCGCGGAGGAAAACCGCAACGCCGCGCAGGTGTCGCTGATCGCGGAAACCGCGACCGCCTGGTTGACGATGGCGGCTGACCAGGATCGGCTGAAGATCGCGCAGGACACCGAACGGGCCTTCGGGGAAACGCTCAAGCTGACGCAGGATCGGTTCCGCATCGGCATCGCGTCCGAACTCGAAGTGCGCCAGGCGCGGACGACCTATGACCAGGCGCGCTCCGACATCGCCGACGCAACGACGCTCATCGCGCAGGACCAGAACGCGCTGAACCTGCTAGCAGGCACGACACTGAGCGCCGACCTGCTGCCAGCCCGGATGCCGGAGAAGACGCCGACGCTGGAAAACCTGCCCGCCAACCTGTCCTCCGAAGTCCTGCTGCGCCGCCCCGACGTCGCGGCCGCCGAGCATCAGCTGATCGCGGCGAACGCCAATATCGGTGCGGCCCGCGCGGCATTCTTCCCCAATATCTCGCTGACCGCGTCGCTCGGCACGCTGAGCCTCGGCCTGTCGAACCTGTTCGGCAAGGGCAGCGAATCCTGGTCGGTCGCGCCGTCGATCACGCAGCCGATCTTCGACTTCGGTCGCAACAAGGGTAATCTGGACTACGCCAAGGCATCGCGCGACGCGATGCTCGCTACCTATGAGAAGAGCGTCCAGACCGGCTTCCGCGAGGTCGCCGACGCGCTTGCCCGCCGCGGTACGATCAACGGCCAGCTCGAGGCGCAGACGTCGCTGCGCGACAATGCGGCGGGCGCGTTCAACCTGTCGCAACTGCGCTTCCGTGCCGGGATCGATCCGTTCCTCAACACGCTCGATTCACAGCGGTCGCTCTACACCGCGCAGCAGAGCCTGCTCGCGACGCGGCTGGTTCGCGACACCAATGCGGTCGAGCTTTATCGCGCGCTCGGCGGCGGGCTGCGCTAACACCGGGCCGTCACGCCCGCCGCGTCATCTAGGGCCAGGCCCGGGTGACGGGGCGGTGCGACGCGCGATCAGTTTGCCGGTTCGGACAGCGGCGCGAACCGCGCGACCTGCCGGCCGACCAGGCGAAGCTGCTCGAGGACCGCCGGATCGCTCGCGCCGCCCTCGGCATCGAATTTCGTCACCTGCGTGTTAATTGCTGCGGCAAACGGCGTCGGCCAGCCGCGCAAGGCATGGACGATCGAGCGCAGCGCCGCGATCGTGCTGCCCGTCGCCTGCCAGCCATAGGCGGTCGCGATCAGCCCGACCGGCATGTCCGCCAGATAGGGCCGGTCGGGATCACGCGCGGTTTCCTCGAGCAGGTCGAGCGCGTTCTTCACCACGCCCGAGATGCTGCCATGATAGCCCGGGCTGGCGATGATCACCGCCGAGGCCGCGCGCACTGCCGCGACAAAGGCACGCTCGTCCTCGGTCCGCTCGGTCGCCTTGGGATCGTAGAGCGGCAGCCGGGCCATGTCCGCACCGCCGAACATCTGTGTCCGGTATCCGTGTCGTTCGACCGAATCGAGCGCGATCCGCAATGCGCGCTCGGTCGACGACACGCCGCCGATCGTCCCGCCAATGCCGACGACAAGCGGCAGGGAGGGCGATAGAGAGTCGGTAGCTGCCACGGTGTCACCCTGTTCGAACGTCATCATTATGCTCTTCCCCGTTTCGCCCGGTGATGACAACAGGCCAATGCTGTCGCTCAGCGCGCGTACACGTTAAGCGTGCGCATAGGCTTGTCCGAACTGTCATAGAACGATAACACACCAGATGCCCGACCGCTGGAACGATCCGATGCGCCCCGATCCCTTCGACCCCGCCCGATCCGGCTCCGGCATGTCCGGCGAACGCGAGCCCTATGCCTATGAACGCGAACGGTTGATCACCGAGCGCGAACGCCTGCGCGAGAAATATGAACGCGAGCGACTGGGCCAGGATCCGAGCGGAGATTACGATCCCCGCCAGGACGATAGCTACCCCCAGCCCGCGACACCGCGGCGCAGGCGGGGCGGGATCGGCCGGTGGGTCGTGCGCGGCACCGGTATCGGCATCATCCTGCTGGTGATCGCGATCATCTGGCTGGCGATCACCGCGCCTTTGTCGAAATCGCTGCAGCCGCCGACCCCGCCCTCGATCACGCTCACCGCCGATGACGGCACGCCGATCGCCCGACGCGGCGCGATTATCGGCAAGCCGGTCGACGCGGCGACGCTGCCGCCGCACGTGCGCGAGGCGTTCCTCGCGATCGAGGACCGCCGCTTCTATTCGCACTGGGGTATCGACCCGCGCGGGATCGCGCGCGCGGCTTGGGCGAATCTCGGGTCGGGCGGGGTGCGTCAGGGCGGCAGCACGATCACGCAACAGCTCGCGAAGAACGCGTTCCTCGATTCGGACCGCACCGCGACGCGCAAGATCCGGGAGGCGATGATCGCCGTCTGGCTCGAGGCATGGCTGTCGAAGGACGAGATTCTCTCGCGCTATCTGTCGAACGTGTATTTCGGCGACAACACCTATGGGATCAGCGCGGCTGCCAAGCATTATTTCGGCCGGACACCCGCGGCGCTGAACGTCGGCCAGGCAGCGATGCTTGCCGGGCTGGTCAAGGCGCCGTCGCGACTTGCCCCGACCTCCAACCTCGAGGGTGCGCGAAAGCGTGAAGCCGTCGTCGTCGGCGCGATGGTCGCCGCGGGTTTCCTCACCGAAGCGGAGGGCGATGCGGTCCGCCCGCAACGCGTCCTGTCGAACCGCCCGACGCAACTCCCCAACGGCACCTATTTCGCCGACTGGATTCTGCCCGAGGCGCGCGACCAGGCGGGCGAGGTGAAGACCGAAACAACCGTCCGGACCACGCTCGATCCGCGGCTGCAACGCGCCGCCGAACGCACCGTCGCGCGCGCCGGGCTGCGCGAGGCGCAGGTCGCGCTGGTGGCGATGCGTCCCGACGGGCGCGTCGTCGCGATGGTCGGCGGCAAGGATTACCGCAAGAGCCCGTTCAACCGCGCGACTCAGGCGCGGCGCCAGCCCGGATCGACGTTCAAGCTGTTCGTCTATCTCGCCGCGATGCGCGCGGGGATGACGCCCGATTCGACGATCGAGGACCGCCCGGTGACGATCGGCGACTGGACGCCCAAGAACAGCGACGGCCGCTATCAGGGGACGATCACGCTGCGCCAGGCATTTGCCCGCTCGTCCAACGTTGCCGCCGCCCGGCTGACGCAGGAAGTCGGCGTCCGGGCGGTGATCAAGGCGGCGCGCGACCTGGGGATTTCCACGCCCATTCCGAACGAGGCGACGATCGGTCTCGGCACCTCGACCGTGTCGCTACTCGAACTGACCGCCGCCTATGCCGCGATCGCGCGCGAGACCTATCCGGTGCAGCCGCGCGGGCTCGCCGATGTTCGGGAAAAGGGCTGGTATCAGTCGCTGACCGGGGGTTCGACCGCCCTGCCGCCAAAGATCCATGACGAGATGCTCGACCTGCTCGCCGCCTCGATCCGCAACGGAACCGGGCGGAGCGCCAACCTGACGGTCGATGCGTTCGGCAAGACCGGGACGACGTCGGACAACAAGGATGCGCTGTTCGTCGGCTTCGCGCGCGACCTGGTGGTCGGCGTGTGGGTCGGCAACGACGACAACAGCTCGAATCCCGGCCTGTCTGGCGGCGGCATCCCTGCGCGGATCTGGCGCGACTTCATGCAGTCCGCGCTGGGCATCGCCCCCGTCGCCGCCCCCGCGCCGCCGGTTGAGGAAATCGACCCCGATGCACTGCCCCCCGAAGACGGGGACAACAGCGTACTGCCGCTCGGTGGCGAGATCGAGGGGCTCGGCTTCAACCTGAAGATGGGCGAGGACGGGACGATCTCGGTCGGCCCCGCACGCCGCGATCGCCCTGAGGATGGGCCACCACGCGACGATCGCCGGCCGCCCGAGGAGGAACCGGGGTTTGACGAGGGGCAGTAGTTCGATCCCCCGCCGTCATCCTGACGAAAGTCGGGCGCCGGGATAACGACGTAGAAGGGGGCGACCCAGGCGAAGCGCCCGTTGACGCCATCACCGCATCGCAGCATGTCCTGACGATGCGCTTTTTCTCCGACAACGCCGCCAGGATCCACCCACAGGTCATGGCCGCGATCGCCGCCGCCGACACGCTCGACACCGCCTATGCGGGCGATCAATGGAGCCAGCAGCTCGACGGCCGGCTGTCGGCGCTGTTCGAAACCGAGGTCGCGGTGCTGTGGGTGCCCACCGGCACCGCCGCCAACTGCCTCGCGCTCGCAGCGCTGTGTCCGCCGCATGGCGGCATCGTCTGCCACCGCGACGCGCACATCCAGAATGACGAGGGCGGCGCGCCCGAATTCTACACCCACGGCGCCAAGCTGTTCCTCGCCGATGGGGACGGCGCGAAGCTGACGCCCGCGACGATCCGCACCGTTCTCGACGCGATCCCCGACGACGTTCACCGCGTCCAGCCGCACGCGATCTCGATCACCAACGCCACCGAATATGGCCAGGTTTACCGCCCCCACGAAGTCGCCGAGATCGGCGCGCTCGCAAAGGAGCGCGGGCTCGGCTTCCACATGGACGGCGCGCGCTTTGCAAACGCGATGGTCCATGCGCGATGCTCGCCCGCCGACATGACGTGGCGCGCAGGCATCGACGCGCTGAGTTTCGGCTTCGTCAAGAATGGCGCGATGAGCGCGGAGGCGCTGGTGTTCTTCAAGCCCGAGCTCGCCGCCGTCACCCAGTATCGCCGCAAGCGCGCGGGCCTGCTCCTGTCAAAGGGGCGGTACCTCGCTGCGCAGATCCTCGCGATGCTCGAGGACGATCTGTGGCTCGCCAATGGCAAGGCTGCGAACCAGGCTGCCACGCGACTGGCCGCGGCCGCGGGCGACCGCCTCGTCCATCCGGTCGAGGCCAACGAGGTCTTTCTCCGCGCGACCCCCGACGAAGCCGCCGCACTCCGCGCGCAGGGGTTCGACTTCTACGACTGGGCAGCGGGCGAGATCCGGCTGGTGACCGCGTGGGACACGCCGGTCGGTCCGGTCGACCAGCTCGCGGACGCGATCCGGGCGTTATGACCGGGCCGTCCGGTTCGCCGCAACCCCCGATCCAGTCGACGCGTGCGGCGGTGCTGGTCCCGTTCGGGATCGTCACGCTGATCTGGGGGTCGACCTGGCTCGTCATCCGCGACCAGATCGCGGTGGTGCCGCCGAGCTGGTCGATCAGCTACCGCTTCCTCATCGCCGGCATCGCAATGGCGATCTATGCGCGGGTAAAGCGCGAAAGCCTTCTCCTCGACGCCCGCGGCTATGCCTTTGCCGCGGTCATCGGCACCGCGTTGTTCACATTCAACTTCAACTTCGTCTACCGCGCCGAACATTATGTGACGTCGGGGCTGGTCGCGGTGGTCTTCGCGTTGCTGCTCGTCCCCAACGCGGTGTTCGGCCGCATCTTCCTGGGGCAGAAGCTCGGGCGACAATTGATGGTCGGATGCGCCGTCGCGATGGCGGGCGTCGCATTGCTGTTCGTCAACGAGGCGAGGGTCGATCCGCATGGTCCGCAGTCCGCGACCATCGGCATCGCCCTGACGCTGGGCGGCGTCCTGGCCGCGTCGATCGCCAATGTCATGCAGGGCAGCGCGTTTGCCAAACGCTATCCGATGGCCCCGATGCTGGCGATCGCGATGCTGATCGGCGCGACGCTCGACGCGACCTTCGCCTGGATCACCACCGGGCCGCCGGTGTTCGAGCTGCGGCTGGGCTATATCGCCGGGATCCTCTATCTCGGCATCTTCGCCTCCGCGCTCGCCTTCCCGCTCTATTTCAACGTCATCCGCGCGATCGGGCCTGCCAAGGCGGCCTATTCGGGGGTGATCGTCCCGGTCATCGCGATGATCTTATCGACGATCTTCGAGCATTATCACTGGTCGACGCTGGCGGTGGCCGGTGCGGTGCTCGCCGGTGCCGGGCTCGTCATCGCGCTCAGCGCCCGCAGACCCGCCCGGTAATCCGGCCAGGTCGGCGTCCAGCGGAGGACGCGCTTCGCCTTGCCGTTCGCGACCCGCCGGTTCTCGGCATAGAAACCGCGGCCCATGGCCGACAGCTGCTCGATCGTCACGAACGGCGGCGCGGGCAGACCGAGCAGCGCTGCGGCGAAGGCGACGACGTCGTTCTGCGACGCCGGAACGTCGTCCGCCAGATTATAGGCGCCCGGCGGCGCATCGAACGCCGCGATCACGCCCGCGCCGATATCGTCGACATGCGCGCGACTGAACACCTGTCCCGGCTGGTCGATGCGGTGCGCCTTGCCCTCGCGCACGCGGTCGAGCGGCGACCGCCCGGGGCCGTAGATGCCGGGCAGGCGAAACGTCCGCGCACCGATCGCGAGCCAGTCGGCATCCGCCGCCGCGCGCGCGCTTCGCCGTCCGCCGCCAATCGGCGCGGTCTCGTCGACCCAGGCACCACCGGCATCGCCGTACACGCCGGTCGACGACAGATAGCCGAGCCAGGCGCGCGTCCGCAGCAGCGCCGATCCGTAGCGCGCCAGCACGGGGTCGGCGTCATGCTCGGGCGGGACCGAGGACAGGATATGCGTCGCTGCGGCGATCTCCGTCATGACCGCGGCGGCGTCGTCGAACCGGATCGTGCCGTCGCGACCGTCGCGCGACGTGCCGACGACATGCCACCCGTCCCCGGCCAGGCGGCGTGCGATCCGCGACGCGGTGTAGCCGAGGCCGAAGACGAGCAGCCGGCTCATTTCGCGGCCGCCGCCCGGCCCATCGGCCCCTTGTAGAGCGTGCCGAAATAGTCGCCCGCATTCCAGACCGGCCGCTCCGCGCCATCGGCGATCTCGCGCGCGATCCGGTAGTTCGCATCGACGAACCGCACGCCCTGATCCCACAGGATCGGCTGCGACAGATCGTCCGAAGGCTTGTGATAATTGTTCGCCATGAAATAGGCGACCGCGGCCTTGCCCGGCCCCTTCTGCCCCGGCCACAGGAACACTGCCGGGATCCCCTTCTGGACGAAGCGGAAATGATCCGAGCGGACGAAGATTCCCTCTTCGGGCATCGGATCGGGCGACAGGCCGACACCGATCGCCGCGACCGCCTTTTGGACAATCGGGCCGAGCGTCGAGCGCTCCGCGCCGAACACCACCATGTCCTCGAACTTGTAGGTCAGGATCGGCATGTCGAGGTTCACGTCCGCGACGATATTGGCGAGCGGCACGGTCGGGTGGTTGGTGAAATAATCGCTGCCGACCAGACCCTTTTCCTCGCCCGTGACCGCGAGGAAGATCAGCGTGCGCTTCGAGCCCTTGCCGCTGGTCGTGAAGCGCTTGGCTTCCTCGATCAGGCTGGCGATGCCGATCGCATTGTCGAGCGCGCCGTTGTTGAGCGCATCGCCGTCCTTCGCGCCGTTCGCGGGCCGGGTGATGCCGATATGGTCTAGATGCGCGGACAGCACGACGACCTCCTTGCCGAGCACCGGATCGGTGCCGGGAATGACGCCGACGACATTGCTGCTTGCCGCTGGCGCGAAGCTCGTCTTGGTCGCGACCGTCAGCGTGCCTGCAAGCGGTGCGGACCTGAACTTCGCATTGTCCGACCGCGCCTGCTTGGCGATCGCCTTCCACGACGCGCCGAACAGCTTGGTCGCGCCTGCAACGCTCAGCGTGCCAAGCGACGGCGCGCCGGGCGCGTCGACCTTGCCGGTGCCGTCGGGGTTGGCCCAGGTCATCCGGGCGGCGTCGTAGAATTGCGCCGATCGCGCGAACGGGCGGGCCTTGGCGGTCCGCGGGCTTTCGAGCGTGATCACGCCGACCGCCCCCTTGCTTTCGGCGGTCCGGGCCTTGGTGCCGCCGGATCCGAAAAAGGCACGTTCCTCGCCGCTGAACCGCGCCGGCGCACCGCCGAAATAGGCGACGATCTTGCCGCGCACGTCGACGCCGGCATAGTCGTTCTGGCCGTATTGCGGGGCGTCGATGCCATAGCCGACGAACACGATCGGCGCCGACACCGCGGTATCGGCCGTCGCACCGTTGGCGGCGGGGACATAATCTGCCGCGAACACCAGCGGCTGCGCGGCTCCCGACTGCGGCATCCAGGTGAAGCTGCCCTTGTCCGCGGCCTTGTAGCTGACCAGCGGCACGCGCTGAAGATAGCCGGCATCGTCACCGCCCGGCCGCAGACCGGCGGCATAGAATTGCGCCGCGACATATTGCGCGGCGATGTCGAACTCGGGGCTGCCCGCCTCGCGCCCCTTCATCGCATCGGAGGCGAGGAACAGGACGTGCGCCTTCATCGCCGCCTGATCCGCCGGCAGCGGCGCTGCGAGCCGTGCATTGAGGATCGCCGGATCGGGCTTTGCGGCCGGGGTGGCCCCCGATGCGGGTGCCGGTGTCGGCGCGGCGGCTTTCGGTTGCGGGGCCGACGTCTGCGCCAGCGTCGCCGTGGAGAGGGCGAGCACCGAGAGCGCGCCGATGAACCGATACATGCCGAAATCCTCGCAAGACGAACGTGTTGCAGCCGGGTAGCACGCCGGCCGCGACACGCAAGCACAGCCCGGCAAGCTTTGGCTGGCGGAGCCCGCGACGGCCCCTATATTCGACGTCTATGCTCGACATCCAACACAGCCTCGCCCAGCCCGACATCGCTGCCCCGGTCGCCATTCGCCGGGTCGATTATACGGCGCCGGCCTGGCTGGTGCCGACGACACGGCTGGAGTTCACGCTCGATCCGTCCGCGACGCGCGTCATCGCGACGCTGTCCGTCACCCGCAACGGTGACCACCGCGATCCGCTGAAGCTCGATGGGGCAGGCCAGCGACCGCTGTCGATCATGGTCGACGGCGTCGCGGTCAACGACTGGCATTTCGAGGGCGAGCAGCTGGTGATCCCCCTGTCGGGCGACGCGCATGTCGTCGAAACCGAGGTCGAGATCGCCCCCGACCGCAACACCCAGCTGATGGGGCTCTATGCCTCGGGCGGCAATCTGTGCACGCAGTGCGAGGCGGAGGGGTTTCGCCGCATCACCTATTTCCCCGACCGCCCCGACGTGCTCAGCCGCTATTCGGTGCGGATGACCGCGGACAAGGCGCGCTTCCCCGTGCTGCTGGCGAACGGCGACCCCGTCGCACAGGGCGATCTCGCCGATGGCCGCCACTGGGCGGAATGGAACGACCCCTTCCCCAAGCCCTCGTATCTCTTCGCGATCGTCGCCGGGGATCTCGCGGTCAATTCGGGCCGTTTCACGACGATGTCGGGGCGCGAGGTGTCGCTCGGCATATGGGTGCGCAAGGCCGACCTCGCCAAGACCGATCATGCGCTTGAGGCGCTGGCGCTCTCCATGGCCTGGGACGAGACGACCTATGGCCGCGAATATGATCTCGACGTGTTCAACATCGTCGCGGTCGACGACTTCAATTTCGGCGCGATGGAGAACAAGGGGCTCAACATCTTCAACTCGCGCTACATCCTGGCCGACCCCGATACTGCGACCGATTATGACTATGACGCGATCGCCGCGGTCGTCGCGCACGAATATTTCCACAACTGGTCGGGCAACCGGATCACCTGCCGCGACTGGTTCCAGCTGTCGCTGAAGGAGGGCTTCACGGTCTATCGCGATCAGGGCTTCTCCGCCGACCAGGGCAGCCGTGCGGTCAAGCGGATCGAGGACGTCCGCGGCCTGCGCGCGTCGCAGTTTCCCGAGGATTCAGGGCCGCTCGCGCATCCCGTCCGCCCCGAATCCTACCAGGAAATCTCAAACTTCTACACGGCGACCATCTACAACAAGGGCGCCGAGCTGATCCGCATGATGGCGGCGATCCTCGGACCGAAGAACTTCCGGGCGGGGACCGATCTGTATTTCGACCGCTTCGACGGCACCGCCGCGACCTGCGAGGATTTCGTCGCCAGCATGGAGGAGGCGAGCGGGATCGATCTGACGCAGTTCCGCCTCTGGTATTCGCAGGCGGGCACTCCACGCCTCTCGGCAAGCCTGTCGCATGATCCTGTGGCCAAGCGCGCGACGCTGACACTGGCGCAGCATGTACCCGCCACGCCGGGCCAGCCGGACAAGGCGCCGATGGTCCTGCCGCTCGCGATCAAGCTGTTCGGCGCCGACACGGGCACCGCCCTGATCGACGAACGGCTCGTCCTGCTCGACGGGCCGGGCGAGACGATCCGGTTCGAGGGGATCGACGAACGCCCGGTCCTGTCGATCAATCGCGGCTTTTCCGCGCCGGTCGTGGTCGAAAGCGATCGCAGCGCGGCGGACCTCGCCTTTCTCAGCGCGCATGACGACGATCCCTTCGCACGGTACGAGGCGATGCAGCAGCTGATGCTCGAGACGCTCGTGGCCAGCGCGAGCACGGGTCGGGCGGAGCATGACGGCGTCATCGCCGCGGTCGCCCGGACGCTGGAGGATCCCGAGCTCGACCCCGCCTTCATCGCCGAAGCGGTGATGCTGCCGTCCGAGAGCTTTATCGGCGACCAGATGCGGATCGTCGATCCCGACGCCATCTTCCGCGCGCGCGACGGCCTGCGTCGCGATCTCGGCACGCAGCTCGAACGCCAGTGGCGCCAGGCGCATGCGCGCGCCGGTTCGGCACCCTTTGCCTATACGCCGGAGGCCAAGGGCCTGCGCCGGCTGCGCTCGGTCGCGCTCGGCTATATCATGGCGAGCGACGCCCCCGACGCTGCCGAACTGGCACTCGCGCAGTTCGAGGGGGCGGACAACATGACCGACCGCCAGGGCGCGCTGACCGCGCTCGTCAGTTCGACGGCGGCACAGCGCGACGCGGCGCTCGACCGCTTCTACGCGCGCTACAGCAGCAATCCGCTGGTGCTCGACAAGTGGTTCCAGACCCAGGCCCAGTCGTCACGCGACGATACCGGCGCGGTCGTCGCGGCGCTCGCCCGCCATCCCGACTTCACGCTGACCAATCCGAACCGGGCGCGCGCGCTCATCGGCGCGTTCGCGGCGAACCAGCGCGCCTTCCATGCGATCGACGGCAGCGGCTATCGCTTCCTAGCGGATCATCTGATTGCGCTCGACCGGCTCAATCCGCAGACGGCGGCAAAGCTCCTGCCGCCGCTCGGTCGCTGGCGCCGGTTCGACGCCAAACGCGCCGGGCTGATGCGTGCGGAACTCGAGCGGATCCTGCACACGCCCGGATTGTCGCGCGACATGGTCGAGCAGAGCTCGAAAAGCCTCGAGGGCTAGGCGCCGGGCCGTATTCGGCCCGGACGGCGCCGCGTCAGAAGAGGCGGCCGCCGTTCGGAACGGGCTCGGACGGTGCGATCAGCACGACCTTGCCGTCTGAATCGGGAAAGCCCAGCGTCAGCACCTCGGACATCATCGGCCCGATCTGCCGCGGCGGAAAGTTGACCACCGCGGCGACCTGGCGGCCGACGAGCGTCTCCGGCGAATAATGGTCGGTGATCTGGGCCGAGGATCGCTTGGTCCCGATCGTGTCACCGAAATCGATCGTCAGCTTGAATGCAGGCTTGCGGGCCTCGGGAAAGGGCTCGACCGCGATGATCGTCCCGACCCGGATATCGACCCTGGCAAAGTCGTCGAACGCGATCACGGGCTCGGCCATCGTCAGAAGTCCACATTGTCGTAATGTGCGGGCGGTGCGATCAATTCCATGCGCTCGCTGAGCAAGGGACGAAAGCTCGGCCGGCTCTTGAACCCGCGATACCAGCGTGCCGTCTGGTCGTGCCCCTTCCAGTCGATCCCGCCGAGATAATCCGTGACCGAGATCTGCGCCGCGGCGGCCAGATCGACCAGGCTCATCGTCGCGCCGCCCAGCCAGTTGCGGTGATCGAGCAGGTAGTCGGTGTAATCCAGATGTCCCACCGCCGCCTTCATCGCCTCGCGCAGGCCCTTGGCGTCGGGCGCGGCGCGGTGCGCGAGGCGCTTGACCATCCGCTCGTGGAGCAGCGGGCCGGTCACGTCGCGGTAGAAATGCGTGTCGAACCACGTCACCAGCCGGCGGATCTCCGCGCGGTTGGTCGCGGTGCCGTTGATCATCGCCGACTTCTCGACGGTTTCCTCGAAGAATTCGCAGATCGCCATCGAATCGATCAGCGGCGCCACGCCACGCGACGCATCGACCATCACCGGCGTCTGCCCCGCGGGGTTCATGTCCATGAACTCGTCACGCCGCTCCCAGGGCGATTCGCGGACGAGCTCGTAGCCGATGCCCTTCTCGCCCAGCAGCAAGCGCACCTTTCGCGAGAAGGGACATAAGGGGAATTGATAAAGCTGCCACATAGCGTCCGTTTAGGCGGCATCGGGCGGGTGTGTCACTAGCGCGGGTTTGCCGGTGCGTAAGAAGATTGGGTTCGCGTGGAGACGCGGAGGCGCGGAGGTGTCGCGCTCGCTATGAGCAAAGCTCCTTCATCACCGTTCGCGATCAAGAAGCGACGAGGGGATTCAAGCTCCGCGTCTCCGCGTCTCCGCGTGAACCCCCTTCTTCCCCCTCCCCGGCGAAGGCCGGGCCCAATTGGGGGCCGTAGGTAACGAAGCACCGGGCTCCGTTACTGCGACCTTTCCAACTGGGCCCCGGCCTTCGCCGGGGTGGAATAAGCGGCAGAGCTATTCCGCCGCGACCAGCTCCGCGCTGTCGTCCAGCGGATGCGGCAGGCGCGTCAGCATTTCCTTCGGCACGATCTGCCAGAAATGCGGTGCCACCCGGTCCCAGTCCTCCAGCAGCCCCTTCGACCATTTGCTGTCGGTCGTATCCGCATGGTCGCGCACCAGGTCTAGCAGGACATCCGCCCAGTGGAGCGACTTCACCCGGTCCCAGGTGATGTTCTCAGGGTTGGCGCGCTTTGCGAACAGGCCCTCGGGATCATAGACGAACGCCATCCCGCCGGTCATCCCAGCGCCGAAGTTCGCCCCCACCGCGCCGAGCACGACCGCAATTCCGTTGGTCATATACTCGCAGCCGTTCGCGCCACAGCCCTCGACGACCACGGTCGCGCCCGAGTTGCGGACTGCGAACCGCTCGCCCGCCTGCCCCGCCGCGAACAACCGGCCGCTGGTCGCGCCATAGAGCACCGTGTTGCCGATGATCGTGTTGTCCTGGCTGGCGAGCGGCGAGCTCACCGCGGGCCGGACGATGATCGTGCCCCCCGACAGTCCCTTGCCGACATAGTCGTTCGAATCGCCGAACACCTCGAGCGTGATCCCCTTGCAGAGGAACGCGCCGAGCGACTGGCCCGCCGAGCCCCGCAACCGGATCGTGACGTGATCGTCCGCGAGCGTCGACATGCCGAACTTGCGGGTGATCTCGCTCGACAGACGCGTCCCCACCGCGCGGTGCGTGTTGCGCACCGAATAGGTCAGCTGCATCTTCTCGCCGCGAGAGAACACCGCGGCGGCATCCTTGATGATCTGCGCGTCGAGGCTGTCGGGCACTTCGTTGCGGAAGGTCGAGAGCGAGAAACGCCGCTCGGCATCCGACGCGTCGACCTTGGCGAGGATCGGGTTGAGATCGAGATCGTCGAGATGCTCGGCACCGCGGCTGACCTGCCGCAACAGCTCGGTACGGCCGATCACGTCGTCGAGGCTTTTCACGCCCAGCCGCGCGAGGATGTCGCGGACTTCCTCGGCGATGAACGTCATCAGGTTGATGACCTTCTCGGGCGTGCCGACGAACTTCTGCCTGAGCGCGTCGTTCTGCGTGCAGATACCGACCGGGCAGGTGTTCGAATGGCACTGGCGGACCATGATGCAGCCCATCGCCACCAGCGACAGCGTGCCGATCCCGAACTCTTCCGCGCCGAGGATCGCGGCGATCACAATGTCGCGTCCGGTCTTGAGCCCGCCATCGGTGCGCAACCGCACGCGGCCGCGCAGGCCGTTGAGCGTCAGCACCTGGTTGACCTCGGACAGCCCCATTTCCCACGGCGTGCCCGCATATTTGATCGACGTCTGCGGCGACGCGCCGGTGCCGCCGACATGCCCCGCGATCAGGATCACGTCGGCATGCGCCTTCGCGACGCCCGCCGCAACGGTGCCGATGCCCGCCGAGCTGACGAGCTTCACACAGACGCGCGCGCGCGGATTGATCTGCTTCAGGTCGTAGATGAGCTGCGCCAGATCCTCGATCGAGTAGATGTCGTGGTGCGGCGGCGGCGAGATCAGCGTCACGCCGGGCGTCGCATGACGCAACTTGGCGATGAACTCGGTCACCTTGAAGCCGGGCAGCTGGCCGCCCTCGCCGGGCTTGGCACCCTGCGCGACCTTGACCTCGATCTCCTCGCACGCGTTCAGATATTCCGCGGTCACGCCGAACCGGCCGCTCGCGATCTGCTTGATCGTCGAGTTCGCATTGTCGCCGTTCGCGTACGGCACGAAGCGCGACTTGTCCTCGCCGCCCTCGCCCGACACCGCCTTCGCGCCGATCCGGTTCATCGCGATCGCCAGCGTCTCGTGCGCCTCGGGGGAGAGCGCGCCGAGCGACATGCCCGGCGTCACGAACCGCTTGCGGATCTCGGTGATCGCCTCGACCTGGTCGACGGGCACGCCCTCGGCGGGGAAGTTGAACTGGAGCAGGTCGCGCAGATACACCGGCGGCAGGTCCGACACCCCGCGCGAGAATTGCAGATAGCTCGTATAGCTGTCGGTCGCGACCGCGGTCTGGAGCAGATGCATCAGCTGCGCCGAATAGGCATGCGTTTCGCCGGTGTGGCGCTGGCGATAGAAGCCGCCGATCGGCAGCGTCGCGACCGCCGGATCGAACGCCGCCTCGTGGCGATCGGTCGCGTTGACGTGAAGCGAGGCATAGCCCTCGCCGCTGATCTTCGCGGGCATGCCGGGGAACAGGTCGTTGACCAGGCTGCGCGACAGGCCGACCGCCTCGAAATTATAGCCGCCGCGGTAGGACGAGATGACCGCGATGCCCATCTTCGACATGATCTTGAGCAGCCCCTCCTCGACCGCGACGCGGTGACGACGCAGGCATTCGGCGAGATCGAGATCACCGAACAGCCCGCGGCTCTGGCGATCGACGATCGCGGCTTCGGCCAGATACGCGTTCACGGTCGTCGCGCCGACGCCGATCAGCACCGCATAATAATGCGTGTCGAGGCATTCCGCCGTGCGCACGTTGATCGACGCATAGGAGCGCAGGCCGCGACGGACGAGATGCGTGTGCACCGCCGCCACTGCGAGCACGCCGGCGATGCCAACGCGGTCCTCGCCGATCGCCTCGTCGGTCAGGAACAGCTCGCTCTTGCCCTGGCGGACCGCCTGCTCGGCCTCGTTGCGGATCCGCTGGATCGCCGCGCGCAGCTTCTCCGGGCCGCCGCCGGCATCGAAGGTGCAATCGATCTCGGCAACCGCGCCGCCGAAATGCGCCTTCAGCCGCGCCCAATGCTCACCAGTGAGGACCGGTGAATCGAGCACCAGCACGCGCTCGCGCTGATCGCGCACGTCGAGGATGTTGGCGAGATTGCCAAACCGCGTCTTGAGCGACATCACGTGCCGCTCGCGCAGCGGGTCGATTGGCGGGTTTGTCACCTGGCTGAAATTCTGGCGGAAGAACTGGCTGATCAGCCGCGGCTTGTCCGAAATGACCGCGAGCGGCGTGTCGTCGCCCATCGATCCGATCGCTTCCTTGGCCGATTCGACCATCGGCGACAGGATCAGCTCCATGTCCTCGATCGTCTGCCCGGCCGCGACCTGGCGTCGTGCCAGCTCGGCGCGATCATAGCGGACCACGGCGTCCTCGACCGACGGCAGGTCTGCCAGCGTGTGGAACTCGCCGATCATCGCGGCATAGTCCGCCTCGCCGGAGATGCGATCCTTGACCGCGCGGTCCTGCAGCAGCCGCCCTTCGTCGAGGTCGACCGCGATCATCTCGCCCGGCCCCAGCCGCCCCTTGGCGATGATCGTCGATTCGGGAACGACGACCATCCCGCTTTCCGATCCGACGATCAGCAGCCCGTCCACGGTCAGCGTATAGCGCAGCGGCCTGAGCGCGTTGCGGTCCATGCCCGCAACGGCCCAGCGGCCATCGGTCATCGCCAGCGCGGCCGGGCCGTCCCACGGCTCCATCACCGACGCCAGATACTGGTACATCGCGCGGTGCTCAGGCGGCATATCGGGGCTCGCAGCCTCGGGCACCAGCATCAGCTTTGCGGTCGGCGCATCGCGGCCCGAGCGGCAGATCGCCTCGAACACCGCATCGAGCGCGGCGGTGTCGGACGCGCCTGCCGGGATCACCGGCTTGATGTCCTCCGAATTGTCCCCGAAGGCGAGGCTCGCCATCCGGATCTCGTGGGACAGCATCCAGTTCTTGTTGCCGCGGATCGTGTTGATCTCACCGTTATGCGCAAGGCACCGGAACGGTTGCGCCAGCCACCATTGCGGGAAGGTGTTGGTCGAATAGCGCTGATGGAAGATCGCGACGCGGCTCTCGAACCGCTGGTCGCACAGGTCGGGATAGAAGACCGAAAGCGATTCGGCGAGGAACAGCCCCTTGTAGATGATCGAGCGGCACGACAGCGAACAGATGTAGAAGCCCTGGATCTGCGCCGCGATCACGCGCTTCTCGATACGCCTGCGGACCAGGTACAGCGTCTTTTCGAATTCGGCGGCGTCCTGCTCGTCGGGCAGCGGCCCGGCGATCATGATCTGCTCGATCTCGGGGCGCGTCGCCTGCGCCTTCTGGCCGATCACAGACACGTCGACGGGCACCTGGCGCCAGCCATAGATGGTATAGCCCGCCTCGATGATCGCGCTCTCGACGATCGTCCGGCAATCCTCCTGCGCCCCCAGATCGGTGCGCGGCAGGAAGATCATGCCGACCGCGAGCCGGTTCGGCCGCACCTTGTGCCCCGAAGCGGCGACCGCATCGTCGAAGAACTTGAGCGGAAGGTCGATGTGAAGACCTGCGCCATCACCGGTCTTGCCGTCCGCATCGACCGCGCCGCGGTGCCACACCGCCTTTAGCGCATCGACCGCGGACTGCACGACGCGCCGCGACGCGCGGCCGTCGGTCGCGGCGACGAGACCCACACCGCAGGCATCACCCTCGAATTCGGGACGGTACATGCCGTGCTCGGCGAGATATTGGCGCTGATCGGTGCTGGAATCGGTCATCGTCACTTCTTCTTTTGCTCGGGCGTGGCAACGTGCTTGGCGAATTCGGCGACATCGGCCTGCATGTGGCGCATCGAGGATTCCATCATCGACCGCTGCCACGCGGCGACGTCAGGATCGGCCATGATCGTCAGCGACTGCTGCATGTACAGGCGTCCGCTCGGCGTCGCGAAGAACGCCTTGATGTCGCGACACTGGGCAACGTCGAAGCGGCGTGCATAGGCACGCGCCATCGCATCGAACATGCCCGGCATGCCGTCGCCCATCAACGTCAGCGTGCGAGTCTGCTGCTGGTTCATGAAGGCGGCAAACTGCGCCTGCATCTGCGGATTTTTAGCCATTGCGCTGCTGAACATCGGGCTCTGCGCCATGCCCTGCTGGAGATTGCCCAACATCGGCGCGATCATGCCCTCGATCATCCGCGCGCGCGATTCGGGAGGCATCAAGACGTCGATCAATTCGCGCGCTGCTGCAAGTCGGGCCGGATCAGGGGCCGCGGCGGCAACAGGCGCTGCCTGCGCATGCGCCGCCGACGGGACTACCGCACCCGCCAGCAACACCGCCCCGAGAAACCCGAGCCTCATGCCGCGACCTTCGCGCTGGCCGCCTTCGCCTTGAGATACTTGTGCATCGTCGCGGCCACGTCGCGGCCGTCGCGGATCGCCCACACGACCAGGCTCGCGCCGCGGACGATGTCGCCCGCCGCGAACACGCCGTCGAGGCTGGTCATCAGCGTCTTGCCGTCGACCAGCACGGTACCCCAGCGGCTTACCCCCAGTTCGGGCGTCGCGAACAAGGTCGGCAGGTCCTCGGCATCGAAGCCCAGCGCCTTGATGACGAGGTCGGCATCGACCGAATAGTCACCGGCAGGATCGGGTTCGGGCGTGCGGCGACCGCTCGCATCGGCCGCGCCCAGACGCATCTTGCGCACTTTGACGCTCGACACGCTCTCGCCGCCGTCGAAGCTCTGCGGGCCCGACAGCCAGACGAACTCGACGCCCTCCTCCTCGGCATTGGCGACTTCGCGCTGCGACCCCGGCATGTTCGCGCGGTCGCGGCGATAGAGGCACTTCACCGACTTGGCGCCCTGGCGGATCGCGGTGCGGACACAGTCCATCGCGGTATCGCCGCCGCCGATCACGACGACGTCCTTGCCCTCGGCATTCAGGCTGCCGTCGTCAAAAGCGGGGACCGCATCACCGAAACCCTTGCGGTTCGACGCGACGAGGAAGTCGAGCGCGGCGACCACGCCATTGGAACCGCCACCGGGCAGGTCCATCGCGCGCGCCTTGTACACGCCGGTCGCGATCAGGATCGCGTCATGGCGCTGGCGCAGCTCGTCGAGGCTCGCATCGTCACCGACCGCAAAGCCTTCATGAAACACGATCCCCGCGGTCTTCAGTCGCTCGACCCGACGCATGACGATCGGCTTTTCGAGCTTGAACCCGGGAATGCCATAAGTGAGCAGACCGCCCGCGCGGTCGTAACGATCATAGACGTGCACGTCATAGCCGTGACCGCGCAGATATTCGGCGGCGCTCAGCCCGGCAGGCCCTGCCCCGATCACGCCGACCGACTGGCCGCGCGACTTGCCGGGGATCAGCGGCTCGACCCAGCCATTCTCCCAGGCGGTGTCGGTGATGAACTTCTCGACCGAGCCGATCGTGACCGCGCCGTGGCCCGTGAACTCGATGACGCAATTGCCCTCGCACAGCCGGTCCTGCGGACAGATGCGACCGCAGATCTCGGGCATGGTCGAGGTCGCGTTGCTCAGCTCATACGCCTCGCGAAGCCGGCCCTCGGCGGTCAGGCGCAGCCAGTCGGGGATATGGTTGTGAAGCGGGCAATGGACCGAGCAATAGGGCACGCCGCATTGCGAACAGCGCCCCGCCTGCTCCTCGGCGGGTTCGACCGCATAGCGCGCAGCGATCTCGCGGAAATCGTCCGCGCGTTCCGTCGCATTACGCTTGTCGGGATAGGATTGCTCCCGCCCGACGAATTTGAGCATCGAATCGTTCGCCATGTATGCCTCCGACAATCGCGTTATTGCGTCGTCGGAGGTTTGTCACGGCAAAAACGCCCATTGGGTAAGCTAAACTGACATATAATTTACGCCAAATCTCGCAGGCCGGGGGATGTATTCGCAAATCTCACGGAATATATCCCGACTCGGACCTATTTCGATAGGAGCCATACCAGTGCGGCGGAGCCCGCAGCGATGCGATACCAGGCAAACGGCACAAACCCGTGCTTTGTGACGATCCCGACGAACCATTTGACCACCAGCAACGCGACGACGAACGAAACGAGCGCGCCGATCGCGATCGACAACAGGCCGACACCCTCGCCACTGGTCAGCGCCGCATGGTTCTTCATCAGTTCGAGCCCGCTCGCCCCCAGCATCGTGGGGATGGCGAGGAAGAAGCTGAACTCGGCGGCGGTGCGCCGCTCGACGCCGAGTGCCAGCGCCCCGAGAATCGTTGCGCCCGAGCGGCTGACGCCAGGGATCATCGCGAGGCACTGGAGCAGGCCGATCCCGACGACGGTGCGCAGCGGGATGTCCGCGACACCGCTGATGTCGCTGCGCGGTGCGAACCGCTCGACCGCCAGAATGGCGAAGCCGCCAACGACCAGCGCGATCGCGACTACCTCGGCATTGCCGAGCAGCGCCTCGATATAATGGTGCAGCGCCAGGCCGATCACCGCGGCAGGGATGAAGGCGACCACCAGATTGCGGAGGAACAGCCAGGATTTCGGTTCGCGGCGAATGAGGCCCATGCTCACCGCCCAGAAGGTCCGCCAGTACAGGACCACGATCGCAAGGATCGCGCCGAGCTGGATGACGACGTTGAACACCTCCCAGCGCCCCGCATCATAGCCGAGCAGCCGCGTCGCGAGGATGAGATGGCCTGTCGACGAGACCGGCAGGAATTCGGTGATCCCCTCGACGATGCCAAGAAGGATGACGGTAAGAAGTTCGGACACGCAAAAGCTCCCGCAGCGCGGTGAATCAGGACTGGTCGATCAGTGTCGATGGCGGCTGGACCCGCATCGGGATCAGACCACGTGGGTCGCCGAATGCGTGTCCGCCTGGGCGTCGGCCCGAGTTGCGGCACGGCGGCCGAACCGCCCGGCCTTGCGGAAACGGACGAGCCAGCCCGGCGCGACCGTCGACATCGGTGTCGCCTCGATCCCCATCGCCTTCAGCCCGTCGACCCCGGTGACAATATTGTCGCTCTGCAGCATCCGCCACTGATCCTGGGTGATCGGCGCGCCTGGCAGGAACCCGGCCTTGGCGATCAGTGCCCCGGCAAAATCGGGCAATTCGACGATCGACGGTTCGCGGCCGATTGCGGCGGCGATCCAGCGGATCAGGTTGCCCATGGTGATGACGTCGGGCCCGCCGATCTCCAGCGTCTTGCCGCCGAACGTCTCGGGAGCCGCAGCCGCGGCGACGATCGCGTCCGCGACATTGCCGACGAACACGGGCTGGAACTTTGCTCCTGCGCGCAGCACGGGCACGACCGGCGCCTTGGCGATCATCCCGGCGAAGCGGTTCACGAACTGATCCTCCTGCCCGAAGATGATCGACGGCCGCAGGATCGTCGCGTTTGGGAAGGCCGCGCGGACCGCCGCCTCGCCCTCGCCCTTCGACTTGCCATAGGCCGAGTCCGATGCGGCGTCCGCACCGATCGCCGAGACATGGACCAGCGCGCCGACCCCCGCCTTGGCGGCAGCCTCCGCCACGGTCCGCGCGCCGAGCGCCTGGACGCCGTGGAAATCGCCCGCCAGCACCCCGACCAGGTTCACGACGATGTCCGCGCCCTGCACCGCCTGCGCGATCGTCGCGGGCTTGGTCACGTCGGCGCCGACAAATTGCGTCTGCCCGAGCCCGCCGAGCGGCTTGAGAAAAAACGCCTGTCGCGGATCGCGCTGTGCGATCCGGACCCGCGCACCCGACGCCAGCAGCGCCTGCGCGACATAGCGGCCGACGAAACCTCCGCCCCCGATCAGCGTCACCAGTCTGTCGTTCATCGCCCGTCCGTCCAATTCTTTATGCCTGCCCGCCCTTTGCCCCAGCAAGAGGGTTGTTGACAAGCATCGCAACCCTCCACTAGAGGCGCCCTCCTACCCCGTGCCCGGATGGCGGAATTGGTAGACGCACCAGCTTCAGGTGCTGGCGATCGCAAGGTCGTGGAGGTTCGAGTCCTCTTCCGGGCACCATTCTCGCCAGGTGGGTGAGACGACGGTAGCGCCTTAGGCGATCCGTCGGGCGGCCGATCGGCAATGCCCCAAGCAATCAGATCTTAGCTCACGAATTACCGACCACCTTGGCAACCGAAGCCCGGTCCGCCCCCGTCAGATCAGCGCTCCAGCGCTAGGCCTGCTGCCCGGGTTCGATGCACTGCGGCACACGCGTCCGGCTTGAGCCGACTGACCTCAGGCGCACGCCGCCCCAGACTTCGGAAAGACTGTCAAAGACAGTGACGGGTTAGGGTCAACCGTCCTTCCTCTGCAGTAGCATTCAGGTCCATGGTATCGGTCCCATATTCATTCCACGGATCAATCAGGCCTGATCTGCATCATAGTTAATGAAGATATCGGACATTATCCCCTATAGTAAGTGTCTGCCCGGACCACTTCCCGATCTTCCTCGGGACTGCATCCATGCGGGAGAAATTGCGTCTTGAGACCGTGCCGTACGGCTTTTGGAAGAAAATGCATAGCAAATTGCATAATAGGTTCAAATCGGATGTTGATTATAGGGCTCTATAGGCGTAGGCGTCGATCAAAGACTGGAGCATATCATGTCCGAAGACATTATTGAGCTGAACGCTGTTGAATTGGCGACCGAACTGACGATCGCGTGGCTGACAAACCCCAATACGCGCACGTCCGCCGAAGAGGTTCCGTCGTTCCTCGGCAAGATGCACGACACCGTGTCTGCATTGCTGGGCACGTCGACGGAGGAGCCCGTGGTCGAGCCCGTCGCCGAATACACCCCGGCAGTCTCGGTCCGGAAATCGCTGTCATCGAAAGATCACATCATCTCGATGATCGACGGCAAGCCCTACAAGACACTGCGTCGTCACCTGGCGACGCACGGCATGACGCCGATCGAATATCGCGAACGCTACGGGCTGAAGCCGGACTATCCAATGGTCGCCGAGACCTATTCGGAAAGCCGTCGCGCCATGGCCAAGAAGATCGGTCTCGGTCGCAAGCCCGGCGCCCGCAAGACCGAAGCCCCGGCTGCCGCGCCGCAGCGCAAGCGCAAGGTCGAGGCTGTCGCCGAATAAGCGACGCGGGTCGACCGATACGAGCGCCTGCAGGGGCCGGTGGTGCGCCACCGGCCCCTATTCGCATTAGGCAGGTCGCACGCGCCGTTGCCGCCCCTCACCACCCCGGCGGACACCGGCCGGGTCGTCGCGCCGGGCTAGCTGCCGAAACGACCCCGACGGTAGAGCAGGGTGATCGCGACGCGCCGGTTGCGCGGATCGCTCGGGTTCTTGACGATCAGCGGCTCGCGGTCCGCGACACCCTCGATCCGTTCGAAGCGCGCCTCGGGCGTGCCGCCGGCGAGCAGCCGCCGTCGTGTCGCCTCAGCGCGGCCCGACGAGAGCATCCAGTTGTTCATCGCGCGCGGATCGCCATAGGGCACGCTGTCGGTATGCCCGCGGATCATGATCGGGTTCGCCGACCCGGCGATCGATCCCGCGATCATCCCGATCAGATCCCCTGCCCTGGCGTCGAGCGCCGTCGTGCCCAGCGCGAACATCGAATAATCGGCATCGTCGATCAGGTCGATGCGCATCCCGTCCTGGGTCGGCACGAAGCGGATGTGGCTCGCGAGACGCGACAGGTTCTTCGACTGTTCGATCTGGCGGAGCACCTTGCGGCGCATCGCGTCGAAATTGCGGCGATCCTCCGCATTCAGCGCGTCGAGCCCCTTCTTGTTGCCCTTGGGCCCGGTGCCGGTGTCCGCGCCGCCCGCGCCCGCATTCGGAATGGCGATCTGCGGCAGGCTGGTCTGCCCCGCTTGCGGACCGATCTTGTTCTTCGACAGGATCGATTCGCCACCCAGCAGCGCGCCGCCGCCGATCCCCAGCGTATGCGTGTCGATCAGCGTCGGCGCGAAATAGTCGGCAATGCCCTTGCGCTGCTTCTCGGTCGTCGCGCCGAGGATCCAGAGCAGCAGGAAGAACGCCATCATCGCGGTCACGAAATCGGCATAGGCGACCTTCCAGGCACCGCCATGATGGCCGCCATGGCCCTCGATATAGACCTTCTTGACGATGATCTTGGGCGGCTGGTTCGCCCCGTGCGGCGCGCGTGCCATCCTACTTCCCGCGCAGCCCGTCAAAGACTTCGGCGAAGCCCGGCTGATTGCGGTGTGCTATCCCTGAGCGCGCCGCCTCGATCACCAGCGGCTGCGGATGGCCGTGGAGCGAGGCGATGATGATCTGCTTCACCACGCCGTAGATCGAGGCATCGGCATCGAGCACCTGCTTCAGCCGGTTCGCGAGCGGCGCGACCATGCCATAGGCCAGCAGCACGCCCATGAACGTGCCGACCAGCGCCGACCCGATCATCGAGCCGAGGACCGACGGCGGCTTGTCGATCGATCCCATCGTCTTCACCACGCCGAGCACCGCCGCGACGATGCCGAGCGCGGGCAGCGCGTCGGCGAGGCTGGTCAACGTGCCGTGCGCGCTTTCCTCCTCGTGATGATGCGTCTTGATCGACTGGTCCATCACCTCCTCGACCGCGTGCACGTCAAGCGTACCGCTCGACACCACGACGAGGCGCAGTGTGTCGGCGATCAGGTTGATCAGCGCGTGATCCTTCAGCAGCTTGGGGTATTCGGCGAACACCGCGGAGGAATTGGGATCCTCGACATGCGGCTCGAGCGCGATCGGCCCGTCGACGCGCAACATCTTCATCAGCTTGCTGACGAGGAAGATGACGTCGAGATAATCCTGCTTCTTGTATTTCGGGCCCTTGAACACCTTCATCAGCCCGCCGCCGAGCCCTTTCAGCTCCTTGCCCGAATTGCCGATGATCAGCGCGCCGGCGGCCGCGCCGCCGATGATGAGCATCTCGTGCGGGATCGCCTCAAGCACGGGGCCGAGCGCCCCGCCGGTGAACGCAAAGCCGCCGAACACCATGACGAGCAGGACGACGATGCCGATAATCGGAAACATGGTGTTGGAAATTCCCCCAAAGCCCGGAATGCCGGCCCTGTCACCGGAGGATTAACCGGATTTCGTAGCCATCCGGTTACCGGACCCGCTCGATCCGTCCTATAAATGCGCTCAGCGAAGATAATCGAACAGCGACAGCGCGCTGAGCTTCGAGAAGCTCGCCTGAGTCGCCGACAGGATCGTCATCGTCTTCTGCAATTCGGTGATCGCCGTCGTGATGTCGGTGCCCTCGATCGACTGACGGGTATCCTCGCGGTCGACCGCGACGTCCTTCAGCCGGGCGGTTTCCAGATCGACTCGCGACGCGCGCGCACCGAGCGACGCCTGGATCGACGACACCTGTTCCGACGCCGCCGACAGATCGTCGAGTGCGGTATCGAGCGCGGCGGGATCATAGCTTTCGGCCTGGAGCGCGGTCGCGATCGCGCTCAATACCGCCAGCGTGTCCTTGCCGTCGGCGCGCAGCACGCGCGACGCCGATTCGTTCGCCTGGACGCTCGCGCCATCGCCGACCGGGATCGGCGAGACGCTGGTCGCGGCTAGCGCATAGCTGCCATCGGCCTGCTTCACCGCCGCGGGACCGCCGTCCGCGCCGCCGAAGATCGGCTGGCCGCGCAGGTCCTTCACGTTCGCGAGACTCGCGATCGTATCGACGATGCCCGCGATTTCGACACCGATCGCCTTGCGCGCATCGCCGCTCAGCGTGCCGTTGCGCGCCTGCACCGTGAGTTCGGACACGCGCTGCAACTGCGCGGTGATCGCGCTGAGCGTGGTGTCCGACTGTTTCAGCACCGATGCGGCGGTCGTCAGGTTCGCGGCATAGGCCTTGTCGTCGACGGCATCGCGCGCGAGCCCCGCCAGCCGCTGATAGGCGGCGCTGTCGGACGAGGGCGCGGTGAATTTCTTGGTGGTCGAGATCTGCGTCTGCAATGCGTCCGCCTGCTTCGACAGCGCATTCATCGCCTTGGCCGAGCGGTCGTAGAACAGGCTGGTCGCGATCTGCATAAGGCCTACCGGATCTCGAGGATGGTCTGGAGGATGTCCCGCGCGGTCTGGATGACGCGGCTCGACGCCTGATAGGCCTGCTGGAAGCGGAGCAGGTCGACCGCCTCGCTGTCGAGGTCGACACCGCTGCCCGAATCGCGAGCGGTCACCGCACCGTCGCGGATCGCGCCCTGCGCATCGCCGACCAGCTTGCGCTGCTCCAGCGACGCCGCATTGCTCGTGATCATGTTGGTCAGCCGCTGTTCGCTGCCCGTCGTCGGGTCGCGCGTCGCGAGCAGCGCGGCCAGGTTCGACGCATCGCGCGCGCCGCCGGTCGCGCCCGCCGCGGCAATGCCGCGCGGGTCGGTCAGTGCAACGGCGATGCTTGTCGGCGTGTCGCCGGTCTTGAACAGCGGCACACCCGGATTGCCGTCGAGATCGCGCCCCTGCGCCTGGATGGCGTTGACCTGCGTGGTGAAGTCGGTCGCGATGCCGTTCAGCGTGTCGCGCGCCGCAACGATCTTCTGCGCGCCCTCGGCATAGCCGGCCAGCGCGCCGCCCGACGGCGTCACCGCCGATGTCGTGCCCGTCCGCTGCACGACGAACCCGACCGCGCCCTCGTCATTCTTCAGATAGCTGACATTGCCCGCATCGGGGCCCGCCACGAATACCGGGCTGCTCGCGCCGCCCAGCCGCACCGTCGCACGGCCGAGATCGTCGAACTCCGTACTGATATCGGTGATCGTGCTCATCTGCTCGAGCAACTGGTCGCGCTGGTCGCCGAGCTGCGCGGCGTTGGTCGACCCCTTCTGGCTACGCGCGATGCCGTCATTGACCTTGGCCAGCGCGGTGCCGAACGAATTGAGCGTCTGCGTCGCCTGGCGCGTCGCGGTGTCGAGATCGGCCGCTGCGGTGTCGAGCGCCTTGCCCGTCGCGGTGAATGCCGCGGCCGCGCTGGTCGCGGATTCGAGCATCACCGACCGCGCCGGGACCGAGGTCGGGTCCGCCGACAGGGTCTGCGCGGCGGAAAAGAAGCTGGTGAGACGATCGCCGAGCTTGTTGTCGGTCAGCGACGTCTCGATCCGCCCGAGCCAGGCCGCCGCGGTCTCCGTCCTGGCAAGATCCGACCCGGCGTTGCGGACCGCGAGCGAACGGAACGTGTCGGCCGAGCGCGAGATGCCGGTGACGGTGACGCCGTTGCTGCCGGTCGCGACGCTCGCATTGATGCCACTGCCGATCGAGGTCACCTGACCGAGATTCGTCGTCCGCCGGGTATAACCCGCGGTGCCGGTGTTCGCGATGTTCTCGGACACGGTGTTCAGCGCGGTCTGGTACGCCCGCACGCCCGACGCGCCGATCGACAGGAGGTCGCTCATGGCGACGGCTCTGCCGCGTCCGGGTTAAGATCGGATTGCGATTTGGCGAGGAAATCGGTCATCGCCTTGCCGATGCCGAGCGGCGTGTGCTCGGCCATGGTCTGCGCGACGCGGGCGTCCTGCATCTCGGTAAAGGTGTCGAGCGCCTTGGATTCGAACAGCGAATCACTCAATTTCGCCTGGCGCATGCTCTTCAGCATCATGCCGGTGAAGACCGCCTCGAACTTCTTGCCCGCCTTGTCGAGATTGTCGTTCGACTTGAGCCGGCTCGTATCGGTCGAGATGCCGCCCGCATCGATCGGGCCGGGGGCTGCGATCGGGCTCACAGGACGATCAACTCGGCCTTGAGCGCGCCGGCTTCCTTCAGCGCCTCGAGGATCGCGACCAGATCGGCGGGCGACGCGCCGATCGCGTTCACCGCCTTGACGATGTCGGCGAGCCTGGGGCCGGGGTTCAGCAGGAACATCGGGCGACGTTCCTCCTCGACCGCGACCGCGCTGTTCGGCGTGACGACGGTCTGGCCCTGGCTGAACGGCGCGGGCTGGCTCACCTGTGGCTTCTCGTCGATCCGCACCGTCAGCTTCCCATGCGTCACCGCGGCAGGCCCCACGCGCACCGCGGAGTTTATAACGACCGTACCGGTGCGCGCATTTACGATTACTTTTGCCGAGGGCTCGGCGGAGACCACGTCGAGATTCTCGATCGTCGACATCAAGGTCGCGCGGATGTCGGCGCCGACGGGTGCGCGGACCGCGACCGAGACCGCGTCGATCGCCTGTGCGCTGCCGAAGCCGAGCTTCGAATTGATCGCGCCGGCGACGTTCTGCGCGGTGGTGAAATCGGCACGCGCGAGATTGAAGGTCAGCATCGGCGCGCTGTCGAACCCGGTCGCAACTGCCCGTTCGACCGTCGCGCCTTCGGGAATGCGCCCGGTCGAGGGGATGTTGACGACGATCTTCGACCCGTCCGCGCCCTCCGCGCCGAGCCCGCCGACCGCGAGATTGCCCTGCGCCATCGCATAGATCTGGTTATCCGCGCCGAGCAGGGGCGTCATGATCAGGCTGCCGCCGCGCAAGCTCTTGGCCTTGCCCATCGACGCGACGGTGATGTCGAGCCGCTGGCCGGGCTTGGCGAAGGGCGGCAGTTCGGCGGTGATCATCACCACCGCGGCGTTCTTCATCCCTGGATTGGCGTTGGGCGGCAGCTGCAGCCCGAAGCGCGACGCGACGGCTTTCAGCGACTGGACGGTATATTCCAGATTGTCGTCGCCCGTGCCGGGCAGCCCGACGACGATGCCGTAGCCGGTCAGCTGGTTCGACCGGATCCCCTGGAACCCGCCCAGATCCTTGATCCGGTCGGCAGACGCCGGTGCTGCAATCAGGAGCGAGGCAAGGAGGGCGAGCAGGAAGCGCATGGTCACGGCCTCAGAAAGGGCTGACAACGGAGAAGAAGCGGCTGAGCCACCCCTGGCGGCCGGCACGGGCGACATCACCCTTGCCGGTGTACGAGATCTGCGCATCGGCGACCCGCGTCGACAGCACGCGGTTGTCGCGGTCGACATCGGCGGTGCGCACCAGCCCCTTGATCTTCAGGAACTCGTCGCCGCGGTTAAGCGTCACGCGCTTCTGCCCCTGCACCAGCATCGTGCCGTTGGGATAGACTTCGGCGACCGTCACGCTGACCTCACCCGACAGCGAGTTCGCCTGGTCGGCGGCGCCTGCGCCGTTGAAGTTGCGCCCGCCGCTGATCGTCGCATCGGCGCGGTTGAACAGGTTCAGCGCGCCCGTCGTCGGCGGCGTGATGCTCGCCGAGCCGCTGCTGTCGAGCTTCGAGCCCGAGGATTTCGACGCCGCGGTGCGCTCGACCAGCACGATCGTCAGCGGATCGCCGACTTTCCGCGCCCGCCAGCCCTCGTACAGCGCGGCATAGCCGTCATGCGCCTGGAAGATCGATCCGGTCGCGGGCGACGCCACCGGCACGGGCAGCGGCCGTGCGACGGTGAAGTCCTCGGGCGGCGCCTTCTTGCCGAACAGCCTGGCCTGCGCCGACAGCGGCGCGAGCGTGCCGGCGACAATCGCGAGGAGCGCGATCGGCGCGCGCGTGGGGATCGGAAATGCCATGATGCGCCCTGCGATCAGATGTTCTGGTTGACGTATTTCAGCATGTCGTCGGTCGCCGAGATCATCTTCGAATTGACCTCATACGCACGCTGCGTCTCGATCATGTCGACCAGCTCCTCGACGACGTTGACGTTCGACGCCTCGAGCATCCCCTGCCGCACGCGACCGCGGCCGTCCTGCCCGGCAACGCCCAGATTGGCGGCGCCCGACGCGGCGGTCTCGACCAGGTAATTGTCGCCGGTCGCCTGCAGCCCGGCGCCATTGGCGAAGCTCGCGACCTGGATCTGGCCGATCTGCTGCGCTTCCGACTGGCCGGGGATCGTCGCCGAGACGGTACCGTCCTGGCCGATCGTGATGTTGGTCGTCCCCTCGGGCACGGTGATGCCGGGCATCACCTGATAGCCCTCGCTCGTCACCATCAGCCCCTCGGGGCTGCGCGAGAAATTGCCCGCGCGGGTATAGCCGAGCGTGCCACCGGGCATTTGCACCTGGAAATAGCCGTCGCCGTCGAGCGCGAGGTCGAGGCTGTTGCCCGTCGTCTGCATCGACCCCTGCGTATCGATCCGCGCCGTGCCCTGGATCCGGACGCCGGTGCCGAGGTTGAGCCCGGTCGCGTATTTGGTCTCCGACGTCGACTGCGCGCCCGGCGCGGTCACGACCTGGTACGCCAGCGTCTCGAACGCGGCGCGATCCTTCTTGAACCCCGTCGTGTTGACGTTGGCGAGGTTGTTCGAAATGACCCGCATGCGCGTATCCTGGGCGTCGAGCCCGGTACGCGCGATATGCATGGCGGAACTGCTCATGGCCTAATCCTTCCTTAGCTCGGCAGGCGCATCAGTGATGCACCGCTTTCATCCATGTCCTTGGCGGACTTCAGCATGTTGGCCTGGACCTCGTAGCTGCGCTGATTCTCGATCATGTCGACCAGCGCCTGCGTCATGTTGACGTTCGATCCCTCGATCGCCCCGCCCTGCACCTTCGCATCGAGATCCTCGGGCAGCACGCCGCCACCGCGCACGCGCAGCAGATTGTCGAGCCCCTTGACCGTGTCCGACCCCTTGGTGTCGGCCAGCTTCAGCTTGTCGATCACCTGCGGCGCATTCGCATCGCCACCCTGCGGCACGATCGAAATCGTCCCGTCGCCCGCGATCGAGAGCGTGTCATAGGGCGGGATCGTGATCGGACCGCCCGATCCCATCACCGGAAAACCGTCGCCGGTCTGGAGCACGCCCGACGGAGCGATCTCCAGGTCGCCGCGCCGCGTATAGGCTTCGGAGCCGTCCGACGCCTGCACCGCGAGCCATGCGGTCGCGCCGGTGACCGCGACGTCGAGCGGCCGCCCCGTGGTCTGGATCGCCCCCGGCGCGCGGTCGGCGTCGGTCACTTCCTCCGACGTCGGCGCGCGCGCCTCGAACTGCTGGCCGCCACCCTTCAGGTCGATCCGGTCGAACACCACGCGGTCGGCACGGAATCCGGTGGTCGACGCGTTCGCCATGTTGTTGGCGATCGCCGACTGCGCCGCCATGTGCGCGCGCAGTCCCGTCGCCGCGGTGTAGACCAGCTTGTCCATTCAGGGTTCTCCGTCCGCGCCCTGGATCAGCTGCGGATGTTGAAGATGGTCTGCGAGATCTGGCTCGCGGTATCCAAGGCCTTCGAGTTCGCCTGGAAGTTGCGCTGTGCCGCGATCAGCGAGACGAGCTCTTCGGTGATGTCGACGTTCGAGCGCTCGATCGTTCCCGACATCAGCTTGCCGAAGCCGTTGACGTCGGCGATGCCGAGCTTGGCCTCGCCCGAAATGCCGGTCGCCGACCAGTAGCTGCTGCCGAGCTGGCGCAGACCCTCGGGGTTCGAGAAGTTGGCGAGCATCACCTGACCGAGCGCCTGGGTGTCGCCGTTCGAGAAGCTCGCCTTGACGATGCCGGACTCGTCGATCGTCACGCCCTGGATCTGGCCGACCGCCTTGCCGTCCTGCGCGCGCGCGGCGACGTTGAACGCCGATGCCAATTGCGTGGTGTCGAGCCCGAAGGTGAAGCCGAACTGCTGCGTCGTGCTGCTGCCTGCAGTGGTGAACGGGTCGAACGCGACCGCAGTCGTCGGCGCGGTCAGCTTGCCGGTGGTGTCGAAGTCCAGCTCGACGCTTGCCGCACCGTTGGTGGTCATCGGCTTGTCACCGACATAGCTGAACACTTCCCAGCTGCTCGTATTGCCGTTGGCGGCATCGGGCGTCGTCGTGCGCTTGAAATAATTGGTCAGCGTCTGCGCATTGCCGCTCGCATCATAGATCGTCGTCTGCGCCGACTGGTTGTAGCTGGTCGGGTCGAACCGGTCGAACGTCGTCGTCGATGGGATCGCGGCATTGGCGCTGAGGTTCAGCGACATCGACACGTTCGCGGTCGGGACGGCCTTGCCGCTGGTCGCGGGAAGCTGAAGACTGACCGCGGAATCGAGCCCCGATGCGACGACCTTGCCCGAGCCGTCGACCGGATAGACCTGCAAATGGCTGCCGTTCGAATCGACCACATAGCGATCGGCATCGACCAGAAAGCCGCCATTGCGCGTATAGTTGACGTTGAGCGACGTCGTGCTCGGCTTCACCACGAAGAAGCCGTCGCCCGACACGGCGAGATCGAGCGCGTTGGCCGACTGGATGAGGTTGCCCTGGCTGAACTGCTGCCGATTGCCCTGCACCACGGTGCCCGAGCCGATCTGCTGCGCGGGGTTCAGCGACACGCTAGACGCGATCACGTCGGCGAATTCGGTGCGGCTCTTCTTGAACCCGTTGGTCGAGACGTTCGCGAGGTTGTGCGAGATCGTCGACATTTCGGTCTGCGAGGCCTGGAGGCCGGAAAGCGAGGTATAGAAGGACATCGGGTTACTCCTGGAATTCTGGCAATCAGCGGGCGATCAGCCGATCTGGCGAACCGCGGTGACGGGGACCTCACCAAGGCCCGGTAGCGTGAGGATGGCGGCACCGGTCGTCGTCGAAACCGACTGGACCGGCGCCCAGACAAGGTTCTGTGATGCAACGGTCGTGCCATTATTCTGGGCGTTGACGATGACCTTGAACGGTCCCGTCCCGGCATCCTCGCCGGTCGCGGTCTTGCCGTCCCAGTCGTAGTTCACGGTGCCCTTGTCGGCGCTGCCGAGCGACATGGTCTTCAGCACGCCGCCATTGGCATCGGTGATCGTGACGTTGACGTTGCTCGCCGCGGCGCCAAGCTCGATCCCGCCGGCCAGCCCGCCGCTGGTCCGCCCATAGGCCGTGTCACCCGCGGTCAGCACGGTCTTGCCGACATAGGCCATCGCATCGCTCGCGCTGGTCACGTTCAGCTTGTCGGCGATCGACTTCATCGTCGTGCTCATCTCGGAAATACCGGCGAGGCTCGAGAACTGCGCCATCTGTGCGACCATCTGGGTGTTGTCGACCGGGTTGAACGGATCCTGATTCTGCATCTGCGCGGTCATCAGCTTCAGGAAGTCGGACTGGTTGAGTGTCGTCGAATTGGATGCCGTGGTCGTCGTCGCGGCGGTCGTCGCGCGCGTGATGCCGAGGTTCGAAAGCGTGGAGTCGAAGGAACTTGCCATGATCAGCGGCCTAGCTTGAGGGTATCGATGATCAGCGACTTCGCAGTCTGCATCACCTCGACGTTGTTCTGGTAGCTGCGCGCGGTCTCCATCATGTCGACCAGCTCGCGCGTTTCATCGACCGCCGCCTCGAAGATGTTGCCATCCTTGTCGGCCATCGGGTTGTTCGGATCGTAGCGCTTGGCGGGGGCCTCGCCGGCGGTGACGACCTTCTCGACATCGACCGTCGACATGCCGCTGGCCGCGTCGAAGCTGGTGCGGAACACCGGCTTCATCGTCTTGTACGCAGCCTCCGCGGAGCCGGCGACGCCGCCCGCATTGGCGAGGTTCGACGCGGTGGTGTTCATCCGCAACAGCTGCGCGGACATCGCGCGGCCCGCGACCTGGAAAATCGTCATCGGCGCATTGGCCATCGCTTAGTCCCCCTTCAGCGCGCGGGTGACCTGGCTGATCCGGCCGTTCAGGAACGACAGCGTGGTCTGGTACTGCACCGCATTCTCGGCGAACGCGGTCTGTTCCTGGTTCAGCTCGACGGTGTTGCCATCCATCGAGGTCTGCGTCGGCACGCGGTATTTGGTCGCCGCGTCGATCCCGCCCGCGCCATCCGCCTCGAGCGACGCGAGCGCCGACTTGAAGTCGATGTCGCGCGCCTTGAAGCCGGGGGTCGAGGCATTGGCGATGTTCGACGCGAGCACCCCCATGCGCTGCGATCGCACCTCAAGGGCCGCACCATGAACGCCGAACAGCGAGTCACCTGACACTGGACCGAACTCCCGCGCTGAATTGCGCAAGCTGTCCGAAGCAATGGCCGTGCCAGTTCGCGCTCGCCGACCGGATGACGCCGCTTTGCCGCCCGGCGGCAAGCGCGCGGCAACCCGGCCGGCAACGCATTGCCGCCCCGGCAGAGGTGGCGGCAAGCGCGCCGGCAGGCGTGGTGCCGACCCGTCGCGCAGCCCGCACACCACCGGCCCGCGCGAGTCCCGCTCACCGGGGGATCGCGAACTGGCCCGGCCCTTGCAATGACTTGCGGGACATGATCACGCTCGCCCATCTGCTCGACCCTGCTGCCCTCGCCATCGTCGGCGGCGGCACGATCCTCGGCGTCGCCCTGCGGACACCACTGCGCGATCTGATCCGCGCGATCGCGGCGCTGAAGACGCTCGGCCGCGCCCGGCTCGACGGCGATGCGCTGCTCCAGCAGATCGTCGCGCTCGGCCGCATCGCCCAGCGCCACGGCGCGATGGCGCTCGACCGCACCGTCATCGCCGATCCCGACATCGCCGCCGGTATCGCGGCGATCGTCGACGGCGCGAGCGCCAGCGACGTGGCGCTGCTCATCCGGCATCGCCGCCATGCCCGGATCGAACGCCACGTCGCCGCCGCCGACGTCTGGGCAGGAGCCGCCGAACTCGCGCCCGCGATGGGCATGGTCGGCACGCTGATCGGGCTCGCGCGGATGTTCGCGACGATGAGCGATCCGACCGCGATCGGCGGCGCGATGGCGATCGCGCTGCTCGCGACGCTCTATGGCGCGCTGCTCGCCAACCTCGTCTTCATGCCGGTCGCCAACCGCCTGCGCGCGCGAGGCCGCAACGAGGCCTTCGAACGTGCCCGGATCGAGGCGCCACTGGTCGCGCTCGCTGCGCGCGAGGCCCCACGCGCACCGTTGATGAGCGTCGCATGACGGTCGGTGATTATCCCGAGCCGCAGCCCGGGCGTCCGCTCTGGCTGATCACGCTCGCCGATCTCGCGCTGCTGCTGGTCGGCTTCTTCGTGCTCCTGCAGGCGACGCAGACCGCCAGCGACCGTCCGCTCGCGCCCCGAGCACTGGCAGCCGGGTTGCGCGAGGGCTTCGGTTCACCCGCGACGGCACCGGCCGACACCGCACGGTCGAGATCGCTCGCCGCTTCCGCGCCACGTGCAGTGGCCAAGCCCACGGCCCTACCCGTTGCCGCTGCCGGGATGCTCGACTTCGCGGTCGGTTCGGCTGTGCTGCCGACGTCACCCGATACGCTGGCGGCATGGGCGCGTGACGCGGTGCAGGACCCGCGCGTCCAGATCACCGTCACCGGATCGGTCGACGGCTCGCGCGGCGATGTCGACCCCGGCACGCACAGCGCAGCGATCCTCGCCTCGGACCGTGCGCGCGTGGTCGCGGCCGCGATCGCCCATGTCGCCCCCGGCCGCGTGACGCTCGCGACCTCGCCGACCACCGGCCGCCGCGCCGCCATCGTCACCCAAGCCTTTGTCGGCGAACCGCCAAGGACCCCCTCATGATGCTCGCCCTGTTGATGATCGCTGCCGGTGCGCCGTCCGCCGGCTTTCAGGATATCGCCGCACTCGATCGCGCGGTCTCGGCATTCACCGGCCGGCCGATCGGTGCCGAGGGTGGTGCGCGGACGACGGTCGATTCGCGGTTGCGGCTCGCGACGTGCCCGACCGTCGCGATGTCGTGGCGGACCGAGGCGCATGACGCGGTGGTCGTCGCCTGTGCCGGCCCCGCCTGGCGCATCTTCGTCCCCGTCATCCGCCCGGCCTCGGCCCCCGGCGCGACGCCCGCCACCACCCGTGCGGCCTATGCCCCGGTCGTGAAGGCCGCTCCCGTCATCCGCCGCGGCGATCCGATCGTGATCGAGGCTGGCACCGACGGCTTTTCGATCAGCCGCGAGGGCGTCGCGCTGGCCGATGCCGCCCCCGGCGCACGCTTCATGGTCAAGGTCGACGACACCCGCACCCCCGTCCAGGCGATCGCGGTCGCCAGCGGCCGCGCGACGCTGCCCGGCTGGACGAATTAATTTTGTTAAAGCTTTTCGCACGCCGGCCGTTTCTCCCTCTGTCAGCAAGAACCAGAGGGTGCAGACATGGTGGAATCGATCGGCTCGAAGCCGTTGACGGGAGGCGAGCGCAGCGTCGCGCGCATCGCCGCGACGACGCCTGTTCAGCCATCCGCCCAGCCCCTGGCGCAGACGCCCGACCGTGCGGTCGAGGCCGAACCTTCGGCAACCTCGTCGATCGCGCTCGCGCGGACGATGGCCGCCGCCGCCCCGATCAACGAAGCGCGCGTGGCCGCGGTCAAGAAGGCGGTCGCCAATGGCACCTTCCCGATCCTGCCCGCGACGATCGCCGACCGGCTCCTCGCCTTCAAACTGGAATGGGCACCGAATGACCCGGCGTGACGCCTTGGTGCGCGTGATCGACGCGCTGCATGCCGAGATTGCGGCGCTGAAATCCAACGATGTCGCCGGGCTGGAGCGCGCGACGACGCAGAAGCTCGACGGCATCAATGCGGTCGCAACGCTCGGCACCGGTCCCGCCGGTCCCGAACTGCGCGAACTGGCGGACGAGGCGAACCGCCTCAACGAAACCTGCCGCATCTATACCAACCTGATGGCGGCAAATGTCCGCCGCCGCCTGCAAACCTTGACCGGCGAGGGCGGCATTGCCGGCTATCGGCCGCGCATGGGTGCGGCCTACGCCTGATCCGCGCGGCCGGGCAAGATCTGGCACGCCCCTTGCTGTGTAGTGTCCTGAAACAGGGACATTACTCGCGGGATGACCGTCAATCCTATCACTACCGGCCGGATCCAGTCTGCGATCGCGCTTGCGAGCAGCAAGACGGGCGTGGATTTCGACTATCTGCTCGGCCAGGCGAAGCTCGAAAGCGGGCTTAACGCCAATGCCAAGGCGGGCACGTCGAGCGCGTCGGGTCTGTACCAGTTCATCGAACAGAGCTGGCTCGCGGTCGTCAAGAAGCACGGCGCGGAGCACGGCCTGGGCTGGGCGGCCGACAGCATCGGCCAGTCGTCGGGCGGGCATCTGGGCGTTGCGGATGCGGGCACGCGTCAGGCGATTCTCGCGCTGCGCAACGATCCCGCCGCCGCCTCGATGATGGCGGCCGAACATGCGTCGGACAACAAGGACGCGCTCGAGGGCAAGCTCGGCCGCACAGCGACCGGCACCGATCTGTACATGGCGCATTTCCTGGGGCTCGGCGGCGCGTCGAAGTTCCTGACGACGATGCAGGCCAATCCCGACGCGAGCGGCGCCGCGCTGTTCCCCTCCGCCGCGCGCGCCAACCGCGGCGTCTTCTACGAGTCCAACGGTACGCCGCGCTCGCTGTCGGCAATCTACGAGCGATTCTCGACGAAGCTCGGCGCCGCCGCCGCGGGCGCGACCGGTTCGGCCACGACCGGCTCGGTCCAGTTCGCCGCACAGGCGCTCGACATGGACGGCAGCACGGTCGTCACCGGGAACAATGAAAGCGCCGAGGACGCGCTCGCCTGGGCGACGTCGACGATGGGCCGGTTCGGCACCCGGAACGCCGGTTTCAATGCGGGCCAGACCTCGGCGAGCCTGCTCCGCCCGACGCCCGACACCGCGCGGCTCGCCTATCTGATGCTCGCGAAGATGGGGGGCTAAGCCATGAACCGCCTGCTCTCCAACGCCCGCGCATCTGTGCTGCCGCTCGCGATCCTGATGCTCGTGCTCGTCATGGTCGTGCCGATCCCGGCATTCATGCTCGACATCTTCTTCGTCGCGAACATCGCGATCAGCCTTGCCGTGCTGATGGTCGCCCTGAACGCGCAGAAGCCGCTCGACTTCTCCGCCTTCCCGACCGTGCTGCTGTTCGCCACGCTGTTCCGCCTCGGCCTCAACGTCGCCTCGACGCGTATCGTGCTCGTTCACGGCCATGAGGGCGAGAGCGCGGCGGGTCACGTCATCGAGGCGTTCGGCACCTTCCTGATCGGCGGCGACTACGTCGTCGGCATCTTCGTCTTCGCGATCCTGATGATCATCAACATGATCGTCGTCACCAAGGGCGCAGGGCGCGTCTCCGAGGTCAGCGCGCGCTTCACGCTCGACGCGCTGCCCGGCAAGCAGATGGCGATCGACGCCGATCTGAACGCCGGGCTCATCACCCCCGACGAGGCGAAGGCGCGCCGCATCGAGGTGTCCACCGAGGCCGATTTCTACGGCTCGATGGATGGCTCGTCGAAGTTCGTGAAGGGCGATGCGGTCGCCGCGATGCTGATCCTCGCCGCCAACATCATCGGCGGCCTGATCCTCGGGCCCGTCAGCCACGGCATGTCGATCGCCGACGCCGCGCACAACTACATCCTGCTCGCGATCGGCGACGCTCTCGTCGCGCAGCTGCCCTCGCTGATGCTGTCGATCGCCGCGGCGTCGATCGTCACGCGCGTCACCTCGGACAAGGATCTCGCCGGCCAGATCGGCGGCCAGTTCGGATCCCCGCGCACCTGGACGCCGGTCGCGGTCATCCTAGCGCTGCTCGGCGTCCTGCCCGGCATGCCGCACATGGTGATCCTGCCCGCCGCCGCGATCGCCGGGTTCGCAGCCTGGAAGCTGCGCCAGATCGAGCGTCGCCCCGCCCCCGTCGTCATCGCCCCCGTCGAGGCAATCGACCAGTCGAAGATCGGCTGGGACGAGGTCACCGACGGCATGCAGGTCAATCTCGACATCGGCTACGGCCTCGTGCCGCTGGTCGACGACCGCCGCGGATCGCCGCTGATGGGCCGCATCACCGGCGTCCGTCGCCAGCTGTCAAAGGAACTGGGCTTCGTCGTGCCGCAGGTCCGCGTCCGCGACGACATCAACCTTGCCCCCTATGTCTACCGCATCATCGTCAACGGCGTCGTCGTCGGGGAGGACACCGTGTCGCCCGACGACATGCTCGCGCTCGACACCGGCCAGGCGTTCGGCTCGCTGATCGGCAAGACCACCAAGGATCCGACTTTCGGGCTCGACGCGACCTGGATCTCGACCGCGGACGCCGATGCGGCGACCGGGGCTGGCTATCTCGTTGTTGATCCCGGCACCGTGGTCGCGACGCACCTCAACCACCTGCTCGGCCAGACCGCGTCCGATCTGCTCGGCCCTGACGAGGTCCAGGCGCTGCTCGACGGGCTGAAGGAGCGGGCGGCGCAACTCGTCACCGCGCTCGCGCCGATCCCGATCACCACGTTGACCCAGGTTCTCAAGGGCCTGCTCGCCGAGAACATTCCACTCAAGGAATTCCGCAGCATCGCCGCCGCGATCGCGGTCGCCGCCCAGCGCAGCCAGGATGCCGAGGAGATCATCGAGCTGATCCGCCCGCGTCTCGGCGCGCTGATCATCCAGAAACTGTGCGGGATGCGCGAGCCGCTCCGCGTGATGACGCTCGAGGGGCATCTCGAAGGGCTGCTCGGCCAGGCGATGCGCGCCGACCAGTCGCGCCGCCACGTCATCGAACCCGATCTCGGCCGCCGCATCGTCGAGGCGCTGCAAAATGCCGCGCAGCCGCTGATCGCCGAGGCCAAGCCGTTCGCGCTGGTCGTCCAGCCCGCGATCCGCCTCGCGATCCGCAAGCTGGTCCGCACCTGCCTGCCCGACACCCCGGTCATGTCGTTCTTCGAAGTGCCCGAGGACAAGGCTGTCGAGGTCGTCGCGGTCATCGGCGCACCGCAGCAGGCACTGGCCGCATGAGCGCCGAACCGATGACCGCGGCGTTCGACAAGGCCCGCCCCGCACGCGCCGGCGAAATTCCGACGGGGCCCCTCACCTATCGTCCCCAGCAACGCCCCGGCGGCGACCCCGACCAGCTCGTCAAACAGCATCTCGCCATGGTCCGCCGGATCGCGTGGCACGTGCATGGCAGCATGAGCAGCATCGTCGAGGTCGAGGATCTGGTGCAGGTCGGGCTCGTCGCGCTGGTCGAGGCGGCGGCCGGGTTCGAGGAGCGCGGCACGCCGTTCAAGGCCTATGTCGCGACCCGCCTGCGCGGCGCGATGATCGACGAACTGCGGCGCCAGGCGACGACGACGCGCGGCGCGATGCGCCGCCGCCGGCAATATGCCGACGCCATTTCCACGCTCACCGCCCGGACGGGCAAAGCCCCCGGAGACGCCATGATCGCCCAGCATATCGGCGTCAGCATCGACAAGCTGCGCAGCGACTATGTGACCGCGGACGCGATTCGGTTCGATTCGATCGACGAGGTCTATGCCGATGACATGCCGTGGTTCGCCGACGACACCCCGGACGCGTTCGAACAGCTCGCCGACAGCGACCTGCGGGACGCGCTGATCGCCGCGATCACCGCGCTGCCGGAACGCGAGGCGCAGGTGATCCAGCTCTATTATGTCGAGGAGATGAACCTCGAAGAGATCGGCGCGGTCTTCGACATCGGCGCCGCGCGCGTCTGCCAGATCAAGGCATCCGCGCACGCCAAACTGAAACGCGCGCTCGCCCGCAAGGTCTGACGTACCCCGCATCCTCCCCCGCCAAGGGGGAGGTGGCAGGCGCAGCCTGACGGAGGGGGCGGAAAGGGAAAACCGCTGTTGCGTGTCCTCCCCGCTCCGTCGCCTTTGGCGCCACCTTCCTCTGGCGGGGGAGGATAGAGCGTATGAACCGTGCGGATGATGTGTTGCCCGCGAATCATCCCGCCGCCGCGCGGATGCGCGCCGCCTCTCCGATCGCCATCAAGACCATAGCGTCAGACAACGCGCTCGCGCGCGCAACCCGCCGCCGCCCCAACGCGCAAAACCCCGGCGGCCATGAGACCACCGGGGTTCGCTGCGCCCCGTTACCGGGGGGCGATCCGACTGGCGCCGGCACCCGATCGGGGGCCGGTGCCGGCGCCGGGATCGGATTACTGAAGCAGCTTCAGCACGCCCTGCTGGCTCTGGTTCGCCTGTGCGAGCATCGCGGTCGACGCCTGGCTCAGGATCTGCGCCTTGGCGAGCGCGGTCGTCTCGGCCGAGAAGTCGGCGTCCTCGATGCGGCTCTTTGCGTCCGACAGGTTGGTCGAGTTGGACGTCAGGTTGTTGACCGCCGACTGAAGCTGGTTCTGGCCTGCACCAAGACCGGCACGTGCGGTCGTGATGGTGTCCAGAGCCGCATCGACAGTGGCAATCGCACTGTTGTCCGTTGCGGTCCCCAGGTTGAGCGCCGTCGCCGCCGTGATCGTGGTATTGTCGGTCAGCTTGGTCAGCGTCAGACTGATCTTGTCGTCGGCGTTGGCGCCCGCCTGGATCGTCACGACGCCGGTGGCGCCCGTGGTACCGTCGAACAGCTTGTTGCCGTTGAATTCGGTATTCTTTAGCGTGCTCGTGATCTGCGCGGTCAGCGCCGTGACTTCCGCCTGGATGTTGGTCTTGTCCTCGGCGCTGTAGGTGCCGCTCGATGACTGCACGGCGAGCTCACGAACGCGCTGCAGCATGTTGGTGACTTCGTCGAGTGCGCCTTCGGCGGTCTGCGCCATCGAGATGCCGTCGTTCGCGTTGCGAATGCCCTGGTTCATGCCGCGGACCTGCGCCGTCATCGAGGTCGAGATGGCGAGACCGGCCGCATCGTCCTTGGCCGAATTGATCCGCTTGCCGGTCGACAGGCGCTCCATCGCGGTCGACAGCATGTTCGACGCGCTGGTCGAGGCATTGGCGGCGCGCAGTGCCGAGACGTTCGTCGCAATAACACTCATGATTCATCTCCATTTCGCCGGCTACCCCGCCGCCCCCGTGGCGAAGGACCGAGCCGTCAGGATGGGTAACGGCCGGCCTGCGCCGGGCTTTAGGGAAAAAATCCGCCCCTCGCGCACCCGCGTGGCGCGCTCCCGTACACGCGCGCGCGAACGCGCCCGGAAATAGTTTGCCGCGACGCGGCACGATTTAACCGCGCCTTTACTCTCGAGGCCGCATTCCCGAATCGTCACAGGGGGACTTCATGCGCTCGATCTTTCCATCCGCCGCCGTCACGGCGCGCAAATATGCGCTCGTCTCGTCCCTGCGTGCGCAGGGCTTCGGGATCGAATCGCTCGACACCGCACAGCCGGGCGCGAACGACCTGTTCCTCGTCGCCGAGGGCGAGCCCGTCGCCTACCCCGCGCGCACCGTCGTGATCGGTTCGGAAGGCCGCAGCGTCACCCCGTCGCGCAGCGGCGCGCCCGCGCGGATCGGCTTTGCCGCCGAGGATACCGCGGTCGGCAACGGCTTTGCCCGCGCGCTGATCGGCGGGCCCGACATGCCGACCGCCGCCGACCCCGAATCGCTCGCGCTGCTCGCACTGGCCGAGCGCGTTGCCGCCGCCGACATCACCGTGCTGATCAACGGCCCGACCGGCACCGGCAAGGAAGTGCTGGCCCGCGCGATCCACAATGGTTCGCCGCGCAAGGCCGGCCCGTTCATCGCGATCAACTGCGCCGCCCTCCCCGAATCGATGCTCGAGGCGATGCTGTTCGGCCACCAGAAGGGCGCGTTCACCGGCGCGTCGTCGGGCGGCGAAGGCTTTTTCCGCGCCGCGAACGGCGGCACGATCCTGCTCGACGAGATCGCCGAGATGCCGCTGACGCTTCAAGCCAAGCTGCTCCGCGTGCTCCAGGAGCGCGAGGTCGTCCCGCTCGGCGCGACCGTGCCGCAGCCGATCGACGTCCGCGTCATCGCCTGCGCCAACCGCGACCTGCAGGGCGAGGTCGCCGCAGGCCGGTTCCGCGCCGATCTCTATTACCGGCTCGCGGTCTTCCCGCTCACCACCAAGTCGCTCGCCGAGCGGCCGCAGGATATCCCTGCGCTCGCCGCGACGATGATCCTGCGCCATGCCGGCAACCGCAACGTCATTCCCTGGCCGTCGCGCGCGGCGATCGAGGCGCTGATGCTGCACGACTGGCCGGGCAATGTCCGCGAGCTCGAGAACGTGATCCAGCGCGCGCTGCTGTTCTGCGGCGGCGACACGATCGAGGCGAGCCACATCCTGTTCGATCGCCCGGTAACGATGACCTTCGCCCCGCGCCCCGCGCCGGTCGTCGCGCCGATCGCCGAACCGCTCGTGCCTGTTGCCGAGACGCCCGCCGAAACGCCGACCGACACTCTGGGCACCATCGTCCAGATGAGCGAGTTCGCCGCGATCCGCGAGACGCTGAAGGCATGCGGCGGCAGCCGGATCGAGACCGCGCGCCGGCTCGGCATCTCGGAACGCACGCTGCGCTACCGCCTCGCCAAGGCGCGCGAACAGGGTGAGGACTTCGCCCGGGTGATGTCGGCATGAGCGGCGTCAGCGGAATCGGCGGCGGCGCGATGAGCGTCGACCGCGTCATGGCGCTGCGCTCGCAGATTCTCGAGCGCAACCAGGCGCTCGCGCGTGCCAGCCAGACCGGCCCGATGGTCGCGCCGACCGAGACGAAACCCGTCAGCTTCGGCGACACGATGGAAACCGCGCTGAAGAGCGTGAACGAGGGCCAGACCCAGGCCGCCAAGCTCAGCGAAAGCTATGAGCGCGGCGAGACCGTCGACATCGCCAAAGTGATGCTCGCGCGCCAGCAGGCGTCGGTCGGGTTCGAGGCGACGCTGCAGGTCCGCAACAAACTCCTGTCCGCCTACAAGGACATCATGAGCATGCCGGTGTAATGATATGAGCACTGCCCTCATCCCCGCTTCGTCGGCCAATGGCCTCCCCGAGAAATTCGCTAACCCGCTCAAACAGATAAAGTCCGCCTTCGCGCAGCCCGCGGTACGCCGCTCGCTGCCGATGGTGCTGATGATCGGCCTGATCGCCGCCGCCGCGCTCGCGTGGATGACGCTGTCCTCGCCGACGCAAAAGACGCTGTTCACCAACCTGCCCGATGCCGACAAGGCCGCGGTCACCTCCGCGCTGACGACGGCGAACATCAGGAGCCGGATCGACGATTCGACGGGTTCGCTGACGGTCGCCGAGGAGGATTATTCGCGCGCGCGGATGCTGCTCGCGGGCCAGGGCCTGCCCAAGGCGGCACCCGGTGGTTACGCGATCCTCGACCAGCTGCCGATGGGCGTCAGCCGCGCGGTGGAAGGCGAACGCCTGCGCCAGGCACGCGAATCCGAGCTCGCCCGGTCGATCGAGGAGATCGACGCGGTCGCCGAGGCGCGCGTGCATCTCGCGACGCCCGAAGCCTCGGTGTTCGTCCGCGACAATGCCGCGCCCTCGGCCTCGGTGATCCTGAAGCTGCAGGGCGGCCGATCCTTGAGCGACGCACAGGTCGCCTCGATCATCAACCTCGTCGCATCGTCGGTACCCGGCATGAAGCCCGATTCGGTGACGATCGTCGACCAGATGGGCGCGCTGCTGACCAAGCCCGGCGGCGTCGACGGCGTCGGTGCGGCGGGCGACAAGCGGATTGAGATCCAGCGTCGCGTCGAGGACAAGTACCGCACCCAGCTGATCCAGCTGCTGACCCCGCTGGTGGGGGCCGGAAACTTCACCGCCGAGGTCCAGGCCGACGTCAATCTCGACGAGACCCAGGCGACGCGCGAAAGCTATGACAAGCAGGGCGTGCTGCGCGCCGAAACGGGCAACTGGACCGGCAACCAGAAGGACGGCGCCGCGACCCCGGGGGGCATCCCCGGCGCGCTCAGCAACACGCCGCCCGCCGCCAGCACGCTCCAGGCACCGCAGCCCGCGACCGGCAATCCCGGCATGCCGCAGCCCGTCGCCGGTGGCCCCGCCCCCGACGCGATGAAGCAGTCCGACCAGTATCAGCGCGCCTATGACCTGGGCCGCGAAGTGTCGGTGACCCGCGCCACGCCGGGCAGCGTCAAGCGCCTGTCGGTCGCGGTGCTGCTGCGCGATCCCGACAAGACGCGCCGCACCGCGATGGAGATCAACCAGATCACCGACCTGGTGAAGAGCGCGGTCGGCTTCGATCAGACGCGCAACGACAATGTGACGGTGATCAGCCGCAAGTTCGCCGGCGCCGATGCCGCCGCCGATACCGGCCCCGCCTGGTACGACAATGCGTGGCTGCCGGTGCTCGCGCGCAACGGAACCGCGATCGTCATCGCGCTGCTCGTCCTGCTGCTTGGCGTTCGCCCGATCGCCAAGGCGCTGATGAAGAAGCGCGAGGACGCGACGCCGCGGCCCGCCTTCGGCCAGACGATCGAGGGTGCCGAGGGCGAGGATGCCGAGGCGCTGACCGGTCCGGTCGTCGTCCCCCCGGTCAGCCTCGACCAGCTCGAAAGTTCGCGCGGCTATGACGAGCGGGTCGGCGCGGTCCGCGGCTTCACCCGCGACAATCCGACCCGCGCCGCGCTCGCCGTGCGCGACATGATCAAGGCGGACGCACGCTGATGGAGGGCTTGCGCACCTATACCGGCGTGGAACGTGCCGCCGTGCTCATGATGCTGGTGGGCGAGGACGAAGCCGCCGCGATCCTGCAGAAACTCGACCCGGAAGAGGTCCGTCAGCTCGGCGCGGCGATGTTCAAAGTCGCCGATGTCTCCGAGCAGGAGGTCGAGACGGTGCTCGACGATTTCGTCGACCGCGCACGCGAGCGCACGACGATCGGCTTCGACCCCCGTCCCAAGATCGAGGCGGTGATGAACCGCGCGCTCGGCCGCGAAAAGGCGGAGAGCGTGCTCGCGCGGATCACCCCGGCCGAGGCGGCGTGCGAACTCGAACTGCTCGACTGGCTCGATGCGAGCGAGATCGCCGCGATGATCGAGAAGGAGCATCCGCAGATCGCCGCGGTGCTGATCGCCAATCTCGACGCGTCGGTCGGCGGCCAGGTGCTCGAACTGATGCCCGATGCGGTCCAGCCTGATATCCTCCACCGCATCGCCCGGCTCGGGCCGATCACGCCCGAGGCGGTCGACACGCTGCGCACGCTGCTCGCCAACCGCACCGGCACCGGGTCGAGCGGCCAGGGCGTGACGCTGGGCGGCACCCGCGAGGCAGCCAAGATCCTGTCCGGCGCGCGCAAGGCGACCGAACAGCGCGTCATGCCCAAATTGTTCAAGATCGACCGCGACGTCGCCAAGGCGATCGAGGAGGCGATGTTCGTGTTCGACAATCTGCTCGAGCTCGACGACAAGAATCTGGGTACGCTGATCCGCAACGTCGATGGCGAGATCCTCACCAAGGCGCTCAAGGGCGTCGACGAGGCGGTGCGCAACCGCTTCCTCGGCTGCATGTCGGCGCGCGCCGCCGACGGCATTCGCGACGAGATGGAGTCGCGCGGACCGATGCGGCTCGCCGAGGTGCTCGAGGCGCAGAAGGCGATGATCGCGACCGCACGCGGGCTCGCCAAGGATGGCACGATCATGATGGGCGGAGGCGAGGACGATTATGTCTAAGTTTGTCGGGGCATCCGGTTTCGTCGCGGGCTTCGCCGCACGCCACGACACCGCGGCGCAGTTGCTGGCGCATGCCTTCGCGCCGCCGATGGGCTTTGCCGCTGCCGATATCCGCGATCGTGTCGCCGCCGCGCCGCGCCGCGCGACCGGGTTCGCACCGCAGGGTGCCACGCCCACGCCGCCCCCGAGCGCACCGCCTCCGGGGCCGAAGCATTTCAGTCCCGCCGACAAGGACAGCAATCCGACCGAGGGCTGGGATCCGCTCGATCCCGCCAGCGAGACCGAGAGCTTTCTCGATCCGCTCGCCGCCGCGCATGCCGCGGGCTATGCCGAGGGCCTCGCCGCCGCAGCCGCGGTGGCGCAGGGAAATGCCGCGCGCGACCAGGCGCTGCTCGCGTCGCTCGCCGCCGCGCTCGCCACCGACCGACTCGACCGCGACCGCGTCGCGACGCAGCTTCGTCAGACCGTTCTGCTACTGGTCGGCAAGCTGGTCGGCGAGATCGGCATCTCGCCCGACCTGCTCGCCGGACGGATCGAATCCGCGACCGAACTGCTCGCCGATTCCGCCGGGGCCGAAGGGGACGGCGAAGGCGGCGGGCATGGCGGCGGCGAGGATGCCGCACCCGAGAATCACGGCATGGCGCCGCCTGCGGGCGAAGGCGGCGACCGCTATGCGTCGACCTATTATGCGCTGGAGAAGGAATTTACCGCCAACCTCCAGGACAGCGCGCATTTCATCCAGGTCGGCGTCGCCGTCTCGACGCCCTATGACAACAGCGTCATCGACCATCTCAAGACCAACGAGATCGCGGTACGCTCCGCGATCCTGATGGCGCTCGGCGAGGCGACCGAAGACGAGGTCTTCACCGCGCAGGGCAAGCGCAAATTGCAGGGCGAACTGGCCAAGGCCATCAACGCGACGCTCAAGCAGAAGGAAGGTTTCGGGGGGATCGGTAACGTTTACTTTACCAGTTTCGTCGTTCAGTGAGGCATGGTTAACGCCCCCCCAGACACGACGATGCGCGAGCGGCGCGAGCGCGATCGTCCCCAGGCGGCCCATTCGGGCATGCTGGGGTCGGCCAAGCTCAATCCCTTCGGCGACCTGCACACGCTGCAGCATCTGTCCGCCCGGTTCGCGCGGACGCTGCGCGGCGTGTTCGAGCCGATGCTGCGCCAGGAAGTGCGCAGCTGGGCCGAGCCGCTCGTCGTCCAGCGCTTTGCCGATTACCGGGCGGAGCGCGGCGACGGGCTGATCGCCTGGTTGCCGATGGTGATGACGCCGGGCGCCGCGCAGGCGCTGTGCGTGATGGACGGGCGGTTCATCCTCGAGCTGCTCGACCTGTTCTTCGGCGGGACGGGCGCGGTGCCACCGGTGCTGCCGGCCGAATTCTCGCCCGCGGGCGAGGCGATGATCGCGCGGATCGGCCAGCTGATCGCGACGCCGCTCAAGACCGCATGGGAGCCGATGGCGCGGTTCGAGTTCCAACCGACCCGTGTCGAGGTGAACCCGGCGATGATCGCCGAGCTCGACGGCGAGGATGCGATGATCGTCACCCGCTTCGGGCTGGCGACGGGGGCGGGCAAGCCGGTCTTTCTCGACCTCGTCTATCCGGTCACCGCGCTCAAGCCGCACGCCCCGTCGCTCACCACCAAGGTGCTCGGCAAGACCGCCGAGCCCGATCCGGCCTGGCGCAACGAGCTGACTCGCGCGGCGATGAACATCCGCTTCCCGATCCGCTCGGTGCTCGCCGAACCCGTCGTGTCGCTGCAGATGCTGATGGACCTGAAACCCGGCGACGTGATCCCGATCACGATCTCGGGCGACGTCCCCGTGATGGTCGGCAACGACCGGCTCGGCTGCGGCACGGTCGGCACGTCCAACGGCTTCGCCGCCATCCAGCTCACCTCCATTACCCGTATCGACGAAGGATTCGCAGCATGACCGACATGGCCGGTACTTTTCCGGTCGACGCCGCCGTGGCCGCCAATTTCAGGCTGCTGCAGGACGTCGACGTCAAGCTGACCGTCGAGATCGGCTCGACCAGCCTGACGCTGCGCGAACTGCTCGCGCTAAGCGAAAGCAGCGTGATCGAGCTCGATCGCCAGGCCAACGAGTTGCTCGACGTGTTCGTCAACGGCACGCTGATCGGCCGCGGCGAGGTCGTCACCGTCGGGGAGCGGTTCGGGGTGCGGATGACCGAGCTGGTCAGCCCCGACAAGTCGCTCGCGGCGCGCGGCTGATCCGATGCTCTGGTCCTATATCCTGAAGCTCGTCATCCTCCTGCCGCTCGTCTGCGGGCTGATGGTCGGCTGTCTGCTGCTGTGGCGCAAATTCGAGAGCCGCATGCCCGGCAAGCCCACGTCGCGGCTGATCGGCGTCAAGGAAACGATGATGATCTCGCCGGGCCTGCGCCTCGCGGTGATCGATTTCGAGGGCCGGCGGCTGCTCGTCTCGGTCGGTCGCGGTGGCGTGCACCTGATCGACAAGGTCGACGCATGAGCCTGATCGTTACGCGCAAGGGGTCGGGCCCGGCGCTGATTACCGCTGTACAGGCCAGGCCGCAGTCGCGTGGCGCTGCGTGGCTGTGGGTCGGCCTCGCGCTGCTGGTCGCCCTGTTCCTCGCCATGCCCGCCTTCGCGCAGGCCGTCCCCGCCCCTGCCAGCCCCGCGGTCGGCGACGCGGTCGACCGCGCGCTCGGCCAGCTCGGCGGCCAGGCGGCGGGCAATACCGGGCAGAGCGGCTCGCTGTCGCTGTCGCTGCAGGTCCTCATCATCATGGGGCTGCTCACGGTCCTGCCGGGCATCCTGCTGATGATGACCAGCTTCACGCGGATCATCATCGTGCTGGCGATCCTGCGCCAGGCGCTCGGTCTGCAGCAAACGCCGCCCAACCAGGTGCTGCTCGGCCTGTCGCTGTTCCTCAGCTTCTTCATCATGGCGCCGACCATCACCCAGATCAACACGACCGCGATCCAGCCCTATGCCGCCGGCCAGCTCGCGGGCACGCAGATGATCACGACCGCGGGCGTCCCACTCCACGCGTTCATGGTCAAGCAGACGCGGATCAAGGACGTCACGATGTTCGCCGAGATGGCGAAGTCGGGCCCCTATGCGTCGCCGCGCGACATCCCCTTCTCCGTGCTCCTCCCGGCGTTCGTCACCTCGGAACTCAAGACCGCATTCCAGATCGGCTTCCTGATCTTCCTGCCGTTCATCGTCATCGATCTCGTCGTCGCGACCGTGCTGATGTCGCTCGGCATGGCGATGCTGTCGCCGACGATCATCTCGATGCCGTTCAAGCTGCTGCTGTTCGTGCTCGTCGACGGCTGGGCGCTGACGATGGGCAGCCTCGCCAACTCGTTCGCGACCTGACCCGGTGGATGCACCCACACTCCCGTTCGTGCTGAGCGCAGTCGAAGCACATGAGTCCCAGGCCCTTCGCCGTCCCCCCGAACGCCTGCCTTGCAGGCAGTCGATGGGCTCAGAGCGAACGGAAGCATTATAAGCCATGGACGCGCAATATTTCCTGACCATCGCCAACCAGACGATGTGGGTGCTGGCGCTCGCCAGCGCGCCGATCCTGATCCCGGCGCTGCTGGCAGGGCTGATCCTCGGCATGATCCAGGCGGCGACATCGATCAACGAACAGACGCTGTCGTTCGTGCCGAAGCTGCTCGTCGTCGCGGTGTCGATCATGATCTTCGGCAGCCTGATCCTCGGGCTGCTGAGCGACTTCACCGTCAGCATCTTCGAACGCATCCCCGATCTGGTGAAATAGGCAGATGCTAGGCTTCGGCCTCTCGATCGAGCCGCAGCTCTGGGCGCTGATCTTCGTCATGGTGCGGATCGGCGCAACGTTCATCGCCGCGCCGGTGTTCGGCAACGTGTCGGTCCCCGTCACGGTCCGCGTCACGCTGTCGGGGGCGATCGGCTTCCTCGTGCTCGCCGCGCACCCGGTCCAGCCGCCGCAGCAGATCTTCGCGACGGCGACCGTGCTCGCGGTCGCCGCCGAGGCGCTGGTCGGGCTCGCGCTCGGGTTCGTGCTGCAGATCGCGTTCGCCGCGCCGGTGATCGCCGCCGAGATCATTGGCGGGTCGATGGGCCTCGGTTTCGCCTCGTCGGTCGATCCGCAGAACGGCCGGTCGAGCCCTGCGCTCGGCCAGTTCTTCTCGATCATGCTGACGCTGCTGTTCCTGTCGATGGACGGGCACCTGGTGCTCGTCGAGATGCTCGTCAAAAGCTATGACGTGATGCCGCCCGGCGCCGCATGGCTCGGCGTCGACCGGTTGCGCGGCATCGTGTTCTTTGGCGGCTATGCGTTTCTCGCCGGGCTGCTGCTCGCGCTGCCGGTCGGCTTCCTGCTGCTGTGCCTCAACATCGTCGTCGGCATGATCAGCCGCGCAGCACCCGCGCTCAACCTGTTCTCGGTCGGCCTGCCCGCGAGCCTCGCGGTCGGTGTCGTCGCGCTCGCGGTCGGCTTCCCGGCGATGGGCGACTATATGGTCGTGATCATCCGCGAAGGCCTCGAAGCCACGCAGAGCCTGGTGCTCGGCTGATGGCGGACGAATTCGGCGAAAAGACAGAAGCCCCGACCGACAAGCGCAAGAAGGATGCGGTCGAGAAGGGCGACATCCTCCGCTCGCGCGACTTCGCGACCGCGCTCAGCATGCTCGCGGGCGTCGCCTGGCTGATCTATGCCGGCCCCTCGCTGATCGCCGCGTGCAAGGCGGTGATGGCGTCGAGCTTCCAGTTCGGGCGCGCGGACGTCGAGGATTTCTCGCCCTGGCGCCCGCTCCAGGAAGCGGGGTGGAAGCTCGCGCCGTCGCTGGTCACCCTGTTCGTGGTCAGCCTGGTCGCCGCGGTGCTCAGCCAGGCGGGGCTTGGCTCGCTCGGCTTCAACGGCAAGCTGCTTGCGCCCAAGTTCACGCGCATCAACCCCGCCTCGGGGCTCAAGCGGATCTTCGGCCCGACCGGCTGGATCGAGCTCGGCAAGTCGCTGCTGAAGGTCGCGCTGCTCGGCACGATTGGCGGCTGGATGCTGTGGCAGGCATCGCACACGACGATGGGGCTCGCTTCGTCCGCCGATCTCAACCAGGCGCTGACGACGCTCGGCGGGACCTTCTCGTCGATCCTGATCGCGATGGCATTCGGGCTCGTCGCGATCGCCGGGATCGACGTGCCGATCCAGATCATCCGCCGCCTCGGCAAGATGCGCATGTCGAAGCAGGAGGTGAAGGACGAGCACAAGGACAATGAGGGCAATGCCGAGGCCAAGGGTCAGCAGCGCGCCAAGATGCGCGCAATGGCCAGCGGCAACATGCGCAAGGCGGTCGGCGAGGCGCATGTCATCCTGACCAACCCGACGCATTTCGCGGTCGCGCTCCGCTACGACCGCGGCAAGGACCAGGTTCCCGTCGTCGTCGCCAAGGGCCGTGGCGCGACCGCGCTGGCGATCCGCGAACTCGCCGCGGAGACCCGCGTACCCGTGCTCGAATACCCACTGCTCGCGCGCGCCGTCTATTATACCAGCAAGGAAAATCAGGAGGTTCGCGATGACCTGTACATGGCGATCGCGACCATCCTCGCCTTCGTGTTCGGGCTGAACGCTGCGGCGGGCGGCACGCCGATGCCGCAGCCCGCGATCACCGTGCCGGTCGATGCGCGGTTCGACGAAAACGGCGTGAAACTTCCCTAAAGATCCGGCGGCCGCGGTCGTTATTCCATTCGAGCGCGCAAGGATTCCGGCATGGCAATTTCGACGACGAGCAGCACCGCGACGCCAACCCCGGCGGCAACGCCGACGCCGACCGCGGCGAGCGTGACGAAGAACGCGGCGCAGTCGCTGCTGACCTCGCTCAATGCCGGCTCGGGGATCGACACCGCAAGCCTGGTGCCCTCGCTGGTCGAGGCGCAGTTCGCGGCCAAGACTGCGCAGCTGACCGCCAAGTCGAAGACGATCACCACGCAGATCTCGGGGCTGGCAACGCTCAAGAGCGCGATCTCGGGCTTCTCGACCGCCTATGCCGCGCTGGTGAAGGGCGGCACGCTGACCAGCCAGCCGACCAGCTCCAATACCGCCGCGCTCGGCGTCAGCGCGCTGGCGGGCGCGAAGGTCTCGGGGTTGTCGTCGACCATCTCGGTCAACCAGCTCGCCGGCGCGCAGACGATCCGCACCACCGCCGCGGTCGCCGATCGCACCGCGGTGATCGGCTCGGGCAGCTTCACGCTCAATTTCGGCACCGCCACCTATGACGCGGCAGGCACCAAGATGACCGGCTTTACCGCAGGCGGCGGCACGGCGGTGACGATCGACGTCACCGACGCCAGCCTCGACGGGATCGCCGCGGCGATCAACGCGAAGGGCGCAGGCATCACCGCCTCGGTCGTGACTGATTCGAACGGCAGCGCCTATCTGTCGATGAAGGGCGCGACCGGCGCGTCGCAGGCGTTCACGCTGAACGCGACGACGGATACGAGCGGCAAGCTGGCCGCCTATAATGTCGGTCCCGGCGCCACCAACACCAGCGTCACGGCGGCTGCACAGAATGCCAAGCTGACCGTCGACGGGATCGCGGTCGAGCGCGCGAGCAACACGATCAACAACCTGGTGACGGGCGTCAAACTCCAGCTCAACGCCGTGTCGACCGGCCCGGTCACGCTGGGCAGCACGACGCCGACCAGCGCGCTGTCGCAGGCGGTATCCGACGTCGTCGAGACCTATAACCAGGTCATGGCGACGCTCACCGAGCAGACCGACCCGGTGACCGGCGTGTTGCGCGCGGATCCGGCGGCGAAGACACTGTTGTCGTCGCTCAAGGCGCTGACGCTGGCGCCGCTGTCGGGCGACACCGGTGCCGGCAGCCCGACGACGCTCGCGCAGATCGGCGTCGCGACCAATCGTGACGGCACGTTGCGCGTCGATGCCGCCGCGCTGTCGAACGCGATGTTGACCAATTCGACCGCGATCGAGACGATGCTGAACGGCTCGGCGGACGGCAAGGCCGGGCTTGGCGCGGTGCTGAACGCGATCACGACCAGCGCGACCAACACGACGATCGGGCTCGGCGCCTCGCAGACGCGCTACACCGCCGCGCAATCCGCGATCGCCGATGCCGAGGCCAAGATCGCGGATCAGTCCGCGGCGATGACCACCCGCCTGACCCAGCAATTCTCGAGCATGAATTCGCGCGTGTCGTCGTACAAGTCGATCCAGAGCTTCCTCACCAACCAGATCGCCGCCTGGAACAAGAGCGACTCGTGATGTACGCAACCACCCTCACGCGCGACCCGTTCGCCACCTATCGCCAGATCGACGCGGTCGGCCGCACCACGACCGATGGCCCGGGCCTCGTCCAGCTGCTCTACAAGGAACTGGTCGCGGCGCTGCGTGCCGCCGCCTGGGCCTCCGACAACCGCCAATATGCGACCAAGAGCGACCGCGTGACCCGCGCGACCGCGATCCTGTTCGCGCTCGAAGCGGGGCTCGATTTCGACCGCGGCGGCGCGGTGTCGGAAACGCTCGCGCGGCTCTATGCAGGCGCGCGCCGGACGATCGTCGACGCATCGGTCGGCCAGGACGGCTCGATCTTCCGCACCACCGCGGACACGCTCGACGAGATCGCGCAGGCCTGGCGCACCGCCAGCGCGGCCTGAGCCGCTACCGTTCGAACCAGTGCCGCTGGACGAAGTAGATCACGATACCCAGCGCGATCACCAGGCAGCCGCCCGCGATCGCATCGAACGCCCAGGGCTCCTCGGCAAAGGGCAGCCCCTTCACGTTCATCCCGTACAGCCCGGTCAGGAACGTCAGCGGCAGGAATACCATCGCCGCGACCGAGATGATCAGCGAGCGATTGTCGATCTGTTCCGCGCGCAGGTCGGTCAGCGCCTCGTGCGTCAGCGCGGATCGCTCGCGGATCGATTCGAGCTCCTCGGCCATCCGCGCCGCGCGGTCCGCCGCCGCCGCCAGGTGCAGCCGGTCGTCGTCGCGCAGCCAGTCGCCCGGCAGCGCAGCCAGTTTTTCGAGCGCCGCGCGCTGCGGATTGAGAAACCGGCGATAGCTGATCGCCGCCACGCGGACCTCGCTGACGGTGCGGCGCAGGGCGAAGACATGCTTGGCATCGAGCCGCTCCTCGCAATCGTCGAGCTCGTCGCCGAGCGCCGCCACCTCGGGGTCGAGATCGGTGGTGATCGCGGTCGCGAACGCGGTGATCAGATCGCCGGGATCGCGCACCCGCCCCGCCTCGACCTCTTTTTCAACCAGCGGGATCGCGACCAGCGGCTTGCGTGTCAGCGAATAGACGCGTCCCTTGACCACCCAGATGCGCAGCGACGCGAGCAGGTCGGACGAATCCATCTCCTCGTTCGTCCGCCCGCGCAGGTTTAAGAACGCCCCCTCGCCGACCGCCTCACAACGCGGCCGCGTTTCGGTCGCGGTCAGTGCGTCGATCACATAGGATTCGAGCCCGGCCTCGTCACGGAGCCAGGCCTGCGCCTCGTCCTCGGTGGTCGACAGATGCACCCAGACCAGATCGCCGCTCGCGGCGGGCGCCGCCTCGACCGCGAGCCGCGACGCGACTCCGTCAGCGACCTTGAACCCGAACCCGCTCACGCGCGCATCGCCACATCGACGACCAGCCCCGATCCCCGCGCATCGGGCGGCGCGTCGCACAGGATCCGGGCGGCATCCGCGCGCGCACGATCGAGGATCGCCGGCGGCACGTCGCTGCGGTGATAGACCCGGTCGGCGCTGGCGAGCGCCCGCGCCTGCCGCAATGTCAGATCGTCGGGGTCACGCGATGCGAGCGTCATCCGCACGATCGTCCCGTCCTGTACCGATCCCCGGTCGAGCCAGCCGGCCACGTCGCGCGACGATCCGAGCGGATCGAGCACGCCCCCCGGCGCGAGCGCATCGGCCAGCGCACGCCGTCTCGCGCCGCCATCGGGGAAGCGCGTACGCATCGCGCCCCGCGCGCGCTGCAGGGCGTTTGCCAGCCCACCCAGGTCCGCCGGCACCAGCGCCTCGAGCCGCTGCCGCAATGCCGCCGCCAGCCCGGCCGACGCGCCGCCGGTCCCGATCGCGATCAGCACAGGCTCGCGGTCGACGATAGCGGGCAGCGTGAAGTCGCAATGCTCGGACCGGTCGACCGCGTTGACGAGCACACCGCGCGCCTTGAGCCGCGCGACCGCCTCGAGCGCCTCCGCCTCGTCGTCGATCGCGACGATCGCGAGCGCCGCGACCGAGGTTTCATCGGTGACGACGTGCGCGCCGGCGCGGTCGAGCAGCCGGCGTTTCGCGTCCGCCGCCTCGCCCTCGCCCAGCAGGATGACCGGGCGGCCCGCCAGCCGCACGAACAGCGGCAGGCTGTGCAGGCTCACCGCTTGAGCCATTCGGGAACGCGCTCGGCAGCCAGGATCGTCTCCGGCTCGATCCGGTCGGCGACCACCGCGAACCGGTCGCCATCGACCAGCACCTCGGGCACCAGTGCGCGGCTGTTATAGGTCGACGCCATCGTCGCGCCGTACGCGCCCGCGGTGCGGAACACGCCCAGATCGCCCGACTTCACGACGTCGATGTCACGCCCCATCGCGAAGGTGTCGCCGGTCTCGCACACCGGCCCGGCGATGTTCGCGGTCATCCGCTCACCGCCCGGCTCGACCGCGACGAAATCATGATAGGCATCGTACATCGCGACGCGCGCGAGGTCGTTCATCGCCGCATCGACGATCACATAGGGGTTGGTGACCCCCGGCTTCACCCAGATGACCTTGGTCAGCAACACGCCCGCATTGCCCGCGATCACGCGCCCCGGCTCGAACATCAGTTCGACGTCCCAGCCCGCGGTCGCGCGCGCGACCATCGCGCCATAGTCGGCCGGGCTCGGCAGCACGTCGTCGGGCTTGTAGGGCACGCCGAGACCACCGCCCAGATCGACCCGGCTGATGACGTGCCCCGCCGCGCGCAGTTCGGCGACGAGTTCGCCGATCCGTGCATAGGCCGCCTCGAGCGGGGCGAGATCAGCGAGCTGGCTGCCGATATGGATCGCCACCCCGCGCAGATCGAGCCCGTCATGCTTCGACAGCCGGTCGAACATCGCCGGCGCCTGGTCGATCGGCACGCCGAACTTGTTCTCCTTGCGCCCGGTCGAGATCTTGGCGTGCGTGCCCGCATCGACATCGGGGTTCACGCGCAGCACCGCCGGTGCACGAATGCCGCGATCGCGGGCGAGTGCGGCGAGCACCTCGCCCTCTTCCTCGAGCTCGAGGTTGAACTGGCCGATCCCGGCATCGAGCGCGCGGGCGAGCTCGTCGCGGGTCTTGCCGACGCCCGAAAACACGATGTCCGACGCGGGGATTCCCGCCGCCAGCGCGCGCGCCATCTCGCCCGCCGAGACCACGTCCGCGCCGTAACCCTCGTCGGCGAGGACGCGCAGCACCGCGACGTTCGGATTGGCCTTGATCGCATAGGCCAGATGCACGCGCCCCGCGCCTTTCAGCGCGTCGCGGAACACCTGCGCGTGACGGCGGAACGTCGCGGTCGAATAGACATAGACGGGGGTCCCGACCGCCTCGGCGATCGCGGGAAGCGCGACGTCCTCGACATGGAGGACGCCGTCGCGATAGTGGAAATGGTCCATGCTGGCCTGTGATCAGTTGGAAGGCGGCAGGTTGAATTCGTCGCTCCGCCGCTCGCGCGAGCTGGTGAGCAATTCATCACTGCGTTCGGGGCGCTGCTGCGGCGTCGGCGTCAGCAGCGCGGTCGGCGTCGGTGTCGTCTTCGCCCCGTAAGGCGCGACCGGCAGCGATTTGCCGGGCGCGGGTTCGAGCCCGTCGGCCGCCCCGCAGGCGGTCAGCGACAGGCCCGACAGGGTCAGCCCGGCGAGAAGGATCAGGCGTGTCATTCGCTCGTCTCCCGTGCGGCGCGGATCGCGGCGCGTACATTGTCGGGCGCGGTGCCACCGAAGCTGGTCCGGCTGGCGACCGACGCGTCGACCGACAAGACGCCGTACACCCGGTCGTCGATCCGCGCATCGATCGCCTGCAGATCCTCGATCGACAGCGCGTCGAGCGCGATGCCCAGATCCTCCGCGCGTTTCACTGCACGCCCGGTCACATGGTGCGCCTCACGGAACGGCAGCCCCGCCTCGCGCACCAGCCAGTCGGCAAGGTCCGTCGCGGTCGCAAAGCCCGCCTCGGCCACTGCGCGCATTCGCTCGGTCCGGAACGTCGCGCTCTCGACCATCCCGGTCATCGCCGCGATCGACAGCGCGAGCAGGTCATGCGCCTCGAACACCGGCGGCTTGTCGTCCTGCATGTCCTTCGAATAGGCGAGCGGCAGCCCCTTCATCGTCACCATCAGCGCAGTCATGCAGCCCATGATCCGCCCCGAATGGCCACGCACGAGCTCGGCGGCATCGGGATTGCGCTTCTGCGGCATGATCGAGCTGCCCGTCGACCACTGGTCGCTGAGCGCGACGAAGCCGAAGGGCTGCGACGCCCAGAGCACGAATTCCTCCGCCAGCCGCGACAGATGCAACGCGCACTGGGTGGCCGCGACGAGGTAATCGAGCGCGAAGTCGCGGTCGCTGACCCCGTCGAGCGAGTTGGTCATCGGTCCGTCGAAGCCGAGCGCATGCGCGGTCATCTCGCGGTCGATCGGAAAGCCCGTCCCCGCCAGCGCCGCCGAGCCGAGCGGCGAGCGGTTCATTCGCACGCGCGCATCCGCAAACCGGCTGACGTCGCGCGCGATCATCGCGTGATACGCCATCAGGTGATGGCCGAGCGTCACCGGTTGCGCGGATTGCAGATGCGTGAACCCCGGCATGACGCTCGCGGCATGCTCCTCGGCCCGCACGAGCAGCGCTGCCTGGAACCCGCCTAGCGCCGCGAGCACCTGGTCGATCGCATCGCGGACCCAGAGCCGGAAGTCGGTCGCGACCTGGTCGTTGCGCGACCGCGCGGTATGCAGACGCCCCGCGACCGGACCGATCGCCTCGGCCAGCCGCGCCTCGGTCTGCATATGGATATCTTCGAGGACGAGGTCCTCGGCGACGCCATTGGCGGCATAGTGCGCCGCGACCCGGTCGAGTCCCGCGGCGATCGTCGCGGCGTCGTCGGGCGAGACGATACCCTGCGCGCCGAGCATCGCGACATGCGCCTTGGAGCCGGCGATGTCCTGCTTCCACAGTCGCTTGTCGAAGGGGATCGAGGCGTTTATCTCCCGCATGACCGCGGCCGGACCCTCGGCGAAGCGTCCACCCCACATCGCATTGGAGCCGTCCATGTCCTCCCCTTCTCTGCTCTCAAGGGCGTCGATCGTCTGTCTCCTGGGTGGCGCAATGCTGATTGCGGGCTGCGATAGGAAATCGCCGGCTCCGGAGCAAGCAAACGCGGCAGGTGCCGCGATGGGCAATGGCGCCGCATCGGACGAAGTCGCGGCCTCGCCCGACGAAGCGACCGGCACCCCCGTCGCCCCGGTCGACAAGATCGACCGCAGCCACAAGGGCGAGACGGGGCCGACAACCAGCTTCACCGCCCCCGATGGAAAGTCCGTCACGCTCGCCAGCTTCAAGGGCAAGCCGCTGCTGCTTAACCTGTGGGCGACCTGGTGCGCGCCCTGCGTAGCCGAGATGCCGACACTCGACGCGGTCGCGGGCGCAATAAAGGACAAGGTCCAGGTCGTCGCAGTCAGCCAGGACCTTCAGGGCGCCGAGAAGGTCACGCCGTTCTTCGCGCAAAAGGCGTTCACGACGCTGAAACCCTATCTCGACGCCAAGGCCTCGCTCAGCATCGCCTATCAGGCGAACCTGCCGACCACGATCCTCTACGATTCGGACGGGCGCGAAGTCTGGCGAATGCTGGGCGGCTATGAATGGAACACCCCCGCCGCGGCAAAGCTGATCGCCGAGGCGCGCTGACCGCCCCGCACGACGACGCCCCGCTCCGCCGCGAAAGCTGGAGCGGCGCGTCGGCGACGGCATGATCCCGCCCTGTCACCCTGCACGATCGTCCGGATCTGGACCGTTGTGAGCGTCCAGGACGTCGCTGGAATCGGACGCACCGCGATCAAACCGGGTACGTGCCGCCTGGAAGGTGGCGGCGTTGTCGATGATCCAAGTCCAAAGCGGCATCATCCCGACGAGCAATCCCCGTCCCAGCGGTGTGAGCGTGTAATCGACCCTTGGCGGAACCTCGCCGTGATCCCGCCGCACGATCAGGCCATCGCGCTGCAGGTGACGCAGCGACCTCGTCAGCATTCGCTGTGTGATCCCTTCGAGACGGCGGGCCAATTCCGCATGACGCAGCGTGCCCGATACGCCCAAGGCGTGGACGATGCCGAGTGACCAGCGGTTGCCGGCATGCGCCAGCACGTCCCGCTTCAGCCCGTCATCTTCGTCGCTCAGTGCGTCGCAGGCCGCTTGCGAGCGGGCGATCACCGCCTCGAAGTCCGGATCATCACTCGGTATCACGCGTGTGCCTTCTTCTGCATTGCATCCGTGCGCCTCATCTACCCATCAGGATCATGAGGAACGCCTGATGCCAGACACGAAAACGCCAGCTGCCACCACCCTCGTCATCGGCGCGGGCGAACTCGGGTTGGCGGTTATCGATGGCCTGTTGGCGCGGGACCCGACAGCAGCACCGTCAATCAGCGTTCTCCTCCGGCCATCCGGCGAGGCAGGCGCGATGACCGCCCGGAAGTTGCAGGAAAAGGGCGTTGATATCGTCCATGGCGACCTGGCACGGGATACGGTCGATGGTCTTGCCGCCCTGTTCGCCGGGTTCGACACGGTGATCTGCTGCACCGGGTTCGTCGGCGGCCCCGGCACACAGCGCAAGATCACCACAGCCGTCCTGCAGGCAGGCGCGAAACGCTATGTGCCGTGGCAGTTCGGTGTCGATTACGATGTCGTCGGTCGGGGAAGCGGTCAGGACGTCTTCGATGAGCAATCGGACGTGCGCGACCTGCTGCGGGCGCAAACCGCGACGCAATGGATTATCGTTTCGACGGGCATGTTCACCAGTTTCCTGTTCGAGCCGGCCTTTGGCGTGGTCGATCTCGAACACGCCAGCGTTCACGCTCTCGGCAGCTGGGCCAATCGGCTGACCGTCACGACCGCCGACGATATCGGACGGCTTACCGCCGCGATCCTAGCGCATGAGCCGCGTCTTCGGGATGAAGTGGTGTATATCGCGGGAGATACGTTCTCCTACGCCCAGCTCGCCGAAACGGTCCAGCGTCACCTTGGCCGCGATGTGGAGCGGGTATTGTGGGATATCGACAAGCTGCGGTCCGAGGTCGCGGTGCATCCTGACGACGGGATGCGGAAATACCGCCTCGCCTTCGCACGCGATACTGGTGTGGCGTGGGACAAGGATCGTACGTTCAACGCCGCGCACGGGATCGCAGTGACTGACGTGGCGGCATGGCTTGGTCGGCGGGAGGCCGCGTGAGATGAGCGACTCATCGCCTTCGCAGCGCTTGCGACTCGACGATCATGCCGCTGTCGCCGTCGCGCGTCCCGAGGTTCTGGTCAGCGCCGATGATCGCACGGCTTCCCGGCTCGCCGACCTCGCCGCGACCTATTACGGTTTCTGGAACAACGGCAGCGCGACGCTTTTCGAACGAACCGTTTCCCCCCGCTACACGGATCACACCTTGCCCGCCGGTCGTCAGCAAGGTCCGTCCGGTCTGGCGGATGCTGGCGCGGCCTTCTTTGCGGCCTTCCCCGATGGTCGGGTAAAGATCCTCCAGCAGATCTTGGCGGAAGACCGCATCGTCAGTCACCTCCGCGTTACAGGGACGTTCACCGGGCGCCGCGGGGGCATGGATGGAGCCGGGCAGGCCATCGACTATCTTGCGACCGATATCATGCGGGTCGTTGACGGACATGTTGTCGAGAATTGGCACGTCGAGGATCACGAGACACTGCATCGCCAACTCGCCACGATAATCCCCAAATGACGTCTTGTGCTCGCGAGCCTCTTTTCGCAGCGCTGCGACGCTCCCCAACTATCCTAGGATCCGCAATGCTTCGGCATGGAGTGCCGGAGTCGCGGCGACCAGCACCGCGCCGCCTTCCTCCGCCCGCCCTCCGTCGAGCCGCGTGACGACACCGCCCGCGCGCTCGATGATCGGGATCAGCGCGACGATGTCATAGGGCTGGAGCAAGGGCTCGATCGCCAGGTCGATCCGGCCTGCCGCGATCATCGCCATCGCATAGCATTCGCCGCCATAGCGGATCATCCGCACAGCCGCCTTCAACCGTGCGAAACCGGGCGCGAGGTCGTCGCCGAAATGCTCGGGCGAGGTGGTGTGCAGGATCGCGCGATCGAGGCTGCCGACGTCGCGCGTCGCCAGCGGTCGGCGCACACCGTCCCGCTCGGTCCACGCGCCGTCGCGATCCGCCCAGAAGCGTTCGCGCGTGAAGGGTTGGCTCATCATCCCCAGCTCGGCCCGGCCGTCGACCGTCAGCCCGATCAACGTCCCCCAGACGGGCAGACCACAGATGAACGGGCGGGTGCCGTCGACCGGATCGAGCACCCATCGAACACGCCCGCTGCCCGTCAGCCCGAATTCCTCGCCGAGGATGGCATGGTCGGGGAAATGCGCACCGATCTCGGCGCGGATCGCGACCTCCGCCTCCCGGTCCGCCTCGGTCACGGGGTCGAAACCGTACCCCTCCTTCACCTTGGTATCGACCGCGATGTCGGTGCGGTAGCGAAGCATCGTCTCGGCATCGGCAAGGTCGGCAAGGCGATGCAGGAAGGCGGTGTCGGGAAGGATCATGATCTACGTCCATTGGCGGTGGCGGCCTTCGCGCACAGCGGTACGAGACACAGAAGGGCCGTGAGCAGCCAGAAGGCGGCGGGCAGGCCGATGCCCTGCGCGACAAAGCCGATCACGGCGGGACCGGCGAGGATCCCGGCATAGCCGATCGTCGTGACCGCGGCGATCGCGAGGCCCGCCGGCATGACGATCTGCTTGCCGGCCTGGCGGAACAGGATGGGCACAACGTTCGACGCGCCAAGACCGATCAGCAGGAACCCGAGCAGCGCGACCGATGCAACCGGCGCGAGCAGCATGACGCCGTAGCCGAGCAGCGAGAGCAGCCCGCCCCACAGCATCGTCCGCCGATCCCCGAGCCTGGCGACGATCGCGTCGCCGGTCAGGCGGCCGGCGGTCATCGCCACCGCAAAGACGCTGTAGCCCAGTCCCGCCTGCGTGACCGGCAACAGGCCCTTGCCGCTCAACAGCAACGCCCCCCAGTCGAGCATCGCGCCTTCGGTCAGGAAGGTGATCGCCGCGAGCGCCGCGAGCAGCACCACGATCCCGCGCGGGATCACGACCAGCGGGGCCTCCTCGGTCCTGGGGGTCGGGATGAGCCGGCGCGCGGCCAGTGCCAGCGTTGCGATCATCAGGACCGACGCTGCGACGGCCCCGGCGACCGGACTGATCTTCAACGACAGGACGGCGGTCAGCAGCGCCGATCCGACGAAGCCGCCGACGCTGAACAACCCGTGAAACCCGGACATCAGCGGCGTGCCGGCCTGCTTCTCCACTTCGACCGCATGCACGTTCATGCCGACTTCGATCACGCCGAGGAATGCGCCGAACAGCAGCAGCACGACCGCCATGGTGGGCACCGTGGGAGCAAAGGCGAGGAAGGGCAGCAGGATCGCCTGCCCGATGCCGCCGACGAGGATCGCCGGTCGCGCGCCGAGCTTCGAGGTCAGCGGCCCCGCAAGCTGCATCGCGCCCACCGAGCCGAGGCCGAGACACAGCAGCAGCAGCCCGAGCGATCCGTCGCCGATCGCCAGCCTCTGCTTGGCAAGTGGAACGAGCGGTGCCCAGCAGGCGAGCCCGAAGCCGGACACGAGAAAGGCCAGGCGCGTCGCAAGGCGCGCGCCGGAAGTTTGAATCGTCACTGGCGGATATCCTCGGATCAGCGCTGGCCGCGCGGGTCTTGCGGGTCGGCACGCGCGATGGTGGCGCCGACCTTCGTCAGATCGCGCACAAGGTCGGCATCGGCGTCGTGCTCGACGACGATCTGCGTAAGGGCATCGACGCCGAGGACCCGGTGCGGGGCGTGCTGGCCGAGCTTGTCGTTCGTCGCGAGGACGATCGTGCTGCGGCTGTGCGCGGTCAGCGCACGTTTGAAACTGGCGTCGGCCGGGTCATAGGCACTGACGCCCCCCTCGGCGGATACCGCGCACGCGCCGAGGACACACAGGTCGATGTTGAGCCGCGCGATCGCCTCGAGCGCCGTACCATCGACGGCGCCGCCGACCATCCGGTCGATCATGCCCCCCACCACCAGCAGATCGATGTCGTCGCGATGCTGGAGCGCCGCGGCGATCGTCACCGAACTCGTCGCGATGGTCAGATTGAGATAGGACGGCAGCGTCTCGACAAGGGCGAGATTGGAACTGCCGTTGTCGATGAAAACAAGGCTGCTCGGTTCGATGACCCGAACGGCGGCGTCAGCCAGCGCCCGCTTCCTGTGCACATCCTCGCCGACGCGCTCGGCCATCGGCCTCGCCCCTTCGACGACGGGCAAGGCGCCGCCATAGACGCGGCGACACAGGCCCTCCGCAGCAAGACCCCGCAGATCCCGCCGGATCGCATCCTCGGAAACGCTGAACTCCTTGGCAAGCGCACCAGCATGAACCGATTCGCCTAGGGATAGACGGGCAAGGATCGTATCGCGACGGCTGGACGGGATGTCATTGGGCATCCGCTGTTCCTAGCCCTCATACCGTGCATAAACAAGATGGTCATCCATCAATCATGCATGATCGGGCATCATGTCCACATGTTGAGACTCATTACTCCCCATGTTCCATCTCGCGGATGGGAGATCGGGAAGCCCTGTCAGGGGCTTCCGATCGGGACGGGGTAAGCGCCTCAGGTCGATCCCCTCGACTCACGGTACACAGCCTCAATATTGTTTCCGTCGGGATCATACATGAAGGCCGCATAGTAACCCTCGGGATAGCCATCCGTTCGCAGACCGGGTGCGCCGTTATCCACCCCTCCCGCAGCCAGCCCGTGGCGGTAAAAGTCTTCGACAGCTTCGCGCGATGTAGCGCGGAACGCCGTGTGCTGCTTCGCGCCGGTTGGATGGAAAACGTCGAGCCAGAACGCGGGATAATCGGTACCGAACGCAACGCCTGCCAGGTCGGCGTCCCCATCGTTGGCCAGCCCCATAGTCGCGTTGATCCGCATAACGACTTTAGCCCCGAGGGGGCGAAGTGCCGCTTCGTAGAACCGCGCAGATCGAACGATGTCAGTGACACCGATGCCGGTATGATCAAGGAGCCAATTGGAAGCGTCTGCCATCGGATCTCTCCATCAGATTGCTGCTCGTTGTCTTATCAGACCATGCCCGGCAAAATCGTCGCTCCGCAAGCTCAACTGGGTTCGTCGCGCTTCCCAAAGTGCCTTAGTCTTCGGCAAAGACGCCGCGTTTGGTGTGGCTAGCTACGCCCCCCCTCAAATTCTGCCATTCCGCTTGCCGCTCCACCCCGAATATTCCGCGTCCTCCCCATTGCGAATGGTCGACCGATATGAAATTCTCGAGCGATGATGACCAGCACTGGAGGATGTCAGTGTGGCGCGGTGCGGTTCCGGATTGACGCCGATCTGGAAGACGCCTCCATCTGCCATTGTCGAATGTGCCAGAAGGCGACGGGCGGACTGTTCGGGCCTTATGTCGGAGCGCCCTTGTCTGCCGTGACCTGGACCCGCGGTCAGCCGGGTCATTTTCAGAGTTCGAACAAGGCTCGTCGTGGGTTTTGTCGGGATTGTGGCACGCCGCTGACCTTCGAATATGGTGAGGGAAGCATCAGTTTCACGCTCGGTGCCATGGACGAACCGCACCTGGTCCATCTGACCGAACAGCTCGCGTCGTCCGAGCGCATCGCCGACTTTCAGGCATTGGCCAATCTGCCCGAACGCCCGCTAGATGAGCCACGAGCGGCGGCGCATCTGGCAGGAATTGTCTCTCTCCAGCATCCTGACCACGATACAGTCGACTGGCCACCGAAGTCATAGACCGCGGTCCGCTTTCCTCTGCAGACCGGTCATTCATGCTGCACGAATCGAAGCTGTCGCATCAGCATCGTCATGCATTCGGAGGCCTGCTTGCGGCTCCGATCCGTCGCTTGACGCAGCAGCGCATGCGCTTGCATTCTGCTCACGCCCGCCGCGATGTAAGGAGACAATGATGGTTCTCATGTTGGCGCTCCTGCTCGCAGCACCGCAAGAATGCGTCGATACACGGCGCGAATGCCGCGCCTGCACGACGACCGACGGGAAGCAGCGTTGCTCGAGCCCGGGCATCGCGTGCCAGCCTCTGACCCGCCTGTGTCGGCCGAACACCGACATCGCCGCCGCGGAACGGCCAAAGACTGCAAAGCCACGAGCGGGGCAGCAGCCAGAAAAGCGATAGGACAGCACTCGGCTGCTCCCGGAGGACGGCATGCCACCGTCTGCCCCTGTCATGGAGGTCCGGCCTCGGCGTCGAAGGGTGAAGCGTGTCCTTTGACACGACAATCTGCCCCCTTAGGTCAGAACATATCGCGATCTGCCAAAACAGGTGACAGGCCTTTTAACCGATCAACCGGGTTTTTGACACCGGTTTGTCCGGTGTGATTCAGTTAGGCTCCCCCTTACGACACGTCGATTGCGGGAAGGTCGGCTTCAGGCTGTCGATGCCGCAGCGGTCAGTGCCCGGTAGAACGTGGCATGGTGGCACTTGAGCAGCTTGGCAGCTTCGCGCACCGAGGTGCCCTCGTTCACGAAACGCTCGCCTAGTGCGATCTGGTCAAGTGTGGGCTTGGCGGGCGCCCGAAGCGGACTTCCCTCGCCTTGGCGACCACCCGCCCACTGCTAGTAAGTTGGTGGATGAGTTCGCGCTCAAACTCGGCGGCGCCGGCGAACACGGTTAGTACCATGCGACCTGCTGGCGAAATCGTAACTGCCCAAGGCTCGGCTAGCGAGCGTAGGCCCGCCCCACATCCTTCAACTTTTCAAAGATATCGAGCAGATGGCGAGTGGAGCGTGCCAGCCTGTCCAGCCGCGTCACCACCACCATGTTATCGTCGCGCTGCTGCTCAATCATCTTGCTCAGTTCGGGCCGGTCCCGCTTCGCACCAGATACCTTTTCCTCGAATGTCCGCTTGCACCCCGCCTGTTTCACGCGTCGCGTTGCAGCCGGAGATTTTGGTCATCGGTGGACACACGGACATAGCCGATCAGCATGTCGCATAATTGCATCGAAAACCGCCGGCCATGCAGCACACTTTTGCGACATTAGCTCCTGAGAGAAAACGAGCGCTTGGCGCTCTGTTGCAAAACGTAGGACATGCGCGACGTGAGCTATTAATCCACGTTGGCCGTGTCGGAAGAGACGCGCTCCTCGTGGATGATCATCTTGTGAAGAGAGCTTCTGCTGCGAAGCTATCGAATCCTGAAAATCTCGTTCGTCGTTGTAGCAGCCAGGACAGTGGCGGCGGCGTAAGGAGAATGATGATGCGCGTGATGGTGTTCGTGAAGGCGACCGAGGATAGCGAGAAAGGTATGAAGCCCTCGCCCGAACTCAGCCGGATGTTCGTGGACATGGGCAGATTCAACGAGGCGCAAGTGAAGGCCGGCATTCTAGTCGCCGGTGATGGGCTAAGGCCCTCGTCGCATGGAAAGCGCATCGCATTCGATGGTCCGGACCGCACAGTTATTGACGGACCTTTTGCCGAAACGCGCGAACTCGTCGCAGGGTATTGGCTCTGGCAAGTCAGCACCATGGACGAGGCCGTCGAGTGGGTGAAGCGCTGTCCGAACCCGATGTTCGGGCCGAGCGAGATCGAGATCCGTCCACTGTACGAAGCCGAGGACTTCGCCGACCTCATCCCGGCCGAAGCATCAAAGATCCACGACGGCGTCGGTAAGAGGCTGGCAGAGCGCTGACGAGCGTGCGCAAAGGGGGCGACGGCTCGTACGACGCCGCGGCGCTACGCTAGAGGAAGCCGAGATTCCATGACGAACGGTCCCATGCCGCCAGATTGGGCAGCACAGTAGTCAGTTCGCCGTCGCTGGTCCCGAACCAGCTTGCCAGCGTCGCGGCATATTGATCGACCGAGGTGGTCGGCAGCAGCCGGCCGCGACCGACATCGTCAGGCGTGTTGCTGCCGACGATCGGTGGCTTGCCGATGATCTGCCGTCCCTTGACGGCCCCGCCCACGACCCAGTGCATGCCCCCCCAGCCATGGTCCGATCCGTCGCGGTCGGCCGACAAGGTACGTCCGAAATCGGACGCCGTGAAACTCGTGACGCGGTCGGCAATCCCCATCGTGACGGTTGTGTCGTAGAATGCCTTCATCGATTGCGCGACCGCGCCCAGCATGTTCGGCTGTTGTGTCACCAGGCCGTTGTGCCGATCAAACCCGCCCATCGATACGAAGAACACCTGTCGCTTCACCCCCAGGTCGGACGATACCGACATCATCCGGGCAACCAGTTTGAGTTGATCGGCAAGCGAATAATCGGGGAACAGGCCGAAATTATCCTCCGGCGCATTGGCCAGGGCTGCGTTGACCTGGGCATAGGTGTCGAGCGACCGCCGCACGACCTTGGCATAATCGTCCGCCATCAACGTCTGGCCGCCACCGGTCATCAGCTGGCGCAGCGTGTCGGCAGACGTGGCCGAGCCGAACAGCGTCTTGCTGTTGCGGAGCAGCGGAACCGGTCCGCTGCCGGAGACGGAATAGGGAATCGCCTGCCGCCCGGCCAGATACACCGCATTGCCGCTCGCGTTGATGCAGGTCAGCGTCGCCGATCCATTGCCCGCCGCGACCAGATCACCGATCCGCCCGCCCCAGCCGGTCGCGGCACCCTCGGGATGGGACGCCTGGAAGAAGCTCTGCTGGTCGTTGTGGCTAAACAATTTGGGCGGCACGCGGACGGTCTTGGCCAGATATTGCGCCTTGGTCGTCGGCTCCATCAGCGTGCCGACATTGAGCAGCATCGCCATCTTGCCCTGATCGAACAGCGGAAGCAGCGGAGCCATCGCCGGCGCCAAGGCGTAATGGCGCCCGCCCGGGAGCGCCTGGTCGGGGCGCAACAGCATCGGTGCCAGTGCCTCGCGGGTCAGCGCGACGCTCGGCCGGGCCTTCAGATAGGCGGCGTAGCTGGTGTCATCATAGGGCGCGAGCGTGTTGGCATAGTCATTGCCGCCATAGAGGAAGACGCAGACGAGCGCCTTGTAATCGCTGGCACTCGCTGCGGCCGCCTCGCCGATCCAGCCGAGCGTGTCGACCAAAGGCGCGGCGACGCCGGCCAGGCCGAGCTGAGCACTCCGCGTCAGGAAGGATCGGCGCGAATGATGCTGGTTCAGGTGCATGGGACTATCGCAGTACGAGGCCGTCGGGGGAGGCGAGCGTCAGCATGATCGCCACCCCGACACGGTTGATGGGGCCATCCGATTTGGACAGGCTGATGCTCGCTACCGCCGCGCGGATGGCGGCGACGGTGGCGGGGGGTAACTGGCCGGCTGCGAGCAGCAGTATGACCTCGTCGACCAGCGCGTTCGCGTCCGTGGCCTTGGCGAGTATCTCGGTATAATCGGCCTTCACGTCGCCGACCCCGCCCGAAACCGTGGTGTACATGAAGTTGATGAACGACAGCACCGTCTGCTCATTGACCAGCTGGAACTCGGGTGCGACGAGCCCAGCTCCACTGACCTGCGTCCCCGGTGCAGAATAGCCAGGGCGAAAAAAGCCGAAGACCGAGGGCGATCGCCCCGGCGACTGGCCCAGCTTGGTGATGGCGCTGAGGTCGCCGATCTTCCACTTGCCGGCGGTCACCGCGTTGAACGCGCGCGCCCAGCCGGTAAATCTCTGCACCGGATCGCGCAGCCGGCCTGCGGAAGGGTTGGTCAACGCGCCAGGGCCACGCACCTCGGCATGCAGCAGGATCGCACGGACCGTGGCCGCCAGATCCCCGCGCTCGCCCCGACCATTGTCCACGAACGTGCGGGCGACGCTGGCGACATAGGCGGGCGACGGATTGCTGCTTGTCAGCCGCTTGATCAGGTTTAGCGCGAGGAAGGGCGCGACATTGGGATGACGGAAGATGATGTCGAGCGCCGCAGGGATCGCCGTGGCGCCGGGACCACTGACCGTCGCGCCCAGCACGGTCGAGGCCCCTCCCTCGTGGATCGACTCGTTGACGATCATCGGCAGCCGCAGCCGATCCGGCGTGTTCTTGTCGGCATTCGCATAGGTCAGCCCGGTCAGCACCCGGGCGAACTGTGCCACGTCCTCGCTGCCGTAGGTTTCGATCGGCTCGCCGCCCGCCAGCTGCGGCGTACCGTCGATATTCAGCTGATGCAGCCCCAGCGTGAACAGCTGCATGAGTTCGCGGGCATAATTCTCGTCCGGCTCCGCCCCGCTGACGGGATCGCCCTTGCGGTTGTCGAGATAGGTGAGGAACGAGCCCATCGCGGTGCTGGTCGTGATCTGCCCGATCAGTGTCCGGTAATTGCCGAACGCATTGTCCATCAGCACGTCCATATAGGCGGCGACCTGCATCGTCGGCCAGGAGCCGGTGACGCCGTCCATCCCGACGACCAGGAAGTCGAGCAACGCCATACCGACGCGCTGGCGCAACTGGTCCTGCCCGCCGATCAGCTGGCGCCAGATCGTCTGGTCCCATCCATACCCCGTGCCCGAGATGTAGGAACGGTCGCCCTCGACCCGGACGCTGACCAGCCAGTCCCAGTGCGAGATCTCGCGCGGCATCGCCATCTGTTCGTCGATCCAGCCCTCGAAACCGAGCGTCATCACCTTGTCGATGTCGGCGCGGGTCGCGCCCATGGTCGCCTGCAGCAGGAAACGGCTCGCCTCCTCCTGGGTGACCGGCGCACGGACCACCTGGATCGGCTCGGTGGACGGACCGGAGGTCGCCGGCTCACGGGGTGCTGGTGTCGGAGTTGGGGTCGGGCTCGGTGTCGGTGTCGGTGTCGGCGTCGAAACCGACGGGGTTGGCGTGGGAGCGGGTGTCGGCGTTGAAACGGGCTCCGGCGTCGGAACAGGCACGGGTGTTGGAACAGGCGTTGGGATCAGCGCCGGCACCACAACGATTGACCCTGCCCCGGCAGCAGCGCCACTGCCGCTACCACCGCCTCCGCCGCATGCCGCCATGAGCAGTCCTGCAGCCGGTGTTGCCAGTTTCACGCTGACCGCCTCAGACGTGGCTTCCGTTATTCCGTCATCCGCTGTGAAATCAGCAAATCGGTCTTTCAGCACGCAACAATCCCCGGCGGTCGCGACGGAGATGCTAACGGCTCCGTGCTCCCCTCATTTGCCGGGTGGTAGTTAACAGCGGGTTTGGAAATCCCCTGTTCCCAAATATTTCTACGATATATGCCGGATTTGCATGGTTGCGATGTTCATGAGCATGAAAGCTGCCTTCGCCTTGGCTTTAAAATAGGTTAAACGTAATTTAACGTTACCCCCCATCGCAATCAGCGGCACAAAGACATTGTCGCTCTCTGTGTCTTCGATGACCCGGTGAACGGCGGGGGATTTACCGGCCAGATCTGGCCGGTCCTGAATCCGATCGAGGGGATTTCCGGGCTCAACTCAACTACTGCACAAAGCCGATGTGCATTGGACGGGGCGCATTATGAACGCACAGCTCAATCACGCTGAAAATGGGTGAGTTAATTTCCATCCACTGCGTTCAAGATTGCACGGCCATAGTTCGTTTTGTTAAAGCGCTCGCCAGCCTCGCGAGCCTGATCGGCGGTTATGAAGCCTTGGTGAAACGCAATCTCTTCGAGACAGGCGACCTGAATGCCTTGGCGGTGCTGGATGGTGCGCACGAATTCGCTAGCTTCGAGCAAGCTATCGTGCGTGCCGGTGTCGAGCCAGGCGTAGCCACGCCCCATCTGTTCGACGAACAGGTCGCCCGCTTCCATGTAGATGCGGTTGAGATCGGTGATCTCGAGCTCACCGCGGGCGGAGGGCTTCAGGTCGCGCGCGAACTGGACGACGCGGTTGTCGTAGAAATACAGGCCGGTGACCGCATGGTGCGACTTGGGCTTTGCCGGCTTTTCCTCGAGGCTGACGGCCTTGCCGCCTTCGCCGAACTCGACCACGCCGTAGCGCTCGGGATCGTCGACGCGATAGGAGAACACCGTTGCGCCGCCCTTGCGCGCGACCGCGCTCGCCAGCAGGTCGGTCAGGTGCGCGCCAAAGAAGATGTTGTCGCCGAGCACGAGCGCGACATCGTCGTCGCCGATGAAGTCCGCGCCGATCGTGAACGCCTGGGCGAGGCCCTCGGGCCGGGGCTGTTCGGCATAGGAGATGGCGAGACCGAACGCAGATCCGTCCTCAAACAGGCGACGGTAATTGTCGATATATTCGGGGCTCGAGATGATCAGGATGTCGCGGATGCCGGCCAGCATCAGCACCGAAAGCGGATAGTAGATCATCGGCTTGTCGTAGACCGGCAACAGCTGCTTGTTCACGGCGAGCGTTGCCGGATGAAGCCGCGTGCCCGAACCGCCGGCGAGAATGATGCCCTTCATTGGGAGATGTCCTTCTTGGGGGCCCCGAGCAGTTCGTCGAGGATATTGCCGAGCGCGGTCTGCCACGCGGGCGGATGGATGCCATAGTCGCGCGTGATCGCGTCATGGCTGAGCAACGAGTTTGCCGGGCGCGTCGCAGGTGTCGGATAGTCGCTGGTCGGGATGCCTTCGACCTCGGCGCTGGCCCCGCCCCGCGCGGCGCTCTGCGCGAAGATCTCGCGTGCGAAGCCGGCCCAGGTGACCGCGCCGACGTTGCTGAAATGATAGACGCCGATGGGGGCAGCGGGATCTTCGACGAGGCGCATCGCGATCGTCGCGAGCGCAGTGGCGAGATCGGTCGCGGACGTCGGGCTGCCATGCTGGTCGTCGACGACGCGCAGGCGCGGGTTGGTCGCGCCGACGCGCAGCATCGTCTTGACGAAGTTGTTGCCGTGCGCGCTGACCACCCAGGCGGTCCGGACGATCGCGTGGCGCGCGCCAGAGGTGCGGACCGCGAGCTCGCCGCCAAGCTTGGACGCGCCATAGACGCCGAGCGGCGCGACCGGATCGGTGACCTCCCACGCGCCGTCGCGCGCGCCGTCGAAGACGTAATCGGTCGAGACCTGGACGATCGGGATGCCGGCCTTGGCGCAGGCCTCCGCGAACGCCGCGGGGGCCATCGCGTTGACCGCCCAGGCGGTGACGATGTCGCTTTCCGCCTTGTCGACCGCGGTATAGGCGCCGGCCGAGATCACCGCGGCCCAGGGCGTGCCGTCATGGCCGCCCGCGACCATCGCGGCGATCGCCGCGGTGTCGCGCAGGTCGAGCTCGTCGATGTCGATCGCGGTGACCGCCCAGCCCTCGGGCCAGGGATAGCGCTTGAGCTCGGTGCCGAGCTGGCCGTTGCCGCCGGTGACGAGGATCCGCTTCATACCGCCAGCTGCGGAAGCATCGCTCATACCGAAAGCCCGCGACGCTGGTCGGCCTTGTGCTCGGCGACGATCGCCTGCCACCAGTCCTGGTTGTCGAGATACCAGGCGACGGTCTTTTCGATGCCCGTCTCGAACGTCTCGGCGGGTTCCCAGCCGAGCTCGTCCTTGATCCGCGTCGCGTCGATCGCATAGCGCTTGTCGTGGCCGGGGCGGTCGGCGACATAGGTGATCTGCGTCGCGTAAGGCTGGCCATCGGCGCGCGGGCGGAGGCGATCGAGGATCGTGCAGACAGTCTTCACGACCTCGAGATTCTGCTTCTCGTTGTTTCCGCCGACATTGTAGGTCCGGCCGGGCTCACCCTTTTCGAACACCGCGTGGAGCGCGCGGACATGATCCTCGACATACAGCCAGTCGCGGACCTGATCGCCCTTGCCGTAGACGGGCAGGTCGGCGCCCGCGAGCGCCTTGACGATCATCAGCGGGATCAGCTTTTCGGGGAAGTGATACGGCCCGTAATTGTTGGAGCAGTTGGTGATCAGCACCGGCAGGCCGAAGGTGTGGCCCCAGGCGCTGACGAGGTGATCCGACCCCGCCTTCGACGCCGAATAGGGCGAACGCGGATCATAGGGCGTCTCTTCGGTGAACAGCCCGGTCTCGCCGAGCGAGCCGTACACCTCATCGGTCGAGATGTGATGGAAACGGAACGCCGCCTTCGCCGCGTCGCCGAGCGACAGCCAATAGGCGCGCGCCTCGCTCAGCATCGTGAAGGTGCCGACGACGTTGGTCTGGACGAACGCGCCGGGGCCGTCGATCGAGCGGTCGACATGGCTCTCGGCGGCGAGATGCGTGATCACATCGGGCTTGAACCCGGCGATCGCGGCGCGGACCGCGTCCGCATCGCAGATGTCGCCCTGGACGAAGCGGTAGCGGTTCGAATCCGCGACGCGCTCGACCGTCGTCAGCGTGCCCGCATAGGTCAGCTTGTCAAAGTTGAGGACTTCATGGTCGGTGTTTTCGATCAGGTGACGGACGAGCGCCGAACCGATGAAGCCGGCCCCGCCGGTGACGAAAATGCGCATTATTATATCCTTCAGGCGAGCGGGGCCAAAGGGCGGCCATCATAAGCAAATGGGCTGTCGAAATCGGCAAGCAACGGCTGGACGGCGTCTTTGGCACTCAATTCAAGAGTTGTGCATTTTGGCACTGGCCAGTTTATTCCAATCTCTGGGTCATCCCATCGAATTCCACCGTCATTCGCCGGAGCATAAGTATCAGAGCATTTGTAAGTGACTTCGCAATCGGGCTCTAACGTCAGAAATCCGTGAGCGAAACCGACCGGGATATACAACTGATGCCCGTTTGCCGCACTGAGTTCAGCGCCAACCCACTTACCCCAGGTAGGCGAGTCTTTGCGTACATCGACAGCGACGTCGAAAATCCGGCCACGTATGCACCGCACGAGTTTGTCTTGGCCACGTGGCGGTGTCTGAAAGTGCAGCCCACGCAAGGTAAATGCCGAGCACGACAACGAATGATTGTCCTGCACGAAATTGCACGAAATACCGAGGGCGTTGAACGTCTGGCGATTATAGGTTTCGGTGAACCAGCCGCGTGAGTCGCCGTGGCGGCGAGTACGAATGAGCTGGATGGGGGGCGGCATTGATTTTTGACGATCCTATTGTTCGCGCGACGCTTAGCCCATGAGACGCTGTAGCGGGAAGAGGTTTCGCGCCGTTCAAGGATGGTGAAGGACACGGGCGGGTATGGATTCTGGATGGCGGGTATGCGATCCAGCATCGGGGGGCGAACTCCTTCCGCCCTGAAGGTGGAGGCCGAGCTTGCGTCGCCGCGACGGCAAATGTAGTGCGCGATCTTTAATGCCAGGGATATCCGGCGATGTAGCGGTCCTGGCACGTTGCGGCGATGTGATCCGTAGCAAGATCGCCGAATAGGATCGTGATGTGAACGACGTACCTCCCCCAAACACTGGTTCCAATACGATGGGACAGCAACTTCAGTGGCTTGAGCGTGTTCGATGGCAGTTGGGGCTAGGAGTCTTGTTATGCATCGCATTTCCGGCCGCCACTCGGTATTTGTTGACTCCTTTATGGATCAGCGCACCAACTGAATTTAATAGTTTATGCGCCGCAACAATAGCAGTTGTATTCGGATATATATTTCTGCGTCGGTTACACGTTTTTCCCGGCATAAATGCGCTTGGTTACGTAATGCCATGCTTTTCGGCGACATTTGCTCTAGCTGTCCTAGTAATGTTTGCACTACGCTTAGACTATAGCCGTCTTCCACTCTTCATATGCTATATTATGGCTCTGGCGTGGTTCGGAGCAATATTTATGATCGTTTATCGTGACAAGATAATACGACTGGCAATTGTTCCAGGAGGGGAGGCCGAGAGAGTGGAGCGGCTACAGAATGTCCGCTGGCAGATGCTGCAGTCACCTGAAGACGCTCTCGATAATTGCGAAGGCATTGTCGTCGACCTAAATGCAGATCACCTTGAAAAATGGGAGCGTTTCATCGCTGATAGCGCGCTCACAGGGTTGCGGGTATATGATGTGAAGCAGGTCGTTGAACAGATGACCGGTCGTAGTGAGATTGATCGCCTGTCATTAAATACGTTGGGTTCTGTGAATCCCAATGAGGTATATTTTAAAATTAAGCAGGCAATCGAGTGGCTTGCGGCAGGCTTAGCCTTGCTTCTCCTACTACCGTTGTTCGGAATAATCGCCCTTGCCATCAGATGGGATAGCGTAGGCCCAGTATTCTTCCGTCAGGAGCGCATCGGATTTCGGGGCATTCCCTTTCGGGTATTCAAATTCCGAACCATGACGCATCGTTCAGAAGGCTTCCACGATGATGCCCGGCATTCGGCAATCACGTTAACAGGTGACGCTCGGATTACACGCGTGGGACGTTTACTTCGCCGCTCGAGGCTTGATGAGTTGCCGCAAATTATAAACGTTTTGCAAGCGCAGATGGGGTGGATTGGACCCCGCCCAGAAGCGGTTGCACTAACTAAATGGTATGAGAAAGAACTGCCATTCTATCATTACCGTCATATTGTTAGGCCTGGTATAACCGGCTGGGCACAAGTGTGCCAAGGACATGTAGCTGACGTTGATGACGTGAGAAATAAGCTATACTATGACTTTTACTACATTAAAAACTACTCTTTCTGGCTAGATATAGTTATAGTTATGTTGACTATAAAGATCATGATAACCGGGCACGGTGCAAAATGAGCTTGCCTAATTTCGATGAAAAACGGGGATATAACGTTCTTACGCACCCTTCAGCTCTTGTGGACACAAAACAAATCGGTCCCGGTACGCGGATTTGGCAATTTGTTGTAATTCTTGGCGGGGCGGTAATTGGTAAGGATGTGAATATATGCTCCCACGTATTTGTTGAAAATGACGTACTCATAGGTGACCGAGTAACAATAAAAGCAGGAGTTCAGCTATGGGACGGTATAACAATAGAATCTGACGTCTTTGTTGGTCCCAATGTGACTTTTGTAAATGATCGGTACCCACGGTCGGGAAACCGTGAATTTGCTTTGGAACGTACATTGTTGAAACGGGGATGCAGTATCGGCGCCGGGGCATGCATTTTGCCTGGTATCGAAATTGGTGAAGGGGCGATGGTTGGCGCTGGTGCTGTAGTAACCAAAAATATCGCTTCTAATGTGACTGTCGTTGGCAACCCCGCGAGGCCCTTGTGACACCCCTGCTTGATAAATGCACGATTATCGACCTGCCTAAGATCTCGGACCCCCGCGGAAATCTGACCTTTATTGAGGCCGGTAGGCATGTGCCGTTCGATATCGCGAGGGTTTATTACCTCTATGATGTTCCTGGTGGGGGAGAGCGTGGAGGGCATGCTCACAAGCAGTTGCGGCAGCTCATAATTGCCATGTCCGGCAGCTTTGACGTCGTTCTCGATGATGGCCTGCAGACGCAACGGGTCCATCTCAATCGATCTTATCAGGGGCTTCTCGTTTGTCCTATGATATGGAGGGAGCTGGATAATTTCTCGTCCGGCTCGGTCTGCATGGTTTTGGCATCAGAGAGGTACGACGAGGAAGATTATTACCGCGACTATGATGCGTATTTCAAGGATCGCCAGTGACGATGAAAATCCCCTTTTTAGATTTGAGCCGTGCGACGCAGGAGCGGCGAGACGTTATCGATGAAGGCATCAAGCGCGTAGTTGACTCGGGTTGGTACATTCTGGGTCCCGAAGTGGAAGCTTTCGAAAACGAGTTCTCCAATTTCTGCGAGTGTCGGCATGCCATCGGTGTTGGTAATGGTCTTGACGCGCTCCGCATCGCGTTAATGGCCCTAGAAATAGGGCCAGGTGACGAGGTTATCGTACCTGGCAACACCTTTATCGCGACATGCTTGGCAGTGTCGCAAGTAGGAGGGGTGCCCGTGCCGGTTGAACCCGATCCTGTAACGCATCTCATCGACCCCGCATTGATCGAGGAACGTGTAACGTCAAGGACACGCGCGATCATACCCGTGCATCTATACGGGAGTCCCGCTGATCTTGATGCGATTGCTAGTATCGCTCGGCGCCATAACTTGGCTGTCGTTGAAGATGCTGCGCAAGCCCATGGGGCGGCCTATCGCGGCCGACGGATTGGCGGTCACAGCACCGTTACCGCTTGGAGCTTCTACCCCGGCAAAAACCTCGGCGCGTTTGGTGATGGCGGGGCGTTGACCACCGACGATGACGATCTGGCGAATAAAATACGGACACTACGTAACTACGGATCGTCCCGTAAATACGTTAACGAGGTCATTGGATTAAATAGTCGTTTAGCGCCGATCCAAGCGGCCGTGCTGCGCGCCAAATTGCCTGCGCTAATAGAATGGAATGCGCGCCGAAAACAGATAGCTAAGTTGTACGACGAGGGGCTGGTCAATACGAATCTTGTGTTGCCAGTTACCAATGCGGCCTGTGAGAGCTCGTGGCATTTGTATGTTGTTCGCGCAGCAAATCGCAGTGAGATTCAGACTTCCCTTGCCCAGCAGGGAATAGAAACGATCGTTCACTACCCAATCCCCCCCCATCGACAGCAAGCTTATAGCGGAACGCCACTCGCAGGGTGTAATTTACCCGTCACTGATCGGCTAGCCGATCAGGTGCTCAGCCTACCTATCGGCCCGCATCTATCCATTGAGGATGCGACCCGGGTGGTTGACGCACTACGTGGCACGTCGATCGTCGCTCCGAACTGATTTGGCCGCTATGGAACTACGCCCTGCCCAACTAGACACCCATGAACGTACGTTTGGTCCAACGCGGACATGGCTTTTTGTGCTAGCAGCACTAATGCAAATAGCATCACTGTCGCAGCTGCCCCTCCTTCAAGAAAACGTTATTGCTAAGGTAGGATTATCAATCAGCGAGTTTGCAGTACTTGCCATTCTACTATGGCAGACGCGGATGGTTCCTAAACTTGGCCGTTGGTTTGGAATTATACTACTGCTGGTTGTACTCCGTTTTGTATATGCGTGGCTGATCGGTTATGTACGCTATGGAAGTACGTTAGCGGGAGCTTTGCAAGAGGGAAGATTTGGTCTCCTTATCACAATTGCCCCGGTAGCGTTTCTGCTATTTCGTAATATGACAGTGCGCAATATTGGCGATATGGTTTTGGGATTAACTGGCGTACTAATTATCGCTGACATTCTAGTAACTTGGTTTTTCGTTAGGACGGGATACCTTTCTATTGGTGGCCGTGGGTCAAGCCGATATGTAATTTCGGTAATCCCGATTGTATTATTTGTCTGGATTAGAATGATTATTTCGATCCAGAGCAATGAGCCTCTACGGTACCAAGAACTCGGGTCTCTGAGTATTGCATTTTTACACATTGTTTTATTTAGCACTAGCCGAAGTGAGGCTATGCTGTGCGGGTCTATAATCGGTCAGTGGATATATGTTAGGCAGCCACTCCTACGCTGGCCACTATTGGCAATTGTGTTGGGAGTTATCTACTTTGCTTATGTTTCGATACAGCCATCTGGTGATTCCCAAATTGCGGGTCGCGACTATCGCGCAGCCATAGCCTATTCACGTGATGCCTTTCCTTTTGGCATCGGCTTAGTTCCAGAAGCGATTCAAAAAATCCAGTTGGGGACAGCTGGAAACTTTTTTGCCTCGGACTATGGCCCAATACTGCTTGTATATCGCTATGGGATAGTTGGAGTTGGTATTGCCATAGCCATGTTATACATGTGGCTACGATTTTTCGTGAAGACAGTGACCATTCCTGGAACCTATATCGTTGCCGCAGGAATTATCGCCTACTTCATGATCGTGCCATTACTCGACTATGGCAGCATGATTGGCGGACTTTTGATCGGTGCAATCTTGGCGGTAATGGCAAGCGCACCGCGGGCGCAGGGTGATACTGCCGAGTTAATGCCTAAGAGGCAGTCGATCGCACGAGTTAATATTGCATGACAACGTCATTTCCAAATTTCTTAACCATGGAACAGTGCTTGAACCTTGAAGAGGGTTATTTGATCACAGTTAATATGCAGCATGTGTATGAGGCGCGTCGCTCGCCCTTAGCAGCCGCTGCCATGTTTGATGATGCTGGCGCACGTCACTGTCTAGATGGTCGTGGAGCCGCGACATTGTTTCAGCGAGTCCTGGCGGCCAGTATGGAGCTGGTACAAGGAAATGTACTGCTTAGCCAATGGCTGACGCGAACAAAAAATAGTCGACTGCTTGTTATTGGATCTAGTGCCGAAACCGTTCGTAAGGTAACAGATAAGTATCCAGACTTAAAAACGGTAGTTGATGAAAGAATCATCCAAATCAGCTCATTGGCTGATGCAGTAACACAAGCGGATGCAATTCTTGCATGTCATCCAGGACCATGGGGTCTTATAGCGATCGCGCTTGGGGTGCCAAAGCAGGAATTACTAGCGCAAGCGCTCTGGCATCGAATTAATGCGCCAATTTACTGCATTGGCGGCTCGTTTGAGATTCTTGCAGACACCCTTCCTCGGTCCCCGGAATGGGTTCAGGCGATCGGGATGGAAGGAGTCTGGCGTCTACTTATTGAACCATCCAGCAAGCGTTGGGATCGGCTCGTAAGAAGTTATGCCACATTCTTTGTTCTACGGATGATGGTGCCATCGCTAGTACGGCTGACAGGCGGGAAAGACTAAAATGGTAGGCTCGTTAGTTAGCATCGTTGTAGTGTCGTACAACCAGGCCGAATTTATCGACTTGGCCCTCAATGGCTGTGTTAAGCAAAGTGAGGACTATCCCAATATTGAGATCATCGTCGCCGATGACGGATCGACCGACGGAACGCGTGAGATAATTGACCGATGGATCAAGAACTATCCAAGCCTAGTCCGGCTGGTAGGGGGCACGGTTAATCGCGGGATTGCTGCCAACTTTAACGCTGGATTAGGAGCCGCTCGCGGTACTTACCTGGCTTGGCTTGGCGGCGATGATGTTATGCTTCCGGGGAAGATCATCCAGCAAGTAAAAGTCCTCGAAGAGGATCAGACTGCATCAGGTTGCTATCACGATGCGGAGGTGTTCTCTTGGCCTCAAAACGAAACACTTGGTTTGTTTTCGCAACTCTATGGCGGCCGAGCCTTCTCTGTCGATAAGGTTGACGCTCGTAAAATGCTTGATCCAAGGGTACAGATGCTGCCCTCGACGTTATTACTACGGCGAGACCGAATGCCGGCCGCGTTTGACGCTCGGTTCCGGTTTCACAACGATTACATATTTGATTTTGAAATGATCGCCACAGGCGGTCCCTATATCCGTGTCGCTGGGGTGTATGTGCGCTATCGCAAGCATTTAGGGAGCATCGGCCGCGACGAAACGGTTCGCGGCATGGTGCTTGAGGAAAATCTTATGGCTCTAGGACTCCTCACAGCGCGCTTTCCACGCTATGCGAAGCATATCCGAAAACGCGCAACTTACTACCTGATCCTTGAGGCACTGAAGAGCTTTCACGGTGGAGATCGCATACGGGCGCGACAGCTGTTACGCGCTGCTTACGTTCAAGGTGCACCACTTAAGGCACTTGGACTGTCGATAGTCGGCCCATATGCTGCCATTCTTACCGAACCGCGCTATCGCGCCGTAGCCATGAAACTGAGGTCGCTGCTGTCATGACGTCTGCCTGTCCCTTGTGCGGGGCGCCATCTAAAAACCTGGCTGTACTTGTGGATCACTTTTTCGGGTCCCCGGGAGAATGGGCATATCAACGTTGTACCAGTGCTGTGTGCGGCGTCGCCTTTCCTCTGCCCGCGCCAACTGATGCCGAACTGGCCACTGCCTATTCGACCTATTATACCCATGAAGACAGCGGAGGCACCTCGCTGCCAGGCCGGATCGAAGCGCATCTTTCAACGTTGGGTGCGCGGGCATATGGTAAGATCCGGCACTTCCCGGTGATAGGTTGGCTGGCCGAACAAATTGCTTGGGAGCTAGGTGGTCTGAAGCCGCGCGATGGGCTGATCGTTGATATCGGCGCCGGTGACGGGGCGCGCCTTAAGCGGCTGCGACATTCTGGATGGACACAGGTGGCAGGCGTTGAGCCTGATCCCCAAGCGGTGAAAGCCGCACGCGCCGCATCAATTGACGTTAACGTCGGTAGCGCCGAGGCTGTACCGATGGGGGACAATAGCGCCGATGCCGTATTAATGCATCATGTCATCGAACATGTGCGCGACCCGCGAAAAGCGTTTGTCGAGGCGCATCGGATCTTGAAGTCAGGCGGCGAGTTGTCAATTGTCACGCCAAATATCAACAGCATAGGAAGAGAGCGTTGGGGAGGATTCTGGCGCGGATTTGAAGCTCCGCGCCACTTGACTATTTTTACGCTTGCCGCGCTCGACATGCTGGCGCGCGATACTGGTTTCGAAGTAACTTGCAATCGATCGTCAGCGCGTAGCGCGGCTTGGGTTGACGAGGTGAGCGGGCAAGCTGCTGGTGCTACTTCGATCCCGCTGGGCCGTCTGGCGCGCCTGCGCCGCGCCGATAAAGCCTTCCGCGCGCAGGCGGGAACAAGTGATCGGGGGGAGGAGATAGTCTTCGTTGCCCGCAAGCCGCACGTGTAAGGGCTGTCATGGAAATTGCTAAATACGCGACCACTCAGCTAGTTCTAGTCGCCTATTACATCCGCTCGCCAGATGAAATTCGTGTCCTTGTCGGGGACTTTGAGCGTTCCAGCAGACTGAAGATCGATACCGTCGTCGTGATAGACAATGGAGAGCACCTACAAAGCGTTTCAGCTCCTGATCGGATTGAGTTCGTAGCAGGTGCAAATGATTTCTGGGAGTTCTCAGGTTGGATCGCTGGACTGAACCATGCGCAACCTGACGACGGCGGCCTGACAATTCTGCTGAATGATAGCTACAGTCGCAATTGGACGATCAAATGGCCAGGCCGGTACATCTTGTCTGCCATGGTAGCGGACGCCCGCGGGGGGCGTATTGCAGGTTGGCTGGACAACTTCACCCGCACATCGCGCAAGGTCAACAGCAGAATCATTGTCATGCCAACCGCGTTGGTTTCGACTCTTCAACATTCTATTGCCGCGGCAATACATACATTTGCTGAACGGCAGGCAAATAGCGAACCTTTGTTCTCTCCGGCTGCTGCCGCACAGCTAAGTCATTGGATGCAGAAGCAAGATGGTCGTTGGAATGAAGCGAGTGCCGCAAGCCGGTTGCCACGCATTTTTGTCGAGCATCATCTATTTGACGCAGTTCCGACCCATCTAATCTCACTTCGACCTCGAACGTGGTTGGGTAGCCAAATCTACGGGCTTACCCGCAAAATAGTGGGAGAGCGGCGATGAGATCGCTCTTTTGGTTGTTAGTTTCCGGCGTATTATGGCTCGGATTGGTACAGCTAGCACCCCATCTTTATATTCCATCTCAGATAATATCACTGGCGCGCAGTGGGTATATTGCAATATTCTCAATATACATGATGGTTGAGTTGCGTGGGGCGAGTTATTCATCAAAGTATAGACCAAGACATTTATCTCTATACCTGCTTCCGCTTTTCTCCTTAATCCTGCTATCAATGTTTTCGTCGGAGTTTGTGTTAACAAGATCACTATTGTCAATAATTGCCAGTTTCTACTTAATGGCCTTTGCTATAATCAATATCCGTAGCGAGCTTGGCCAAATCCGCAATTCTGCGTGGGACCTTCTCGCACCACCGGTGTTGCTAATTCTGATGGCGCATCCCTTTCTCACCGTAACTGGTAGCGTTCTCAGCTGCGCATATATTGCTAGACTTTTTAGAAGGCCTCTTAATCGGGATGAGGGGCATGCTCATTTTGACTCATTTATTGTTCAGTTGCCGTCTATCTGCATCGCTCCGGTTGTTTTGATCGCACTGCGTGATGTTTTCGATGGGGGCGGTGTGATAGACCGCACTCATATTGAGTCTTTTGGTTTGATTGTGAACGGTGTTGGTGCGGCGGTTTGGACGGCGGCTGTCATGCGCGCTACCTTTTCACTAGAGCGCGCAGCTCTTGTGCTCTGGGTAGTAAGTTTCACTGGTGCGGTAATTGGCGCGGCTCTTCCTCAGGGGACGATAACTTCTGCTGCTGCAATTTTGGTGGCGGAAGGGTTTAGGGGCTCAATGTGGTTGGGCACGACGGTTGCTTTGGCAAACTTGAATCGCGGCAGAGGTTTTACGTTAAATCTTATTGCAACAATTCTGCCACTGGCAGCGCTGTGGATCGGCAAGGATCACTTCATGCCGGCCGTGACGCTGCTGATGTATGCAGGCTTTGTTCTACCTGTTCCACTTGCGGCTTGGGCTATTTTGCGGGCTCGTGGCGTGGCTGCACGCGAGACGGGCTTAATCGATAAGCTGCCCGATAACCTCAATTGCTCTGGTACGACCGTCACCGTCCTTGAAAAGAAACCTTAATCCGCGACGATCCGAGGTCAGTGTAATGGCTACATCGTCTCGCTCGATCATCTTGGCGAGATCAGTCGCTGGCGGAGCTGAGAGAATGGCTCCGCCTCGTAGCGGAAAGGCAGCTAGCCTGGTCTTACCTGCACGCAGCGTCATTGCGGGGATGTCTTCCGTCATTTCAACCCGCGCGTCTGTCATGCCGATCGAAGATGCTAGCGTGAGGCCGGGAGCCTGAAGACCGGTCTGATCATTTATTCCTCCACCGATCACAGTAAATGCGGCTTGTGAACGTGGATCGATTATTAAAATGCTACCGTCAATAAGGACCCCACCGGGAGGCGCACCGTGATTGACTAGCCGGACAGACAGTGCCGGTGGGCGGGGCGGGCCAACTGTTGACACGTCACGAATTGATCCGGAACTATCATCAAGCGTTATAAAATCAGTATTTACAGCCGGCGACACGATCCGTGCGCCGATTAAAGTCAAATCGCGGCATTTGCGAAAATAGAACGGACGGCCGCGGCCCTCATTGCCGCAGCCTATGAACTGCAAAGAGTAAGCAGCAGATGAACCGTTGGCATCGCCTTCCACGTAAAACCCGTTCTCGCCGCTGTCCTGTGCCGCACAGTTTAAAAGAGATGAATACATTAACTGTGTAATATAAAAGCCATGACGCTTTGATCGATTTGCCCAGCAATTAATGAATGTAGCCGATGTGCCACTATCGCCCACCTGCACGGCAAAAGTATAAAAGCCGATTTCGCAATCTATGCAGTAAATATTGCTAAAAGTCGACCACATTGGAAGCCCTGCAGATATGCCAACCTTCGCACCAGTAATCGTAAGGTCACGAGGAGAGCAACCTCCACCATAAGTTCTTAGCCCTGAGTAGCCCAAGCCTCCAGCGTCAATGGATAGGCTTTCGGCGTAGCCATTTCCAGATGCATTTTTAGTTTGGCCATCACGATCAAGCATAGCATCGAGTAGAAAAGCGTCGCCTCGGGGAGTCGTGCTGGCAACGATACAACTAGAACTCCGATGCTCACCGCGGATTATCGTGTCGCGAATGCCAATACTGGACACGGGATAGGTGCCTGCAGGAACAAAGACGACACCGCCTGGACCCTCGCCAAGAACCCTACCAGCATTAGCAGCGATTACTGCGGCTTGAAAAAAACGAGTTAAATCGTTCCGGCATCTGCCTTGGCGGATACTGCCATGTAGGGCTGACGGAATATAGTCGAGAACCGATACCGTTGCCGTGGTGGAGGAGGGCCCCGTAGGTGGCAGGGCAACACTCGAACGACTCAGGAAGGCACTGCTTGCGCCAGCAAGTGTCGCACGTCGGACAGGGTCAAAATCGCTCATACGCGGTCGCTTGCGGCATAATGAAGCCATGGTAAAGCGAAGAGCGGGGACGTGGGTGATAGATGCGCTATCACGTGATCTCCTAAGGCGTAATGCGGGTTTTGATGTGCCGTTATGATATCCAATGATCCGTCTGCTAGAGCCGTCCGGCTGCCGCTTGCTCTGCTGATTCTACTGATAATAACCGCGGCTATATCCGGTGGTCTGAACCGGGGTGATGTCATAATTGTCATGGTCGTCCGGCTTATGGCGGTAATTTGCCTCGCGGCAGCGATTGTGAAACTTCCTACTGCGCGGCTGCAAGGCGTAAGAATACCGCTGGCACTACTGGCGTTGCTGGCAATCTGGATGGTTCTGCAATTAGTGCCGTTACCTCCATCGATCTGGACAACTTTACCTGGACGGGAGCGGCTCGCTAGCGCTGCAAATACCGTCGGAATGCCACAGCCGTGGATGGCAATCTCTATCGTTCCGATGCGCACACTAAATAGTCTATTAGCGCTGCTTATCCCGGCCGCGGCGCTTGTTATGACGGCTTGGCTCCCCAAGGAAACTTGGATGACCCAAATCCGAATAATTGTTGCCGTAGGCGTTGTATCAGCCGTACTTGCGCTTGTTCAAATATCTGGCTCACCCGACTCCTCTTGGTACCTTTACAACGTTCGTCAGAAGGGCGGCGCGGTTGGTTTGTTTGCAAATCGCAACCATCAGGCTGTGCTGTTGGCAACCATGTTTCCCATGCTGGCCGTGTTAGGAGTGCGGGCGGCACGGGTGCGGGGGCGCGGTTTGGCTGTGGCGTTGTCCTGTATGGCCATTGCGATATTCTTATTACCGCTGATATTTATTACCGGCTCGCGCGGTGGACTGGTAGTTGCAGCAGTGTCTCTAATTGCCACCATGGCATTGGTCTGGCCCTTCATGCGTAAGCTGCAATTGTCGCGGAAGTGGTTAGCGGTAGGGGGAGGGCTAGTAGCAATCGTCGCATTGGGGCTTGTTGCAACCTTGTTGAGCGACCGCTCGCTAGCCATGAAACGGTTAACGGAAACCGATGTCGGTGAAGAGCAACGTGTCCTTGTCGTCGAGCCAATCGTGCGCCTTATCCGCGAGAACCTACCGATCGGCACTGGCTTTGGGACATTCGACCCGGCCTTCCGTGCCATCGAGCCCTATTCGCAGCTGTTCCGTACTTATCTGAATCATGCCCATTCGGACCCGCTTGAGTTTGTCAGTGATGGCGGCGTGCCCGCTGCATGTATCCTATTGGCATTTGTATTCTGGTGGCTGAAAACGACTTTTACGATCTGGGCCCGACCACGGGTGGGCGATACAGCGCGCATGGCAACCATCGTCACTGCGCTTCTTATGATCTCTAGTCTTGTTGATTATCCGCTCCGCACACCTTTGGCGGCAATGATCTTTGCTCTTCTTATTGGATGGATGTCCCGAGCAGTCGCCAATCATGATGCAGCTGATATCGATGTAATTGACCGGAAAGATCATCCAACGAGCGCTCGGCGCGATCGCGAACATCGTGTTCCGGGTTAATGTCAAGTATGCCGTCTGGGTCCGCAGTGCACCAGTCATGGGAATATTCTTCGCGCTCTTATACTTAACTATCCCCAGTGTTACCTGGAGTCTTGTCTACCGAGAACCTAAAATTGTAGCAGATGTTGTAATACTTGCTGTCATTGAAGGCCTTGTATGGCAGCCCGCTGCGCGACTTATTCGGCTAATCTGGTGTATATTATGCGTTAGTATGATTCTTCTGGAGTGGAATATTTTCCCGGAAAGCTATCTATTCTATATTAAGATCATGCTACACGTTGCGTCGTTTCCCCAAGGCCGCGCAATTGCTCTCGGCTTGCTTCTTCTTGCTGTGTTCATCATGCTTCCATCACCGTGGCAGCCACGCTGGCGCCGCAGTCTTGCAGTCGTTGTGATCTACGGTGCATTACTAGGTGCCAAGGCTTGGGGCGTAACTAAGCCACATATGACATGGTTGCGACAACCCGCTCCGCGTGCGCTTCAGGTAGCGTGGACTGACGCTGTTCGTATTGGCTCTGTATCTGTAGCACCACCCCATTACGATGCTCAGTCGCCAGGCCACACCCAACTCGCAATGTGGATTTCTGCGACGAACCATCCCGTAAAAGTGTTAGTTATTCTGCTTGAATCCTGGGGCGAGACACCAGCTGATATGGCGGCGCTAATAGCAAATCTCCGGCGAGCTTACGCATCCGCTAAAGTTGTGGGAGGATTTACCGATTACGCCGGACCAACTTTGGCAGGTGAGTTGCGCGATTTATGCGGGCGCATCCTATCATTTAGCAGCGTCGATGCTTCGTTAGCCGATTGTCTACCGTATGAGGCGAAGCGGGCAGGATATGACACCACAGCTTTTCACGGCTATGATGGGTACTTTTACAACCGACAGATAATATATCCGCAAATCGGATTTGAGCATTCTTGGTTTGCGTCAGACTTTGGCGACCTAAGTCGCTGCGGGGGCGCCTTCGACGGGATATGCGACGATGTAGTGTTAGAGAAAGCCATTAATCAGCTTCGTAGACCTGGTCGGCAGTTTGTTTATATGATGTCCCTAAGTGCACATGAGCCGATCTCGGCTGACTTAGTGAATCGAGTATATCTAAGACTTCCGTCGGGGCAACCGTTGGGTGGAAAGCAAGTCAATGAAGCGCTTGTAAGACTCGCAATTTCAAAAGCTAATGAGACTGCCATAAAAACACATCAGCCTGTTGTAGTCTATTTGGCAGGTGATCATAATCCACCCGGTCGTGAAGAAGCGCTAGGCCTTCCTATTGGGAAGGTTCCTTATTTACTCATGAGCTGGCACCCATAGGGCTGTTAGAGCGGTTTTTCACCAAGCTGAATCATAGTAGAATTCCCATCGCCGCAGTTCCTTTGACTTAGGCCTCCTGCCGCTGCCGGAGGCTGGCATGGAGTGGGGCGGGCATTGTTGGTGGATCTTCATGACTGGGTCGTGGCGGCGATCGCGAGTGATTTGTCGCGTCGGCAGGCCGCGGTACGGTGCGGTGTCAGCGTCGCGAGCGCCGTTCGGTGGCAGCGGCTCGCAAAGTGGCATGAGACACTGGCGCCACAGCAGCAATGTGGCGATCGACGTTTGATGATGATGATCGGGCCGCCTGCCGGGGTAATCTTAGCCACTTAAAAAGTGACTAGGTCATTATTTCGTTCCGATGTACGCAGTGATCGAGCGCGTTCGAGCCAAACTCTGGCCCGTTGCTCACCTGATGCTCTGCAGCGTCACGAGCGACAGCGCGATTAGCATCATCGCTTTGACCACCTGCTCGCCCAGAATGCCTTGGTCGACCTCGATCGCCAACTCCTCACGCGTAAAAGGGCCTACCACCGTCAACCCAAGCAGCTGGTGACCATCGAACAATGCGTCCGAGACGTAGCCCATCCGTAATATCCTGTTTCTCGGCGAGCTGATTGTCTTTCGTGGTTGCTATCGCTGATGTTGCACTTAGGCCGCTTGAGGCGAAGGCTCAGACCATATTCCCGGTGAACCTGATACACCCGCTTATTGTTCGCCCCCCCCCCTCCCTACGCAGCAAAATATAAATTCTGAGGTAGCCATACCATGTCTGCGTCGCCGCCCGATAACGGATGCGCGGCGTCAGCAATGCCTGATCTAGCCAATGCGATACGTACCGCGCCAATGGCCGATCCACGCCGAGTGCCAGGCAACTGCCGTCCGCTGCCACCATGGGGCGTTTGGAGATGCACGACGATCTCACGCTGTCGTCAAGGCGTCAGAATTTTTTGACAGAACGTCCTGGCGGATATGCTTGTCCAAGCTGAGGCTCGCAACTAGCTGCCTAAACTTGCCGTTTCGCTCCCGAAACGACTTCAGGCGTCGCAGCTTGCCGGCGCCAAGGCCGCCTTCCAGCTTACCTTCCAGCGATCAAATAGTCTGCTCAGACCCCCCCTGTTCGGTGGATTGCCTCCGCCATCGCCGGGCCGGTCTCAGCCTGTTTCAACATACGCGCGATCTGCCCGTCGGTGTGCCACGTCTCCTTTATCTCCAGCGCCTCCTCGTGGATCGTCACAAAGGCCGGAAAATTAACCTTCATCAGAGGAAAAATAGGGAGGACGTCAGTTAGCAACTTATGCAATTGGTAATTCGCCAAAGCGAACTTGTCCCGTGTTGTCTTTTACCACAAAGCGTAAGCGCTGACCCTCGACATGAAAAGATACGTCGCCAATTCCAAGGCTAGCCTCTGGTGAGTTTAAAGGTCCATTCGTTTTAAAAACGGGCGTACCGACACGCCGGAATGCAGCGATACGATTACCTAATCCGTCGCGCAATGTTAGACCCGAATATCCATCGACATTCTCTATTCTACTACTCACCTGCTCAGCAGCCGAAATAGCATTCCAACGGTACTCATAATTTATACTACGTCTTGTACCATTCACCACGCCTCCACTAACAGTAAAGAAGGAGTCCTGATCTAATGGGTATGTCACAGTAGAATTGTCGATGAGAATAGATCCGATATCACTTGTATGGCTTATAACTCTCAAATGGTATCGGCCTGGCTGAGGAGAAGCGACTGTCGAAAAGTCGCGAAGCGAGCCCTGAGCATCGTCGAGAATTACAAAATCCGAGGATGGCGATCCAATAATTCGCGGATTTATCATTGTTAAATCGCGGACTTTTCGAAAATTGAATGGCTGACCTGAGCCTTCAGATGCGCAAGTAAGAAATATTAGGGAATAGACGGCTGGAACGCCGTTTAAGTCTCCCTGAACGTACCAATTTATACCACCGCAGTCTTGAGCAACACAGCTTATGAACGACGAGTAAGCTAACTGAGAAATATGAAAACCATAAGTCGTGCAGGTATCTGCCCAGCAACTAGTAAATGTAGCTGACGTGCCAATATCGCCGGGAACGTCGTGAAACGTATAGAATCCGACATTGTTGCGCTCAGAATGGATGTTGCTAAATGTCGACCACATAGGTAAGCCAGCAGCAAGCCCGTAATTCCCGTTTTGAAGAGTTAGGTCTCGACAACTTATTCCTCCGCCATATACACGAAGACACGACCGGCCAGTGTTATTGGCATCAATGGTCATACGCTCAGCCCAGCCTCGACCTCGTGTATTCTTGCTGCGTCCATCGCGATCAAGCATAGCATCGAGCATAAACTGTCCGGCATTTCCAGACGAGATACTGCGCAAAATTGTACCGGTGCGACTCTCACCTATAAGGCAGGTATCCCTGATACCAACCGACCCAATGCAATAGAGTCCGTTAGGAACAAAAACGGTTCCTCCGCGGGCCTCGCCTGACGTTTGACCGGAATTTGCTAATATAGTGGCTTGCTGAAAATAAGACGAGACGTCGACATCCGACGAATAATTCCTTATTCCGGCATGCAAAGACGGTGGAATTAGATCTAAGACATTAATGGGAGTGGAGGCCATAGTGCCATCCTTTGAAAAGCATCCGGGAAGAATAATGAGCGGCAGCAGTGCAAGCGACGACAAAGCATCGCGTCTATCAAGTCTCAGCTTGCCCTCCCCAGCGATGGCGTATTTGCACCGAACCAATCACGACAGAAATGACTCTCGAGCATCGGATACCACGTACGCAGGCAGCGGTCGGAACGGAAGGCCGTTATGGCGAAAAGCCAGGCGTCCGGCAAGGCACGTTCGCCTTAGGCGGGTAGAAGATTGCAATGGCACTGCAGACGATCAGTTAGAACTCGTCATTAATGAAGATTTGCGCGAGGCGATGTGAAAACACTAAACACTACCCTCAAAGTCGTTATCATATTTGCAGTGCTAATGTACATGACAATAAATGTACGTCCATTGATCAAAGGACTAGATGCCCGACTACTGGGCTACATGCTAACGGATAAATATGTGCAACTAAGGCAAACTGAAGATTGGTCCACAGCCAAGCAGCTGCGCCCGAACTTGGATTTCGGCTGGGCTGCTCCAGATCAAAGCGGTACAGTCCGAATCGCTCATGCCTTGGGGGCGTGGCGGAGCAATCGAGATCGCAACACGCTGAAAGCCCTACGCCAGTCGATCGCTCGCGAATTTGTACTTGTAGAGGTAGATCTAGCACTGGGTAGTGATGGTAAGCTTCATTGCTTCCACGGAGCCGAGGGGAAGAATGTACGAACTCCTCCAGCTCTATTCAATAATAATTGCACGCTAGACGATATTATCGGTGAACTAAAACTGTCGTCATTTGTTGTTGTATTATACCTGAAAAGTGACTTCAAGCTGTCTGCGAAGACAGTAGCTGCTCACGTACCGGTATCATTGCGAAACAGGGTAGTGTTCCAGCTCTATGGACCGGACGACATAGCTACCTTTAACACACTGCCCGTCGGGTTCGCAGGTCCCATCGTAGCACTCTACCGGACCTTTCGTACAGTCAATCATCTTGACACCGAACTTGCGAGAATAGGTGCACGCGTTGTTACAGTTCCGATCTCTCGTGTTCATGAGTTTAGCACATGGGGCGCGCGCAGAGAACGTGTTCTCCTGACACATCCTGTGGAAAACTGTGCTGTCATGCTTACAATCAGAAAACACGGATTTTCTGGCGGGTACAGTGAATCCAATCTCCAATGTCCGATATTCCACTGATCGTGTTGGAAAGGTCAGCCTTGCATTAGTGTCGTCAGCCGATCCACTCGTCACGTGGTGAGCGGAGACAAGCCGATGGTGGCGGGCGACGATGGTCGCGGAAAGCGCTGTTCTACGGTTTCAGTTTGGAGCACTAAGCGTCGGTTGTGCGACGAGGCGCATCTGAACCTGGCTTATCGCTGGTCATGCCCGTTCGGGCTGCAGGGCGATGTTCCCTACCATCCACCTTTTCGGAGAACTGCCATGGCCGCTTCCGCGACAGCGACCTGCTGCGCCGGCTGTTCAAAACGACGGTCGAGCGCTGCATGGCCGAATGGCTGGTTGGTGACGAAGGCTTAGCTGTCTATGCTAGATTGATCGGAGCGGATACCATTCATCAGACCCGCAGCCCGGGTAGCGCCTGCAGGACGCCCGACGATATACTTATACCGTTCGCGAGTATCTCGCCGCCCTCGACGGCACCGCATTCGATGCGGCCACGCCGGTCGTGCCAAAGTATCAGGTGCCGGCAGATCCGGCGTCCCGCTGAACCTGCGTGCATGGCGGCTAAGCCTATAACGCCTACTGGACCAACTACTTCATAGACCTCAACGATGCCGTCATCATGGAAGTGGAGGCGAGCACCGTGATTAGACAGGCCGAGGTGGCCGCCTGAAGACGGATGATCGAGCGCGTGGAAGACCGCTTCGGCGTTTATCTCGAACGGCTAGCGTCGGGTACCGGTTATGGTTTGGCCGAGGCGCTGGAGTGGTTCGCCTGCGAACGCAATATCCCCCCTCACATCACAGTATTTGGCAAGTCGGTCCGCTATGACGTGAGCGACGACAACTAGGTCTGCCCAGCCAGCAGCCGCCTGCGTGCCGGCGACCGCAACTTCACACAGGCCCACGGCGATGTCGGTAAAAGCGCCTTCATCTGATATCTTGCCCGCCGCAGGATTCTGCCCGATTCGACCTGCGGCAACGCTGCACGCCCGACATGCCGGCCCGCAGGGTCACGCGCTTCATTCACGAAGGCACTCGAGAACTAGTCCGCAATATACCACCAACGATGCAGATGTTATGTAAAGCCGCCGGCGTTAAAAATCGAGATGCTGTTTTCACTTCTCAAGCGCACCCTGAAGCTGGATTGATTGCCGCTGCGAGGTCCCAATGGGTCAAAGGACGCGTGGTTCCTTGCTGCGACCGTCTAGAATCTGCAAAAGGGGACCAAGCTAATTGCAGTGCCCGTGTAGATGGCGCCCGCAGAAGTCGATGGGCCCGCCTGGTTCTATTCTGAATTACGAGCCCGCCTGCGATCAACCCTATTCTTCCAACACAATTGTAGTTGGCTCAAGGTATTTCGTGTATACGCTTAACGTTCATATCAGTGACCGATCCTGAAACTTCCAATCCGTCCGCAAGTCGTTCATTCTTAATTAAAAGTGACAACTTCTGGTAGGAGCAGTTGTCTTTCGACACTACGAAAGTTGCCTGATTAACTGCTGCAGAGATTGGTATTATACGGTTATCAGGGAGGCAATCTATCGACCAGAGAAGACGGGTATCACGTTCTTCATTGTCGAGGCGTAGGCCGAGGTGAAGCGAATAAAACCCGGGCTTTAAATGCAAGATTCGCTCCGACAGCGTCCCGTTCTGATTGGCAATAAAGCTAAACCCAGCATTAGAATTAGAAAAAGTTGACAGATCCGGTCCGGACAATAGGCGCCAATCTGCTGGCGGGAAATCACCAATTTTGCTCAATGTCGACGTTCCCTCCAATAGAGGCTGACCCAGGCCACGTACGAAACGACTAAGACCTTGAAGATTGCCTCTTTCCGCAAGGCGTTGTACATATTGCCGCTTCAGATCAATTGGTAGGCCAATGCGATCATGAGCCATAGAAAGCGCAATACCAATCATGTGATCGTCGGCTTCCCCCGACGAAAACGAATACTGTAGAAACGAGGTTGTCCATACAGGACGCGTTATCAGCTTTGCACGAACTGCTGCCGCAATATCTAGGTTTGCCATTGCGGGTACTAATACAGGAAACAGCAGACTTTCAGCTTCGGCGGAGCTTTTCAGTCCATAGTCATAATAACGGATCGCGCTAGTGATATCACCTTGAGAAACATAGTATTCAATGAACCACAAGTTTGTTTGAAGATCACGACGGCTAGCTTTTGTAGCGAGTTGCATGATCCGGAGTGCCTTGCCTGTCGTTTCGCGAGCAGGTTGTAGCATGCCCAAAGCACGTAATGAGATCGCATCGCCAGGGACCTGACGAACAGCCTGCTTTGCTAACTGTTGAGCACCCAAGAGCTCGCCTTTGAGTAACATCCGGCCTGCGAGCACTCCACGCGCCTCTCCGTTCCATGGCCATACCTTTATGGCGATGTCAGGCGCCCGATATCGCAACGTTGTCGACACCGTGATGAGAATGACCAGCATGCTGGCTAAGCCGCAAAACAGTGCCGCCACTACGTAGCGTTGGATAGGCATTACACGCATCAAAGAATCTATCTCTCGTCTTTCCCGTACGTAGACTCATAGCCATAGCCATAGCTGTACTGGCTGGTCTCGATACGAAACTTTGTAAGAATAATCCCGAAGATGTGAGCATTCGCCGCGTGGAGGCGATCCAGTGCATTTCGTATTAAGCGTGTAGAAGGCCCAGAGGCAGACACGACAAACACGACGCCCTCCACTACCTCAGATATGAGAGGAGCATCAGCCAAGCCCAGCAGTGGGGGGCCATCGACGACAATGTGGTCAAACCGAGTCATCAATGTCGAGATGAGATCGCGCATGTTCGTGTCGCTAAGCAGTTCCGCTGTATTGGGTGGTCGAGGTCCACTTGTCATGAGCTGTACATTGGACCAATCTGTAGGTCGAAGTAGAGTTTCGATGTCTCGCTCCCCCGCCAAAAAGTCGCTAAGCCCGCGCTCGTGATCGGTGTTGAAGAAGCTGTGTAATGATGGCGATCTCATATCTCCGTCAATGAGCACAACGGATCTGCCTGTGCGACCTATGCTACGAGCAAGCGCCGCAGCTGACGTACTTTTTCCCTCGGCTGCGCGAGTACTCGTGACGACGAGGGACCGAGGAATGCCATGGTTCGTGGCGAAGCGTAGGCTGGTTAAAGTAGAAAAATATGCCTCTGCAGTCGAAGACTTTGGGTCGTCCAGTAAGGTTAGTAGCGAATCCTTGTCATTGTTAGGAATTGCACCCAACATCGGCTCGTTTATAATTCGTGCGATATCGCCCGGATTCTTGATCGTCTCATCGATCTGTTCGAGTGCGAATGCCGTTGCACCAGCAATGATGCCACCGAGCATTAATGCCACTAGCATATTCAAAATAAGATTAGGACTCGACGGAGCTTGTGGAATCTTTGCCGGATCGACGATCATAACATTATTAGTACCCACGCCAGCTACGCCTATTTCCTTATTTCGCTGCAGTAGTGAGTTGTATAGTTCGCGGTTAGTATCGACATCTCGCTGATATATGTTTGCTTGAATACCTCGGCGTTGCTGTACGTTAAGCTGCTGCTTCAGTTGATCAACAGCTTGACGTAACCGCTGCTCGCGCGCGGAGGCCTCCTGATACTCTGCAGCCACATTATTACTAATACGAGACGTTTCTCCAGCGATTGCGCGATCGAGTGAATCGACCTGTGACTTAAGCGCAGCAGCGGGGGGATAGTCGGGGGCAAACTGAACCATCATCCTGGCGTAGTCGGCGGCGACTTCTGCGCGTCGCTGACGGAGTGCTGCAACGCTGGTGCTGCGGCCGCCAGACTGCTGTCCTACAGTAGTTGCAGCTTCCCCGCGGCCCAAACGGCTTTCGGCTGCAATTCGATCCGCGATTGCTTCAGATAAAGCCCGGTTGAATGTTTCCAGTTCGTCACCAGTCAGAGTGCGTTCTGATCGTGTCTTGCCGTCAGCGCTAACTGACGAGCTGAGTGATACGATCTGCTGAGATGCAGTATAGTTGACAAGATTACGCTCAGAATCCTCAAGCCGGCCACGAACCTGACCGAGGCGTCGCTCGAGAAAGGTACGCGCATCTGCCGTGGCGGCAAATCTCTGGTCCATGTTGGCCTGTATGAATTGCTGTACCCAAGCATTGGAAACCTTAGCGGCGACTGAGGGATCAGCAGAAACAAACCGGACATCGACTAGGCTGGAGTCACGAACGGGCGAGACAGCCTGATTACCCAACAATACGTTTACGACCTTGCTTAACTCGGCTTCGCGCTGCGGTTGCGTCAGCGGCTGTGCTCGGCCGCTGACCTCAGAATCGGTACCCCGTTTAAGCCCAAAGGCATCATAGAAAGCCCGATCGTCAACTAGGCGCAGTGAGCGGGCAACGCGTTCCGCGAGGCTTCGAGCTCGCAAGAGGCCGTATTGAGTTTGGTAGAAGGTTAGGTCCGACAGCTTGTCACCGTCTTGATCAGTCTCACCAATCCGAGCGAGATCAGTGCGAGTTTTGCTAATCTCAATCCGCGCGGTCGCGGTAAAGCGTGGTGTAGTGAGCAGCGTTATAACGAGCCCAATAGCTAGAGCGGCGACTACGATAGGAATAATGACAAACTTGCGACGCAGGACAATGAACCAGTACGAAAGTAAAACTGGTTCGCGCTCTGGTGTCGCCGGCTTATGGGCAGTCATCGTTGTAGGAGAGACGGAGCTGAGGGTTCGCGCCTCGGAAGGGACATGATTATTCATGGTGTGTCCTAGGAGGCGATTAGCGAGAAAAGAGATAAATCAGCGGTGTCACTACGGCAGGGGCGACCTGAACCGCATCTCGGAAGAACCGGCGTGCTTGGGAATCTCCAACCACGACGACGTCGCCCGGAAATAGCTCGGGATCTGCGTAGTTACCTTGCCGAATAGCCTTAAGATTATAGATACCGGCCATCTTTTGACCATCAACTGTTCTAAATATAACAACGTCCTGCAGGCGAGCAAACTCCGATGTTCCCTTTGCCGTGGCTATCGATCGCAGCAGCGACATCTTGCCAACCGCTGGGTATATGCCAGGCTCCCTCACTTCGCCTTCGACAGTAATGACTTGGCTTACCGTGTCCTCAAGATTGACAGTAACCTCGGGGTTGCGAACATATTTACCACGGAGCCCGGTTTCAATTAGTGCTGCGACCTCGGCCGGAGACTTCCCGGAAGCTTCAATTACACCGGCCAAGGGCATTGAAATACGGCCGCTGGCATCCGTTTGTACCTTTAGCGATAGGTCATCCACGCCAAAGACCTTGATGTCCAGCTTGTCGAGCGGGCCGATTAAATAGGGGCGTTGTTGGCCATAAATATCATTCTTGCCAGGAACGGGCAGTCCTTCCGTTCCGGCGAGACGAATCTGCGGATCGCTCACATAACTTCGATCGCTCGCGCACGCCGCAAGGGCGGGCAACATAATCAGCGGCAGCAACCTTCTACGCACGAACACGACCTTCCATGAGAAGCGACCCATCTACATTTTGGCGGTTGGGCCGTAAAGCTGTCAGAATCTCGTACATAAATGATATCAAAACGGATGATAATGTCCTTTATCACCCGCCACCCTTATGCCCGATAAGTGGGTCTTAGGGACCACCGCCCCCCAATCCGGCGGATATGATCTTCTCGGCGCCTCTCTGGGGGCAAAGCGGCACCCGCATTCCAGCGGCGTTACGCGCACCACGCAGCTCAGTCTCACATCCCCGGGAAACACGGATGTCTGCCACCGCCAAGGCAAAGCAAGCCTAAGGTGTGCTCCTGTCACGGAGGTCCGATTTCGGTGTCAAAAGATAAAGCGCTGGATGCCCCGTGAGGATTCGAACCTCAATAGGCGGTATCAGAAACCGCAGTCTTACCATTAGACGACGGGGCATCAGCGAGGGCGCGATCTAAGCGGGGGTTTGCGCCGTGTCAACGCCCTGATGGTGCCAATTCGCCACGTCGCTTGCGTAATCGCCGCGCTGCGCTACATTCGCTGCCAAGCACCGGGCGGGTATTTTCCCGCGGCGGCAGATATAGATAGTGAGTTTTACGGCGATGGGGGATGTTTCCGCCCGAATGCCGTCCCGGCAGGCTGGTCCTGCCCGTCCGGCGGCGACCCGGCCCGGTCGAGGGCGGTGGGCCGATGCGCAGGCGTTTGCTGCGCTGGATCTCGGCACCAACAATTGCAGATTGCTGATCGCGCGCCCGCAGGCTGGCGGATTCGCGGTGATCGACGCGTTCTCGCGGATCGTCCGGCTCGGCGAAGGGCTCGCATCCACCGGGCAGCTGAGCGACGCCGCGATCGAGCGCACGATCGCCGCGCTGCGCGTGTGTTCGGACAAGCTGAAGCGCCGCAACGTCACGCTCGCGCGCTCGGTCGCGACCGAAGCCTGTCGCCAGGCGCGCAACGGCCCCGCCTTCATCGCCCGCGCGCTTGCCGAAACGGGCATCCATCTCGACATCATCACCGCGGAGGAAGAGGCGCGGCTGGCCGTGCTCGGCTGCCATGCGCTGATCGAACCTGGGAACGACCCCGCACTGATCTTCGACATCGGCGGCGGTTCGACCGAGCTCGTGCTGGTCGATACGTCGACGCCGATCCCGACCGTGCTCGACTGGCATTCCGCCCCCTGGGGCGTCGTGTCGCTGACCGAACATGCGGGCGGCGGCAAGGGCGAGGCGGGCCGACGCGCGGCCTATGCACGGATGCGCCAGGTCGTCGCGGACAGCATCGCGCCGTTCGCCGCGCGGCTGCCGCTCGACGTCGAGCGCCCCCGGCTGCTTGGTACCAGCGGCACCGTGACGACGCTGGGCAGTGTGCATCTGGGGCTCAGCCATTACGACCGGTCGGAAGTCGACGGGCTGATCGTGCCCGCCAGCGCGATGCGGCGGATCAGCGCGGACCTGTCGCACATGGCGATCGAGGAGCGGGCGAAGCTCGCCTGCATCGGAAACGAGCGCGCCGACCTGGTGGTCGCGGGCTGCGCGATATTGGAGACGATCATGGACATCTGGCCCGCCGAACGGCTCGGCATCGCCGACCGCGGCATTCGCGAGGGCATATTGCGCCGCCTGATGGGGAGCCCCAGGCCATGAGCCGCGGCGGCTCGGGCGGGCACACCCGCGTCCTTACCGCACGCAAGCGGACCGCGCAGTCGACGCGCTGGCTCGAGCGCCAGCTGAACGACCCGTACGTCAAGCGCGCCAAGGCGGAGGGCTATCGTAGCCGCGCGGCGTACAAGCTGACCGAGCTCGACGAACGGTTCGAGGTGATCAAGGGGTCGAAGCGCGTCATCGATCTCGGTATCGCGCCGGGTGGCTGGGCACAGGTGATCAAGCGCCGCCTGCCCAAGGCGGCGGTGGTCGGGATCGACCTGTTGCCGGTCGATCCGATCGACGGCGTGACGATCTTCCAGATGGATTTCATGGACGACGCGGCGCCCGCGATGCTGATCGATGCGCTTGGCGGCGCGCCCGACCTGGTGCTGTCGGACATGGCGGCGAACACCGTCGGCCATCCGCAGACCGATGCGCTCAGGACGATGGCGCTGGTCGAGGCGGCGCTCGATTTCGCCTGTGACGTGCTGGAAAAGGGCGGAACCTTCGTCTCGAAGGTGTTCGCGGGCGGCGCCGATTCCGCGCTGGTCGCCGAGATGAAGCGCAATTTCACCAGCGTGAAGCACGCCAAGCCGCCGGCGAGCCGCAAGGGGTCGGTCGAGTGGTTCGTGGTGGCGCAGGGGTTCAAGGGGCGATCGGTCGATCGGGAGCGCTGATCGACCGATCGACCCGGCCTACCCCGTTCGTGCTGAGCGTAGTCGAAGCACCTTGAGTCCCATGCCCTTCGACTACGCTCAGGGCGAACGGTGTGGGGGGTGGCGAACGGTGCGGGCGGTGACGCACGGTGCGGGCGGTGACGCACGGTGTGGGATGGCGACCGGTGTCGGGGTGGCGGCCGGTATGAGGGTAGCGTCCGGTGGCCACCGTGACGGCGAATGTGAACCGCCCCCGCTACCCCCCGCCTCACCCCCAAAGACACCCACGCAAAGAAAAGGCCCGCGGACCTTCAGGTCCACGAGCCTTTCAATCACACCAACCAAGCGATGCCGCAGCATCGTTCGCCGGAAACCGATCAGGGTCAGATCACAACATGGCCAGGCTCGCGCCGCACCACGTCCGTGCGATCAGCCCTCGTAATCGGCACCCAGATTCTGGTTGCGCGGCGGGGCGGCGGCGGTGAGGCGCAAAGCCTCGGCCGATGCCGCGAGGCTGCCGACGGCATCGACCTCGTCGTCATCGTCGACACGGACCTTCTGCAGGCCCTGGATGACCGATTCCTTGAGATGCGCCGGCTTGACGTTCTCGTCGGCGATCTCGCGCAGCGCGACCACCGGGTTCTTGTCGCGATCGCGGTCGAGCGTCAGTTCGGCGCCGCCCGAGATCTGCCGCGCACGCTGCGCTGCGAACAGCACCAGGTCGAACCGGTTGGGGATCTTGTCGACACAATCTTCGACGGTAACGCGCGCCATGACGCTTCCTTCGCAACAAACACCGATAGGGAGAACACAGGCGCCTACCCACACCGCGCCACAAAGTCAAGATTTTGCCGGTTGGGTGTCCGGCGCTACCCCGTGTCGCCCCGCCGCAAGGTTGCATCGGCCCGATGCTATGTCCACTACCCCGGGCCATGACCATGCCCGCCCCCGAGCTCGATCGCACCACGACCCCGCAGGCGGCGGAGTCGGTCTTCACCGTCGATGGCAACCGGCTGACGCTGCTCGAGGCGGGACCCGAACGCCTGACGGCACTGATCGGGCTGATCGACGGCGCGCGGCAGTCGCTGCGAATCCTCTATTACATCTACGCCGACGACGATGCCGGCCAGCGCGTGAACGCGGCGATGATCGCGGCGGCGAAACGCGGCGTGACAGTCGCGCTGATCGTCGACGGCTTTGGCAGCGACGATGCGGCGAGCGCCGATTTCTTCGACCCGCTCGAAGCCGCCGGAATCGCGGTGTGCCGGTTCTCCGCGCGATTCGGTCGGCGATATCTGCTGCGCAATCACCAGAAGCTTGCGCTGGCGGACGGCGAACGGGACGACGCGCGGATCATCGTCGGCGGCTTCAACGTCGAGGATGACTATTTCGGCACGATTGCCGACAATGCCTGGCGCGATCTCGGCCTGCTGATCGAAGGCCCGGCCGCGGGGCGGCTGACGGGCTATTTCGATGCGTTGAGCAGCTGGATCCACCAGCCCAAGGGCAAGCTGCGCAAACTGAACCACGCGCTGCGCCGCTATAGCGAGACGCAGGGGCCGACACGCTGGCTGATCGGCGGACCGACGCGGCGGCTGTCACCCTGGGCGCGGGCGGTCCGCGACGACATGCGCCGGGCGACGCGGATCGACATCATCGCCGGCTATTTCACGCCGAGCCCGACGATGTTGCGCAGGCTGGATCGTGCCGGGCGTCGCACCGACCGCGTGCGCATCGTCACCGCCGCGAAATCGGACAACAACGCGACGATCGCCGCGGCGCGGTTCACTTATGCCGGACTATTGCGCAAGGGAGTGCACGTCTTCGAATATCAGCCGACCAAGCTGCACACCAAACTGTATGTCATCGACGACGCGGTCCATATCGGCTCTGCCAACTTCGACATGCGCAGCCTGTTCATCAACATGGAGCTGATGATCCGGATCGAGGATGCCGACTTCGCTGCGCATGTCCGCCGCTATGTCGACGCCGAAATCGCCGCGTCGACCGAGATTACACCGGCGCTCTACAAGGCAAAGACCGGCTGGCTGCAGCGCGTGAAGCAGTTCGGCGCCTATTTCCTGGTCGCGGTCGTCGATCCCAATGTCTCGCGCGGATTGAACTTCGGGATTGAGGACTAGGACGCCGCTGAACGGCGGCGCCGGTTACTGCGCCGCCGTGCCGCCGACCGTCAGGCCGTCGACCAGCAGCGTCGGCTGGCCGACGCCCGCCGGCACCGACTGCCCGCCCTTGCCGCACATCCCGATGCCCTCGTCGAGCGCGAAGTCGTTGCCGATCCCGCGCACCTTGGTCAGCGAGCTGGGGCCGTCGCCGATCAGCGTCGCGCCCTTGATCGGCGCACCGAGCTTGCCGTCCTCGACCAGATACGCCTCGGTGCAGCTGAACACGAACTTGCCCGACACGATGTCGACCTGCCCGCCGCCGAACGCCTTGGCGAAGATGCCCTTCTTGACGCGGCTCAACAGCTCGGCGGGATCGTCGTTGCCCGCCTTCATGAAGGTGTTGGTCATCCGCGGCATCGGCGCGTGGGCATAGCTTTCACGGCGGCCATTGCCGGTCGCCTCGACGCCCATCAGCCGTGCGTTGAGCCGGTCCTGCATATAGCCCTTGAGGATCCCGTCCTCGATCAGCACCGTCTCGCGCGTCGGCGTACCCTCGTCGTCGATCGTCAGCGAGCCGCGGCGATCCTGGAGCGATCCGTCGTCGACCACGGTCACGCCCTCGGCCGCGACGCGCTCGCCGATGCGGCCCGAAAACGCCGACGTGCCCTTGCGGTTGAAATCGCCCTCGAGCCCGTGGCCGATCGCCTCGTGCAGCAGGATGCCGGGCCAGCCATTGCCGAGCAGCACGGTCATCTCGCCGGCGGGCGCCGCGATCGACTCGAGATTGACCAGCGCCTGCGACAGCGCCTCGTCGATCGCACGGTTGTACGTCTCGGGCTGGAAGAGGTCGGTATAGAGATAGCGACCGCCGATACCGTAGCTGCCCGTCTCGCGACGACCATTCTGCTCGGCGACGATCGACACGTTGAGCCGCACCAATGGCCGCACGTCGGTCGCGACGAAGCCGTCGGCGCGGACGATCTCGACGACCGACCATGTTCCCGACAGGCTGACCGACACCTGCGCCACACGCGGATCGCGCGCGCGCGCGGCGGCGTCGATCGTCTGGCACAGGTTTACCTTGTCCGCGAACGGCACGAGGTCGAGCGGATCTGCGGCGGTGTAGCGGTGGCGGTTGGTGCCCTGGGGCGGGCCGGCCTTGGCGGCGACGCCCGGCTCGATCAGCGCCATCGTCTCGGCGGCGCGGCGGATCGCGGCGGGGGTCATCTCGTTCGAATGCGCGAACGCGGTCATCTCGCCCGACACTGCCCGCAGGCCGAAGCCCGAGCTCGTGTCATAGGAGGCGGTCTTCAGCCGGCCGTCGTCGAAGCCGAACGCCTCCGCCTTGCGGTACTGGAGATAGAGTTCGCCGTCATCGGCCTTGGCGAGCGCCTTGGCGGTGAGGGCCTGCGCCTGCTCGGGGTCGAGCGTGTCGCGGTAGAGGAACGAGCGGGGGTCTGCAGCTATCGTCATCCGATAGATATAAGCGGCTTAGCGCCCTGCGCCATCCCCATGGTCGCGCAATGTCGACTGGTCCGCGCCATCGGCGGCTCCGCCGACCAGGATAAAGCGCCGGTCGCAATAGCCGCAATCGACATAGCCGGTCTCGTCGATCTGCAGCCACACGCGCGGATGGCCGAGCGCTGCACCGCCGGGAATGTCGGTGGCGCCATCGCAGGCGACGCGGGCGTGGGTGACGCGGGTGGTTTCGAGCGGCGGATGCATGCGGGCGCGATAGCAAGCGCGGGCGGGGCGGGCAATTGGTTCTTCGGTGGTGATAGGAAGGAAGGATTTGTTCACGCGGAGGCGCGGAGGTGCGGAGGTGCGGAGGTGTTGCGCTTCTCGCGAAGCGACCTTCACATCAGATGCGGCGGAACAGGAAGTGGGTCTCCCGACCGACAGGCTGGATGCGACATCTCCGCGCCTCCGCGCCTCCGCGTGAACAAATCTTCTTTGCAACGCCCGAGGGGATGACCCGCCCTCCCCGCCCCGCTATGCCGCGACGATGACCGAAGCCGCGATCGCCATCACCAATCTTTGCAAAACCTATGCGGGCGGCAAGCGCGCGCTGGACGGGGTGACGTTCGACGTCCCGCGCGGCCAGATCTTCGGGCTGCTCGGCCCCAACGGTGCTGGCAAGTCGACGCTGATCAACATCCTGGCGGGGCTGGTCAACAAGACCGATGGCAGCGCCGCGATCTGGGGCTTCGACATTGACGGCCACCCGCGCAACGCCAAGGCGTCGATCGGGATCGTCAACCAGGAGATCCTGTTCGACCCGTTCTTCTCGCCGTTCGAGACGCTCGAGATCCAGGCCGGGCTCTACGGCGTGCCCAAGGCGAAGCGCCGGACGATGGAACTGCTCCGCGCGGTGCATCTGGAGGACAAGGCGCACGCCTATGCCCGCACGCTGTCGGGCGGCATGAAACGCCGGTTGATGGTGGCCAAGGCGATGGTGCATTCACCCCCCGTCCTCGTCCTCGACGAGCCGACCGCGGGCGTCGACATCGAACTGCGCCAGCAGCTCTGGACCTATGTCCGCAGCCTCAACGCCGCGGGCGTCACGGTGATCCTGACGACGCATTATCTCGAGGAAGCCGAAGAGCTCTGCGACCGGATCGCGATCATCAACAACGGCCGCCTGATCGCCAACGAGCCGACCCGCGAGCTCGTCGGCAAGGCGCAGGAAAAGATCGTCGCCGTCACCGTCGACCGCGATGTCGGCATGGTCCCGGCGAACGCCTGCTTCCAGAAGATCGCGCTCAAGGGCACGCGCACGCTCGAAATCACCTATGCCAAGGACCGCGTCAACGCCGGCGAAGTGCTCGCCGCGGTCCAGTCGGGCGGCTTCGGGATCGTCGACGTCTCGACCAAGGAACCCGATCTCGAGGACGTGTTCCTCAGCCTCACCCGCGCCGCCAACGCCTGAGCGCGCGCGGCCCCGGGCGCAGCGCCGGGGCCGGTTCGGCTCACGCCGTGGGGCAGACCACCGTCGTGCCCTGGCCACGGTTGCTCAGCGTAGCGCGGTAGAAGAACGAGTCGCTGCCATAGGTCTGGTTGGGGCCGAATACGAGATCGACCTTGTCGCCGATTTCGAGGCCGAACTTGACCCCGTTGACCGTCGCGGTGTCGACGACGATCCCCGAGGCGACGGTCACGCCGTTGCGGGTGATCCGGTAATCGACGCCGTCGCCCGTATTTGCCTTGCTGAAACAGGCGGATAGTTCGACCTGCATCGCGCGTGGCGCGGTATAGCGGATCACCGCGCGGATCGGGTTCGCGCCATCGCCTGCCGGTGCTGCGGTGGTATTGTTGATGCGCAGCGGCTTCGACCAGCGATCGCCGAAATGGCTCGCGAAATCGGTGTCGAACACGCCGAGCCGGGTATCGACATTCGCCTTGTCGCGACGCCAGTAGCTCCAGGATCCGCTGCCATATTGCAGCATCGTGTCGGCAACGACCTGCGACGCGGTGATCGTATAGCCGGTGGCCCCGGTGACGATCAGCGGCTCGGACCCGATCTTGACCGGACCAGCGGGCAACGCCACCCCGTACATGTCGCGAACAACACCGCCGGTGAAGCTGATCGTGCCGCGCAGCCCCCAGACGACCCAGCGATCGGCACCGATCCGGTAGAGGTTGAACGGCTGGTCCCCGGTATCGACCCGCACCGGCTGGCCGTATGGCAACAGCGAATCGATGACGTTGCGATAGGCCCTGCCCTGCGGCTTGATCAGCGATCCGGTAAACAGCCCCATATACGGAAAATGAGTCTGTTCGACGAGCGCGTACCAGGACGCATGCCGGACGCCGGCGGCATAGAGCTCGACGACCGATTTCACCAAACCGGCCGAGGCGCGCCGCGTATCGGCATATCCGAAGCTGAATTCGGTTGCCCAGATCGGCTTTGGCGTCCCGTAGCGGCTCATGGCGGCGTTGAGATTGGCGATCTCGAAATCAATCCCCTCCGCATCGGGGCGATAGGGATGGACCGCGACGCCGTCGATCACGTCGAGCATGCCGACCGCGAACAGCGAGGTCAGGAACCCCGTCCCGATCACGTTGGTCGATCCGCCGAGGATCGCGACCTGCGGGTTGGCGGGCTTCACCCGGGCATAGAGGACCCGCAGCATGTCGACATAGGCGCGGAACTTGTCGACGCCGGCCGGATAATCGAGCGCGCCGGCACTGTTGACTTCGTTGCCGACCTCGATCGCCACGACACAGGATCCGAACCGCGTCAGCAGCGCGGCGATATAATTCGCATAGGCGGTCCGGCCCGCCGCCGACGACACCATCCGCCCGCCGTCGTAGAGCGCGTTCTTCGGCGTGATCGTGAGCGTCAGCGCACCGCCGCGTCCGCAAAATGTGGCGAGCGTCTGAACCGGGGTACCGGAAAAGTCGTACACGCCCGCCGTCCGCTCGACACTGGCCCAGTTGACCGTATCGCGCACGGATTTGGTCGCGAGCGGCGTCGTTAGATCGAGCCACGCGGGGCTCCATCCCTGGCTGAAATGGGTCTGCACGCCGAACGCGAACCCGGTCTCGCTCGGCAGAGCGCTCGTCGCCGCAGTGCCGGTCGTCACGCCTGGGGCCTGCTGGCCACTTGCCGGTTGAGACGCCGTCGCGGATGTCGAGACGACCGTGATCGCCGGGTCGGACACAGATGCGCCGCTCGCGCCGATCGCAAATGCCGTGACCCCGTACAACAACGTCGCCGCTGCCAGACCGACCGCTAGTTTCGCCTGCATTCGAACGCCCCCCGCGCCAAACATGCCCGTCGCCCTCACGACGAGTCGCCGCACTTTTCCTACCCCACTTGTAGAACCGATGAGTCTAAAATGGATGAAGTCGGCATTTTTTGGCTTTAATATCGTATTCTTTCAGTACTGCTGAATAATAAGACTGCCAAACTACTGGCAAACAGCAGTTTTGCTGATCTAAGTACTGATATCTCGGAATTGGTGGTCAGAGCCAGCCAACGACCAGTCCGAGCAGCACCCAGGCACCGACCCCGCACCCGACCATGACGACGGCGCGCACGGGTCGCGGCCAGGGTGTGATGTCGGGCACGGACTCAGACACGGGTGCATCGTGCGCCGCCGGGTCCTTTTCGAACATCGCGTGGACGATCGTCTGGCCGGAAAAGGCCTTTGCGAACGTCTCTTCTGGAATGGGCACCGCGAAGACACATCCATAGCCGCCAGGTGCGAGACGGACGACGTCTGCCTCGACGGTAGCGCCGCCGCCGCTCAGTGCGAGACGCAGACGCGTCCCCACGGTCATCGGGATCGAGGACCGCAGACGGCACCCTGTCGTCGAGAAATCCTCGACGATCACGTCATGCGCGACACCCGGCATGAGCCGCAAGGTGCTGTCGGCGGACACGACGCGCCGTGTGGCACGGCTTTCGCGCATCGTCAGCGCATCGATGGGCATGATCTGCATGGTTGCGGTGAGTGACATCGGTCCTCCAGGTTAAGGGCCGTATAAGTCGCGGCTCTTAACACAAGATTATCAGCGCAGTCCGGCATCATCATTTTTGCAGTTAACCCCCTAACAAATGCCTTTATACAGATGCTTAGCAACTCAGCATTTGTTTTCTTAAACAATATCCTCAGAGAATAACGCTTAAACGTCCAATAATGGCCCGTATCATTGCTGATCATCGCACACTGCCTTAGGCGGAAAGACTATATGGTGTGCCAATGACATATACCCCAAGCTCCCCGATCGACGCGCATCGGCATGACATCGCCAGCATCGATCCGACGGCCTGTGACGCCGCTTCGGGGATCGCGCTGCGCATCACGACGGTACGGGCATGACCTTGTGAATTGGCAGGAAGCACGCGCCTTCGTCATCGCATTCTGCATGTTCAAGCCGCGCGCGTCGCTCGCGACGGGCCTGCTCGTCGCGATTGCCGGCCTGGTCGAGGCGCTTGGCCTCGTCCTCATCATTCCACTTCTCCAGATTGCCGGGGGGACGGGCGCTCGCGGACACTGGTCCACACTGCTCGCCCGGCTGCATATCGACAGCCGCCCGGAGCAGATCACGCTCGTGCTCTCGGCCTTTGCCGTGCTCATGCTCGTGCGCGCCGCGCTGATCTCGATCCGGCAGAGCGCGGTCATCCGGCTAGAACTGGAATTCCTGTCCTCGCTGCAGATCAGGCTGATCGAACGCCTGGGGGCAGCACCCTGGAGTGCGATCGTCGGGCTGCGGCATGCCCGGGTCAATCGTATCCTCGGCAGCGACATCCAGCGGCTCGGCCAGGCCGCGATCGGGCTCGTCCAGTCCATCGTGGCGGCGATCACATTGATTGTGCAGCTGACCATCTCGATGCTGCTCAGCCCGGTGCTCACGCTCCTGGCGGTCCTGTTCGTCGCGACGGGCGCGCTGCTCAGTGCACCCTTGTTCCGCGCCGCCAGACAGGTCGGCGACAGCGTGACCGATGCCAACCTGATGATGGTGAACGAAGTCGGCCAGTTTCTCGGGGCCCTCAAGCTCGCAATGAGCCAGAACCTGGCCCCCCGGTTCGTCGCCGATTTTTCGGGCGCCATGACCGACTCGGTTCAGGCCGAGCTGACCTTCGTCGCGCGGGAAAACCGATCGCGGCTCCGCATGACGGTGGCGGGCATCGTGATGGCGGGCGGGATCGCCGGGATCGGACTGGGCGTGGTCGCAGTCCCCGTCCCGACGCTGGTCGCGCTGCTGCTGATCCTGTCGCGGATGGCTGGACCAGCGCAGGCGCTGCAGACCCAGGCGCTCGAGGTCGTTCGCGCGCTGCCGGCCTATGCTCAGATTCGCGAGCTGGAGGCCGAACTCGCCAGCGATCGCGGTCTTGCGACCGACGCGATCCTGCCGGCGATGGAGGTCCTGTCGTTCGACCGGGTCGGCTATCGTCACCCGCGCGGGGCCGACGGCGCGGGTTCCGGCGTCGACGCGCTCGAGCTGGAACTCCGGCGCGGCGAGTTTCTGGGCGTGGCGGGGCGATCGGGCGCAGGCAAGACCAGTTTCGCGGATCTGCTCGTCGGCCTCTACCACCCGCAGGCTGGGCGCATCCTGCTCAACGGCACCCCCGTCACGCTGGCGAACCACAGCGCCTGGCGCGACCGGCTCGCCTATGTCGCGCAGGATCCGTTCATGCGCCATGCGAGCATTCGCGAGAACCTGCTCTGGTCCAACCCGGGCGCGAGCGATGCGGCGATCGCCCGGGCGCTATGGATCGCCGACGCGGACGACCTGCTCGCACGACTGCCCGAGGGGCTCGCCACCTGGGTCGGCGAACGCGGCAGCCTGATCTCCGGGGGCGAACGCCAGCGGCTAGCGCTCGCCCGCGCGGTGTTGCGCGATCCGCAATTGCTGATCCTCGACGAGGCCACCAACGCGATCGACATCGATGGTGAACAGATCATCCTTCACCGGCTGCGCGAGGCTTGTCCCGACACGACCATCCTGATGATCGCGCACCGGCTCGAAAGCCTGCGCCGGTGTGACCGGATCCTCCTGTTCGATGCCGGGCGCGTCGTTGCACAGGGATCGTTCGAAACGATGCGATCGCGGCTGGTCGCGGTCGAGCGCGACGATGCGACCGCCGCGGCGCCGCACGCCGGACAGACGCAGGGGGCATCGTGAATTTCTATCGCGCGTTCGGACTGGTGTTTCGCTCGGATATCCCGCTCGGGTCGCTTGCCGCGAACCGCATCGCGGCGCAGCAGCCCGATGTCGATATCCGACGCGGCACCCCGGCACGCCCCGATCCGGGGGTCGCGGTCGACGATATGCGGGTCGAGATCAACGCCGACTCGTTGCGCCTGTCGGTGCCCGAGTGCGGCTGGTTCGACGTGACGGGGGGTGCGCGCATCATCTACGAGGCGCGCGCCGGCATCCCGGCGGAACACATGCCACCCTATCTCCTGGGGACCGCGCTGGGGGCGCTGCTCCATCAGCGCGCGCTGCTGCCGCTGCATTGCAACGCGATCGTCCATGACGGCAGCGCATATCTGTTCTGCGGGGATTCCGGCGCAGGCAAGTCGACGCTGGCCGCGGTGTTCGAAGCGCGCGGCTATCCCCTCCTCACCGACGATCTGTGCGCGGTCGCAGCGGATGCGGAAGGCCGGTTTTCGGCCACCCCGGGAATCCCACGGCTCAAGCTCTGGATCGAATCGTTTACCGCACTCGGCCGCGAAGGCGCGGAGGTCACCCGCATTCCCTGGTATGAGGACAAGTTCGAGGTCGCGATGTCACGCGCCGCCGAGGATCGCCGCTATCCCGTCGCCGCCATCTATCATCTGCGTCAGGCCGGCGAGGATGCGCCGCCGGGCATCCACCGTCTGCAGGGGCTCGACGCTGCCAATGCGGTGATGGCAAACATCTATCGCCGCCGCATCGCCGACCTCCTTGGCCGCGCGCCGGGATATCTGACGGAATCGATGGCGCTGATCCGCAGCGTTCCCATTTTCCGGTTCAATCGACGATGGGGGCTGGAGAACGTTGTCGAAGATGCCGCCCTTGCCGAAGCCCATCTACTCGGCGTCAAGATGACCCAATAAGGGACGCAATGCTGCCATTATAAATAAAAATTTTGCTATGACTTCGATGATGTGTGCAACAACCGGATAACAAAAATTAATATTCTTTGACCGCATTCAAACACGATCTTTAGGAATCAGTCATGACACAGCATCGCAAAACATGGCAGCGTCCAGTACTTGTTCGCATGGATGCCGCCGATGCCGAGAGCGCATCACTGATGTATAATCGGGACTATTATCGCCGCCAGATGGGCCCGTCTTGATTCCACAGTCCCGGCGGGTCGACGAAGCGCACCGGGGCGCGTTGACCTCGGGAACCCAGTCACGATCATAGCTGTGCCGCGCCCAGAAATGTGCGGTCCCCCAACTCCGAACCGCGCTGAACTCGCATTCCGGTTTGATAATGACGCTGCATGATTTCGCTGACTTTCACAGTCGCTCGATCACGCCACCGGGATTCTTCAAGCAAATCCTGTTGGTTCACGGGTGTCAAATCGCTACGATCATTCATGTTAGCCGTCAAATCGCAAATGGTAAGGAAAACTATTCACGTCTTTTGGCCTGTTCATGCAATTATTGCGAAAGCCGGAAGCTAATCGACATGCCACCGGTACAGCAAAATGCTACAAGGGGTATCGATATGATGAAGACTCGCAAGACCTGGCAGCGCCCTGCGCTTGTTCGCATGGACGCAGCAGATGCCGAGAATTTCGCGCTTAATTACAACCGTGATACGTTCCGTCGTCAGATGGGCCCATCCTGATCTTCAGGCCTGAATAGGCACGGGAAATCGCGCGGCGGTAATGCCGCGCGATTTTTTGTTGGGCATCGATCGGCCCGCCAGGCGCGCCGCCTCCGCGGACGGCCTGCGAAACGCTTCAAAAAGCATGGGAATTCTGTTTGGCTCGTGCAGATTTGGATACGCCGGTCCGCCGCAGCACATCGGCGGCAACGGCGGAGATTGACGGGCAACTGGTCGCGCTCGATATCAACAAGGGCGTTTGCTACGGCCTCAACGAGGTCGGCACGCGCATCTGGGGCTTGATCGAATCCCCCATGTCCGCGCGAGCGATCAGCGCGATCCTCGTGGACGAATATGACGTCGACCAGACGACCGCCGAGGAGCAGACGCTCGATCTGATCCTCGAGCTGCTCGCGGCGGAGTTGGCGATATCCGCCTGATCCGCGGAGGCACGCGCATCGATCGGGAGCGCATGGCGTGACAGCGATCTATGGCCTGACACACTGGTCCGACCGGGACGTCGATGCCGATGCCGACCGCATGGGTACGGTGCTGGCCCGCTATGGCCGCGACGCGCACGAAATCTGGCGGGGGGGGACGATCGCGCTGGGCGCGCGTCACGCCTTCCTGCTCGACGAGGACCGGTTCGTCGCCCCGATCCACGCCCGCGACCGCCGCTACGCCGTGGTTGCGGACGTGCATCTTACCGAGCGTGCGGATCTTGAACGCGAACTCGGCCATTCGGGTGGATCGGCGGCGGCGCTGTCCGATGCGATGCTGGTCGCCGATGCGATCGAACATTGGGGCGAGGGCGCGTTCGACCGCCTCTATGGCTGGTTTGCGATCGCCGCCTGGGACACGCAGGACCAGCGGCTGCTGCTCGCGCGCGACTTCATCGGCAAACGCCCGCTTTATTATCTGCGCGCCGAGGACGGCACGCTGGCCTTTGCCTCGATGCCCGACGCGCTACACGCGCTCGGCATCGTCCCACGTGCGGCAGACGAGGACCAATATCTACGCCTGTTCCGCCGCGCGCCGCTTTCGCCGGGTCGCACGCCGATGGCCGGTATCTCGCGCATCATGCCGGGCTATTACGGCGTCTTCACCGCGCAAGGGGCGACGACGCACGCCTATTGGAAACCCGATCTGACGCCGCTGCGACGCCAGACGCAGCGCGACTATGAAACCCAGATGCTCACCCGGCTCGACGCTGCGGTCACGGCAACGCTGCGCGGTGCGGGCGACGAGATCGCCGCGCATCTCTCGGGCGGGTTCGATTCGACCACGGTGGTCGTGACGGCGGCGCGGCTTCTCGCGGATACGCCGAAGCGGATTGTCGCCTATACCGCGGCCCCGCATCACACGCCGCAGACCTACCAGACGCATCATTTCTCCGACGAAAGCGCGCTCGCTGCCGAAACCGCGGCGATGTATCCCAATGTCGAACATGTCGTGATCCGCAGCGATGCTCCGACGCTCGCGGCGCTCGACCGCACCGTCGATCTCTATCCCGAGCCGATCCCCAATCTGTGCAACATGGTGTGGGTCGACGCGATCAACACGGCGGTGCAGCGCCGCGGCATCCGGGTCCTGCTCGAAGGCACGATGGGCAATCTCTCGATCAGCGCATCGGGCGTCGCGGCGCTGCCGTCGCTGGTGCGACGCGGACGCTTGCTCGCCTGGGCGCGGCTCGGCCGGGGGCTGGTCCGGTCGGGGTGGATGCGCTGGCCGGGCGTCGGCTGGAACACGATCGGCCCGCTATTGCCCGTATCGCTGTGGAAACGGGTGATGCGCGCGCGGGGCATCGTGATGCCGTCGGTGGCGACCGCCATCCCGCTGCTTCCTGAGACGCTCGCCCGGGTCGAGGCGCGCATCGCCGCAGAGAACCCCACGATCGACCCAGCGCATGCGGCGGACCTGTCCGACGCGATGCGGTACGGCACCGATCCTGTCGGCGCCAATCTGCGCATGGTGGCCGGCAATGAGGACGGCAGCTTTTTCAAGGCAATGCTGGCGGAGTTCAGGATCGACGTCCGCGATCCGCTTGCCGACCGGCGCCTCGTCGAATGGGCGCTGCGCGTGCCGGTCGAACGCTGGGCCTGGGGCGGCGAGCCCCGCGCGATCCTGCGCGAGGCCATGCGGGGCAAGGCACCGCCGAGTGTGCTCGATACCCGGCTGCGCGGCTATCAGGGCGCCGACTGGCCCGTCGCGCTCGTCGCCTCGCGCGACCGGCTGCGCGACGAGATCGACCGGATCAAGATGTTCGAGCAGACCGCCGGGACGATGGATGTCGACCGGCTCCAGAAGCTGGTCGACGACATGCCGCCCGCCGATTCGCCGCTGTGGACGGATATCGCCTACGAGATCGCCTATCGCGAAAATCTGCTGCACGCCGTCGCACTGGCCAGCCACATGCGTCGGACCGCTGGGAGCAATTATTGATGACCGCGGACGAGCGTCTCGATCCGGGTATTCAGCGGCTGATCGCGGCGGTCGACGGCCGCCCCGATGCGATGGTCGCGCTGGCCCTGACGCTGCTGCTGCCGCGCGGCCTCGCGCAAACCGCGCGACGGTTGTGCGACGCGGCGCTGGCGCTCGCCCCCGATGATCGCGAGATCGCGGCACAGGCGCGCCGGATCCGATCTTCCGGCGTCGGCAAATGGTATTTCACGATGGTGCAGGACGATGATCGCCACGCGCTCTACGCCGCGACGCTGCGCAGCGTGATGCCCGCCGATGCGACGCTGCTCGATATCGGCGCCGGGACGGGCCTCTTCGCGATGATCGCGGCGCGGGCCGGTGCCGCGCGCGTCATCGCCTGCGAGCGGGATTCCGCGGTTGCCGCGGCCGCATCCGCGGTCATCGCCAGAAACGGCTATGCGGACCGCGTGACGATCGTCGCGAAGGACGCGCGCGACCTGCAGATCGGGGTCGATCTGGCCGCCCCTGCGAATGTCCTGCTGTGGGATAATCTCGCGAACAACCTGATCGGTGCGGGCGGACTGAAGACGGTCGAGGATGCGCGCGCGCGGCTGCTCACGCGGGACGCGATGATCATGCCGTACCGGGCCGAGATCATGGTCGGGCTCGCCACGCATCGTCGCCCCGCCGATTATGCGATGGGCATCGTCGACGGCTTCGACATGACCCCGTTCAACCAGCTCGCGGTCAGCCATGATACGCCGGACCGGGAGGCGATCGACCTTCGCTCGAACGGCGTCGCGATCTTCGACATGGACTTTACCGGCCCGCCGATCCCGGCGGCGCGCAACGCGGTCACGGTCCACGCCACCGCAGGACGGGTGCACGGGATTGTCCAGTGGATCCGGTTCCATCTGGCCGAGGGGATCGTCTACGACACGATCGATCCCGGCGTGCGGGCGTTCGAAACCGAGGTGACGCCGGTCGAGCCGTTCGACGTCACGGACGGGCAGGCGGTGATGATCTGCGGCCGGCACGACCGCGACGTGCCATGGTTCTGGCTGGAGGCGTGATCGTGCCACACCGCCAGGACGGATTCTGGACCAAGTTCGGCCGCTTTTCGTGGGAGGAGCGGTTCGCGCTTGCCGAGGCGACCATCCTGCTGACGATCTCCGCACCGCTAATCCGCCACGCGGCGCTGCCCCGGCTTGGCCGGATCGCCTCACGCCAGCTGCCCCGCCCGCTCCCGCCCGGGCCACGCCGGCGCGACCTGGCCGAGATCATCGCCTGGGCCGTCGATCGCGCGGCCAAGCGCAGCCGCCTGCGCGCGCTGTGTTTCGAGCGCGGGCTCACCGCACAGGTCATGCTGCGGCGGCGCGGGGTCGATTCGACGCTGTTCTATGGGATCCGCCCCGGTTCGAAGATGCCGCTCGACGCGCATGTCTGGGTTCTCGATCAGGGATTCGACGTGACGGGCACGCCACCCGATGGAGGCTATGCGATCCTGGCGTCGTTTCCGCCGGGACGTGAGGCCAGCGGATTTCAGCCGTGTTGAACCTCGATGTGCTGATCGACGGCGATGCCCAGATCGCTACCCCGGAATTCGCGCTCGTCGTAGCAGCGACGCGGTGGCCGCATGATCCGCGCGGGGCAGCACGGATTCGCGAGCTGGCGTCACGGGTCACCGATTGGCCGCGCGTCGCGACGATCGTCGAGCGCCACCGCGTTGCGGGCCTGTTCGCGGCAGGCCTGAATCATGCGGGCCTGCCGGACATCGATGCCGGGACCGAAGCGCGCGCCGCGATCGGGGCGCTCGCGCGGGACAGTGCGGTGCAGGAGCTGCAATCCGTCTTCGAAACGCTACACCTGGTACGCATGCTGGAGGGGGCCGGCATTCCCGTCCGGGTGCTCAAGGGCGCGACTGCGGCGATGCTCGCCTTTGGCCGCTATGGTGTCCGCTACAGCATGGACATCGATCTGATCGTCGCCAAGGACCAGGTCGCGCACGCCGCCAGCCTGCTCGATGCGCGGGGCTATGTGCGGATCGCGCCGGCGGCCGACGCCAGCGCGGCGACGATGCGGGCGCGGATGGCGCGCTACAAGGATCTCGCATTCGAGCATCCGGATTCGGGGCTGATGGTCGAGCTGCACTGGCGCCTGTTCCAGAATCCCTATCTGTTGCGCGGCGATGATCTCGATGCGCGCGAGCCGATGCAGCTCGTGCCGGGCGCCAGCGTGGCGGCTCTCCCGCGCGCGCCGGCGATCCTGTACCTGTTCGCGCACGGTACCGAACATGGCTGGGCGCGATTGAAATGGCTGGCCGATATCGGCGCGATCCTTGGCGCCGAGACGCCCGCCGACCTCGATCAATTCTATGCGCGTGCACAGAAGCGGGGGGCGGCACGACTGGTGGCGGCGGGACTTATTCTAAGCCATACCCTGTATGAGACCGCGCTGCCCGGCGCGATCCGGGACGACCTGGCACGCGACTGGCGGCTGCGATCGCTGGTGCGCACCGCTTATGCGAGCCTGATCGGCGACGAGGATGGCCGCGAACTTGAGCAGGTCGCGCATGCGACGACGCGCAAGAACCTCAGCCACTATCTGATCTCGCGCGATCCGCGTTTCGCGATCCACGAACTGCGCTACGATCTGCTCGACCGCAGTGCGGAGGGGCTGAAGGGGGGCTCGCGGCTAGGCCAAGTGTCGCGACGACTTTGGGCACTGTCCGGCGGCCGACACCATGCCCAAAATAGCTGAGGCTCGACGGATTTTACCATGATCTGAAGTCACGATTAACAATGAAGGCCTGCTTCTGGCATTTGCAGTTCATATGTCTGCAATGTTTCAGATCTCTGATGTTCGTGAATATACCGTGCAATCGCCAAATGTTATCATCAATTTACCGATTTGATTGATCATTTTTAGATTATAGTTACTCGTAACCCTGCTCTGATGTTGCACACAGGATATTTCGTCGTTAGGTTTGATCCGATCGGCGCAATAAAGTCGGATTCCGCACTTGCGCCAACCGTCGGGTCCCCGTCATGTTCTGCTGTCAGCCTAGGAGGCGCTGCTTTGAAGGTCGCGCTTTTCAATGTAAAATACAGCCCGAATCTGGGCGATGGGCTGCTGTCCGAATGCACCGAGCTCGAATTGCACCGCGCCGGGATCGATGCGGTCTCAATCGATCTTGCCGGCAGGACGGGCTACGCGCCCGGTAATGCCAGCCGGGGCAGGATGCTCGCCGTGCTTGAGGGAATGCCCGCACCGCTGCGCCGCGTCGCGACCCGCACGATCCTCTCGGCGCTGGCGGCGATCCGGCTGCGCCCGGCGTTTCGCCGCCAGCTCGTCGATTGCGATGCGGTCGTCGTTGGCGGCGGCAATCTGTTCAGCGACAGCGATCTCAATTTCCCGGTCAAGATCCACGCCGCGCTGTCCGAAGCGGTCAACCTGCCCGCCGCGGTCTTTGCGGTCGGCGTGGCGCGGAACTGGTCCGCGACCGGAAGGCGATTGTTCGCCGACGGATTGCGGAATGCCACGATGGTCTATGCGACGGTGCGCGACGAACGATCGCGAGAGATCTGGGACGACCTCCTTCCCGCACCGATCCCCCGGGCGGGGCTGGTTCGCGACCCGGGTCTGCTGGCCAGCCGGCACTATCCGCGAGGCCCCGCCTCCGCCGATCGCCGTAGCGTCGGGCTCTGCATCACCGATCCGCTCGCGCTGCGCTATCACGGCCATGACACGGATGCCGGAGACATGGCGCACTGGTATGGTGGCGTCGCGACGGCGCTTGCCCAGGCGGGATGGACCGTCGGGCTGTTCACCAACGGCAGCCCCGAAGACCGGGCGTATCTCAATCGCAACGCGGCAGACTGGATCGCGGCAGCCGGGCCGACCCACATCACCCGCATCGCCGATTTCGCCACGCCCGGTGACCTCGCCACGTTCATCTCGAGCTGCGACCTGATGGTTGCGCACCGCATGCACGCCTGCATCGCCGCGCATTCCTTCGCGGTCCCGACGATCCTGCTCAAATGGGATCCGAAGCTGGAAAGCTTCGCCGAGATTGCGGGCCGATCGGCCTATTTCGTCGACCCCGCGACGATCACGCCGACCGCGCTGGCCGAACTGGCCACACGGGCCGAGCAGGCCGGGGTCGATCGGGCCGCGTGCACGGCGTTGATCGATGCGGCGGCGGGCGACGTTGCGGCGCTTGCCCGCGCGCTCAGGGCGGCGGTCGCGGCGCGTTCATGATCGATCATATCGTCGTCATCAACGACCTGTCGGTACCCAAGGGCGGGGCGACCGCACTCGCGCTGGCGTCCGCATCGGCGTTTCGCGCACGCGGCTACCGCGTCACCTTCGTCACCGGCGATGATGGCGACAACCCGGCGCTCCGCGACCAGGGTGTCGAGATCGTCGCACTGGGAAGCAAGCGGCTGCTGTCGGGCGGCGCGCTCACCGCGCTGACCCGCGGCGTCTATAATCGCGCAGCCGCCGACATGGTCGCGCGCTGGATCGCCGCCAATGACCGCCCGTCGACGGTGTATCATGTGCATGGCTGGGCGCAGATCCTGTCGCCGTCGCTGTTCGCCGCGATCGCGCCGGTCCGGGCGCGGCTCGTCTATTCGGCGCATGATTTCTTCCTGGCCTGTCCGAACGGTGCGTTCGCATTTCTGAAGACCGGCGCGGTCTGCACGCTGACGCCGATGTCGCCCGGCTGCATCGGCGCGAACTGCGATCGTCGCAGTTATGCGCACAAGCTCTGGCGGGTCGGTCGGCAGGCGGTGCAACGCCATCACTACGATCCGCGCCATTCGCCGCCGGTTCTGGCGATTCACGAATCGATGCGCCCGTATTTGATGCGCGCGGGCATTCCGGACGCGGCGATCGAAGCGCTGCCCAATCCGGTCGTGCCCTGGTGCAGCGCCCGGGTCGAGGCCGAACGCAATGCCGAAATCCTGTTCATCGGCCGCCTCGAAGCGACCAAGGGACCCGATCTCGCCGCCGCGGCGGCGCGGGCGGCGGGGTGCACCTTGCGCGTGATCGGCGACGGCGTCCTGCGCGAGTCGTTACAAGCCAGCTATCCCGAAATGTCCTTCATGGGCCAGCAACCGCCGGCGGCGATCCGCGGCTATGCGGAACGCGCGCGGATGCTCGTCATGCCGAGCCGCTACCCCGAGCCCTATGGGTTGGTCGCGGCGGAGGCGCTGTGGAGCGGTCTGCCCGTCATCATCACCGATACCGCCTTCCTCGCAGACGATATCGTCGCAGCGGGCGCCGGGCTGGCGATCGAACCGCGCGACACGCTCGCGTTTGCCGCCGCGATCCGGCTGATTGCCGAGGATGATGCGCTCGCACGCCGGATGAGCGAGGCGGCCTATGGCCACACCCGCGGGCTCGCGCTGACGCCCGACGCGTGGATCGACCGCCTGCTCGACGCCTATGCGCGTCGCGTCGCTATGGCAGCGTGACTGACGCCGGCGCGGGAAGCAGCAGCGGCAATGCGCCCCCGCGTGCGCCCCGGCGGTCCGCCCGGGCGGTCCTGGCCGCGGTTGTCGTCGCATAGCCGGTCTTGACGACGCCCTTACCGTCGTCGGCCATAGTGGTTTTTCCGGCGCGGACGCTGCCGGCGCCACGGCGCTCGCTACCGGCAAGGACCCGATAGGGATTGGCGAGCGCCGTCGCGCGTAGCCGCTGCGCACGCATCGGCAGGATCGCCGCGCCCAAGGCCGCCATGCCATAGAGCAACCGCATCGCGTCGATCGAATGATGGAAAAACGCCGATCCTGCAAATTCGCCGAGCGTCAGGCCGATCGCGCCAAGCCCGGCGATATCCGCGCTGCGCACCATCGGCAGGCCGAGCAGCAGCAATAGCGCGAGCGCATAGGCGAGGATCGCGCCGAGTGGAGCCGCGACCAGATCCGCGGCGGACAGCAGACCCGCCGCGACGACGAGCAGCACTAGGCCGCCGCGCGCGGCCATGACCACGTCTGCGCCGGTGATCCAGTGGGAGGGTCCTCGAATCATGGCTATAGCCATAACCGGGACACCTCAATTTCGGGTTAAACCCGTCGTGGATCGCGATCAGAAATAGCGTTCGCCGACGCGGATCGTATCGCCGGGCTGAACCTCGATCGGCTGCTCGCGAATGACGACGGTGCGCTCCTCGGTCGCCCGCGCGCGACGGATATAGATATGGTTGCGATTGGCCCGATAGGAGAACCCGCCCGCGGCCGCGACCGCCTGCTCGATCGTCATGCCGTTCACGAACGGAAACTCGCCCGGCCGCGCGACTTCGCCCAGGATATAATAAGGGCGATAGTTGAGGACCTCGACGCTGACGTGCGGATTGTTGACATAGCCCTGGGCAAGGCTTGCCGTCACCGATTGCGACACCTGCTCGATCGTCTGGCCACCCGCCTTGATCGCGCCGATCAGCGGGAACGCCACGGTCCCCGACGGCGTGATGCTATATTCGCCGGTCAGATTGGGCTCGTTATACACCGTGATCCGCAACTTGTCGCCGGCACCCAGCCTGTATCCCTCAACGATCGCCATGTCGGACGCGGAAAGAACCGGCGGCTCCGCCTGCGTGCATCCGGTCGCCACCGCCAGGGATGCAATGATGACGGCCCGAAAATAGACTATAGGACGCATGATTTTCCCCAAACTATGATTGTCATGACTGTATCGGAATTGCCGACAAAGAGAAATACAGAGATATCAGCTTGGGATAACCGTCGCCGACAATGGCATGGCCGATTCCCGGCGATGGTATCGTCTTGATAGCCATACCCGAACCGGTCCATCATAATAGCGCATGGCGACAATCGAGGCGGCAATTGCGATCGCCAGGGATGCCACGATAATGGTCGCGGGCGCGAAACCCTGCCGCAACCCGATAAACGCGACTGACAACACTATCGGATAGTGAAGGATGTACAGCGGATAGGAGAGATCGCCCAGGAACGCGGCCACCCGCCGCCATCGGGGCGGCACCTCGAACCGGCTCCCCGCCCAGACGAGCAGCGGCCCGCCAACCAGAACGAACGCGAGATCCCTCGCCAGCGACGCCGCGCCGGTGAGCGGCAGCGCGAGGCAGAGCAGCAGCACCGCTGCCAGCGCCATGCTCGCCTTGGCCGATGACCGCGCCGTGATCGCCGGTAATCGGGCCAGCAGCATCCCGATCGGAAAGCCGTACAACACCCGCGCCAGCCCGAACGGCAGTCGATCCGCGGTCGATCCGGCGATCAGCCGGTCGGTCCCGTAGAGCATGGGCCCCGCGACGATCACCACCGCCGCAGCGACCGCCAGCGCGACGATCCACAGGGTTCGGGCGCGGAACAGGATCCATGCGTAGAGCAGGTTGACGAACAGCTCGAACGACAGCGACCAGGCTGGTGCGTTCAGCGGAAACACACTGGGATAGGGAAGGAGATAGGGTAGCATCAGGAGGTTGCTGACCGTGGCGAGCACCAGCTGCCCGCCGTCGAGCGCGAACCGCGCGTGCAGATGCGACTGCGCCAGAACCTTGACCAACCCCAGGCCTGCCCCGACCAGGAACAGCGGATAGAGCCGGATGAGCCGCATTCCCACGAACGGCCCGAACCGCATCGTCGTCGACAGACGACGGTCATACGCCGTGGCGATGACATAGCCGCTGAGCACGAAGAAGAAATCGACCGCCAGATACCCGCCGGGCATCAGCGGCACGAAGACGATATCGCCGACGTGCAGCGCGATCACCGCGATCGCCGCGAGCCCCCGCAGAAGATCGAGCAGCAACTTGCGGTCGTGATCGGCCCCGGTGCGCGCGGCCGGGGTAAGGGCCGTCATCGCCGCACCGCCCACTGCGCCGCAAAATGGAATCGATTGCCGCGCAACGCGGCGCAGGGATGACGATCGACGTGACGGCCGACACGCGTGCCCCGCCGCCGCGCACCCGCAATCGAACGCGTGATGATCGCCGTCATGATTCGCTTCGCCCTTCGGTTCGACAATGAGACGGAGACAGGATCAGGGATCCGTACGGCGTTGAGAACAGAAACTTTACTGCCAAAGTCCCAGACACAGTCAGACCGGGCCTGCCCGACATCATGTGCATTGACGACGGTATCTACGTTTTCTTCGGGCAAGACATCGCTATTCATGACCATTGTAAATAATCGCCGCATTCATTGGAGCGAGGCGTTTCGGCCAGGGCCGAATGGCGATAGCATCGGGACTGCCGATGCCGACCCGGCCCCCGGTCCGCGGGAACGTCGCACCGCGGACGCAGGATGCCGATGCGGCCAGGCCGAAAAAAAGCGCCCGGCTCGCAAAAACCCCAAGGGGTTCAGCGCGCACAACTCAAAGTCTTTCTATACAGTTCAGGTGCTTATCGGTCAAACACCCGCTCACTGCGGATCAGCAAGACCTAGCCTCGATTGCCGCGATCGTCTGATATCATGTTCCGATCGAGCCCGAAGGCAGGACGCCTGATCATATGTCCTCTGGCCTTATCCCGCCTTCATAGCCTCCCCATACAACCCCCGCCTACATTATGAAATGTATTGAAGCCTGCTTCACAGGACGCATGTTACATCATCGAATGTAAGATCAACTTTTTTACCAAACGAGATACCACCTGTAACTTACATACAATAACGATCATTTGCCGCATCGGCAGAATATTGTATTTATACGGATGTGATGGGGCACGGCTTCTCCGATCCTGCCGAAGTTCGACACAAAGACGGCGGCGGGGCCGGGCAGAGCTCTTGGGGGGCGGCGTATTGGTTGAGCGTAAAAAGAGTGTCGCGCTGATCGCGCGGGCAGTGTGCGCAACGTTGCTCATCGGCGGCGGCGGCAGGGCCGGCAGTGCGTCGGCGCAGATGTCGGCGGGCCGGTTCGGCGCGCAGTCAGTGCTCGAGCGTACGCGGCCGGACTATGATCCGATCGGGCTTCGCCTCGGGACGTTCACGATCCTGCCCTCGCTCGACGCGAACACCGGCTACGACAGCAATGTCCGCGCGCTGCAAAGCCCGGTGCTCGACGACCTCATCTTCACGTTGCGCCCCGCGGTCGTCGCGCGCTCCAACTGGTCGCGCAATGCGGTCACGGTGCGGGCGAGCAGCGACATCCAACGCTTTGTCGACCGTCCCGTCGAAAATGCCGAACAATATCAAATCGGCGCCGATGGTCGCTTCGATATCGGCAGCAGGACGCATCTGGTCGCGGACGCCCGCGTCGGCCGGCTCATCGAAGCACGCGGCAGCACCGGCGACACCGCGCTGGACGGCGAACCGGTCAATTTCATGGACTATCATTTCGGCACGGGCGCGGATCATGATTTCGGGCCGCTTCTGACCCGCGCCAGCTTCACGTTCGACGAATTCCGCTATGGCGATCGCAAAGCCGCGGGCGGGCGCAAGGTCGACAACAGCCAGCGCAATTACCGCTCGATCCTCGGCGACATCCAGTTCACGTTGCCCGTCGCGCCTGCCGCCGGCGTCTTCGTTCGCGGCACCGTCAATACGGCCGATTATATCAACGAACCTGCCGGGCCGAGCGGCGATTCGACAAGCTATAGCGCATTGACCGGCATCGCGTTCGGCGTAACCCCGCTGCTCTACGGCAGCATCGGCATCGGATATTTCGCCCAGACCTACCGCGAGCCCTCGCTCGAGGGCACCAATGGCCTGAACTATTCCGCGGCGATCACCTGGAACCCGACCCCGCTCGCCACCGCGTCGTTCACGCTCAATCGTGCGCTGCAGCGTGCACCCAGCCCGACGCTGGGCGCGATCACGACGACCACCGGGACGCTGATCGCCGACTACGAGCTTCGCCGGAACCTGATCGTCGGCGCGACCGCGGGCTATTCGCGCAATCTATACGGCCTGATCGACCGCACGCAGACGCAGATGACAGGCTCGGCGCGTGCGACCTATCTGTTCAGCCGACTGATCTCGTCGACGCTCCGGCTCGACTATCTTCGAACTCGCCCCGATCAGGCGAGCGGAGTCGACAGCCTGGGCATTGGCCGACGCTTCGACAAGACCCGAATATTTCTCGGCATGCGCCTTCAACTATGAGCCGCACGCCGATGATCCGACCAGCAAACGACATTCCCGGGATATGGAGAATGAGCAAGTGACAACCGCGATCCAAGTCTATGGCGGCGGCAATGCCATGCCGATCAGCCCCTATACCCCGCAGGCTAGCGAGGTCGCGCAGGATCGGATCGATGCGCGCGCGCTTGTCGCGATGTTCCGTCGGCGGCTCGGCATCTTCCTCCTGGTCTTCCTCAGCATCCTGATAATCGGCCTGGTACTGACGTTCCGGCAGACGCCGTCCTATACCGCGGTCGCGCAGGTGTCGCTGAACGTCAAACAATCGGCGCTCACGCCAGCGGGGGTCGGCGAGCGGCCGGATCTCGACCGCGCCGAACCCAGCGCGAATTTCGTCGATACCCAGGTCGAAATCATCCGCTCCGAGGCCTTTGCCCGGCGCGTCGCCTCGGCACTGGCGCTGCCGTCGGATCCGCGGTTCACAACGGTGCAGGAGCCGCACGGCATCCGCACCTGGATCACAAGCTGGTTCACGGCGCCGCCGAAACTCGCGCGACCGACTGCGGCGGAGGCGGAAGCCGCGGCGATCACCTATGTTCAGGACGGCGTCACCGCGACGCGGCTGAACTCGACCTACGCACTCCACATCTCGTTCAGCGACACCGACCCGGCGATGGCGGCGCGGATCGTCAACGAGTTCGCGCGGCAATATACCGAGGGGTCGCTGGCGAAGAAGCAGGTCGAGAACCGCGATTCGACCGCGATGATCGCCCGCCGCGCGGAGGATCTGCGCGCACGCTGGCAGGCCGCCGATGCGGCCGAACAACGCTATCGCATCCAGCACAACCTGACGAGCACGCAGGGCCTGTCGCTCACCGAGCAGGAGATCTCGACGTACAATCAGGCCGTCGCCGCAGCCCGCGCTGCGCTGGCCGAAGACCAGGCCCGCCTGTCGACCGCGCGGGCGCAGCTTCGTTCCGGCTCGCGCGGCGATGATGTCGGGGAGGCGCTGGGGTCGTCCGTCGTGTCGGGTCTGCGCGCGAACCAGTCGGCGCTGAGTGCTCAGGTCGCCGAGCTCACGACCCGCTATGGCGCGCGTCATCCCGACGTGCTGCGCGCGAACAGCCAGCTCGCCGCGATCGACAAGCAGATCAGCAACGAAATCGCGCGTGTCATCTCGAACCTCGCGGCGAAGACGCGGGTGTCGGAGGGCCGTCTCGCGTCGCTGTCCGGAACGCTGAGCGGCGCGCAGGCCGAACTGGCCGGCAACAACGCCGCCACCGTCGAACTCAACAACCTGGCACAGAACAACAAGACCGCACGGTCGACCTATGAATCCTATCTGACGCGCTATCAGGAGCAGCTGGCCCGGCTCGGCACCGAGCAGGCCGATGCCTCCGTCCTGAAGCTGGCGGCGATCCCCGACACCCCGACCAGCCCCAATATCCTGCTCAACCTGATCCTGACGACCGTGCTCGGGTTCGGCTTTGGCCTGGTCGCCGCCTTCCTCACCGAGATGGCGTTCACGGGGCTGACCACGGGCGACGATATCGAACAGCGTCTGGGCGTCCGCTATCTCGGCGCGGTGCCGCTGCTCGCGTCGGTGACCAAATCGGCGAAGTCCCCGCCCTCGGCGATCGCGGCCGAGCCGCGCTCGGCGTTCGCCGAATCGATCCGCAGCCTGCGCGCGTCGATCACCTTTGCCGCCCACGCCCCCGCCAAGGTGATCGCGATCACGTCCGCGCTCGCGCAGGAAGGCAAGACGACGACCTCGATCTGCCTGGCACGGTCGATGGGTCTGGCCGGGGAAAAGGTCGTGCTCGTCGATTGCGACCTTCGCCGCCACGGCGTCAGCCGGTTCCTGCGCACCGAAGCAGATCGCCCGGGCCTCATGCAGGTGCTTCGCGGCGAGGCGACACTCGAAGCCGCGCTGGTCGAGGACACAGCGACAGGGATGATGGTCCTGCCGATCGCGGCGGATGATGATTTCGACGGCGACCTCATGATCGGCGACAAGATGGACGGATTGCTCGACGCGCTGCGTGACCGGTTCGACGTCATCGTGCTCGATACAGCGCCGGTCCTGCCGATCGCGGATGCGCGGCTGATGCTCGGCAAGGCGGATGTCGCGGTGTTTGTCGCGCGGTGGCGCAAGACACCCGATCATGCGATCCGCTCGGCACTGCGGCTCCTGCCGCTCGACCGCATCCACCTTGCCGGAATCGCGCTGACCAAGGTCGACATCCGCAAACAGGCGCGGTTCGGCTATGGCGACTCGACCTATTATTACCACGACTACAAGGGCTATTATGCCTGAGCTGGCCGTCGATGCCGGCATCGGCAGTCTGGCCCGCCAGGCTGAAACGATCATGCCCGGTGACCTGTGTCGCGCCCCGTCCGCCCCGAATCGCCGCCGCCCGGAAGGGTGGCCGCAGCGGGTGGCGATCGTGCATTATTGGCTCGTCACGATGCGCGGCGGCGAACGGGTGGTCGAGCGGCTGCTGCACCTGTTTCCGCACGCCGAGATCTTCACGCATGTCTATGACGCCAGCGCGGTGTCTGAAACGATCCGCGAGCGCCCGGTCCATACCAGCTTCATCAACCGTCTGCCGGGGGCCCGGCGTCATTATCAGAAATATCTGCCGCTGATGCCGATGGCGCTCGAACAGCTCGACCTGCGCGGCTTCGACCTCGTCATCAGCAGCGAATCGGGCCCGGCAAAGGGCGTGATCACCGATCCCGATACAGTGCACCTCTGCTATGCGCATTCGCCGATGCGGTATCTGTGGGATCATTACCATCAGTATCGCGGCAGCGCGGGACGCCTGACCCGTCTGATGATGACCCTGCTGTTCGGCCGGCTCCGCTACTGGGACATGACGAGCGCGGCGCGGATCGACATCGTCGTCGCGAATTCGCAGTTCATCAAGAAACGGATCGCCAAGGCGTGGCGCCGCGATGCGGTCGTCGTCCATCCGCCGGTCGACACGAGTCTCTTCACCCCGGCCGCCGTGGTTGGCGACGAATATCTGTGGGTCGGCCAGATGACGCCCTACAAACGTGCCGACCTGGCGGTGGATGCGTTCAACGCGCTGCAATTGCCCCTGCTCATGGTCGGTGACGGCGAGATGGCGGCCGAGCTGCGCAAGCGCGCTGGCCCGACGATCCGGATCATCCCGCGGATGCGCTTCGACGAGCTGCGCCACGCCTATGCGACGTCGAAGGCGCTCATCTTCACGCCCGAGGAGGATTTCGGGATAGTGCCGGTCGAGATGATGGCATCGGGTCGCCCGGTCCTCGCCTATGCGCGCGGCGGGATCCGCGACAGCCTGGTCGAGCGCAAGACCGGACTGTTCTTCGAACACCAGACGGTCGGATCGCTGATCGACGGCGTTCGCGCGATGGAGGCATGGCTGCCGGAATTCGACCCCGCCGATGCGGTGGCGCAGGCGGAACGGTTCGCCCCCGAGCATTTCGATGCCGGGATCCTGGCGGCGCTGGAGGCATGATGCGCCGAAGGGCCTTGATCGCGGCGATCAGCGCGGCGTTCGCGGTCGCCGGCAGCGCGCAGCAGCAGCCCGCGACCCCGCCGATGCGGCTCGGCGTCCAGACCCATTTCAGCCAGAACTGGCCCGCCGCATGGGGCGATCGGGCGATCGACGTCACCGCCGGGTCGTTGCGCGATTCGCTCCCCTGGGCCTCGGGCGAACCGCGTCCGGGCAAATATGCGATCGAGGGTAGCGTCGCTGGCACCCTGTCCCGCTATTGCCACCGCAGCGGCGGTGACGTCCTGCTGACGCTCGACCCGCGCCACCCGCTATATGACGGCGGCCATACTGTCAGCACGCCGGCGGCGATGGCCGCCTATGCGGCCTATGTCGGCACGGTCCTCGATCGCCTCCCCGGCTGCGTCACCGCGATCGAGGTCGGCAACGAGATCAATAGCGGCAACCTGGCCTATCCGAAGGGCGTCGACCCCGCCGCCGCCTATGTCGCGCTGCTGACGGTCGTCCGCGACCGGATCAAGCCGCGCCACGCGTCCGTCGCGATCCTCGGCGGATCGACCAACATGATCGGGACCGGATTCCTCGAAACGCTGTTCAAGGCCGGGATGCTCGGAGTCGCCGATGGCGTCGCGGTGCATCCCTATCGCCATCTGGCGGACAATATCGACTGGGAGATCGCGCATCTCGACGCGACGATGCGCCGCTACGGCACGCCGATTCCGATCTGGGCGACCGAGTTCAGCGACAATTACCCGACACCCGATCTCGCCGCGCCCGAACTGGTCAAGTTCGTCACGCTGATGAGCGCGAGCGGGGTCCGGCGCGCCTATTGGTACGCGCTGATCGACCAGCGATTCTTTCGCAACATGGGTCTCTTCACACAGTCGCAGGCGGCCAAGCCCGCAGCGGAGGCCTTCACGCTGCTGACGACGCACATGCTGCCCGCCGGACGCGCGCAGCGTATCGACACGGGCGATCGCGATGTCCGGCTCTACCGCTTCGGTGCGGATCGCTGGGTGGTCTGGGGCCCGTCGGGAACGCTGCGGTTCGATGCGGGGCGCATCCTATCGGCGCGCAACCGGCCCCTGCCCGGCACCAGCGTCACGATTGGTCCGGATCCGGTCGTGGTGATCGGCGCTGGACGCTTCGTCTTCACGCGCGGCACGGTGCTCGCCGACAGCCTCAGCGGCTATGGCAGCGCCCCCTGGTCCTATTGGGTCGAAGGCGCCGACGGACAGCGCCACGCGCTCGGCATCCTCGACGGGATGTGGACGAGCGCCTTTGGCAGCCGCTTCACGCGGCCGCTGGCGATCAGCGACACCGGCGGCGCGGTCGCGGGCGATGCGGCGCATGCGGCCCGCGCCGTGATCCGCTACACCGCCCCCGCCGCGATGACCGCGCGCGTCGCGGCCTGCATCGCGAAATCACCCGGTGGCGACGGGCTCGACGTCGCGCTTCTGGTCAGGGGCAAGCGGGTCGCAGGCGCGGTCGTCGTCGATCGCTGGACGGCCACCGATCAGAGTGTGACGCTGCGCACCGGCGAGACGGTCGATCTGTCGGTCGGCCCCAACCAGATCCCGGGACACGACGCCTTTACCTATCGGATCCGGCTCACCGAAGCGGGCAGCACCATTTCGCCCGACGCCACCAAGGGACCTGCAGGATGCATCTGACGCTCATCGGCGCCGCTCAGCTCGTCATCGGCTTCCTCCTGCTCATGTTCGGTACCGTGCCGGGCATGCTCGCCTTCGTGATCGTCTCCGCGCTGATGATGGGGTCGTCGGCGATCGATCTTCCCGCGATCGGCGCGTCGTCGATCCCGCCGATCGAGTTCGCCGCCGTGTTCCTCACGATCCGCGTGCTGCTGCCCGGATCGATCAACGTGCCCGCGCTGGCGGCCGCGTTGCGCGCCAACATCCTGATGATCATCTTCGTCGCCTATGGCATCGTCGGCGCGATCCTGTTGCCGCGGCTCTATGCCGGGCAGATCGACGTCGTGCCGATGCGCGTCCGCGCGCTCAACCGCTACGAATCGATGGAACGCTTCACCTATGCGACCCAGCGCCTGCTGCCGACGTCGCAGAATCTGACCACCGCCATCTACCTTCTCGGGACGGTGATGGTCGCGATCTGTGCCTATGTGGCGCTCACGCACAAGGATGCATGGCGTCTGCTGGTCAAGACGGTCGCCGTGGTCGCGCTGATCCACGTCGTCATCGGCATCGCCAGCGTGGCGGTGCCGGGCAACGCGGTCCTGACCTTCTTTCGCAACGGCGCCTATGCGCAGATCGACAATAGTTATCGCGGTTTCGTCAGGATGAACGGCATCGCGCCCGAGGCGTCAGCCTATGGCGGATTCGGATTCATGCTGTTCGTGTTCCTGTTCGAATGCTGGATCCGCGACGTGATGCCGCGTTTGACCGGCCCGTGTGCGCTCGCGCTGGGGCTCGCGCTGGGCGCCAGCACGTCGAGCCTGGCCTATCTCGGCCTCGTCTCCTATGCCGTCCTGGTCTTTCTCCGGTCGGTCGTCTTTCCCAAGACGATGCGGGTGGATCGCCTGCTCGTGCTCGGCGCGACGACGATGCTCTTCCTCATGATGGTCGCCGCGGCCAGCGTCTGGTACCCGCAGCTGGTCGCCGAATTCGGCGATATGATCACCCATTTCACACTCGAAAAATCCCAGTCGCAATCGAGCGAACAACGGCAATTCTGGTCGTTGATCGGTTACCGGGCGTTTCTTGAAAGCTATGGCCTCGGTATCGGCGCAGGCAGCTTCCGGTCGTCGTCGCTGATCACCGCGATCATGGGATCGATGGGCGTGATCGGGATCGTCTGCTTCGTGAGCTATCTGTTGCAGGTCTTCAAACCCCTGCGCCTGAGCACCTATGTCTCCCCCGCCGATCCTCGCGCCGCAGTCGGCGCCGCGGCGTCCTGGGTCTGCTTCGCCTCGATGGTGCCCGCCGCGGTCGGCAGTCCGACGCCCGACCCGGGCGTGCTCTTCGCGGTATTTGCCGGGGCCGCGCTGGCCTTGCGCCCGGCGGTATCGCGCAAACCGCAGCGGATCCAGGCCGGACCGCCGTCCGGCCAGGCGGCGATGCACGATACCGCGATGGCCTGACCCTGGGCCTAGCCTGCCGCCTTGGCGGGATGTGCCAGGCGGGTGCGGTGGAGCAACCACTTGCGCACAGGCTCGTCGAACGTCTTCACCGCAACCCATGCGAACACCGTGAATATGACCGACATCAGGATCGCCAGCAGCGTTGCTGCCAGCCCCTGGATGTGCAGATGACCGGCCAGCCCGCGGATATGCGGAGCGATACCGCCCTGCAGGATATAGACCGGATAGGAGAGTGCGCCCAGCGTGCGGCACAGCGGGACGGTGCGCGTGACCGTGCCATTGGCGCCGGCCGCGACCAGAAGCGGGAAGAGGAGGATCGCCGCGGCGACCTCATACACGCCGGTCCACGCACCCAGCCGGGGCATCGCCATAATCCCGCACAGCGTCGCGATTACCGCCCAGACGGGCGCGCGCAGTCGGTCGAGCAGCCCCGCCCGGCGCAGCCTGTACACCCCGACACCGGCAAAGAACGAGAACATCACGCGGGGGAGCCCCGCCCAGCCTTCCGGCCAATAAGGGCCGACCGCGAGCGTCTCGAAATAAAGGCCGGTCGCCGCCAGCGCGATGGCCGATACGCCGACGATGACCGCAAGCATCCGGTTATGCAGGAGCGGTGCGATCGCGCCATAGAGAAGATTGACGAGCAATTCCCACAGCAGCGACCAGCTCGGCGCATTGAGCGCATACATGCACTGGTCTTCGGACAGCGCACCATAGGGGGTCGGGATCATCAGCACCCCGGTCACGAAGAGCAGCGCCAGCATCCCGCCATCGTAAAGACGGACAAACCCTGCCGCACCGATGACGGCGCCGAGAACGATCAACGGATACAGGCGAACCACGCGCACCCACATGAAGGCCTTCAACGACATCCCCGCCTTGATCCGCTCCTCATAGACGGCCGCGATTACGAAACCGCTCAGGCCGAAGAAGAAGTCGACCGCCAGCGCGGCGTGCGGGGTTATCAGGATCGCATTATACGGCGTGACGTGCATGACAAGAACAGCGAAGGCGGCAACGCCCCGCAGGCCGTCCAGAACATCAAATCTGACCCTCTCCACATTCTTTCCGCATGTATTTTGTGTATATTTCGTGCGGCAGACTTTATTTCTTAGACACTAGTATGTTTTGACTTTGATTCCATTACTTGGCTCAATATCCTGTATCACGGGATACAACTCGACTTTCTTCTATGTTCAGACTTATGATTAATAATGAGGGATTTACGGCAATGGCGGAGGCTTTAAGTCTGCGAGTGAAACGCGTCGTGCATTCGCTGCGTGATGATTCCGCCTGGCGCATCGCGCGGTTTCTGCGCGACGACGCACGCGATCGCGCGGCCGTTACGCCTGTGGTGTCCGACGATCCCGTTGCGGGCAGCTATCGCAATGACGTGGTCACGCTCGACGACGCGGATCCGGACGACTTTCCCCCCGTGATCTTCCAGACGTGGAAAAGCCGGTCGGTGATTCCCGGCAATTACCGGCACTGGCGGCAGACCTTCGTCGACACCAACCCCGACTGTCGCGTGCTGCTCTGGGACGACGCGGACAACCGCGCCTTCATCGCCGATCGGTTCGCCTGGGCGCTGCCGGTCTATGACAGTTATCCGCAAGAGATCTTCCGCGCGGATGCCGTGCGGTTCTTCTTCCTGCTCGAATTCGGCGGTCTGTACGCCGACATGGATACCGAATGCCTGCGCCCGATCCGGCCCAGCGCGTCGACCGGCGCGGTCGTGCTGTGTCGCATGGGGGGCAATCCCGATTTCGCGCACGCCATCCCCAACGCGATCATGGCATCCCGGCCGTCACAGATCTTCTGGCTGTTCGCGATCCACTGCATGATCGAGGCGGCGGAGCGCATCCCGGATGCCGCCGCACGGATCGCCGCCGGGCCGGAGACGATGACCGGCCCGGTGCTGCTGAAACAGGCCTATGACGCGTTCGTCGCGCTCGACGGAGCCGCGGTCATGGCGCTGCTCGCCCCCCTCCTCGCCAAGCTTACCGAGCGACAGCGCACCCGGCTGCGCTATGCACGGCCGACGCTGCTCGACGGGCGGAACTGGTATCCGCTCGACTGGACCAACATGTTCCACAAGCGGCTGTGCAACCGGTTGCGCACCGACCGCCGCATCCTGCCCATCGAGGTCGGCCGCACTCTCTTTCCGGACGCCGCGGTCGTCACCTATTGGAGTCATTCCTGGTAACTGCGGCCTGCTGTGACCCGCCCCGCGCGAGGGGGCGGGCCGCGGGGGTCAGGCGACCCCGCGCATACGCCGTGACACGAGCCGGTGAAACCGGTCCGCGGCGACCGTCTCGATCCCTCGCGGGCGGCCGCTGGCATGCCAGACCAGCATCAGCACGACGAGATACAGCATCATCCCCCCCGCCCCGACGCCGACGAGCCCGAGCCCGCGGTCGAACCCGGTCAGCGTCTGCAGCCAGGGCCGCAGCGCGAGCAAGAGCGCGGCCATCGCAGCGGATGCGACAAAGGCCCGCCACGGCCTGACAAGTTGAACGCCGAGCGGGACGCCGATCAGGCTCCGGACATAGGCCGCGGACACGATGCCCATGACGAGGGACGATCCCGCCCGCGCGGCGATCGCGCCGGCGACGCCAAAATACAGCGCGCCGAGGATCGTCGCAGGCACCTTTATGCACAATTCGCACAGGCTCTGCCGGAAGAAGATCGCGGTCTGGCCCAGCGCCATGGCGAGCGGCGCGAGCGCGGCGGCGAACAGCGTCGGGATCATCGCCAGCACCAGCCATTGCAGCAGCGGCGATGCCGGTTGCCATTTCGGCCCGAGCGCGAAGGCGACGAGCGGCTGCGCGAGGATGCTGATCGCGACGAGGACGGGAAGGACGGCGCTGACGATCGTGCTGGTCGTCCGCAGATAGGCCTCGCGCAGGCGTTCGGGATCGTGTCGCACCATCGAGAAGGCCGCCAGCAGCGGCCGGATCGTCGGCTTGAGCACCGCCTGGTCGGGCAGGCTGGCAAGGTCGCTGGCGAGCGAGAACGTCCCGAGTTGCGCGCGCGAGACGGTGAAGCCGAGCACCAGCCGGTCGATCTGCCAGTTGATCGCGGTCACGGCCTGCGCGGCGGTCGTCCATCCGAGCAGGTCGGCGAATTCGCGCCAGCGCCCGAGTCCGAAGCGCGGGCGGAAGGGGGCGAACCAGTAGGAGGCCAGCACCATGAAGGCGGGGGCGACGACCGTTCCCGCGGCGATCGCCCAGTAGCTGCGCGTCAGGATCGCGCATGCCGCGGCCGCGACAAAGGCGCAGCCGCGGCCGCCGACCTCGATGATCAGATCGCGGTGGAAACTGATATCCTTGGCATATTGCGCCATCTTCGGACTGACGAGGCCGCGCAGCGCGGGGGCGAGCGCGATGAAGCAGATCAGCGGGACGAGTCGCGGGTCGCCGTAGAAATAGCCAAAGGGTATCGCGAGCAAGGCCAGCCCCACCGCAAGCACGGCACTGCGTATCACGCTGAGCGTGAACGCGGTCTCCAGCATCGGCCGGCTGATCGCCTCGGCGCGGACGAGCACCTGGCCCACGGGCAGTTCGAAGATCGCCTCGACGATCCGGACCAGCGTCATCGCGATCGCGACGAGCCCGAAGTCCTGTGGCACCAGATAGTTGGCGAGCAGCAGGAGGCTGGCAAAGTCGATCAGCCGCGCGAGGAACCGCGAGGCGATGAGCCACGCGGCACCTGCGGTGGTGCGTCCGGCAATGGGGGCCGCCTGCGTCATCTCAGACGCCGTTCGCGACGCGCTGCGGCGCGCGGGTGCGCAACCACGTCGTCATGGCGCGGCGTATCGGTTCGTCCCACCACCGCAGGATCAGCCAGCTAGCGATCAGCACGCCGGGCAGCGCCAGCCCGGTCCCGACCGCAAAGCTCCTGCTGCCGAGGATCGCCTGATAGGCCGCGTTGATCCAGACGAAGATCGGATAATGCAGCGCATAGACGGGGAACGAGAGCGCCCCCAGCACTGCCGATGCCCGCGCCACCCGGCCGCGCAACACGACATGCGCCCCGCTGAGCACCAGCAGCGGCGAGACGATCAGCGACCAGCTCCATCCGACCCAGAAGGAGAGGCCCTGCGGCCAGTAGAAGAGCAGCGCGCTGAGCCCGAGCAGCGGCCAGAACAGGAACCGCCACCGCGCATTGCGGATCAGCGCGAACCGCGATTGCGCATGATAGAGCCCGACCCCGGCGTAGAAGGCCCCGAACACGCGCGGCAGGCCGGTCCAGAAGCTCGCCACCTCGTCCCCGCCTATCCCGACCAGCGCCATCAGCGCATATCCCGCCACAACGATCGCCAGCGCGCTCCTCATTCCGTCGATCCGGCGCAGCGCCGCCCAGGCTATGTTGACGACGATTTCGAGAAACAGCGTATATTGCGGGCCGTTCAGCGGAAAGACCTGTGGCCCGCCGATCGCCCGGCTCGCGTCGAGCATCGGCAGGCACAGCAATCCGAACGCGGTCGCGCGCGCGAGTTCGGCGACGGTGATGGTGGTGTCGTGCAGCAGGACGATGCGCGCGGCGAGATAGGCGGCGGAGATCAGCGTGCCGAGAATGACGAGCGGCATCAGCCGGACGAGCCGCAGGACGGCGAACGTCCGCGTCGCCATCCCCTGATCGAGCGTCTCGCGATACGCCACCGACAGCACATAGCCACTGAGACAGAAGAAGAAATCGACCGCGAGCCCCGCATTCGCCGCCAGCCAGGGATGACCCTGCCAATGGCCGAGATGGAAGAGCAGGACCGAGATCGCCGCCAGCCCGCGCAGCCCGTCGAGCGCGGCATAATGCGGGCGCTGGCGGGTCACGCCGCGATCGCTTCGATCAGCGCCCGGCCCCGCCGGTGCATACGCGCGCGCATCGATCCCCTCAGTCACGCGCGACACGCTCGATAACGTCCAGCAGCTGCCGTCCTGCCGAATCCCAGCGGAACGCCGCGGCCCGGCCATAGCCGGCAGCGCGCTTCGCCGACCGGACGACCGGATCGGCCAGCGCGGTGATGGCCTGCCGCCACCCCGCCGGATCGTCGACATCGGCATAGAGGACCGCATCGCGGCACATTTCGGGAATCGCGCCCGCGGGCGCGACGATCGCGGGACAACCGCACAGCATCGCCTCGAGCGGCGGGAGCCCGAAGCCTTCGGTGCGCGACGGAAAGACCTGCGCATATGCTTCCGTATAGAGCGCACGCAGCGTCGCATCGTCGCAGCGACCGACGAACACCGCGTCGGTCGGCGGCGTCAGACCGGCCGCGTCGAGCGCTGCGCGATCCGCGCCGACCACCACCAGCTGCAACGGCGCCAACGCGCTATCGGCAAAGGCCTCGAACACGACATGGTTGTTCTTATACGCCTTGGGGCTGCCGAACAGGAGCACATAGCGCCCCGCGGAGAGCCCCAGTCGCGCCAGCGCGTCGCGGTCGGACTCGCCGTCGAGAATATGGTCGACGCCGTTATGGAGGACTTCGGTCATCCGCCGATCGACCACGCCGAGCAGGTCGAGCATCTGCCGCGAATAAGCCGACACGGTAAGGACGGCCGCGCTGCTGCGCGCCATGCGCGGCACGAGCAGCCGGTATCCGACCCGCTGTCGCCATGGATAGGAGCTGTCGGGGAAGAGGAACTGCGCGTCGTGGATCAGCAGGATCTTGCGGCGATGCCGGATCGGCGCGAGATTGGCGAGGTTGACCAGCACGCCGTCGGCCGCGCGCGCGGGCAGGACGAGCTGCTCCCATCGCTGCGTATCGCCGTCCACCTGCTCGACCAGTTCAATCGCGCGCAGAGCGGGCTGCCATTGCCGCCGCGCGGGTATCAGCAGGCGGGCCGGCGGGCGACGTTCGGGCGGCATTGCGGCGAGCAGTGCGTCGACTTCGCGGATGAGGCGATCGGACACGCGGTGCACCCCGTTCATCCCGCCCGCATAGAATTTGCCGTTGAAATAGATCGGCGTCGCGGTGCTGCTCACATCCGCTCGATCTTGCGGGGATCGAGCTTGCCGCGGGTCAGGTCGGCAAAGGCCAGGACATTGCCCCACAAACGCCCGCGCCGATCGACATGCGCCTCGGGCCACAGGCTGCGCACCAGATTCGCGATGACGTTCGCGGTCATCAGCCGTTCGCCCAGCCGCGGCTGCATCGTACCCTTCCGCTTCAGATAGACGATGTTCGCGATCTGCGAATAGCCGAGCTTCTTGCCCGGCGTGCGGCCGGACTTCACGCCCATGTGCACGCCGGTGATCAACGCGGACGAAACCAGTCGGCCGCGTCGTCCGATCTGCGTCGTGAAATCGATATCCTCCTGCCAGCCATAAAGCGGCAGCGCTTCGTCGAAGCGCAGTCCGGTCGCGGCACTCAGGCGGATCGCCATGTTGCAGCCATAGAGCGCCTGACGATCGCGCAGCGCCGGGTCGGCTTGGGGATCGGCTTGGGAATCGGGGCTGGCGGCACGCGCCGCGACGATCGCCAACGCGGCCTCGACGCTCAGCCCGCTTGAGTTGATGCCGTCGGCGAGCAGGTCGCCGGTGATCCCGACAATCGCAGGATCGCTCTCAAACACGCGCTCGACCATTTCGAGATAGTCGGGCGCGGGAACGAAATCGTCATCGAAGAAGGTGACGAACGCCGCCGCGTCGCCGATCATGTCGAGCGCCGCGTTGCGCTGTCGGCACAGGCCACGTCCGGCGAACACGATCTCGGGCTGCACCGGGCTTTCCGCGACACCCTCGACGTCCTGCGGCGAGACCGACACGACGATCACCCGATCGGGCCGTCGCGTCTGTCGTTCCAGCAGATCGATCGTTCGACGCGTCAGTGACGCCCGACCGACCGTGGCCACGACGACATACATCAAAGCCACTATTCGCCCCCAAGCAATATCCAGCATAGCTGCTTGACGACTTGTCTTGTAACGTACCTTCTATTCATAGCAAGCATGTCGCTTACTATTACTGCTTGGAAAATCTTTTGTACAATTTGATAAAATAGAAATACTTTATTTTCATAATGATGATGTTAGTCGCGGACGACATGTCTTTTGGTTCGGGGATAATAATGACGGACCAGCTGCGGGAATTGGTCATCAACGGGCGCTTTTTGATGCAGCCCACGACCGGCGTTCAACGCGTTGCACGTGAAATCACACGCGAGATCGATCACCTCGTTGCGAACGGCGACGTGCCGCTGCGCGTCCGCCTGGTGTGCGAAGCCGATGCCGATATCGGCGATCTCAACCTGCGCGCGATGCAGGTGGAACGGACGCGTCACGCGCATGGCCATGTCTGGGAACAGTTCGTGCTGCCCCGCCATGTGAAGGGCGGACGCCTGCTGTGCCTCGGCAATACCGCACCAATTGTGACGTTGCTCGGCCGCAAGCCGGTCGCGTTGATGATCCACGATCTGTCCTATCGGCTGTTTCCCGATGCCTATCGCCGTCATTACAAACTCGGCCATGCGTTCATGCTGCCGTTCCTGTTGCGCCGCGCGGATCCGATCGTGACGGTGTCCGAAACAGAAAAGGCAATGTTCACCAGCCTGGTGCCGGGCGCACGCCACCGCCTGATCGTCGCGCAGAATGGCGGCTGGCGTGCCGGCTGCGACGCGCGTGCGGCCCCGCCGCCCGATATCGACGCGCCCCGCGGCGACTATATTCTCTATGTCGGCTCGCTGTCGCATCGCAAGAACATCGCCGGGGTGCTGGCGGTCGGCATCGCGATGGCGCGCGAACGCGGCATCCCGCTCGTGCTGGTCGGATCGTCCGGCGCGTTCCTGTCGCCGCTCCCCGTCAGCATTCCCGATGACGTCAAACATCTGATCCGCCTCGAGGGTCAGGTCGAGGATCTCGGCCGGCTCGGCGATCTGTACCGCAACGCGCGGTGCCTGTTATTCCCGTCCTTCTACGAAGCCTCCCCCCTCCCCCCGCTCGAGGCGATGCATTTCGCCTGCCCGGTGGTGGCATCCGACATCCCGTCGAGGCGCGAGCGGTGCGGCGATGCAGCGGCCTATTGCGATCCCTATGATCACGACTCGATCCACCGTGCGGTGACCTCGGTGCTCGACGATCCCGATTATGCGCGGACGCTCGCGGGTCGCGGGCTGGCCCAGGCGAGCCGATATTCCTGGCGCGAACAGGCGCGGATCATCCTTTCCGCGATCTTCGATCTCCAGACCGTGCAACCGGGTCAGTAGGACCCCTTGGCCATCAGGACCGCGGGTGCGGTCATCAGGATGATCCTGAGATAGAGCGACAGCGACTGCGACCGGCAATAGGCAACGTCGAAAGCGACCCGGCGCTGATAGGAGACATCGCTGCGGCCGCTGATCTGCCACAGCCCCGTAATCCCCGGACGCGACATGCAGTAATGCTCGAAATACCGGCCGTAGCGCCGCTTTTCCGCCTCGACGATCGGCCTTGGCCCGACAATGCTCATCTCTCCGCGCAACACGTTGAACAACTGGGGCAATTCATCCAGGCTGCTCTTGCGCAGGAAGCTGCCGACGCGAGTGACGCGCGGATCCTCCTTGAGCTTGTGGCTCAATTCCCATTCGAGCCGGGCCTGCGGGTCGGACGCCAGCAGATCGGCGAGCAGCGCCTCCGCGTTGACCGCCATCGAGCGGAACTTGAAGCACCGGAAATAGGCGCCGCCATAGCCGATGCGGCGCTGCGCAAACAGGATCGCCCCGGGGTCACTGACATAAACGGCCGCGGCGATGACGAGGAGCAGCGGCGCAAAGAAAAGCAGGGCAACGAGCGCGAGCAGAATGTCGAAAAGCCGCATGAGGCGTCGTTCGACAGAAATGGCTGGCGGTGCCGGGCTGCGCTCAGCGCCATATTGAAGAATTTCCCCGCGTGTCGCCACAAAACCCCCCACGGTGATAGCAAAGCGCATTTGTTATTCTGCAATGCAACACAAACTCTCCCTCTATGTTGCATTCAATAAGGCAATGTAATTGTATAAATATCGCGCTTTTCGAGTCTCTATCCAATAATACAATCTTGTTTTCTGAATATCTACAATCATTCTATAGACTTCATCGGCAAACATAAGGCCGAACATATTGTAAGCATCTAATAGATGAGTTCCGCTGCCTTCGTGATAGTTTTGACGGGCCGCACCATTAAGCGCCTGCTGGAACTTCATATTTTCTGAGAATGGTCGAGGGTCGGGCAGGCGCGGCGGTCCGCCGGGGCCGAGGCACGGTCGACGACATCCGGCGCGCGCGCTTGGCGGGACGCGGCCTCAGGGACGATGCGGGCGGCCCGTCGGACGGTGCCGCGCGCGCGCCTTAGCGGTCGGTGCGCGGCCCGGCTGTGCTGCCGCGCACCACGAGCGTATGCGCGAGCGTCGTCTGCCGCCGCGGGCATTCGACGCCGCGCAGTATGTCGACGAGCAGCTCGACGGTACGCCGGCCGATCATCCCCTTGGGTTGCGCGATGGTGGTCAGCGCGGGCTGGAAATAGCGTGCGAGCGGAAGATCGTCGAACCCCATGACCGACACGTCGCGCGGACAGGACAATCCGGCCTCGCCGATCGCGCTCAGCGCCCCCAGCGCCATCTCGTCGCTGAAGCAGAAGATCGCGGTTACCCCGGCGGCGAGCAGCGCGTGCGTCGCCACGAACGCCGATCCCGCGGAATAATCGCCGATCTCGACGTGCAGCGCGTCGCGCAGACCGCGCAGTTCGGCCGCCCGCAGCGCACCCGTCAGACGGTCGCGGCTGATCGGACTGATCTCGGGGCCGGTGACGACGCCGATCGCCCGGTGGCCGAGATCGGCGAGATGCGCGATCGCCTCCGCGCTCGCTGCCGCATTGTCGATATGGACGCTGGGGACGCCGAGATCCGCGCTATATTCACAGCCATTGACGATCGGTGCGGCGCCCCCCTCCCGCGCGAGCAGCGACGCGAGGCTGTCGGGCAGGCGGTGGCCGAGGAAGATCAGCCCGTCGACCTCGCGACGCGACAACATGTCGGCATATTGATCCTCGACCGCGGAATCATGCCGCGTGTCGCCGACGACGACCGAATAGCCCGCGTCGCGCGCCGCCTCCTCCGCGCCGCGGATGACGCTGGCGAAGAACGGGTTCGAGATGTCGGGGACCGTCAGCAGGATCTTGGCGGCGCGCAGCGTGCGCAGGCTGCGCGCGGCGACATTGGGGGCGTAGCCCGACGACCGGACGATCGCGAGCACGCGCAGCCGGGTCTTTTCGGACACCTGGTCCGGTCGGCTGAGCACGCGCGACACGGTTGCGGTGGAGACGCCAGCCATCGCGGCCACTTCGATGATCGTCGGCATCGCCGGGTCATGGATCCGGCCGCTGCCGCTGTCGACCGATAACCGATGTAATCCTTTACATCGATGCTGCGCCGACCTAGCCTTATGTCAGACAAGCAGCAAAACTGCGGTTGAGAGGTGGCGAATGGCGGTAGCGGACGATCTGGGAACGGCCCCCTTGCGCGGTGTCGACACCGCGACGGGCGGCATGCTCACCGCGCGCCTCAGTGCGCTGATGTTCATGCAGTTTTTCGTCTGGGGTGCGTGGAACGTCACGCTCGGGCTGGCGATGCAGACCGTCGGGATCGGCAACCTGATCGGCAATGCCTTTTCGGTCGGTCCGATCGCCTCGATCGTCGGCTCGTTCCTGCTGGGCATGGCGGCGGCGCGCTATGTCAGTCCGAAGATGCTGATGGTCATCCTCCATCTCGTCGGCGGCGCGATCCTGTTCGTGCTGCCGTCGTTCGTGACGCCCGAACGCGGCGCCAGCTTCGTCTGGCTGCTGCTCGGCTACATGATCCTCTACATGCCGACCGTGGGCCTCGCCAACACGATCGCGCTCAAGAGCTTTGGCGATCGGACCGACAATTTTCCGTTCGTGCGCGCGTTCGGAACGCTCGGCTGGATCACCGCGGGGCTGATCATCGGCTGGGCGGGGCTGTCCGCCAGCCCGCAGATCTTCCGCGTCGCGGCGATCGTCTCGATCGCGCTTGGGCTCTACAGCTTCACGTTGCCCAATGTCGCCTCCGACGCGCCGCGCGACGAAAGCGTGCTGCGCCAAGTCCTGTGCGTCGAGGCCTTCAGTCTGCTCCGCCAGCGGTCGTTCCTGATCTTCATGACCTGCGCGACGCTGATCTCGATCCCGCTCGCCATGTATTATGCCTATGCCTCGCCCTATGTCGGCGCGACCGGCATCACCAATGTCGGCGGCACGCTCGCGATCGGGCAGATGTCCGAACTGGTCTTCATGTTCTCGATGCCGTGGCTGTATCGCCGGTTCGGCGTGAAGCCGTTGCTGCTGGTCGGGATGATCGCCTGGGCGGCGCGCTATGCACTGTTCGCGATCGGCGACGGCGGGTCGAGCCTCTGGGCGGTCTATCTCGGCGTCGCGTTGCACGGCGTCTGCTATGACTTCTTCTTCGTCGCGGGCGCGATCTACACCGGCACGATCGCAACGCCCAAGGGGGTGAACGCACAGGCGCAGGGGATGCTGACGCTGTTCACCTATGGCGTCGGCATGCTGCTCGGGTCGCAGATCGGCGCGATGCTCTATGCGCAGCTGCCCGCCGCCCCGACCATCGCCGACTGGCAGCATATGTGGTGGTATCCCGCGATCGCCGCCGCCGTGATCGCGCTGCTGTTCCAGATCCTGTTTCGCGACGATACCCGACGGGAGATTGCAGCATGACCGGACTGCGCGGACCAGCCATCTTTCTCGCCCAGTTTCTCGGTTCCGAGCCGCCGTTCGACACGCTCGACGGACTCGCGCAATGGGCTGCGGGCCTTGGCTATGTCGGCGTGCAGATCCCCTGCACGTCGCAGCTGATCGACCTGTCGCTGGCTGCCGAGAGCAAGACCTATTGCGACGATCTTAGCGGCCGGCTCGCCGCGCACGGCATCACGATAACCGAGCTGTCGACCCACCTCCAGGGCCAGCTCGTCGCGGTCCACCCCGCCTATGACGCGCTGTTCGACGGGTTCGCCCCGCCCGAGCTGCACGGCAAGCCCGCCGAGCGCCAGCAATGGGCGGTCGAACAGGTCAAGCTGGCGGCGCGTGCGAGCGCCAATCTCGGCCTGTCCGCGCATGCGACCTTTTCGGGCGCGCTCGCCTGGCCCTATGTCTATCCCTGGCCGCAACGCCCGGCCGGGCTGATCGAGGAGGCGTTCGCCGAGCTCGCGCGGCGCTGGACCCCGATCCTCGACGTGTTTGCGGATGTCGGCGTCGACTGCGCGTTCGAGGTACATCCCGGCGAGGACGTCCATGACGGTGCATCCTGGGAACGCTTCCTTGCCGCGGTCGACAACCATCCGCGCGCGCGCCTCCTGTTCGACCCGTCGCATTTCGTGCTGCAACAGCTCGACTATCTCGACTTCATCGACCGCTATCACGACCGGATATCCTGCTTTCACGTCAAGGATGCCGAGTTCAACCCGACCGGCCGATCGGGCGTCTATGGCGGGTATGAAAGCTGGGTCGACCGCGCCGGGCGGTTCCGTTCGCTCGGCGACGGACAGGTCGATTTCTCGGCGATCTTCAGCAAGATGGCGCAATATGGCTTTGCCGGCTGGGCGGTGCTCGAATGGGAATGCGCGCTCAAGCGGTCCGAGGACGGCGCGCGCGAGGGTGCACCGTTCATCCGTGATCACATCATCCGCCTGACCGAGCGCCCGTTCGACGATTTCGCCGCCAGCGGGATCGATCGCGCATCGATCCGCGCGATCCTGGGGCTGGCCGAGGACCGCGCATGACCCGGCTGCGGCTCGCGATGGTCGGCGGCGGCGAGGGCGCGTTCATCGGCGCGGTCCACCGGATGGCCGCCGCGCTCGACGGCGACTGGGACCTCGTCGCAGGCGCGTTCAGCACCGATGCCGGCCGCAACACGCGTACCGGCACACAGCTCGGGCTCGCCCCGGCACGCGTCTACGCGTCGTTCGAGGCGATGATCGCTGGCGAACGTGCGCTGCCCGCGGACATCCGCGCGCAGGCGGTCGCGGTCGTCACGCCCAACCATCTCCACGCGCCGATGGCGATTGCCGCGCTAGACGCGGGCTTCGACGTGCTGTGCGAAAAGCCGATGGCGATGAGCGTCGCCGAATCAGAGGCGATCGCCGCCGCCGCCAAGGCGAGCGGCCGGCATTTCGCGCTCGCCTTCACCTATAGCGGCTATCCGATGATCGAGGAGGCGCGCGCCCGCGTCGCACGCGGCGATCTCGGCGCGATCCGCCTCGTCCAGGTCGAATATCTGCAGGGCTGGCTCAGTTTGCCGATCGATGGCGACGGCAACCGCCAGGCCGAATGGCGGACCGACCCGGCCCGTGCCGGGCTGGGCGGCTGTCTCGGCGATATCGGCACGCACGCCTTCCACCTCGCCGAACATGTCTGCGCGCTGCGGGTCGAGGCGGTCTCGGCGGATCTGACGACGCACGTGCCAGGCCGCCGGCTCGACGACGATGTCAGCGCGATGCTGCGGTTCGAGGGCGGCGCGCGCGGCATGCTGAAGGCGAGCCAGGTCGCCGCCGGCGAGGAAAATGCGCTCACGCTGCGAGTCTATGGCGAGCGAGGCGGGCTCGAATGGGCGCAAATGGAGCCGAACACGCTCGTCATGCGCTGGCTCGACCGCCCTGCCGAGATCGTCCGCACCGGCGGCCCCGCGCTGCAGCCCGGCGTCGCCACGCTGACGCGAACCCCGTCGGGCCACCCCGAAGGCTATATCGAGGCGTTCGCCAATCTGTACCGCGCCTTTGCGGCAACCGTCCGCGGCGAGGGCGGACGCTGGTTCCCCGGCGTCGTCGACGGGCTTCGCACGATGCGGTTTATCGAGGCGGTGATCGCCAACGCGGCATCGGACCGCAAATGGTCGCCGCTCTATCCTGGAGAGACGGAATGAAATTCTTCATCGGGCTTGGCGCAGCCGGTATCGGCGCGGCGGCCCTCATCGCCGTCTGCGCGCCGACCAGCGCCCAGACGACACCCGCCGCGGCGCCCCCGGCCTTCGCCGCTTGCCGGGCCTGCCATACGGTCGACAAGGGCGGCCGCAACGGTATCGGCCCCAATCTTTACGGCGTGGTCGGCCGTGCCGCCGCCGCGTCGCCGGGGTTCAATTATTCGCCTGCGCTGAAGGCGTCGAAGCTGCGCTGGGACGACGCGACGCTGAGCGAATATCTGGCGGCCCCGTCGAAGAAGGTCCCCGGATCGCGCATGCCGATCGCGACCCCGGATCCCGCAAAGCGCGCCGCGATCATCGCCTATCTGAAGGCGGCGGGCTCGAAATGAGACGGATCCGGCGATGACGCTCTCCCGCCGCACGCTGATCGCGGCCGGCGCCGCGGCGTCGCTGCTCCCCGCGGGTATCGCCGCGCAGCGCCGCGGCACGACCGCCGCCCGCTTCTCGCTCGGCTATGCGCCGCATGAGGGCAGCTTTGCGAGCCGCGGCGGACTGATCGAGCAGATCGCCTTCGCCGCCGACCAGGGCTTCACCGCCTGGGAGGACAATGAGGCCGCGGCCCGCCCCCTCGCCGACCAGGAGCGGATGGCCAAGGCGCTGGCGCAGCGGGGCATGACGATGGGCGTCTTCGTCGCGAGCATGCCAAAATGGGCGAAGTCGCGCCCCTTGCTGGGCGCCAATGACGACGCGGATCGCGAAGGGTTCCTTGCCGATATCCGCGCGTCGATCGCTGTCGCCAAGCGGCTGAACGCAAACCGGATGACGGTCGTCACCGGCTTCATGGACCCGAAACTGCCCGTCGAGATCCAGACGGCGCGCGTGATCGACGTCATGCGACGGGCCGGCGACATCGTCGCGCCGCACGGCATCGCGATGGTGATGGAGCCGCTCAACACGCGCACCAACCATCCCGGCGTCTATATGCAGACGATCGCGCAGGGCTATGCGGTCGCCCGCGGCGCGAACAGCCCCGCGGTCAAGATCCTTGCCGACCTCTACCATGAGCAGATCCAGTCGGGGAATCTGATCCCCACGCTGGACAGCTGCTGGAACGAGATCGGCTATCTCCAGTTCGGCGACAATCCGGGCCGCAACGAGCCGATGACGGGCGAGATCAACTATGCCGCGATCGTCCGCTGGCTGCGCGGCCGGCGCTATGCGGGGGTGATCGGCATGGAACACGGCAATTCGGTGGCGGGACGCGCGGGCGAGGATCGCCTGATCGCCGCCTATCGCGCGATCGACGCGGCATGAGGGGGAAGAGCATGACGAGCTATGTGATGGCGGGGGTCGTCGCGGCGATGGCGCTGACGACAACGGGGTCCGTTGCCGCGCAGGACAAGCCGGGCTTCACGGATACGCCGATGCTGCCCGGCGGCCAATGGCGTGTCCACGACGCCGACCGCCCTGCGCCCGTCGCCGTCGCGCCGGCCGCCGCCCCCGGCGGTCCGCCCGCCGACGCGATCGTGCTGTTCGATGGCCGTTCGCTCGATGCGTGGAAGCCCGATCGCATCGCCTGGCCGATCGAGAACGGTGTGCTGATAATCCCGTCGCGCGCAAAAAGCGGCGGCGAGAACAATCTTGTCTCGAAACAGAGCTTCGGCGACGTGCAGATGCATCTCGAATTCCGCTCGCCCAATCCGCCGACCAAGAGCTCGCAGGACCGCGGCAACAGCGGCATCTGGTTCATGCAGCGCTACGAGCTGCAGATCCTCGACGGCTATCGGAACCCGACCTATGCCGATGGCACGGTGGGCGGGGTCTATGGCTGGAAGCCGCCGCTGGTGAACCCGGCGCGCAAACCGGGCGAATGGCAGACCTACGACATCGTGTTCGAGCGGCCGCGCTTTGCCGCCGACGGCAGTCTGGTTCGGCCGGCCTATGTCACCGCTTTGCTCAACGGCGTGCTCGTCCAGAACCATCAGGCGATGCTCGGCACGACCAACTGGCGCCATGTCGCACGCTATACCGCGCATCCCGATGCAGCACCGATCCAGCTGCAGGACCATGATTCCCCCGTGGCGTTCCGCAACATCTGGATCCGCCCGCTGACCGATGCGGCAATCGCGCAGGACCTTGGAAAGGACGGTAAATGATCGATCGCAGAACCGCGCTGGCCGGTGTCGCCGGCATGTTCGGCGCAGCGCTCTATGCCCCGATCGCGCGCGCGGCCGGGCTCGTACAGCAGCCGGCGGGCGCTATCCCGCCGATCAGCGAAGGGCCACCGAGCGCGCCGGTCTTCACGCCTGCCCAACGTGCACTGATGACCGCGCTCAGCGAGCGGGTCCTGCCGACCACCGATACCCCCGGCGCGATCGCGGCGGACGTCCCTGCCTTCATCGAAAAACTGCTGGCCGACTGGGCCCGGCCCGAGGACCGCGTGCCGATCATCGCCGGGCTCGACGCGATCGAGGCGCGCTGTCTGCAGGACTATAAGGTCGCCGGCGCCCGGGCGACCGCGGCACAGCACGACGCGCTGCTCACTCTGGCGATGAACGACGGCCTGCCGTCGGGCGGCGCGTTCTTCACCGCATTCCGGCAGCTCGTCATCACCGGTTACTACACGTCCGAAATCGGCATCACGCAGGAACGCGAATATCTGCCGGTCCCCGGCGAATATAACGGTGCCTTCCCCTATTCCCAGGTCAACAAGGTGTATTCCTCATGATCCTCAGCCGTAGAACCCTGCTTACGGGCACCGGTGCGGTGGCGGCGCTCGCGCTGGCCGATCGCTCGATCTCGCCCGCGTCCGCCGCACAGCTCAAGGCGATCGGCCTGCAGCTCTATACCGTACGCGAGCTGTTCGCGAAGGACCCCGTCGCCACGCTCGAGGCGGTCGCGCGGATCGGCTACCGCGAGGTCGAATTCGGCGGCGGCGGGTACGAGACGATGGATCACGCGCTGTTGCGCAAGACCATGGACCGGCTCGGCCTGACCGCACCCTCGGTGCATATCGGCTATGATGCGCTGCTTCAGCGGTTCGAACCGTCGGTGGCGATGGCGAGGACGCTCGGTGCGAAGACCGTCGTGCTGCCGTACATGACCGACGAACATCGCAACGAACAGGGCTGGAACGCCGCGCTCCCCAATTTCAATCGTTTCGCGACTCAGTTGAAGTCGGCGGGGTTCGGCTTTGCCTATCACAACCATGATTTCGAATTCACGGTGCGGCCGGGCGGGGTCAGCCTGTACGACCGCCTGCTCAAGGAAACCGATCCCGCGCTCGTCAAGCTCGAGCTCGATATCTACTGGGCGGCGCATGCGGGCGAGGATCCCGCGGCGCTGATCGACCGGCTATCCACCCGCCTCTACGCCTATCACGTCAAGGACATGCGCCCCGATCGCAGCATGACCGCGGTCGGCCAGGGCACGCTCGACTTCGCGGCGCTGTTCAAGCGCAAGTCGGGTGCCGGCGTGCAGCATTTCTACGTCGAGAACGACCAGGCGCCCGCGCCCTATCTGCCCGACATCACCACCAGCTTCCGGACGCTGCGCGCACTGCGCTTCTGATCGAGACAGGAGACCAAGACCATGGCCGCAACCAACAGGTTCGACGCGATCGTCATAGGATCGGGCGTGAGCGGCGGGTTCGCTGCGAAGGAACTCACCGAAAAGGGCCTGCGCGTCCTGATGCTCGACCGCGGCGTGATGGTCGAGCACGGCGAAGGCTATGCCTATGACGGCAAGCCCGCTTACGAGGTGCCCGCGCGGAACATCATGCCCCCGGCGCTCGTCAAAAGCGATTATTTCATCGCCAAGCACGGCTATGTCGCACCCAGCAACCGCGCCTTTTACAATGACGACCGGCTGAACCCCTATGCCTATGACGAGGGTAGCAAATTCTATTGGATCCGGCCCGCGGCGGTCGGCGGCAAGTCGCTGATCTGGGGACGCTGGTGCTTCCGTTGGAGCGAGGAGGATTTCGAGGCGAACAAGCGCGACGGAATCGATGGCGACTGGCCGATCCGCTATGGCGACGTCGCGCCCTGGTACAGCTATGTCGAGAAATATATCGGCGTGTCCGGTTCGCGCGAGAATCTGCCCTATCTGCCGGACAGCGAATTCCAGCCACCCATCCCGATGAACGTCGCGGAAAAGTGGCTGAAGCAGAATCTGGAGAGCCGCTTCCCCGGTCGCAAGCTGATCAACACGCGACTGTCCAACATGACCGAGGACAAGCCCGAGCAGAACCGGACCAAATGCCAGTTCCGCAACCAGTGCAGCAATGGCTGCTCGTTCGGCGCCTATTTCTCGACCCAGGCGGTGACGCTGCCCGCGGCGCGCGCGACCGGCCGATTGACGCTGCAGTCGGACGCGGTCGTCACCAGCCTCGATTATGATCCCAAGGCCAAGCGCGTGACCGGCGTCCGCTACATCGATACCAAGACCGGCCAGGCGCAGTCGGTCCAGGCCGACCTCGTCTTCCTCTGCGCCTCGGCGATGGCATCGACGCAGATCCTGCTCAATTCACGTCCGGCGGGCAGCGATCGCAGCCATTTCGACACGAGCGGCACGCTCGGCCGCTATGTGATGGACCATATCTTCCGCGTCGGGGTCGACGGCGAGATCGGCGGGATGCAGGAGTTCATCGAATATGGCCGCCGCCCGGGGGGCGTCTACATCCCGCGCTTCCGCAACATTGGCGGCGACGACGGCGTCGGCTTCAAACGCGGCTATGGCTATCAGGGCGGCGCCTATCGCACGCCTGCGGCACCCGTCGGGTTCGGCGCATCGATGAAGCACGGGATGCGCAACTATGCGCCGTGGCACTTCAGCATGGGCGCGTTCGGCGAATGCCTGCCCTATGCCGACAACCATGTGTCGCTGCATGCGTCGAAGGTCGACCGGTTCGGCGTGCCGCTGCTCCGGTTCGACGTGCGCTTCCACGACAACGAACTCAAGATGATGGCCGATGCGCGGGCGCAGGGCGAGGCGATGCTTCGCGGTGCCGGGCTGACCAACGTCAAGAGTTCGGAGCAGGAGCACGTCCCCGGCGACGCGATCCACGAGATGGGCGGCGCGCGCATGGGTCGCGATCCGCGTACCTCGGTGCTGGACGCGTGGAGCCGCGCGCACGAGGCCACCAACCTCTACGTCACCGATGGCGCGCAGATGGCTTCGGCCTCCTGCGTCAATCCGTCGCTCACCTTCATGGCGCTGACTGCGCGCGCCGCCGATCACGCAGTGAAGCAGCGCACCCGCGCCTGATCGACTTCTGCCCCTGATCTATGATATCGCTATCATTGATCAGGGGCAGGCGACGGATCAGTCGACGGAGACCTTGGGCCTGCGCCGCGGTGCCGAGTCGGACTGGCGCCGGATCAGCGTGAAATCGAACGTCTTGTGCCGGTGATGCGGATCGATCGCCTGCGACCGGCGGATGGTCGAGGCGAGCATTTCTACCGCAGACCGCGCCATGTCCGCGATCGGCTGGTGGATCGTCGTCAATTCGGGCCAGATCGCGGTCGACAAAGTCGTGTCGTCGAACCCGCACACCGTCAGGTCGCCCGGCACGTCGAGCCCGCGCCGATGCGCGACCGCGACCGTCGCAGCCGCCATGTCGTCGTTCGACGAGAAGATCGCCGATGGCTGCTCGGCGAGCCCCAGCAGCGTCTCGGCCGCATCGAGCCCCGATCGGTAGGTGAACAGCCCGTGCGCGATCAACGACTCGTCGCGCGCGATCCCGGCCTCGTCCAGCGCCGCCGCATAGCCTTCGAGCCGGCGCGCGCTCGACGACAAATTAGGGTTGCCAGTGATGAAGCCGATCCGACGATGGCCCAGCGCGATGATGTGCCGAGTCATCGTCAGCGCCGCCTCGCGGTCGTCGATGCGGATCGCCAGCATGTCGGGCACGGGCAGACCGCTCGCTAGCGACACGGTCGGGACCTGTGCCGCCGCCAGCAGGTCGAGCACCGCATCCGCCTCGCACAACGGCGGCGGCAGGATGATGCCGTCGATTCCGCCCTCGATCAGGTGACGCGTCACCGCGATCTCGTGCTCGCCCAGGTCGCATTTCTCGATGATGATCTGCACGTCGCTGCGCGCCGCCTGGTCGAGGCTGCCGAGCAGGAACTCGCTGAGAAAGCCCGCGCTCGGGTTGCTGTAGAGCAGGCCGATGCGGACCTGCCCCGCCCCGGCCAGGCTGCGCGCGGCCGGGTTGGGCGCATAGTTCAGCGTCGCGATCGCGTGAGTCACCGCATCGCGCGTCGCGGCGCGCACATTGCTCGTGCCGTTGATCACGCGCGACACGGTCATCGGCGAGACCCCGGCGAGTCGCGCGACGTCGCTGATGGTCGGCGCGCCGCCGGTGCGCCGCGAAGTCTTGACGCGGCCGATCGAGGAAGTGTTCATGTACCAACCGTTAGCGCACCCCCTTGACGCGGCAAAGCCCCACGCGATCCGATCCCGAGTCGGTCAACGTCGTCGGACCCCGATGGACGGCTCGCCCCGTTGCGGGACCCCGGCCGTTCTTTTCACGGGGTATTTTTCGTGCGCGATGATGCGGAACCCCCTTGCTCCGGCGCACGGGAGGGATATGATAGCGCTATCTCCCGCCACGGCGGAGGACAGGTCTCGTAGAAGACCGGTTTTTAGGAAGGATCATAAGGTCATGCGCCTCCGTTTCCCCATGCCTGCCCGCCGTGCGCGCGCGGTCCCGTTGCTGGCCGCCTCCGCTCTGGTCGTTCCCGTGCTGGCGGGTCTCGCACCCACATTGTTCACGGGCGGGACCGCGACGGCGCAGTCCGCCGCCAAACCGCAGGGCGAACCGCGCAGCCCCGAGGGCAAGCGCTATCTGTCGCAGCCGCTGGTCACCAGCATCTACACCGCCGACCCGTCCGCGCATGTCTTCAACGGCAAGATCTATGTCTATCCGAGCCACGACATCGACGTGACGACCGCCGACGACGATCTGGGCAACCAATATGCGATGCGCGACTACCGCGTGCTGTCGATGGACCGGATCGGCGGGCCGGTGAAGGTGAACCCCGTCGCGCTCGACGTGAAGGACGTGCCCTGGGCGTCGCAGCAGATGTGGGCGCCCGACGCGGCCTATAAGAACGGCACCTATTATCTGTATTTCCCGGTGCGCGACAAACAGCTCGACAAGAACGGGCTCGGCACCTTCCGCATCGGCGTCGCGACGTCGAAGAGCCCGGTCGGCCCGTTCAAGGCGGACCCCAAGCCGATCGCGGGCAGCTTCTCGATGGATCCCGCGGTGTTCACCGACGCGAACGGCGCCAGCTACATGTATTTCGGCGGCATCTGGGGTGGCCAGCTGCAGCGCTGGAAGGACGGCAAGTTCGACCCCAACGGCTCCGACACCGATCTCGGCCAGGACGACCAGCCCGCGCTGTCGGGCAAGATCGCGCGGTTGAACCCCGACATGAAGAGCTTTGCCGAGACGCCGCGCGACGTCCAGATCCTCGACGAGGCCGGCAAGCCCGTGCTCGGCGGCGATCATGAAAGGCGCTTCTTCGAGGCGTCGTGGGTCTTCAAGCGCGGCGGCAAATATTATTACACCTACTCGACCGGTGACACGCACTTCCTGAACTATGCGACCGGGGACAACCCGTACGGGCCGTTCACCTACAAGGGGCATATCCTGAAGCCGGTGCAGGGCTGGACGAGCCACCATTCGATCATCGAGTGGAACAAGAAATGGTGGCTGTTCTATGCGGACACGCAGCTGAGCAACAAGAATCACCTGCGCAACGTCAAGGTGACCGAGCTGAAGTTCGCCGCCGACGGCTCGATCCCCACCATCGATCCGTTCGTCAACTGATGTTCCTCGGAATCGACATCGGCACCTCCGGCGTGAAGGCCGTGGTGCTCGACGAGGCCGGCAGCGTGGTCGGCCAGGGCGTCGCCGCGCTGAGCGTCCAGCGCCCGCATCCGCTCTGGTCCGAACAGGATCCCGATGCGTGGTGGCATGCGACGACCGCCGCGGTCCAGACCATCGACCCGGCCGTCCGCCGCTCGGTCCGCGGCGTCGGGCTCGCCGGGCAGATGCACGGCGCGACCCTGCTCGACGCCGACGACCGCCCTTTACGCCCCGCGATCCTTTGGAACGACGGCCGCAGCTTCGCCGAATGCGAAGCGATGGAGCGTGCGGTGCCCGACCTGCGCAAAATCGCGGGCAACATCGCGATGCCGGGCTTCACCGCCCCCAAGCTGCTCTGGGTGCGCGAGCATGAGCCCGAGATCTTCGCGAAGATCGCCACCGTGCTGCTGCCCAAGGACTATGTCCGCCTGCTGATGACCGGCGACAAGGCGTCCGACCTGTCGGACAGCGCAGGGACCCTCTGGCTCGACGTCGCCGCGCGGAGCTGGAGCGACGCGCTGCTGGCCGCGTGCGGACTGACGCAGGCACAGATGCCACGGCTGTACGAAGGCTCCGAGATCACCGGCACGCTCACCGCCGAGGTCGCCGAACTCTGGGGCATGCCGCCGGTCCCCGTCGCGGCGGGGGGCGGCGACAATGCCGCGGGTGCGGTCGGCGTCGGCGTGGTCGCGGACGGCGACGCATTGCTCTCGCTCGGCACCTCAGGCGTGATCTTCGTCGCGACGAAGGAGTTCCGTCCCAACGCCGATAGCGCGGTCCATGCCTTCTGCCACGCGCTGCCGGGCATGTGGCACCAGATGTCGGTCCATCTGTCGGCTGCGTCGTGCATCGACTGGGTCGCGAGAATCACCGGTGCGACCGGCCCGGCCGACCTGTTCGCACGCGCGGAAGCCGCCGGTCCCGCCAGCGGCCCCGAGATCTTCCTCCCCTATCTGTCGGGCGAGCGTACGCCGCACAATGATGCCGAGGTCCGCGGCGCGTTCCTCCGGCTCGACAACGACACCGATGCCGGCCGACTGTCGCAGGCGGTGCTCGAGGGCGTCGCCTTCGCGCTCGCCGACGGGCTCGACGTGCTGCGCGCGGCGGGGACCACGGTCGAACGCCTCGCGGTCATCGGCGGCGGCGCGCGCTCGCGCTACTGGGGCGCGGTGCTCGCCGCGGCGATGGAGGTCGAACTCGTCTATCTCCAGGGCGGCGAGGTCGGCCCCGCGCTCGGCGCCGCACGGCTCGCGCAGCTCGGAGTCGATGGCGGCGATCCTGCGACCGTCTGCGTCGCACCGCCCGTGTCGCACCGCATCGCCCCCGACCCCGCCCTCGTCGCCGCGCTCGCCGAGAAAAAGGCGGCGTTCCGCCAGGCCTATTCCCGTATCACCCCCAAGTCATAGGAATCCCCGATGTCCGACTTCTTCGCCGATATCCCCCAGATCAAATATGAGGGCCCCGACAGCAGCAACGAACTCGCCTATCGTTATTACGACAAGAGCAAGGTCGTGCTCGGCAAGACGATGGAGGAGCATCTGCGCTTCGCCGCGTGCTTCTGGCACACCTTCTGCTGGCCAGGATCGGACGTGTTCGGCGGGGGTACGTTCAACCGCCCCTGGCATGCCGGCGCCAACGACTCGGCCGCAGCAGCGCACAAGCGCGAGGTCGCGTTCGATTTCTTCAAGAAGCTTGACGTGCCCTATTACTGCTTCCACGACGTCGACGTCATGGCGGATGCCGCCAATGTGACCGAGCATCGCCGGTTCTTCGCCGAAGCCGCCGACCATCTCGAACAGCTCCAGGCCGCGTCGGGCCGCAAGCTGCTCTGGGGCACCGCCAACGCGTTCAGCCATCCGCGCTATGCGGCCGGCGCGTCGACCAACCCCGATCCCGAAGTCTATGCCTTTGCCGCGCTGCAGGTCCGCGACGCGCTCGAGGCGACGCATCGCCTCGGCGGCCAGAACTACGTGCTGTGGGGCGGTCGCGAAGGCTATGAAACGCTGCTCAACACCGACATGAAGCGCGAACTCGACAATTTCGGCCGCTTCCTGAGCCTCGTCGTCGAGCACAAGCACAAGATCGGCTTCACCGGCACGATCCTGATCGAACCCAAGCCGCACGAGCCGACCAAGCATCAGTACGACTTCGACACCGCGACGGTGTACGGCTTCCTCAAGCGCTACGGGCTCGAGAATGAGGTGCGCGTCAACATCGAGGCGAACCACGCCACGCTGTCGGGGCATACCTTCGAACACGAGATCGCGACCGCCAACGCGCTCGGCATCTTCGGTTCGATCGATGCCAATCGCGGCGATCCGCAGAATGGCTGGGATACCGACCAGTTCCCCAACTCGGTCGAGGAACTGACGCTGGCGATGGTCGAGATCCTGCGCGGCGGCGGCTTCACCACCGGCGGCTTCAACTTCGACGCCAAGGTCCGGCGCCAGAGCATGGACGCGGCCGACCTGTTCTACGGCCATGTCGGCGGCATCGACGTCGTCGCGAAGGGCCTGCTCGCCGCTGCCGCGATCATCGAGGATGGTCGGGTCGATGCGATCAAGGCCAAGCGCTATGCCGGCTGGGACGGTGACTTCGGCAGCACGATCGGCGGGCTGGATCTGGCCGGTATTGCCGATCTTGCGGTCGAGCGCGACATCGATCCGAAGCCGGTTTCGGGCCAGCAGGAACGCCTTGAAAACCTGATCAACCGCTTCCTCTGATCGACCCGCGACGCCGGGGCCACGTCCTGACGGACGGGTCCCGGCCTTGCCGGCGCTCGCCGGCCAGTCGCTGCAATCAAGCCGCTGAGAACAGGCGATAAACCCGTCAATCCGGGTCCGATTGCCACATGAACGATTTGTCACGATCGCGGCGGGGCCCTTTGCCCCTGCTGCTGTGTTGTCGCGCCTGACACCAGTTGTCCGCAAGTCATGTCAGGGGCCGGATCGATGCGTAATACAATAATTATGGCAACAACACTTCCCGATCACGTCGCCTAGTCTGAAAAGACCATGACGAGGACCAGGGTGATGACCGGCTATGCTGGTCATTGTGGCGATAATGACTGCCGTGTCGCGCCGGAGCGGTGCCGCATCGAAAACCGCGACGGACGCCGCGCGTGACACCCGGGATTGGCCTGACCTGGGCGATCTGCGCGGCGGCGACGGCCGGGGTGATCGCGCGCCCGTTCCGCCTGCCCGAGGCGGTCTGGGCGGTCGCCGGCGCGGTCGCGCTACTCGGGCTGGGCCTGTTGCCGGTCGCCGCGGGGCTGGCCGCGGTCGGCAAGGGCATGGACGTCTATCTCTTTCTGATCGGCATGATGCTGCTCAGCGAGACCGCGCGCCAGCAGGGCCTGTTCGACTGGATCGCCGCGACCGCCGCGCGCGGTGCACAGGGGTCGCCCGTCCGCCTGTTCGCGCTCGTCTACGTCACCGGGATCGTCACCACGACCTTCCTGTCGAACGACGCCACCGCGGTGGTGCTCACGCCCGCCGTCTATGCCGCCGCGCGCAAGGCGAAGGCGGATCCGCTGCCGCTGCTGTTCGCCTGCGCGCTCATCGCCAACGCGGCAAGTTTCGTGCTGCCCATCTCCAATCCGGCGAATCTCGTGCTCTATGGCGGCACGATGCCCCCGCTCGGCCAGTGGTTCGCGTCGTTCGCGCTGCCATCGGTCGCGGCGATCGTCGTGACCTATGTCGCGCTCCGCTGGACCGAGCGTGCGCGGCTCGTCGGACAGTGCGAGACGGAGATCGCACTTACGCCGCTGACCATCGGCGGCAAGGCGGCACTGGCGGGGATCGTCGTCACCGCGGTCGTACTGCTGCTGGCCTCGGCGTTCGACGTGCAACTGGGGTTGCCGACCTGCATCGCCGGGGTCGCGACGACGCTCGCCATCTGCCTGCTGGTCCGCATGTCACCCCTCCTGGTCGTGCGCGACGTGTCGTGGAGCGTGCTGCCGCTCGTCGCTGGGCTGTTCGTGCTGGTCGAGGCGCTCGATCACAGCGGCGTCATCGGCCACGTCGCTGCGTGGTTGCGTGCAGAGGCCGCCGATCCGGCGCGTGCAGCCCTGACCGCGGGGACCCTGCTCGCCTTCGGGTCGAACCTGGTCAACAATCTTCCCGCCGGGCTGATCGCGAGCACCGCGGTCGCGCAGGCGCAGCCGCCGCGCGTCGTCGTCGACGCCTTGCTCATCGGCGTCGATCTCGGCCCCAACCTGTCGATCACCGGGTCGCTCGCGACGATCCTTTGGCTCCAGGCGATCCGCCGCGAAGGCCTCGATGTCGGGTTCCTGCGCTTCCTGAAGGTCGGCGCGGTGACGATGATTCCCGCGCTCGCCGCCGCGCTCGGCACGCGTCTGCTGATCGGCTGACCCTCGACGCTCCCCTCTGCCAGCCCCCTCTTTTCCAGGACCAAGGACCGACCATGGCCACCCTCTCCGCTTCCCTGCCCTCCCACCCCCCCGGCGGCAAAGCTCCGCACCGTCATGCGCCGGCGGGACGTACGCTCGATGCGCTGAACTTCTTCCTTGCCGACGTGCGCGACGGGCTCGGGCCCTATCTCGCCATCTATCTGGTCGCGGTCCGCGGCCCCGCGCATGGCTGGAACGAGGCGACGGTCGGGATGGTCCTGACGATCGCCGGGATCGTCGGTCTGATCGCGCAGACGCCCGCCGGCAGCCTGATCGACAAGAGCCGCAACAAGCCGCGGATCGTCATGGTGGCGGCGTTGCTGGTGACGTTGGCCAGCGTATCGCTGCCGTTCGTCACGGGCTTCCCCGTGGTGACCGTCACCCAGTCGGTCGCCGCCGTCGCGGGCGCGATCTTCGCCCCCGCAATATCGGCGATCACGCTCGGTCTGGTCGGGCCAAAGATGTTCGCCAAGCGGGTCGGCCGTAACGAGGCGTTCAACCATGCCGGCAATGCGGTGTCCGCCGGGCTCGCGGGCGTGCTCGCCTGGACGTTCGGGCCGGTCGTGGTCTTCTGGCTGATGGGCGCGCTGACCGTCGCCAGCATCGTCACCGCGACGCGGCTCCACAACGACGATATCGACAACGCCGTCGCGCGTGGCCTCGACTGCGAGCCCGATGCGGACTGCGACGAGCCGAGCGGCTGGAAGACGCTGATCGAGAACCGGCCGCTGATGACCTTTGCGGTGATCGCGTTCCTCTTCCATCTGGCGAATGCCGCGATGCTGACCTCGGTCAGCCAGCTGCTCGCGCGCACCGTCGGCAAGGATCAGGCGACGTCGCTGACCGCCGCGTGCATCGTCGCGGCACAGCTCGTGATGGTGCCCGTCGCGATCTTCGTCGGGCGTCATACCGAACGGCTCGGCACCAAGCCGCTGTTCCTCGTCGCCTTCGGGTTCCTCGCCGCGCGCGGCGCGCTCTACACGCTCTCCGACGATCCGTATTGGCTGGTCGGCGTGCAGGCACTGGACGGCGTCGGCGCGGGCATTTTCGGTGCCCTGTTCCCCGTCGTGATCGCCGACCTGACCGAGGGCAGCGGCCGGTTCAACGTCAGTCAGGGCGCGGTCGCGACGACGCAGGGGCTCGGCGCGGCGCTGTCGGCGACGCTGGCGGGATCGATCATCGTCTGGGCAGGCTATAGCGCGAACTTCCTCACGCTCGCGGCGATCGCGGGGGCCGGGTTCCTGCTCTATCTGGTCGCTATGCCCGAGACTAAGAAGCGCGCGCGCGGATAAGTCCGGGCGATCGATCGGAACACCCCCTGTCCTGTGGTCTCACTTTCGTGCAACAGCAGGACCCCGCATTACCCTGTCCCCTGCCCCGGATCCCGAGCCGCATGACCAGCGACATTCTCATCATCGGTTCCGGCGCGGCCGGGCTGACCGCGGCGCTCACCCTCGCCGACCGTTTCACCGTCACCGTGCTTGCCAAGGGGGCGCTGAACGAAGGGTCGACCGCTTGGGCGCAGGGCGGGATCGCCGCGGTACTCGAACCCGGCGACACGTTCGAGAATCATGTCGAGGACACGATGGTCGCCGGCGCCGGGCTGAACGACCGCGGGATCGTCGAGATGGTGGTCGAGGGCGCCCCCGCCGCGATCGAACGGCTCACGCATCTCGGCGTGCCGTTCGAGACCGAGGGGAACGCGCTGCACCTGACGCGCGAGGGCGGCCACAGCCATCGGCGGATCGTCCATGTCGCCGACGCGACCGGCTGGGCGGTGCAGGAGGCGCTGCAGAGGGCCGCCGAGGCGCATCCCAACATCACGCTGGTCCCCGACCAGGTCGCGATCGACCTTGCCACCGGGCGGCACGAGATGCGCTATTCGGGCGCGGGCCGGGTCTGGGGCGTCTATGCGGTCGACCGCGGCACCGGACGCGTCGCGCTCTACACGGCGCGCGCGACGATCCTCGCGACCGGGGGTGCGGGCCGCACTTACCTGTTCTCGACCGCGCCACGCGGCGCGACGGGCGACGGCATCGCGATGGCTTGGCGCGCGGGCGGGCGCGTGTCGAACATGGAGATGATGCAGTTCCACCCCACCTGCCTCTACAATCTGGAGGTCAAGAACTTCCTGATCACCGAGGCGGTGCGCGGCGAAGGCGGACGGCTGATCAACCCGACCACCGGCAAGCGTTTCATGACCTATTATGATCCCGTCCGGATGGAGCTGGCGCCGCGCGATATCGTCGCGCGCGCGATCGACGCCGAGATCAAGCGCTACGGGCTCGATTACGTCCATCTCGACATCAGCCACATGCCCGCCGACTTCATCCGGCATCATTTTCCGAACATTCACGAAAAGCTGCTGACGGTCGGGATCGACATGACGACGCAGCCGATCCCGGTCGTCCCCGCCCAGCATTACACCTGTGGCGGGATCGTCGTCGACGAGCATGGCAAGACCGACCTTCCAGGGCTCTATGCGGCGGGCGAGTGCACCGAATCGGGGCTGCACGGCGCGAACCGGCTGGCGTCCAACTCGCTGCTCGAATGCTTCGTGTTCGGCGAGGCCGCGGCGGACAGCATCGCTGCCGACTGGGACAGCCTGCCCCCGCCGCCGCCGATCCGCCCCTGGGACGAAAGCCGCGTCACCGATTCGGACGAGGAGGTGGTCATCAAGCAGACCTGGACCGAGATCCGCCGCTTCATGTGGAATTATGTCGGCATCGTCCGCACCACCAAAAGGCTCGAACGCGCACAGCACCGGATCGCGATGCTGAACGAGGAGGTCGCCGAATATTACCAGCACTTCCGCGTCACGCCCGACCTGATCGAGCTGCGCAACCTGCTCCAGACCGCCGAACTGATCGTCCGCTCGGCGCTGCACCGTCACGAAAGCCGTGGCCTGCACTACACGCTCGATTATCCGCAGATGCTGCCGGAGGCGGTCGACACGGTCCTGACGCCCTGACGTTCCGCGTCCCGGCGCATCGGACGTGCAGTTCGTCGCAGCCGGGCGTGCGGAGCGTATCGCGGCGATCCGGACCGTATCAGGATCGTAGCGCTATCGCAGGATATCCGACACCCATGGCATTTGGCAGGTTCGCGCGTCTTTTCGTGACCGGCGGCATCGCGCTCGCGCTGACCGGCTGTGGCTCGACGTCACGCCCCGGGGCGACCGGCGCCGCGCCGCAGGCCGATGGAACCGCCAGCGTATCGATCCCGGTCCCATTACCCACCGCACGCGCCACCTGTGCCGCGCCCGCTCCGCTCGTCACCGCGATCGACGCCTTGCACCATGATTTTGCGGGCAAGGCGGGGATTGCGATCCGCGCGGTGGACGAGGGCTGGACGGTCGAGGCCGGCGGGCGCCAGCGCCTGCCGCAGCAATCGGTCAGCAAGCTCTGGGTCGCGATCACGCTGCTTGACCTGCGCGACCAGGGCAAGGCGAAGCTTGAGGATCCGGTCGTCGTCCGCGCGGAGGATCTGACGCTGTTCCATCAGCCGATCGCGATGCTCGTCACCGGCGACGGCTATCACACCACCGTCGGCGAATTGCTCAGGCGTGCGCTGACGCATAGCGACAATACCGCGAACGACCGGCTGCTGAGCTATGTCGGCGGCCCGCGCGCGGTGCGCGGCATGATCCTGCGCAAACAGCTGGGCGAGATCCGCTTCGGTCCGGGCGAGCGGCTGTTGCAGAGCGGGACGGCGGGGCTCGTCTGGCAACCCGCCTATGCGCTCGGTAACGCGTTTGCGGTCGCCCGCGCACGGCTCGATCCGCAGATCCGCGCCGCCGCACTCGACGCCTATGTCGCCAATCCGCCCGATGGCGCCGCGCCGATCGCGATCGCGGACGCCCTGGCCCGGCTCGCGCGGGGCGAATTGCTCAGCGCCAGCTCGACGCAGGTCCTGCTCGACACGATGGGCGCGTCGGTCACCGGCCGCGCCCGGCTGCGCGCCGCGCTGCCCGCGGGGTGGCGGATCGCGCACAAGACCGGCACCGGCCAGGATCTCGGTCCCCGCAACGCCGGCTTCAACGATGTCGGGCTCCTGACGGCGCCCGACGGCAAGCGCTATGCGATCGCGGTGATGATCGGCGACACGCTGCGGCCGATCCGCGAACGCCAGATGCTGATCCAGGCGGTCGCCGCCGCGGTCGCCGCGCATGCCGGTGGCGCCCGCCCGTCGGTCTGAGATTTTCCTCACACCTGATACCCAACAACCACGCTTCGCCCATTGGTCCGCGCGCGCGCATCCGCTAGACCGCGCGCGATGCCCCATCTCTATCTCGTCGACGGCTCCGGCTATATCTTCCGCGCCTATCACCGGCTGCCGCCGCTTACCAACAAGCATGGCGAGCCGGTCGGCGCGGTGTACGGCTATACCACGATGCTGTGGAAGCTCGCGGACGAGGTCCATGCCGCGGATGGCCCCACCCACATGGCGGTCATCCTCGACAAGTCGTCGAAGACGTTCCGCAACGATCTCTACGACAAGTACAAGGCGCAGCGTCCGCCCCCACCCGAGGATCTCGTCCCGCAGTTCCCGATGATCCGCGACGCGACGCGCGCCTTCTCGCTGCCGTGCATCGAGACCGAGGGGCTTGAGGCCGACGACATCATCGCCTGTTATTCGAAGGCCGCGCTGGCGCAGGGCTGGTCGGTCACGATCGTCTCGTCGGACAAGGACCTGATGCAGCTGATCGAGCCCGGGCTCGACATGTACGACACGATGAACAACCGCCGGCTGGGCGCGGAGCATGTCGCGGAAAAATTCCACGGCGTCACCCCGGCGCAGCTCGGCGACGTGCTCGCGCTGATGGGCGACAGCGTCGACAACGTCCCCGGCGTCCCCGGCGTCGGCCCGAAGACCGCCGCCAAGCTGATCCTCGAACATGGCGATCTCGAATCGGTGCTCGCCGCCGCCGAGGGGATGAAGAAGGGCAAGCTGCGCGACAATCTGATCGAGCATGCCGAGATGGCGCGGCTGTCGAAGGTGCTGGTCACGCTCAGATGCGACGTCGCGCTGCCCGAGCCGCTCGAGGATCTCGAGCTCAAGGGCATTCCCGACGCACCGTTGCGCGCGTTCCTCGATCATCACGGCTTCAAGTCGCTGATCGCCAAATTGTCGGCCGTCGCCGAAGCACCGGTCGCCGAGTCGACCGTCGTCGCGGACATGGACGCGGACGAGCCGTGCAAGCATGACGATTACGAGACCGTCGTCGACGAGGCGGCGCTCGACCGCTGGATCACGCTGGCAAAGCATCAGGGCTGGATCGCGATCGACACCGAGACGACCGGGATCGACGCGACGCGCGCCGACCTGGTCGGGATCAGCCTGGCGCTGCATCCGAACCTCGCCTGCTACGTACCTATCGCGCATGGCGGCACCGATTTGCTCGCGGAAAACCCGGCCCAGATCGACCGCGCGGTCGTGCTGGCGAAGATGAAGCCACTGCTGGAGGATCCGAGCATCCTCAAGATCGGCCATAACCTGAAATACGACATGATCGTCCTCGCCCGCGCCTATGCCGCCACCGGAGGCGTGACGATCGCGCCGTTCGACGACACGATCCTGATGAGCTTCGATCTCGACGCGGGGCTTCACGGCCACGGCATGGACGAGCTTGCCGCGACGCACCTTTCGCACACCTGCATCGCGTTCAAGGACGTGGTCGGCACCGGCAAGTCGCAGCGCAGCTTCAACGAAATCGACCTCAAGGCCGCGACCCATTATGCCGCGGAGGACGCGGACGTGACGCTGCGCCTGTGGCGCCGGTTCAAGCGCCGCCTGCCCGCCGAGGGTTCGACGCGGGTCTACGAGATGGTCGACCGCCCGCTCGTCCCCGTCATCGCGCAGATGGAGATGCACGGGATCAAGGTCGACGCCGCGAAGCTGTCGAAGCTGTCGACCGAGTTCGCCGCGCAGATGGCGAGCCTGGAGACTGAGATTCACGCGCTCGCCGGCGCGCCGTTCACGATCGGCAGCCCCAAGCAATTGGGCGACGTGCTGTTCGAGAAGATGGGCATCAAGGGCGGCCGCAAGGGCAAGTCCGGGGTCTATTCGACCGACGTCACCGAACTCGAGCGCATCGCCGCCGACAAGGATTCGCCCGGCGCGGTGATCGCGCGCAAGGTGCTCGACTGGCGCCAGCTCTCGAAGCTGAAATCGACCTATACCGATGCGTTGCAGGCGCAGATCAACCCGGCGACGGGTCGCGTCCACACGTCCTACTCGCTGACCGGCGCGCAGACCGGCCGGCTGTCGTCGACCGATCCCAACCTGCAGAACATCCCGATCCGCACCGAGATCGGCCGCCAGATCCGTGACGCGTTCGTGGCGGAGCCCGGCAACGTGATCCTCGCCGCCGACTACTCGCAGATCGAGCTGCGACTGGCCGCGCACATGGCCAACGTCCCCGCGCTGAAACAGGCGTTCGCGAATGGCGACGACATTCACAGCCTCACCGCGCAGGAGCTGTTCGGCGAGGTCAACCGCGACACGCGCGGTCGCGCCAAGACGATCAACTTCGCGATCCTCTACGGCATCTCGCGCTGGGGGCTCGCCGGCCGGCTTGACGTGTCCGCGGACGAAGCACAGGCGATGATCGACCGCTATTTCGATCGCTTCCCCGGCATCTCCAGCTACATCGTCGACACCACCGAAAGCGTCCGCGCGACCGGGTTCACGACGACGCTGTTCGGCCGCAAGACGCATTTCCCGCGGATCCGCTCGAAGATCCAGCACGAACGCCAGGGCGCCGAGCGCGCCGCGATCAACGCGCCGATCCAGGGGACGAGCGCGGATATCATCAAGCGCGCGATGGTCCGCATGGGCCCTGCACTGCTCGAAGCCGGGCTGCCGAACGTGCGCATGCTGCTCCAGGTCCACGACGAACTCGTGTTCGAACTGCCCGAGGGCGATGTCGAGGCGGCCAAGCCCGTCATCGAACGCGTGATGGCGACCGCGGCCGAGCCGGCGGTGACGCTCGACGTGCCGCTGGGGATCGAGATCGGCACCGGCCTGAGCTGGGGCGCAGCGCATTGATCGCGCGGGGCGGCAGCCGGCCACGCCCGGCTGACTCGCACAAGCGCGGCCGGCGGAGCCTTCGCTCCGACCGACGACGCGGCCGTGCCGCGGCGCGGCGCACCAGCGGCGCCCGCCCGTGACCGAATCGACCAAGGATATCGACACGCTCGCCAAGGGCGGTCGGACCAACATTGCGGGCTTTGTCCTCCGCCTCGCCGCGCGCATCCCGTTCCTGTTCATCGCGGGCCGCATCTACGGCCCGGACCTGGTCGGCCGGTTCGCGATCGCGGTCGTGGTGGTCGAACTCGCCGCGCTGCTGGCGACGCTCGGGCTCAAGCGCGGTCTCGCGCAGGCGCTGAGCAGCACCGAGCGGCCGCACGCCTATGTCGTGTGGGATGCGATGGCGGTGGCGTTCGTCGCGTCGCTGATCGCGAGCGCGGTGCTCTTCACCTTCCCCGAGATCATGTATCCCAATACGGCGATCACCGGGCTCGACCGGTTTTTGCCGCTCATCATCGTCGCGGTCGCCTGGTCCGACGTCAGCCTGGCAGCACTCGCCTATCGGCTGAACGTCAAGGCCGCGGTCACCGCGCGCGCGGTGGTCGAGCCGTGGACGATCTCGATCGCCGCCTGGGCCTTTTCCTATTTCACGATCCGCGACGGGCTCGTGCTGAGCTATGTCGCGTCGATGACTGCGGCGCTGATCGCCAGCCTCGTGCCGTTCGTGCGCAGCTACGGGCTGCCGCGCGGCTGGTCGCCGCATCTGCGCCCGCTCTACGCGCTCGCCCGCGCCAATGTGCCGCTGGCGGGCGCGGACATCCTCGAATGGGGCAGCCGCAACGTCGACCGCTTCATCCTCGGCGTGATGTTCGAGCCCAAGGTCGTCGGCATCTATTACATGGCGCAACAGGTCGCGAGCCTGCCGCAGAAGCTCAAGACGAGCTTCGACCCGATCCTCGGCCCCGTCATCACGCAAAGCCTGGCGATCAACGACCGCGCGGCGATCGCCAACCAGGTCCGCCAGGTCGCGTTTTGGATCATGGCGGCACAGGGCGGCCTCGCGCTGATGGGCTCGATTCCCGGCGAGGCGGTGATGGGCGTGGTCGGCCCGCAATTCGTCGCTGGCACCGCCGCGCTCGCCTTCCTGCTGACCGCCGAATTCCTCGCCTCGAGCGGCGCGGTCAGCGAATCCGCGCTCGTCTATATCGCGCGGCACCGCAATCTGATGATTTCGGCGGTGATGCTCGCCTTCCAGATCGGCCTCAGCTTCACGCTGATCTTCGCGATCCGCCGGCTTGGCTATCCGGTCAATTATCAGGCTGCGGGGCCCGCGATCGCGCTCATGATCTCGGTCGCGCTGACGTCGGTGATCAAATCGCGGCTGCTCGGAAGCCTGCTCGGCGCGAGCGTCTCGCCGTGGCGCTGGCCGCTGGTCTGGGCGGCGCTTGCCGCGATCGTCGTGGGCGCGGGCTTTACCGCGCTGCCCAAGCGGCTCGAATGGGTCGAACTCGCGGTCGGCGAGCCGGCGATCGCCGCGACCTATCTCTTCATCCTGTGGAAATGGGCGTTCGGGCCCGCCGACCGTGCCCTGTTCGCCAAGACCCCCGAGCCCAGCGAAGCGACGCTGCCGCGGAGCGGATCACCGGTCCGCTGATCCGGCCCCCCGAAGCCGGGGGGCCGCCGGCGATCAATGCCGGAAGTGGCGCATCCCGGTAAACACCATCGCCAGCCCCGCCTCGTCCGCCGCCGCGATCACGTCGGCGTCGCGGATCGACCCGCCCGGCTGGATCACCGCGGTCGCGCCTGCCTCGACCGCGGCGAGCAGGCCGTCGGCAAACGGGAAGAACGCGTCGGAGGCAACCGCCGAGCCGATCGTCCGCGGCGTCGCCCAGCCCGCCTTGTCCGCCGCATCCTTGGCCTTCCACGCGGCGATGCGCGCGGATTCGAGGCGGTTCATCTGCCCCGCACCGATGCCTGCGGTGCTGCCGTCCTTGGCATAGACGATCGCGTTCGACTTGGTGTGCTTGGCGACGGTCCAGGCGAAGCGGCAGTCGGCGAGCTCCTGCGGCGTGGGCTGGCGCTTCGTCACGACCTGCAACTCGCCGGGCGTGCCGTTGTCGCGCCCCTGGACGAGCCATCCGCCCGCGATCGACTTGGCGGTGAGCCCGGCGCGCGCCGGATCGGGCAGGTCGCCGGTCAGAAGCAGACGCAGGTTCTTCTTCGCGGCGAACAGCGCGATCGCCTCCTCATCCGCATCGGGTGCGACGACGACTTCGGTGAAGATGCCGGTGATCGCGCGCGCGGTCTCGACGTCGAGGCGGCGGTTGACCGCGATGATCCCGCCGAACGCCGACACCGTGTCGCAGGCGAACGCTACGGCATAGGCCTCCTCGAGCGTCGCGGCGGTCGCGACGCCGCACGGATTGGCGTGCTTGACGATGACGACCGAGGGGGCGGCATCACGGAACTCGGCGACGAGCTCGAGCGCGGCGTCCGCGTCGTTGAGATTGTTGTAGCTCAGCGCCTTGCCCTGCACCTGACGTGCCTGACCGATGCCGCGGACGCCATCGCTCGCGGTGTAGAAGGCCGCCGACTGGTGCGGGTTCTCGCCGTAGCGGAGCGCATCGCCGCGCTTGAGCGTGATCGGCAGCGTGGCCGGAAACTGCTCGCCCTGGTCGACCGTGCCGAACCAGGTCGCGATCGCCGAATCATAGGCCGCGGTGGTCGCGAACGCCTTGGCGGCGAGGCGCTTGCGGTCGTCGAGCGTCGTGCTGCCGCCCGCGACCAGCGCATAGTCCGCGGGATCGGTGACGATCGCGACATAGGCGTGGTTCTTGGCGGCGGAGCGCACCATGCTGGGACCGCCAATGTCGATATTCTCGATAACGGTGTCGCGGTCCGCGCCCTTGGCGACGGTCGCCTCGAACGGGTAGAGATTGACGATCACAAGGTCGATCGCGCCGATCTGGTGCTCCTCCATCGACGCGGCATGCCCCGCATCGTCGCGCACCGCGAGGAGGCCACCGTGCACCATCGGGTGCAGCGTCTTCACGCGGCCATCCATCATCTCGGGAAAGCCGGTCAGCTCCGACACGTCGCGCACCGTGAGGCCTGCCGCCCGCAGCGCGGTGGCGGTACCGCCGGTCGACACCAGTTCCACACCTTGGCTCGCAAGCGCGGTGCCGAGATCGACGATCCCGGTCTTGTCGGAGACGGACAGGAGTGCGCGCTTTATCGGGATGCTGGTCATGACAGGTCTTTCGTGATCCGGGTTTCGCCGTGCGGCGGGCCTTAGCGTCGGTTGGGGTTGGGGAACAGGGGGCGGGTCGCGCGCAGATGTCGCCGTCTCGCGTCACGCCACGAATATAGCACCTCCCCGGCGGAGGCCGGGGTCCAGTTGGGGAACGTCGCCAACCTAAGACGGCGCTTCGTCATCGCCACCTTTCCAACTGGACCCCGGCCTCCGCCGGGGAGGGTGATTGTAAACGCTCTCGGTTTGGCGCTCAGGCCTTTTTCAGTGCCCAGCTCACGCTCGCGCCGCCCGCCGCGGCCTCGCCGGTGATCATCAGTTGCTGCGTCGCGACCGGGCGGCCGTCCGCGTCGATCCAGACGCTGTCCTCGACCACCAGGGCGCCACCGCGGCAGCGGAACTGCCAGATCGCGCCGCCCGGCAGGCGGAGGATTGCGCCCAGACCGTCCGCGGTCGGCGACACCTGCACCCCTGCGCCCAGATGGAAGCGGATCGCGAACAGCGAAAGGCCCAGGCGCCGCTTGCTGCCCTTGGGCAACAGCGCGTCTTCGCCCCGTAATTCACGGCCGTCGCCGGTCAGCATCAGCTGGCGGCGGTGCACAAAGCCCCAGCGCCGGACATAGCCGTCATGGCTCGCCTCGATCCGGCTCGCCGCGTCCGATTCCTGCCGACTCAGCTCGACTTCGGCGACGCCGCGGCCGAGCGTCCCGTCGGCATGGATCGCAGTCGAGTTGCTGTCGGCGATCGTCAGCGTCGAATGCGCGGCGGTCGACCGCAGACCTTCGACCATCGCCGGCGGCAATTGCGCGATCCCTGCCCGTGCGCCGCCGCAATTGACGACAAGCCGCGCCGGGCCATCGGAGAATTCGAACGCGAGTGTCGAAGCGCACCCGCCTTCGACCAGGCGTGCGACGGGTGGCGGCGCGGCGTCGACGATCAGCACCGAGGAGGCCGCCGCCAGCCGCTGATAGCCCCAGTCGCGCGCCTGGCGGAGCGGCCGGGTCCGGACGCCGCTCGCCTCGATCACCGCGGCGACCTGGGTCTCGCTGGCGGGGCCGCCGCCCTGCCAGCTCGACAGTCCAAGATCGCCATGCGTCACGCCGAGCAGCGCCGCGACCATCCTGGTGAGCGTCGTCGCGACGGGTTCGGGCAAGGCCAGGTTGCGCGCCAGGTAGCTGTCCTGGAGCAGCGTCAGAAGCTGGATCGAATCGAGCAGCATCGCCGGGCTGCGCGAAACCGAGCCGCCATCGTCGAACAACCCGGTGCCGAGCGCGCGCAGCAGCCCGGCCTCGCCGAACGCGCGGCGCGGGTCACCGCCCGGGACCAGCAGCCCGGCGGCAACCACGCCGCACCATGCCGCGATCCGCGGTGCGCCTGCGGGCACCTTGTCTGCGCTTCGATCGAGGTGCAGCGCGCCCCGCGCGAGCGCGTTCAGCACCTTCGAGCGGTAGACTAGGTCAGCCGACGACAGGATCAGCGGCGCATGCGCGGTCCAGAACAGGATCCGCCTGCCCCAGAGGTCCGGCCGCCACGCGATCCCCCCCGGCGTGTCGGCATAGGCGGTCAGCCACAGCCCCATCAGATATTCGGCGATCGGTGCCCCGCGTGCGCGGGTTGCGACGGTCGACAGGTCGCGCAGCCAGGCAAAGCTGTGGAAATAGTCGGCAAAGGGACCGGGCAACGGCTTTGCCAGATCGAGCGTCTCGATATCGCGCACCTCGCCACGGAACGACAGCAGGCCCTCGAGCAGCATCGTGCCCCGCGGGATGTCGCCGAGCACCGGATCCTCGGGGACTGCGATCAGCTTGAGCGGATAGCGTCCCTTGAGCCGCAAGGCATGGAGCGGCGTACGCCAGGTCAGGCGGTGAAAGCGCTCCGCCAGCCGGTCGGCGAGCGACAGCCCGTTGTCGCCGCCGAGCCGGATCAGGCGACGTCCTTCGTCGATACCGTCGAGCATTGGATCGGTCACGGGATCGGGCTGGTCGGTCAATCGCCCCTCAATGCCGCGATGTTGGCGGCATACTGTGCCGGCCCCCCGCGAAACACCGACGTCCCCGCGACCAGCGCGTCCGCACCCGCATCGATGCAGCGCTTCGCCCATTCGGCGTCGACACCGCCATCGACCTCGAGATCGATCATGCGGCCGCTCTTCTCGATCATCGTCCGGATCGCGGTGATCTTCTTGAGCTGGCTGGGGATGAAGCTCTGCCCGCCAAACCCCGGATTGACGCTCATCACGAGCACGAGGTCGACCATGTCGAGCAGGTAATCGAGCATCTTCGCCGGCGTACCGGGGCAGATCACGACACCCGCGCGCTTGCCGAGCGACTTGATGTGCTGGAGCGAGCGGTGGATGTGCGGGCCGGCCTCGTAATGCACGGTGATGCAGTCCGCGCCGGCCTCCGCGAACGCATCGAGATACGCGTCGACGGGGGCGATCATCAGATGGACGTCGAACGGCTTGGCGGTGACGCCGCGCACCGACTTCATGACCGCGGGGCCGAACGAGATGTTGGGGACGAAATGCCCGTCCATGACGTCGATATGGATCCAGTCGGCGCCGGCCGCATCGATGGCGCGGACCTCCTCACCCAGTTTGGCGAAGTCGGCGGACAGGATCGAGGGGGCGATGCGGACGGGTTGCATGAATGTGTCCTAGCGGGGGATTCACGTGGTGCGAAGGCCTTCAATCCTCCCCCAAAGCGGGGGAGGAATGATCAGGCGCGCTTCAGACGGGTGATGAAGAAGCCATCGCAACCGCCTTGTTCGGCGAGCATGCCCGGCAGCGTGCGGACGGTGCCGGTGTCGGTCGGCGTGATCCCGGCGGGGAGCTCGGCCTGGTCGACCGGCACGATCGAATAGTCGCTGCGCGCGGCGAGGAACGCGTCGAGCTGCGCCTCGCCCTCCGACGGTTCGAGCGAGCAGGTCGCGTAGACGAGCGTGCCGCCGGGCTTCACCCAGTCGGCCGCGCGCGCGAAGATCCGCGCCTGCAGCGCCGCGGTCTCGGCGATGATCGAGGGGCGGACGCGGTGGAGCACGTCGGGGTGGCGGCGGAAGATACCGGTCGCGCTGCACGGCGCGTCGATCAGGATCGCGTCGGCGGGCTCGGCGGGCGCCCATTCGAGGAGGTCGGCGTTGACGACCTCGGCCTTCAGATGCGTCCGGTAGAGATTCTCGCGCAGCCGCTTGATCCGGCTCTGCGAATTGTCGACCGAGGTGACAGTCCAACCCGCCGAAGCGAGCTGCAGCGTCTTGCCGCCGGGCGCCGCGCACAGATCGAGGACATGGCCCTCCCCCTTGCCCAGCAAGCGCGCGGGCAGCGAGGCGGCGATGTCCTGCACCCACCAGGCGCCGTCACCAAAGCCCTCCATGTCGGGGACCGAGGCATGATCGCCCAGCCGCAGATGCCCGGGCATGAAGCTCTCGCCGCCGAGCTTCTCGCGCCAGCCTTCGGTTTCGGCCGGGTCGGCGATCGTCAGGTCGAGCGGCGGTGGTGCGGCGATCGCACGGCCCGCATCGTCGACCATCTCCTCGCCCCATGCGGCTTCCCAGCGCAGCTCGACCGGAGCGGGCAGCGTCGGCACCTCGGGCAGCAGCATGTTGGCGCGGAACAGCGTCCCGAACACGCCGTGGACCAGCTTGCGCGGACCGCCATCGACCAGCGGCAGCACGGTCGAGATCGCGGCGTGCGACGGCGTGCCGAGGATCAGCACCTGGACGAGCGCGATCCGCAGCGCCATCCGCGCCTTCGCATCATCGGGCAGATTGGTCTTCGTGACCGAATCGATCATCGCGTCGAGATCGGGGAGACGGCGCAGCGTCTCGGCGGCGATCGCATGTGCAAGCCCGCGATCGGGTCCGTGGATCGCGCGGGTCGCGGCGGGCAGCGCGGATTCGAGCGATTCGCCACGACGCAGCACCGCATCGAGCAGGCGCAGCGCGGCGCGGCGGGTGGGGACGCCAAGCGGCTCGGGGGCGTGGGTGTAGTCGGGCATGAGAAGGTCCTTCGCGTTCGGGTGCCGCGCGCTGCATTGGCAAGTCGCACGGCGCCCCCCATGTGGCGGTTACGACGCCAACACGCAATCCGGAGAGCCATGATGGGCCAGCGCCCCGACCATGTGAAGCCACCCGCCTATCTGTCAAAGGATACACCGGTGCCACAGCCCGAGCCGATCGTGCCCGACAAAGACCCCGAACCGCGCGACCCGACGCGCTATGGCGACTGGGAACTCAAGGGCATGGCGATCGACTTCTGATCGCTTCGTCGTTTCGAGGCCTGATCGAGCGCTGCTCCACATCCGTCATCCCCGCGCAGGCGGGGATCCATATTCCCGGTTGGCGGCGGTGAGGCCGCACGCTTCGCCCCTATGGATTCCCGCCTACGCGGGAATGACAGAGGTTGTGTCGGTAAATCTGCGGCAGCGGTCCTGACGCACGCGGAACGTATCGCACGGCGGCGCGTCGCGGTAGGATGAGGGGATTCTTCGCAAAACGCTGGGTGAAAATCACCGGCATCGTCGTCGCTGGCGTACTGGTGCTGGGGTTGATCGTGCTCGCCGCCTTCCCCTGGGGCTCGCTCAAGGGGGTGATCCAGCGGCAGCTCACCGCGCGGTTCGGCCGGCCGGTGACGATTGGCGGGATCGAGCGCGTCGACACGTTCGGGTTCAACCCCACGATCCGCATCACCGACGTCCGTATTCCGCAGGCGGCATGGGCCGGAACGGGCGATTTCGTCCGGTTGCGCGAGGCCGAAGCCACCTTCTCCGGGCTCGCACTGCTGAAAGGTGCGTTCGGGCCGCGCGACGTGAAGGCGCGCGGACTGCGGCTCGTGCTGGTCCGCGACAGGAACGGCCGCACCAACTGGGAACGACCGGGCAAGCCGAAGGGCGGCGGGAGCTCCACCGACCTCGACGGACTGACGATCAGCGACAGCGTGATCGCCTATCGCGACGACAAGCAGGACCGGTTCGTCACCGCACGCTTCACCTCCGATCCGGTGCACGGCATCCGCGCGGCCGGCAACGGCACGATCCGCGGTGCGGCGGTGCGGATCGCCGTGGCGGGGCCTTCGGTAGCGCGGTTCCAGGGCAAGCCCTGGCCGTTCACCGCGTCGATCGACGGCGACGCGCTCTCGATCACCGCGAAGGGCCGGATGGACCACCCGCTCGACACCGACGCGATGGAGCTCGACGTGACCGCACGCGCGACCGACCTCAAGCTTATCGACGCGGTGATCGAGGCTGGGTTGTTCCGCACGCAACCGGTGTCGTTCTCCGCGCATGTCCGCCACGATCAGCCGAAATGGACCGTCACGCAGCTGAAGGGCGTGGTCGGACGGTCCGATTTCACCGGGCATGTCAGCGTCGACAAGCAGGATGGCCGTAGCAAGGTCGACGGCGCGATCGTGTCGCGACAGTTTGATTTTGGCGATCTGGCGTCGGACGAAGGCAAGGCGAAGGGGGCCGCGCTCGAACGCGCAATCGGCCCACGGCTCGTGCCCAACACGCGGATCGATATCGGCAAGATCGACACGACCGACGCGCGGATGGCGTTCCGGATCAAGCGGATCGTGAGCGCCCAGGGCGCGTCGCCGATCCTGTCCGCCAGGGGCGTGCTGGCGATCGACCACCAGTTGCTGACGCTCAGCGACCTCGACGCACGGTTGCCGCATGGTCGGGTCGAGGGGAAGCTGACGGTCGACCAGCGCGGCGACCGCAAGGTGCCGATGGTCGATATCAACCTGCGGCTGCGCGGCAGCAGCGTGCAGGATCTCGCGGGCGGCGGCGGCGAGTTCAGCGGCAATGTCAGCGCGCGCGCACGACTGAGGGGGCCGGGCACGACGATCCGCGCGGCGGTCGGCAATGCGAACGGCACGATCGGTTTCGTCGCGCGTGACGGGCAATTGCCGCAGGGAATCGCGGCGGCTTTGGGATTCGATGCGGCGCGCGCGCTGCTGGCAAAGGATGGCGAGCGCGCCGGGCTGCGCTGCGTCGTGCTGAAACTCGACGTGACGCGCGGCCATGGTCGGATCGACCCAATGATCGTCGACACGACCGCCAGCCTGTTGCGCGGTCAGGGGAGCGTGGTGTTTCCCGGCGAGACGCTGAACATCCGGCTGACGGGCACGCCGAAACAGCATGCGCTGCTGCGCGTGCCGGGCTCGGCCTATATGACCGGCACGATCGAGCGGCCGGCGGTGACGATCCCGCCCGAGGTGAAGTCGGTAGGCAACATCTTCAAGGCGATCGGCCGCGCGATCACGGGGAAACAGGGCCCGACTGCGCGCGATGCGGATTGCTCGGGGCTCGCGGCGCGCGTGCTGCGCTAAACCGATCCTCCCCCGCGAGGGGGAGGATGAAGCAATCGCCTCCTATCAGCCCGCCTCGTCCTTGAGCGGCCGCGCGAGCAGGTCGCCGATCACGTCGCGGACCGGGGCGCCTTCGAGCAGGCGGCACACCGCCTCGGTGATCGGCATGTCGACGCCCGCATCGCGCGCGGCCTCGCGCAGCACGGGGGCGGTGAATGCGCCTTCCGCGACCGTGCGGCGATCAGCCAGCAATGCGGCGGCGGCCTCGCCGCGCCCCAGCCCGACGCCAAGCGAGAAATTGCGCGAGCTCGTCGAGGAACAGGTAAGCACGAGGTCGCCGAGCCCCGACAGGCCGGCGAGCGTCTCGGCGCGGGCGCCGCGCGCAAGCCCGAACCGCGTCATCTCGGCAAAGCCGCGCGCAATCAGAGCCGCACGCGCATTCTGGCCGAGCCCGGCGCCCTCGACCACGCCGCAGCCGATCGCGAGCACGTTCTTCACCGCCCCGCCAATTTCCGCCCCCGCGACGTCGGTCGACGCATAGGTCCGGAAATGCCGCGCGGCGAGCCGGGTCGCGAGCGCTTCGCCAAGCGCCTCGTCCTCGCAGGCGAGCGTCACCGCGGTCGGCAGCCCCGCCGCCACCTCATGCGCGAAGGTCGGCCCCGACAGCACCGCGATCGGCGCGTCGGGATGCACCGCACGCGCGACCTCGCCGACCAGCCGCTTGCTCCCCGCCTCGATCCCCTTCGCGCACAGCACCAGCGGGATGCCGCCGATCGGCGCGGCGGCGAGCACGCTGCCGACATGCTGCGCCGGCGCGACGACGAGGATCGCGTCCATCTCCGCCAGCGCGCCGAGATCACCGGTGGCGCGGATCGTCGGCGACAGCGCGACGCCGGCGAGAAACAGCGCGTTCGCATGAGTCGCGTTGATCGAGTCGACAACGGCCGGCTCGCGCGCCCACAGGATGACGTCGCGACCTTCATGCGCGGCGACCTGTGCCAGCGCGGTGCCCCAGGCGCCGCCACCAATGACGCCGATCCTCATGCCTTCACCCCTGCGCCGCGCACCGCCTCGGCATCCGGATCAAGCGGCCAGCGCGGGCGGGCCGCGGTGTCGAGCGGGTCGGTCAGTCCGGCGGCGAACCGCTCCGCCCCGGCCCAGGCGATCATCGCCGCATTGTCCGTGCACAGCCAGAGCGGCGGCGCGACGAACCGCAGGCCGCGGGTCGTGGCAAGCGTCTGCAGCGCACCGCGGACCGCGCCGTTCGCCGCGACCCCGCCCGCGACGACCAGCGCGGTGGGTGTGACCGTCAGACCGTTCAGCGCCCTGGTCGTGCGGTCGATCAGGCAATCGACCACCGCGGCCTGGAACGACGCGGCGATATCCTCCGGCGCATAGTCCCCGACGACCCGCGCGACCGCACTTTTGAGACCGGCAAAGGAGAAATGCGGTTCGGCCGAACCCTTGAGCGGGCGCGGCAGCGGCACGGCCTTTGGATTGCCCAGCGCGGCGGCACGCTCGACCGCGGGGCCACCGGGAAAGCCGAGGCCGAGAATCTTGGCGGTCTTGTCAAACGCCTCGCCGGCCGCATCATCGATCGTCGTCGCGAGCCGTCGATACGCGCCGACCCCTTCGACCAGCAGCAACTGGCAATGCCCGCCTGACACCAGCAGCAGGAGATAGGGGAAAGCGAGATCGGGATCGGACAGCCGCGGCGACAGCGCATGGCCTTCCAGATGGTTGACCGCGATCAACGGCTTGCCCGCGGCATGCGCGAGCGCCTTGCCGGTGACGAGCCCGACCATGACCCCGCCGATCAGCCCCGGCCCGGCCGTCGCCGCGATCGCATCGACATCGGCCAGCTTGAGCCCCGCATCGGCCAGCGCCGCGACGATCAGCGGCTCTAGCGCCTCGACATGCGCGCGTGCCGCGATCTCCGGCACGACCCCGCCGAACGGCGCATGCGCCGCCTCCTGCCCGAGCAACCGGTGCGCCAGCACCTGTCGATCGGCGGTGACGAGCGCGGCGGCGGTTTCGTCGCAGGAGGATTCGATACCCAGAATGATCATCCCATATCCCTATCGCGCCGGACAAGGCTTGTCCTCACGCTTGTCGAACGCGCCGCGTTTCTGCATGCAGGCGTCATGACTAGTTTTCGGCTCGGCACACGCGGCTCGCCCCTCGCCCTCGCGCAGGCAGGCATGGTGCGCGACGCCTTGTGCGCCGCGCATGGCTGGTCCCCGGATCGGATCGAGACGGTCGTGATCCGCACCACGGGCGACCGTGTGCAGGATCGCGCGCTCGCCGAGATCGGCGGCAAGGCGTTGTGGACGAAGGAACTCGATCGCGCGCTGCACGACGGTGAGATCGATTGCGCCGTGCATTCGATGAAGGATGTCGAGACGATCCGCCCGCAGACCCTGCAGATCGCCGCGATGCTGCCGCGCGCGGACGTGCGCGACCGGCTGATCGGCGCGGAAACGCTTGCCGACCTGCGCCAGGGTGCTGTCGTCGGCACCAGCTCGCCGCGGCGACGCGCGCAGATGCTGCGATCGCGCCCCGATCTCGACATCGTGCTGATCCGCGGCAACGTCGATACGCGACTCGCGCGGGTCGCGGCCGGCGACATGGACGCGACGCTGCTTGCCGCCGCCGGGCTCGATCGTCTCGGGCGGACGGCGATCGGTCATGCCATCCCGACCGACATCATGCTGCCCGCGCCCGCTCAGGGTGCGGTCGGGATCGAGACCTTGGTCGGCAAGCCGGCACAGGCGATCGTCGCGGCGATCGATCACGTGGATACCAGTCTGTGCGTCCGGACCGAACGCGCGTTGCTCGCGCGGCTGGGAGCGGATTGCCATTCGCCGGTGGCAGCGCTTGCCTCGCTCGCCGGCGAAACGCTGACGCTGCGCGGCGAACTGATCGCCGAGGACGGGTCGTGCGACGTCGCCGGCGCGATCGAAGGCGGGATCGACGAAGATCTTGGTACCGCGCTCGCGCTCGATCTGCTGACCCGCGCCCCCGCCAGCGTCCGGCGCCTGTTCGCCGCATGACCCGCATCGTCGTGCTGCGCCCCGAACCGGGCAATGCCGACACATGCGCCAAGCTTCGCGGACTGGGGCTCGAGCCCCTGGCGATGCCGGTGTTCACGGTCGTCCCCGTCGCCTGGACGCCGCCTGACTTGGGCGGGTTCGATGCCGTTCTGCTGACCAGCGCGAACGCGATTCGCCATGGCGCCCTGCCCGACACGCTCAAGACGCTGCCGGTGATCGCGGTCGGCGACGCCACCGCCGCCGCCGCCCGACGCGCTGGCTTCAATGTCGCGGTGACCGGCACCGGCAACGTCGATGCCGCGATCGACGCAGCGCGGGCATCCGGGTTCGACCGCCTGTTCCACCCGGCGGGCCGCGACCGCAGGCCGACCGGCCCGGACGTCGTCGCGTGCACCGTCTATGCGAGTGAGGCGCTGGGGATCGGCGATAGCGTGTTGCCTCGGCACGAAGACCTGCTCGTTCTGATCCATTCGCCCCGCGCCGCGCGTGCCTTCGCCGAGCATGTCGCACAGGCCGGCGTCGACCGGTCGCGCGTCACGATCGCTGCGATCAGCCAAGCCGCGGCAGACGCGGCGGGCAGCGGCTGGGCTGCGGTGGTCGTGGCGGAGACTCCCACCGACGATGCGCTCGTCACGATCGCCGCAAAGCGCGCGATTGACCCTGACGCGCGTCGCGGGGATAAGCGCGTCATGAGCGACCACGTGCCGATCGAGCGTCCCCGGGCACGCGGCCCCCGCCTGGGTGTTATCATCATATTGATCGGACTGGCTTTTATCGCCGGATCGGTAGCGATGGGCTATGCGCTGAAAACAATGCCATGGTTTGGTCAGCGCACCGGTCTGACGGCCGCTGGATCGACCACGGCCGCGGCGGCATCGGGCAATCCCGATTTCACCCCCGCGCAACCGCTTAACGCAAATGGCGAACAGCCGCGGGTCGACACCGCAATGCTGGCAACGCGCGAGGCGACGCTGGCGGGCCAGCTCACCGCGCTCGAGGCCCGGACCGCGGCCGTGTCGAGCGACGCGATGGCAGCCGGGGGTCAGGCGACCCGCGCGGAAGGCCTGATGGTCGCGTTCGCCGCGCGTCGGGCGATCGATCGTGGGGTTGGACTGGGCTATATCGAGGAGCAGCTGCGACTGCGCTTCGGTCGCGCCCAGCCGCGCGCCACGGCCGCGGTGATCCAGGCCGCGCACCAGCCGGTCACGATCGAGGATCTGCGCCAGGGGCTCGATACGATCGCGCCGCAGATCACGAGCACCAACGGGACGACCAATGACAGCTGGTTGCAGACCGTGCGGCGTGAATTCAGCAACCTGATCGTGCTGCGCGAGGAAAGCATGGCCTCGCCCATGCCGGCAGACCGCCTTGCACGGGCGCGTCGTCTGCTCGAGGCCGGCCAGGTCGAGGCGGCCCGCGCCGAGGTCGAGCGCCTGCCCGGCGCGACGCAGGCGAGCAACTGGATGGACGCCGCCCGCCGCTACATCGTCGCGCGCAAGGCGCTGGATATCCTCGAGAACACCGCGCTGATGGGCCAGGCGGGCCAGCCCCAGCCAAGCCCGATCGTGGTCACCACCCCGGTGCTGCCACCGGTGGCGACATCGACGCAGACCGAGGCGCCGGTCGCCGTACCCGCCCCCTGACACCCCGTCGGGTCGACCGGCCGAGGCCTGTCGCCTAGGACTTGTCAGGGCGTCAGAAGGAGTTCCAGTCGTCCTCGTGGCGAACCATCGCCGGGATTGCGGCTGGCGGCAGCGGCTTGACCGGCGACGTATAGCTTTCGGGCTGGCCATAATCCTGTTTCGCAGGCGCGACCGGCGGCTTGGCAGCGCGCGAATCGCTGGTGCGGAACCGTCGGGCTTGGTCGGCCAGCGTGCCTACCTCGGCGGCTAGGTTGCGCGCCGCCGCCGACGTTTCCTCCACCATCGCGGCATTTTGCTGCGTCGTCTGGTCCATCGTCCCGATCGTCGCGGAAATCTCGGTGATCGCGACCGACTGGGCCTGATTGTCCCGCGCCATGGTGGCGAGCAGGGCGTGAACCTGCGCCACGTCGTCCGATATCGCCGCGAGCGCGCCATCGACCTTTGTCACCGCATCGACCGCGGTGACGATGTCGGTCTGAGTCACCGTCAGCTGGTCGCGCGCGCGCTTGGCCTCTTCCTCCGCACGCATGGCGAGCGCGGATACCAGATCGGCGACGACCGCGAATCCGCGACCCGCATCGCCGGCCCTTCCCGCCTCGACCGCGGCGTTCATCGCCAGAACGCGCGTCTGGAAGGCGATCTTGTCCAGCCCCTCGATCACGCTGTCGATACCCTTGGCGCTGTCCGATACGCGGCCCATTGCCTGTACCGCCAGATCCGCCACCGTGCGACCGCCCCCGACCGTCGCGATCGCCTGATCGGCACGTTCGACCGTCTGGCCGGCCGCGGTCACGGAAGCACGAAGCCGGCCATCCATCTGAGTCACCGACGCAGCGGTCTCCTCGAGCGACGCGGCATTGCTCTCGGTCCGGCGGGCAAGATCCTCCGATGCCTGCGCGATCTCGTTGGATCCGGTGCGGATCGCGGTGGCGCTTTCGGACACCGCGCCGATCAGCGTGCGCAACTGGTTGAGCGCGTCGTTATAGCTGTCCTCGAGCGGCGCGAAGCTGGCCGGGAGCCCCGTCAGCGTCGTCGACAGATCCCCGGCGGCGAGCGCGTTCAGCGCCTTGCCCATGGTCGTGATCGCCGCGTTGCGTTCAACCTGGGCTTCCTCGATATACATCGACAGCGACAATTCCATGTCGAGCAGCGCCGCCTTGACGATCGCGATGCTGGCATCGGTCGCGCTCGGCGTGCGGAGCCCCTTCACCAGCCGCCGCCAGGGGCTGTAGTGGCGGCCGATCCCCTCAAGCAGATTTTCGAGAACGAGCGCATAGGCGCCGACATACCATCGTGGCTCGAGCCCGATCCGCGCGTGAACGGTCCCGATCCGCCGTACGCTGTCATAGAAGCTCGCGTCGAACTGGCCTCGCGCGATGTTCATCCAGTGCTTGGCCTGAGCCGACTTGGCCGAAGTCATGTGGCCGGCATCGCGGAAGAAGGGCGAGGTTTCGGGTTGATTGCGGACCCGGTCGTAGAATTTGTCGAGCGCGCCGCCGATCAGGGATTCGATCAAGGGCCGGACGGCAGCGACGGTCGCCTGCTGATCGGCTCCCATTTCCATGAATGCGAGACGCGACGAAACTTGGTCAACGGACACGGACGGCTCCGAATATAGCGGTAGATGACCAATTTATAGGAACGCAACGTCGCTATCGGTCAGGGCCGCCTCAACAAATCGTCATCGTCGGACATACATAGATCAAGCATGCCGTACGCACGGCATGACAGGATCTGATGGTCTGGTGTGGGGGCTTGGAATTACCCGATCGGCAAAAGTCGCTGCCGTTCGAGGCAGCGACTGGAGCGGGCGAAGGGATTCGAACCCTCGACCCCAACCTTGGCAAGGTTGTGCTCTACCCCTGAGCTACGCCCGCTCTGGCGCCTGTGCCGCCGGTCAGTAACGACACGGTGGCGGGGTGAGGCGCGCTATTAGCCCGGGGTTTCGGATCCGGCAAGCGCCTTCTTTGCAAAATTTGCAGCGATCATCGCGAAGAATGTCCTTGGCGACTCCCCCAATAGAACATTACAAGAACAATTGTGAACGACTCGACCGCCCTGATCGCCCGCCTCAAGCGGATCGCGACGACCGGCCTGCCATCGCAGCGCGATGGCCGGGCGGTCGAGGCCTGGATGACCGAGGGCATGGCCAAGGCGCAGCTGCACGAGATCTTCGCGTCGGTCGACGATTCGGCAAGCGCCGCGGGTTTCGCGGTCGCGACAACTCTGGCCGCGCGAGCGGTGCCGCTATTGTGGCTGCGCACCGAGGCGAGCGAGCGCCAGGGCGGGCGACTCCACGCAAACGGTCTGGTGGAAATGGGGCTCGACGTCTCGTCGCTGGTCCTCGCGCTGGTCGATGACGAGGCCAGCCTGTTGCGCACCGCCGCGGATGCCGCACGGTGCCAGGGGCTGGGAACGCTGGTCATCGAATCCTGGGGTCGGGCGGCGAGCATCGACCTGACGGCGACGCGTCGGCTGATGCTGGCCGCCGAAACCTCGGGCGTGACCATCCTCAGCCTCAGGATCGATGCGGCCCCCATGCCCAGCGCCGCCGCGACGCGCTGGCAGGTGACATCGTGCCGGTCGCAACCGCTGGACGCGGACGCCCCGGGCAAGCCGGCCTTCGATATCGAATTGCTGCGTCGACGCGGAGGCCAGGCCGGCCTGCGCTGGCGCGTGGAGTGGAATCGTGACGCGTATGACTTCGAACAAGCCCTCCCCCAACCCGGCACCGAAACCGGCATCGATACCGCGCCGCTATCTGGCGCTGGTATTCCCATGGTTGCCGATCGAGCGGCTGCGGACGATGCGCCCCCATCTGTTCGTAGGACGGGCTGAGGCACCGATCGCGTTCGTCGAGACGGTTGCGGGCGGGGTACGGCTCAAGTCGCTCGACCGCGAAGCGCTTCGCGCCGGGCTCGAACCCGGGTTGACGCTTGCCGATGCGCGGGCGCGCGTGCCCGGACTCGAAACCTATCAGCATGATCCGCATGCCGATCACGAATGGCTCGAGCGGCTGGCGGACGGATGTCAGCGCTATACCCCGTCGGTCGCGCTCGATGCCCCGGACGGGTTGATCCTCGACATCGCCGGCTGTGTCCATGAATTCGAGGGTGAGCGCCGGCTTGCCGCCGATCTCGAGGAACGGCTGGCCCGCCGCGGCCTGCTGGTGCGACATGCCTTTGGCGACACGCCGGATACCGCGCGGGCGCTCGCGCGGTTCGCCGGGGCGCCTGCCCCCGACGAACGCCGCGCGGTGAAGCGCCTGCCGGTCGCAGCACTCGGCCTCGATGACGATGCGACGACCGCCTTGTCGCGCGCCGGGTTGAAGACGGTGGGCGACGTGATGGCACGCCCGCTCAGCGTGATCGCGGCGCGATTCGGCGAAGACGCCGCGATGATGATCCGCAGGCTCGACGGATCGGTGAAAGGGCCGATCGTGCCGCGGCAGACGGTTGCGAGGATTGGCGTCGAACGCCGCTTTGCCGAGCCGATCGCGCGCACCGACTATGCGCTCGAGATCCTGTCCGAGCTTGCGACCGAGGCCGGGATCCAGCTCGCCGAACGCCATGAGGGTGGCAGGCGCTGGGAGGCGCGGCTGTTTCGCGCCGATGGGCTTGTCCAGCGGTTGCGGATCGAGACGGGTCAGCCGACCCGCGACGTCGCCGTGCTGATGCGGCTGTTCCGCGAGCGGATCGACAGTCTCGCCGATCCGCTCGACCCCGGCTTCGGCTATGACCTGATCCGCCTCGACATCGCGCTCGCCGAACGGCTGGATGCGACGCAACTGAAACTGGAGGGCGGGCAGAAGGGAGACGGTCAGGACCGGGACGGCCAGAACCGGAACGTGGCGCAACTCGTCGACCAGCTCGGCACGCGGCTCGGTCGGGCACGGGTAAGGCGGTTCGCGGCGCGCGACAGCCATATTCCCGAACAGGCCGAACTGATGCTGCCGGCGGCGGACGCCGCCGCGGTCAGTGCGCGCCCGGCACCGTGGGCCGCGCCTGAATCGGGCGAACCACCGCTGCGCCCGATCTACCTGTTCGATCCCCCGCACCCGATCGAATCGATGATGGCCGAGGTCCCGGACGGTCCGCCGCACCGGTTCCGCTGGCGCCGCACCGTCCACGACGTCGCGCACAGCGAAGGCCCCGAACGCATCGCGGGCGAATGGTGGCGGCGTCAGGACATTCCGACGCGCGATTACTACCGGGTCGAGGATCGCCGCGGCCGGCGCTTCTGGATCTTCCGGCACGGCCTGTATTCGGAGGTCGAGACCCCGCGCTGGTATCTCCACGGCGTCTTCGCATGACCGCGCCGTGACCGCCTTTGCCGATCCCGCCTTTGCTGAACTCGTTGCGGCGACCAATTTCTCGTTCCTCGACGGCGCGAGCGATGCCGGAACCATGGTCGGTCGCGCGGTCGAGCTGGGCCTTGGTGGCATCGGCATCGCCGATCGCAATACCGTCGCCGGCGTGGTCCGCGCGCACCAGGCGCTGAAGAAGGCCAAAGACGGACTGCTGGGGATGATGCTGCCGCCGATCGACTTCCGGCTGATCGTCGGGGCGCGGCTGGTGTTCGAGGACGGGACCCCCGACATCGTCGCCTATCCCTCGACCCGGCGTGGCTGGGGGCGACTGACCCGCTTGCTCACCGTCGGCAACCGACGTGCCGAAAAAGGCGGCTGCATCCTCGGGCTCGGCGACCTGATCGCGCATCATGCCGACATGATGCTCGTGGTGATGCCCGAGAGCAGCTCGCGTGGCGCAACGGCCGTCTCGCCGCTGCCCGACGGTGACACGCTGCCCGAACGCCGCGACCGCGACCTGTCGAGCGTCCTCCACGCGGTGAAGCGGCTGGGGGCGGACTGTGTCTGGCTCGGCGTGACGATGCCGCGCGGCGGACGCGATCGGCGGCAGCTGGCACGGCTGGCGCGGCTCGCCGACGCCGCGGGCATACCCGTGCTCGCGACCACCGACGCGCTTTATGCCTATCCCGACGACCGCGACCTGCACGACATCGTCACCTGCATCCGCGAAGGGACCAGCATCCACAAGGCCGGTCGCCTGCTCGCCGCCAATGGCGAACGCCATCTGAAGGACACAGACGAGATGGCGCGGCTGTTCCGCGATCGTCCCGATGCGGTGGGGCAAAGCGCCCGCCTGATGGCGCGGATCGCGTTCTCGCTCGACGACCTGCGCTACGAATATCCGCATGAGCCTGTTCCGCCGGGATGGGAGGCGCAGGATTGGCTGGAGCATCTCGTCTGGCAGACCGCGCTCGAACGCTATGACGACCGCGTACCCGACAGGATGCTGGCGCTGCTCCACGAGGAGTTCACGCTGATCCGCGAGAAGAACTATGCCTATTACTTCCTGACCGTCTCCGACATCGTCCGGTTTGCGCGCAGCTGCGACCCGCCGATCCTGTGTCAGGGGCGCGGCTCGGCGGCCAATTCGGTGGTCTGCTATCTGCTCGGCGTCACCTCGGTCGATCCGATGAAATACGACCTGCTCTTCTCGCGCTTCGTGTCCAGCGAACGCGACGAGCCCCCCGATATCGACGTCGATTTCGAGCACGAACGGCGCGAGGAGGTGATGCAGTATATCTATCGTCGCTATGGTCGCGACCGCGCGGCGATCGCCGCGACGGTCATCCATTATCGCCCCAAGAGCACGGTGCGCGAGGTCGGCAAGGCGCTGGGCCTGACCGAGGACGTGACGCAGAAACTGACGAGCACGGTCTGGGGCAGTTTTTCGAGCCGGTTCGACGAACGCCGCTTCACCGAAACCGGGTTCGATCCCGACAATCCGGAAATCGCGCGGCTTCGCGAGATGGTCGACCGGCTGCTCGAATTTCCGCGGCATCTGTCGCAGCATGTCGGCGGGTTCGTGCTGACGCAGGGGCGGCTCGACGAGATGGTGCCGATCCACAACGGCGCGATGGCGGACCGCACCTTCATCGAATGGGACAAGGACGATATCGACGCGCTGGGGCTGATGAAGGTCGATATCCTCGCGCTCGGCATGCTGACCTGCATCCGCAAGAGCTTCGACCTGATGCGCGAGCATGGCCACGGCGATCACCTGCTCGACACGATCGCCGTCGCCGAGGACGATCGTGTCTATGACATGCTGTGCAGGGGCGACAGCATCGGCGTGTTCCAGGTCGAAAGCCGCGCGCAGATCAACATGTTGCCGCGGCTGCGTCCGCGCAAACTCTATGATCTGGTCGTACAGGTCGCGATCGTCCGCCCCGGACCGATCGAGGGCGACATGGTCCATCCCTATCTCCGCCGTCGCAGCGGCAAGGAGAAGGTCGACTTCCCCTCGCCCCACCCGCGTTTCGGCCCGCCCGACGAACTCCAGCAGTTGCTTCGCTTCACCTATGGCGTTCCGCTTTTCCAGGAACAGGCGATGAAGCTGGCAATCGTCGCGGCCGGGTTCACGCCGGGCGAGGCGAACCAGTTGCGCAAGTCGATGGCGACGTTCCGCAAGGTCGGCGGCATGGATAATTTCCACGCCAAGCTGATCGGAGGCATGGTTCGCCGTGGCTATGAAGCGGAGTTTGCCGAACGCTGTTTCAAACAGATTGAGGGGTTCGGATCCTACGGCTTTCCCGAAAGCCATGCGCTGTCCTTCGCGCGGCTGGTCTATGTCTCGTCGTGGATCAAATGCTTCCACCCCGCGGTGTTCACCTGCGCGCTGCTCAATTCGCAGCCCATGGGGTTCTACGCCCCGGCACAGCTGGTACGCGACGCGGTCGAACATGGGGTGACCGTGCTGCCCGTCGATGTGAATGCGAGCCTGTGGGACAATGGCCTCGAAGCCGGCACCACCGCCGGGCAGGAGGCGTTGCGCCTTGGCTTTCGGCAGGTCGACGGGTTCCGTGCGGAATGGGCGCACAATCTCGTCGCGGCGCGCACGCGCGCGCGCTTCACCGGGATCGAGGACCTCGCCCGCCGCGCCGACCTGCCGCAGCGCGCGATGAACCTGCTCGCCGATGCGGATGCGTTCCGCTCGCTCGCCAAGGATCGCCGCGAGGCGCTGTGGGACGCCCGCCGCACCCCGCCCAGGCAGCTCGCGCTGTTCGCCGCCGCCGACGTGCCCGAGCTGGGGGTCGAACCCGATGCGCAGCTTCCCGCGATGCCGCTGTCCGAACAGGTCGCCGCGGATTACCAGACGACCGGCCTGTCGCTGAAGGCGCATCCGATGGCGTTCCTGCGCGATCGCTTCGCCGCCGAGGGGATCCTGTCGAGCGCCCAGGCCTGTGCCACCAGGGACGGCCGGCGCGCCAGAGTTGCAGGCATCGTCCTCGTCCGCCAGCGCCCGGGCAAGGGCAATGCGATTTTCGTGACGATCGAGGACGAGACCGGCGTCACCAACGGGCTGATCTGGGCGCGCGATTTCGAGGCGAACCGCCGCGCGGTGATGGCCTCGCGGCTGATGGTTCTCGAAGGGGTGATCCAGCGCAGCGAGGAGGGTGTCACGCATCTGATCGCATCGCGCGTCCAGGATCGTAGCGCGATGCTCCGGTTCCTGTCCGAGGACCACGCACTCGATGCGCCATTGTGCCGCGCGGATGAAGTGGTCCGCTCCGTCCCGACGCGCAGTCCGGATCCACGGACGTCGCTGTCGCAACCCTCGCGCGCGCAGCATCCCCGCGACGTGCGTGTCCTGCCCAAGTCGCGCGACTTCCATTGAGAGTGTCGGTAAGATGGTGGCAATCACCGCGCCGCCGCCCCAGATAGCGCAGAGTTCAATACGGGAGTGTATGTTGGCCACGCTTGGAATGTCGCCTGCCGAGAAGGACGCCGTCGAGGCGTTCCGTCGCGATGTCGTCGAACCGTCGATGACGAAACTCGTGATCATCGACTTCTGGGCGGAATGGTGCGGGCCGTGCAAGGCGCTCGGTCCGACGCTGGAAAAGGTCGCCGCCGATTATGCGGACAAGGGCGTCGTGCTGGCGAAGGTCGATACCGACAAGAACCAGTTCATTGCCGCGCAATTCCAGATCAAGTCGATCCCGACCGTCTATGCGATGTACCAGGGACAACTGGTCGCCGACATGACGAGCGCACGCACCGATTCACAGCTGCGCGTGATCCTCGATCAGTTGCTCAAGCAGCTGCCGATCGAAGCGGATGCCAATACCGACGCCCCCGACATCGAACCGCTGATCGCGATGGGTGAGGAGGTTCTTGCCGAGGGCGACGGGGAACGCGCGCTGGGGATCTTCCGCCAGATCGCCGACATGGCCCCCGAGCACCCTGCGGTCCATGCCGGCTTCGTCCGCGCGCTCGTCCTGACCGGGCAGCTCGACGAGGCGGCGGACTGGCTTGCGAATCTGGACCCGGCGATCGCCAAGGATCCGGCGATCCACCGCGCGCAGGCCGCGCTGGCGCTGGCGCAGTCCGCGCCGCCGGTCGCCGACCTATCGCCACTGATCGCCGCGGTCGAGGCAGCACCAGACGACCTGGCCGCGCGCTTCGCGCTCGCCAATGGCCAGATGGCGGCGAACGACCGCGATGCCGCCGCAGACAGCTTCCTCGCCATCATCGCCGCGGATCGCGACTGGAACGAGAGCGCCGCGCGGACGCAGCTGCTGAAATTGTTCGAGGTGGTGGGGCTCGAGGATCCCTGGGTCTCTGGACAGCGGCGGCGCCTGTCTGCGATCCTGTTCGGATGACGACCCGGCTCTCTATCTTCCCCCTGCCCGGCGCGCTGCTGTTCCCGGGCATGCAGTTGCCGCTGCACCTGTTCGAGCCGCGCTATCGGGCAATGATCAGCGACGCGATGGCGCGCGACCGGCGGATCGGCATGATCCAGCCGCGCGGTGATGATGGAGAGCTCTACGCACTGGGCTGCGTCGGCAAGATCGCCGAGGTCGAGGCGCTCGAGGACGGCCGGTACAATGTCGTGCTGGAGGGCGTCGCGATGTTCCGCATCGTCCGCGAACTCGATGTCACCACGCCCTTCCGCCAAGTCGAGGCCGAATTGCTGCCGGTGATCGAGGACGACACGCTGTCGCTCGGCCGCCGCTCGTCGCTCGAACTCGAATCCCGCCGCTTCGCCGACGTGCAGGGCTATGCGGTCGACTGGGACGCGGTCGCTCGGCTCGACGACGAGAGTCTGGTCAACGGCATCGCGCAGATCGCCCCGTTCGATTCCGCCGCCAAGCAGGCGCTGCTCGAGGCTCCCGACATCGAAACGCGTGCCGAACTGATCATCCAGCTGATGCAGTTCTTCGGGCGACACGACGGCGACGAACAGGTGACGCTGCAATGAGCGGACTCGATCCCTGGCTGCTCGAACGCCTCGTTTGTCCGGTGTCGCGCACGCCCCTGCGCTACGACGAGGCCGCGCAGGAACTGATCTCTGACGCCGCCGGGCTCGCCTATCCGATCCGTGACGGCGTGCCGGTGATGCTGGTCGAAGAGGCGCGGCCAATCGATGGTGCCGCAACCGCCTGATGGCGAAACCCGACCGCCGCCTCGTCATTCTAGGGGTGGCCTGGAGCATCGGGCTCGCGGCATCGGGATGGTCGCCCTTCGACCGCGCCACCTGGTGGATGGAGGTAGCGCCCGTCCTGATCGCCTTTCCGATCCTGGTGGCGCTGCGTCACCGGTTCGCCTTCACCCCTTTGGCGCTGGTCCTGATCGCGTTTCATGGCTTCGTGCTGATGCTGGGTGGCGCCTATAGCTATGCCCGCGTCCCGGTCGGTTTCATGGTGCAGGACTGGCTGTATCTGGCGCGCAATCCCTATGATCGGTTCGGTCACCTGATCCAGGGGTTCGTCCCCGCGATCGTGCTGCGCGAGCTGTTGATCCGGGGTCGGCATATCGCGTCGCCACGGCTGCTGACCGTCACCGTCCTGGCCTATTGCCTCGCCATCAGCGCGCTGTACGAACTGATCGAATTCGGCGCGGCGGTTTCGCTCGGCGAGGGTGCGGACGCGTTTCTCGGGACGCAGGGCGACCCCTGGGATACGCAGTGGGACATGCTGATGTGCCTGATCGGCGGCGCGCTTTCCGTCATGCTGCTGTCCCGCCCGCACGATCGCCAGATCGCGCGGACGGGCGATGGTCAGATCGTCAGACCCTGAAGCAGCTTCGGCAGGTCGCCGCTCTCGCCGCGCGCCTCTGCCATGAAGCGATCCTTGAGCGGTGGTATCGCGTTGACCGCGCTGATGCCGAAGCGGCGCACCGCGCTCGCGGTCTTGCCGGGCATGCCGAACAGCCGGGTCAGCGTGTCGGTCGCGGCGGCGGTCATGAACGTGTCGAGCCCGCGCCAGCGCTGGTAACGCGCGAGCAGCGCCGCATCGCCGAGGTCGAGGCCGAGGCGTTTGCCCTCGACCAGCACCTCGGCGAGCGTCGCCACGTCGCGAAAGCCGAGATTGAGCCCCTGTCCGGCGATCGGATGGATGCCGTGCGCCGCATCGCCGACCAGCGCGAGCCGCGTGTCGGTGATCCGGGCGGCGTGCTGAAAGCCGAGCGGATAGGAGGAGCGCGGCGTCAGCGTCGACAGCTCGCCGAGAAATCCGCCCATGCGCTTGGTCGCTTCGGCGAGGAACGCGCGGTCACCCATCTTGAGCATGCCCGCGGCGTTCTTCGTGTCGACCGTCCACACGATCGCCGAGCGATGCCCCTCCGCATCGTCGGGCAGCGGCAGCAGCGCGAATGGGCCGCTGGCGTAGAAGATCTCGTAGGCGACGTCCTCATGCGAGCGTTCGTGATGAAAGGCGGCGATGATCGCGGTGTGATCATAGGACCAGTGCGCCATCGTGATCCCGGCCGCCTCGCGCGTCGGCGACTTGCGCCCCTCGGCGACGACGACCAGCGGCGCGCGGACCACCGCGCCCGAATCAAGCGTCGCGGTCACCCCCGCGGCGCTGCGGTCGAGATCGGTCGCGCGCGTCATCATCCGCAGGTCGACATGCGCCGCCGCGCTCGCGGCATCGAACAGCGTGTGACGGAGCAGCTTGTTCTCGTACATCGTGCCCAGCGCGCCGTCGTCCGCGGCGGGGACGAAATCGAGCTTGCCCGGTTCCAGCCCGTCGCTGACCCGGATCTGGCGGATCGCGCAGCCCTGCCCCGCCAGCGTCGCGCCGACGCCGATCGCATCGAGCATCCGGTGGCTCGCGCTCGCCACCGCCGAAGCCCGGCCATCGAAGCCCGGCGCCAGCGTGACCGCGGGGTCCGCCGGATCGATCACGATCGTCGAGATGCCGTGCACGTCGAGCGCCACGGCGAGCGTCGCACCGACCAGCCCGCCACCGAGGATGAGTACATCTGTGTCCATGGTGCCGCTCTATCCCGCCCGCCCGCCGCTGCCAACGCAGATCCGGGGTCGCTTTAACCCGTGTTGTCGCGTGCTCGCCTTGACGTCGGACCCGCCCGGCGCGATGAAAAGTCGGATTTTCGCACATTGAAGGATTTGAGGTCATGGCCAGCCGCGCGCAGCCAGCCTTATGGCGTGAGACGGTAAAGGCGGGAGCGGTGCGCAGCGGCGCGCTGATTGCCGCGATCGCGCTGTTCGTCGCGACGTTGCTGATGGCACTGGCTTTGGCCAGCTATCATGCCAGCGATCCGGCGCTGAACACCGCGTCGGGCGGCTATCCCGCCAACCTGATCGGCCCGCCGGGCGCGTGGTTCGCCGATATCGCGCTGTCGCTGTTCGGCCCCGCCGTCGCGCTGCTGCTGCCGGTCGGGCCAATCCTCGCGATGCGGCTGTGGCGCGACCTGCCGGTCGGACGCTGGGCACGGATGCTGCGCGGTGCGGCGCTCGGCGTCGCGCTGATGGCCAGCGCGCTCGCCTTCGTGTCCGATGCGTCGGTGCTCGCACTTCCTGCAGGCTGGGGTGGCATCATCGGCCTGTCGGTCGCCAATGCGGTGCATTGGGGTCTTGGATTCCTGGGTCAGCCGGTCGCCGAACTTTGGTCGGCGCGCGCCGTCGGGCTGGTCGCCGCGATCGCGGGTGCGATCGTCTGGGGCAAGAGCATCGAGATCGATCTGGGCGAGCGCAAGTGGCGCTTCCGGCGCAACCGGATCCCGGCGCTCGGCTATGATGACGGGGCCGACGGCTATGTCGGTGGGCCTGACGACGAGGACGAGCCGCTGACGCTGACGCGCAAGCCCGTCGAGCCGCGCGCGATCGCCGAACCCGATCCACGCCCCGCGCCCGTCATCGCCGACCGCCAGAACGCGCCGTCGCAGGCGAAACCCAAGGAACGCCAGCTCGACCTGCGCGACAATTACACGCTGCCCAGCGTCGACCTGCTGACGCCGTCGCCGCCGAGCCAGGGCAATGTCGTCGACAAGGCCGGGCTCGAACGCAACGCGCGGCTGCTGGAGAACGTGCTTGACGATTTCCACGTCAAGGGATCGATCATCGAGGTGCGGCCGGGCCCGGTCGTGACGATGTACGAGCTCGAGCCCGCGCCCGGCATCAAGGCGAGCCGCGTGATCGCGCTGGCCGACGACATCGCGCGCAACATGTCGGCGATCTCCGCACGCGTCGCGGTGATTCCGGGACGCAATGTGATTGGCATCGAACTGCCCAATGCGCGGCGCGAGGCGGTGTCGCTCCACGAGCTCGTCGGCAGTCAGACGTTCGAGGATCAGGCCGCGCAGCTGCCGATCATCCTCGGCAAGAACATCGCGGGCGATTCGGTGATCGCCGATCTCGCGCCGATGCCGCATCTGCTGGTCGCGGGTACGACGGGGTCGGGCAAGTCGGTCGGGCTCAACAGCATGATCCTGTCGCTGCTGTACAAGCTGACGCCGAACCAGTGCCGGATGATCATGATCGATCCGAAGATGCTCGAACTGAGCATGTACGACGACATCCCGCATCTGCTGTCGCCGGTCGTGACCGACCCCGCCAAGGCGGTGCGTGCGCTCAAATGGGCGGTCGAGACGATGGAGGATCGCTATCGGCAGATGTCGTCGGTCGGCGTGCGCAGCCTCGCCGGCTTCAACGACAAGGTGCGTGGTGCCAAGGCCAAGGGTCAACCGCTGGGTCGGAAGGTGCAGACCGGCTATCATCCCGACACCGGCGCGCCGATGTACGAGGAGGAGAAGCTCGAATATGACGTGCTGCCGCAGATCGTGGTGATCGTCGACGAGCTCGCCGACCTGATGATGACCGCGGGCAAGGAGGTCGAATTCCTCATCCAGCGATTGGCGCAGAAGGCGCGCGCGGCGGGCATCCACCTGATCATGGCGACTCAGCGGCCGTCGGTCGACGTCATCACCGGCGTCATCAAGGCAAACCTGCCGACCCGGATCAGCTTCCACGTCACGTCGAAGATCGATTCGCGCACTATTCTCGGCGAACAGGGCGCCGAACAGCTGCTCGGCAAGGGCGACATGCTCTACATGCCCGGCGGCAAGGGCATCGTCCGCGTCCACGGCCCGTTCGTCAGCGATGACGAGGTCCGGCTAGTGGCGGATCACTGGCGGTCGCAGGGCCTGCCCGACTACATCTCGTCGGTCACCGAGGAGCCCGAGGACGGCTTCACGCTCGAAGGCTCCCCGACCGGCGAGGATTCGGCGGAGGACCAGCAATATCGCAACGCCATCCAGCTGGTCTGCGAATCGCAAAAGGCGTCGACCTCGTGGCTGCAGCGGCAGTTGCGGATCGGCTACAACTCGGCCGCGCGATTGATCGAGCGGATGGAAAAGGATGGCATCGTCGGCCGGCCCGATCATGTCGGACGCCGCGAGGTCCTGCGCGATACCGAAGGGCATGCGATCTGAGGGCTTGGGGGGTGGCGTCCAGCACAGCCTGCCCGTCATCCCAGCGAAGGCTGGGATCCAGAGCCACAAAACCCGGCCTATGCGGCTCTGGATCCTGGGTCAGGCCCAGGATGACGCAGGCTCTGGCGGTGATGGCCCAATCCTCACGCATCCCAGTTCACAACCCGTTCAAGCCGGGCCCGGCATTGCCCGGCGTCCAAGGAGATTTCGATGTTCAACACCCGCCCCGCGGTGATCGCGACGATCGCCGCTTTCTCGGTCGCCGCAGTGCCATCGCCGATCGCCGCACAGGCGACCGGGGATCTGGCCGTAGTGCAGAAATCTCTGCAATCTCTGGTGACGATGACCGCTGATTTTTCGCAGGCGGATCGCAACGGCAAGGTTCTGACCGGCGTGCTGACGCTCAAAAAGCCCGGCAAGATCCGATTCCAGTATGAGAAGGGCGTGCCAATCCTGATCGTCGCCGAGGGCGGCGCGCTGACCTTCATCGACTATTCGGTGAAGCAGGTGCAGCGTTGGCCGATCAAGAATTCACCGCTGGTCGTTTTTCTCGATCCGTCACGCGATATCACGCGTTATGCCAAGCTCGTCCCCGGCTATGACCCGCGGATTGTATCCGTTGAGGTGAACGATCCGAAACACCCTGAGGCAGGCAGGATCACCCTGGTCTTCGCACGCGATGCCGCCGCCCCCGGCGGGCTGATGCTGCAGGGCTGGGTCGCGCTCGACAGCCAGAACAACCGGACCACCATCCGCCTGTCCAAGCAGAAATTCGGCGGACCGGTCAGCGACAACACCTTCCGGTGGAACGACCCGCGCCGGACCCGGTGAGTCTGTTCACCTCCTGAAAATGAACGGCATTGTCGTTTCATTCATCCCGGCGACAGGTTCCTGGCGCTAGGGGTTGAGTCGCGGATGTGGGGCATTCGGGATTTTTCCCCCTGTTGCCCGGATGGTGTCCCCATTGTCTGCCTGCGTGACGAACGCTGAGTCGGCCCTCGCTCCACGCCCCCGGAGCGGGGGTCTTTTCGTTGATCGGCACGCCGCCGCGCGATCCTTGTCGCCACCCCCACGCGGCGCTACATCGCACGCGTGAAAATCGTCTCCTGGAACATCAACTCGGTCCGCTTCCGGATCGCCATCGTCGAGCAGTTTCTGAAGGAAGCCGCGCCTGATATCCTGTGCCTCCAGGAAACCAAGGTCGTCGACGACGACTTCCCCTTCGAGACGTTCCGCGCGCTCGGCTATGAGCATATCGTGCTCCACGGCCAGCGCATGCATCACGGCGTCGCGATCCTGAGCAAGGTGCCGATCGTCGCCGACGACCGGTTCGACTGGCAGGCGAACAGCGAAGCCCGCCACGTCGGCGTGCGCCTCGAAAACGGCGTGCGGCTGGAGAATGTCTATATTCCCGCGGGCGGCGACGTCCCCGATCGCGACGCCAATCCGAAATTCGGCCAGAAGCTCGACTTTCTCGAGCGGATGACGCGCTGGTCGGAAACGCTGAGCGGCCCGACAATCCTGGTCGGCGATTTCAACATCGCGCCGCTCGAGGCGGACGTCTGGAGCCACAAGCAGCTGCTCGATGTCGTCAGCCATACGCCCGTCGAGGTCGAGGCGCTCGCCCGGCTCCAGGCCGCAGGAAACTGGGTCGATCTCGGCCGCCGCTTCCATCCCGCCCCTGCGCGGCTGTTCACCTGGTGGAGCTACCGCGCGAAGGACTGGGCGACGTCCGATCGCGGGCGGCGGCTCGATCACATGTGGGCGACGGGCGCGGCCGCGGACGCCGCCGTCGCGCATCACGTCTTCGAGCCGTGCCGCAGCTGGCTCAAGCCCTCCGACCATATCCCGATCCTGACCGAGTTCGCCTTTTGAGCGATCGCCCCAATCCGCGCGCCGCGGCCCGCGTGGTCGATGCCCTGCGCCGCGGCTGGCCGATCGCGATCGACGGACTGACGTTGCTCGCGGTCGAGACGGCGGACGCGGACCGGCTCGCGGCATTCGATCCGCCGGCGACCGGCGGGGTGCTGATCTCGTCGGGACGGGCGGTGACGCTGAAGCTCGCCAATCAGCTCGAGGCGGCCGACCCGACCGCCCCCGTCCTGGTCGATCGCGCGCCCTGGATCGATTTTCCTGCCGCGACCGCGCTTGCCGACCCGCAGTTCGACCTCGCGACGCCGCTCAAGGGTCCGTTCCGCACCCTGCCCGTCCCGCACCCCGACGCCGCCGCGGCGGCGTTGCGGCTCGCACGGATCGCCGGGCTGTTGCCCGCCTTCTTCCTGGGCAGCGGCGCGCCCGAGGCGACCGCGACCGCCGCCGATATCGATGCGCATGAGGATGCGACCCGGCTCGTCATCGCGACCCGCGCACGCTTGCCGGTCGAGGGCGCGGAGGATGCCGAGATCGTCGCCTTCCGCTCGCCGGAAAGCGCCGATGAACACATCGCCCTCCTGATCGGGCAGCCGAACGGCGATGCCCCGCTCGTCCGGCTGCACAGCGAGTGCCTGACCGGTGACGTGCTCGGCAGCCTCAAATGCGACTGCGGGCCGCAGCTCCACGCCGCGATTCACGCGATCCAGCACAGCGGCTGGGGCATATTGCTCTATCTGCGTCAGGAGGGGCGCGGCATCGGCCTGGTTAACAAGCTGCGCGCCTATGCGCTGCAGGATCAGGGGTTCGACACGGTCGACGCCAATACCCGGCTGGGCTTTGCGATCGATGCACGCGATTTTGGCGTTGCCGCGCGGATGCTGAGCCTGCTCGGCCAGAACCGGGTTCGGTTGCTCACCAACAATCCGGCCAAGGTCGCCGGACTCGAGGCGACCGGTGTGACGGTGGCCGAGCGCGTCCCCCACGCGCTGCCCGCCAATCCGCACAATGCCCGCTATCTCGCAACCAAGCGCGACCGCACCGGACATCAGCTTTGATCGACATTCCTCCCTCGTGGCGGCTGATCGTCGTGTTCGGCGCCGCGGTGCGCGCGGATGGCAGCCCGAGCCCGACGCTCGAGCGACGGATCGCGTTCGCGGCGGCGGCCGCGGCGCGCTATACCGAGGCGGACCTGTTCTGTTCGGGCGCGATTGGCCGTCATGGTCCGTCGGAGGCATCGGTGATGGCCGATCGGCTGGCGGAAACGGTCGATCGGTCGCGGATCCATCTCGACGAAGCCAGTCTCGATACGCTGCAGAGCGTGGTCGCAGCCACTCGGTTCGCCCGCGCGGGGCATTATGCCCAGTGCATGATCTGCACCGACGGCTATCACCAGCCGCGCATCCGCATGTTGTTCGCAATGTTGGGGATGCCCGCCAGCGCGATTCACGTCCCACATGGCGGCAGCCGCCGCTACCAGATCAAGATGCGCGCACGCGAGGCTGCGGCGATCCCCTATGACCTGGTCGCGGGCGTCGGCGCGATCCTGCGCAGGCGGCGGGCCTAGGCCCCCTCTCGCAGGACGCGCGCCACCGCGTCGAAATCGTCGGCCAGCGCATCGACGCCGATCGCCTTGAGCCGCGCGCCGTGATCCGGCCCGCAATGCGACCCCGCCGACAGTCCGATGACATAGCCGCCCGAGGCCACCGCGCCGGTCGCGCCGACCGGCGAATCCTCGAGGATCGCGGTCCGGCCGATGTCGACGCCCAGCCGTTCGGCACCGTAGAGATAGAGATCAGGCGCAGGCTTGCCGTTAGTGACATGCTCGCGGCCGCTGTAGAGATGATCGCCGAACGCGTCGCGCAGGCCGATATGGTCGAGGTGCCGCGCGATCCAGCGGGTCGGGCTCGACGAGACGATCGCCTTGGGCAGATCGGCCGGCAAGGCGCGGACGAAGGCGACCGCACCCGCGATCGCATCGATACCCGCGGCCATAACGCGGTCGTCCTCCGCCTTGCGCGCCGCGTAGAACGCCTCGGGCAGCGGCCGGTCGATCCAGCGCTCGATCGCGTCGACGAATTGCGGCCCGGCAAGCCCCATGAAGTTCGCCATCGACTCCTCCGGGGTGATCGGATGCCCCGCAGCGGTCAGCCATTCGGCGATATGCCGGTTGCCGAGCGCCTCGCTGTCGATCAGCACACCGTCGAAATCGAACAACAGCGCATCGAACCGGACTGCACCGGTCATGCGCGATGCCCCCGCGTGCCGAACAGCGCGCTGCCGATCCGGACGTGCGTCGCGCCGATCGTCACCGCGGTCTCGAAATCATCGGACATGCCCATGCTCAGCCCCGACAGCCCGCAATCGCGCGCAAGCTTTGCCAGCAGCGCGAAATAGGGCGCAGGCTCGACATCGGCGGGAGGCAGGCACATCAGCCCCGCAACCGGGAGGTCGGCCGCGCGGGCCGCGTCGAGCAACGCGGGCAGGTCGGCGATCGCACAGCCGCCCTTTTGCGGCTCATCACCGATATTCACCTGGAGATAGCAGTCGGGGCGCCGCCCGCTCTCGCGCATCGCCTTGCCGAGCGCCGTGACCAGCGACGGACGATCGACGACATGGATGCAGTCGAACAGCGCGACGGCATCCGCTGCCTTGTTCGACTGCAACTGCCCGATCAGGTGCAGGACGACGTCGGGGTACCGCGCCTTGAGCGCTGGCCATTTGTCCGCCGCTTCCTGGACGCGATTCTCGCCGAATACCCGCTGACCCTGTTCGAGCAGGGGTTCGATCGCCGTCGCCGGATGCGTCTTCGACACCGCGATCAAGGCGACGTCCTCAGGCTTGCGACCGGCGATCTCGGCGGCCTTGGCGATCCGTGCGCGGATCTCGGCCAGGCGCTGCGCGCGGTCGGTTTCGTCGGTCATGCCGTTCGTGTCTGTCATGCGGGGCGCTATAGGCAGCAAGATGCCGCACCGAAACCCCGTCCCGCGCCTCTGGCTGATGACCGACGAGCGGATGGGCGATGCGCTATGGCATGCGCTGCAGTGTATTCCGCCGGGATCGGGGATCGTGATCCGCCACTACCAGACGCCCCCGGCGCAGCGTCGGGCGCTGGCGCTGCGCATACGCCGCATCGCGCAGGCGCGACGGCTGGTGGTGGTCGCGCGGCCCGGATTTGCCGGGATCGACGGCGTGCATGGCGCCGGCCGCGGTGGGAGCCTGCGGACCTGGCCCGCGCACGATCGGCGCGAGGCGATGCTCGGCGCGCGGGCCGGTGCCGACGCGCTGTTCGTGTCGCCGATCTATCCGACGCGGTCGCATCCGGGAGCGCCAGCGATCGGTCCCGCGGCTGCTATGCTTGTTGCGCGTGGGCTCGGTCTACCGATGATCGCGCTGGGCGGCATGACCGCCGCACGGTGGCGGCGACTCAGGATGCTGGGCTTTCACGGCTGGGCCGCGATCGATGCGTGGACGTGATGGGAGCAATTCGCGGCTCACCGCCGATCATGCTGCGCCCGGATCAGAAGCGGAAGGCGGTCCCGAGATAGACGGCTTGGCTGTCGCGACGATCGTCCTCGAGCCGAACGAACCGCTCACGATCCGACCGATAGCGGACGCCCGCGGTTACATCGATGTTGCGCGTAAGCGAATAGGATCCGCCGAGATCGACAGAATAGCTCGGCGCATCCTCGACGAGACGCGGCGTATTTGCGAGCGGACGATCCGCCGCAGCCTTGACGCTGCCCGTGAACCGCTTGCCCGCATAGCTGACCGCGACATCGGCGGAGCTGCGACTGCCCGGCATCCCGGCCAGATCGACGCGTGCCAGATCGCCCGACACCGCAAACCGCTTCCAGCCGACCGACATGCCCAGATTATACGCGATCGGCGCCAATCCGACGGTCGGCGCGGTGCTAGTCGCGAGACGCGTGGTATCGATACCACGGTTGGTCTGCGCGCGGACAGCGACGGTGAAGGCACGATTGTCGCGACGCGTTTCGGCCGGGGTGAAGCGGAAGCTCCCGGCATCGAAGCCGCCGCGCGCGAACAGCGCCGCAAGCCGGGGATCCGCCGCCGATGGGGTGAAGCCGCCCGTGCCCCGCACCGACAGCGCCGGGCGCTTGGCGATGCGGACCTGCTGTTCGGAGGCGCCGAACGCGGGCGCGACGAAGACCGCAGCGGCAGCAGCCACTCCGGCGAACATCCCGACCATCACGCGCTTGGCGACCAAAACAACAACTCCCTGCGAATCTTTTATAGACGAATCTTGTTACGATTCCTTCGCTGAACGGCAGCTAACACAGATCGATCCCCGTCAGCTATCCGCACCTAATGATTATCCAAAGGTGTTGCATCAGACACACAGAACAGGTCGAACGCCGTGGTTGCCGGACGAATTGCCGACGCCCACCCCATCCTTGCGGGTAGCAGGCCCGCCCTGTAGAGGCTGACGACGATCTATTGCCAGGATGATGCCGATGTTCCGCCCGCGTACCGCCCTCGTGGTTCTCGCCGCTCTGCCGCTGGTTGCGTGCGGCGGCGGCAGCGCCCGTCCCAAGGCCGATCTGGCCGCGTCGAAGATCACCACGATCGGCGTCAACAGCTATCTCTGGCGCGCGACGCTCGACACGCTGAGCTTCATGCCGCTGCTCCAGACCGACTCCAATGGCGGCGTCATCGTCACCGACTGGTACGTCAACCCGCAGACCCCGGCCGAGCGGATGAAGGTAACGGTATCGATCCTCGACCAGGACCTGCGCGCCGATGCCGTCCGCGTCGCGGCACTGCGGGAGATCAACCGCAACGGCCAGTGGGTGTCCGCACCCGTCCAGGCCGCGACCACGCAGAAGCTCGAGGACATCATCCTGACCAAGGCCCGCGACCTGCGTCGCGCCTCGATCGCGGGCTGAGGACGACATCATGGCGTCGCGTTTCAATGCGTTGAAGGCGGACGCGGCGTGGCAGAAGGTCTGGGACGAACGTAACACGTTCGCCGCCGACGATTCTTCGACCAAGCCGCGTTCGTACGTGCTCGAGATGTTCCCCTATCCGTCGGGGCGCATCCACATGGGGCATGTCCGCAACTATACGATGGGCGACGTGCTCGCGCGCTTCCGTCGGATGAAGGGCATGGAAGTGCTCCATCCGATGGGCTGGGACGCGTTCGGCATGCCCGCCGAGAACGCGGCGATGGAAAAGGGCGTGCATCCGGGCAACTGGACGCGCGCCAACATCGCGACGATGAAGGCGCAGCTGAAGCGGCTGGGCTTCGCGCTCGACTGGACGCGCGAACTGGCGACGTGCGAGCCTGAATATTACGGGCATGAGCAGGCGCTGTTCCTCGACCTGTTCGCAGCGGGGCTCGTCTATCGCAAGGAATCGGCGGTCAACTGGGATCCGGTCGACATGACCGTGCTCGCCAACGAGCAGGTGATCGACGGGCGCGGCTGGCGCTCGGGCGCGCTGGTCGAGCGGCGCAAGCTGTCGCAGTGGTTCCTCAAAATCACTGACTTTGCCGACGAGCTGGTCGACGGCCTCGGCGCGCTCGAGCACTGGCCCGACAAGGTCAAGCTGATGCAGGAGAACTGGATCGGCCGCAGCCAGGGGTTGCAGTTCAAGTTCGCGCTGGCGGGCAATACGACCGGCATCGATTCGGTCGAGGTGTTCACGACGCGCCCCGACACGATGTTCGGGTCGAGCTTCGTCGCGGTCGCCGCGGATCATCCGATCGCGCGCGCGGTCGCCGAGACGAACCCCGATGCGGCTGCGTTCATCGAACTCTGCAAGCGTGGCGGCACCACCGCGGCCGAACTCGACACGCAGGAGAAGCTGGGCTTCGACACCGGTATCCGCGCGGCGCATCCGCTCAACCAGAGCTGGGAGCTCCCGGTCTACATCGCGAACTTCGTGCTGATGGAATACGGCACCGGCGCTGTGTTCGGCGTGCCCGCGCATGACCAGCGCGATCTGGATTTCGCGCGCAAATACGATCTGCCCGTCAAGCGCGTCGTCTCCGAAGGCGATGACGAGGCCCCCGTGTTCGTCGGCGACACCGCCTGGACGGGAGCCGGCAATCTGGTGAACTCGCACTTCCTCGACGGAATGGACATCGAAGACGCCAAGCGCACCGTGATCGAGCGCGCCGAGGGCGAAGGCTGGGGCAAGGGCACGACCGTGTTCCGCCTGCGCGACTGGGGCGTCAGCCGCCAGCGTTACTGGGGCACGCCGATCCCGATCATCCACTGCGACGCGTGCGGCGCGGTGCCGGTGCCCAAGGACCAGCTGCCGATCGTGCTGCCCGAGGACGTGTCGTTCGACATCCCCGGCAACCCGCTCGATCGCCATCCGACGTGGAAGCACGTCCCCTGCCCGTCCTGTGGCGGCGCAGCACGGCGCGAGACCGACACGCTCGACACGTTCGTCGATTCGTCGTGGTATTTCATCCGCTTCGCCAGCCAGCCGGACGCCAAGCCGTTCGACCGGACGGGCGCGGAGAAGTGGCTGCCGGTCAACCAGTATATCGGCGGCGTCGAGCATGCGATCCTGCATCTGCTTTACGCCCGCTTCTGGACGCGTGCGCTGAAGCATATCGGCATGCTCGACATCGCCGAGCCGTTTGCCGGGCTGTTCACGCAGGGCATGGTTACGCACGAGACGTACAAGTCCGCGGACGGCCGCTGGCTCGGCCCCGACGACGTGCGCGACGGCATCGAGATCGCGACGGGTGACACGATCACCGTCGGTCGTGTTGAAAAGATGTCGAAGTCGAAGAAGAACACCGTCGATCCCGAGCCGATCGTCGACCAGTATGGCGCCGACGCGGTGCGCTGGTTCGTGCTCTCCGACTCGCCGCCCGAGCGCGACCTTCCCTGGAGTGAGTCGGGCATTGAGGGCGCGTGGCGGTTCGTCCAGCGTCTCTGGCGCCTGATCGAGGCCGACGGTGCCGCCAAGGCCGAGGGCGACGACATCGCCCTGCGCAAGCTGTGCCATCGCACCACGGTGGGTATCGAGAGCGATATCAATGGCTTGCAGTTCAACAAGGCGGTCGCGCGGCTCTACAGCCTGTGCAGTGCGATCGAGAAGGCATCGCCGTCCGCCGATCGCGAACAGGCGATCCGCACGTTGCTGCTGCTCGTCAGCCCGATGGTGCCGCACGTTGCCGAGGAAGCCTGGGCGACCGCAGGTAACGACGGCCTGATCGCCGACGCCGCGTGGCCCGAAGTCGATCCGGCGCTGCTGGTCGATGACGAGGTCACCATCGCGGTGCAGGTCAACGGCAAGCTGCGCGACACGCTCGTCTTCCCCAAGGGCGCGCCGAAGGACGAGGTCGAGGCGGCCGCGCTGGCCTCTGACAAGATCGTCCGCCTGCTCGAGGGCAAGCCGCCCCGGAAAGTGATCGTCGTGCCCGACCGCCTCGTGAACATCGTCGCATGACGCGGTACGCGCTTCTTGCGGGAGCCCTGCTGCTCTCGGCCAGCCTGGCGGGTTGCGGGCTGCATCCGCTCTATTCGGGCGGCAGCAGCGGCGCGGTTGCCGGCACGCTCGGCCAGGTCGAGATCACGCCGATCGAGGGCAAGTCCGGGTGGCTGATGGCAACCGCGCTGCGCGACCGGTTGCCGTCGAACGGCGCGGCACCGCTGTATCGGATCGACATCCGGCTCGAGGACCAGATCAACGGCCTCGGCGTGCGGCGCGACGACAGCGTGTCGCGCGAACGCCGGATCCTGCGCGCGCGCTATCAGCTCGTCCGGATCGGTGACGGCACCGTCCTGCTCGACGCGACCGCCGGATCCGACGCCGGCATCGATGTCGTCCGGTCCGAATATGCGACGATCGCAGCCGAAAATACCGCGCTCGAACGTCTGTCGGGAATCGTCGCGGATCAGATCGTCGCGCGGATCGCGCTCTATGCGCAGCGGACCCCGCCGGCCCCCACGCCGGCCCCGTGAAGGCCAGCGCCAACCAGATCCGCGCCGCATTGGCCAGGCCCGGCCCCGATATCCGTCTCTATCTTCTCCACGGCCCTGACGAGGCCGGCGCAAGCGACCTCGCCCGCACGCTCGCCAAGGCGATGGGACCCGATGCCGAGCGCGTCGATCTGGATGGCGCACAGCTCAGATCGGATCCCTCGCGGCTCGCTGACGAGGCGGCCGCCCTGTCGCTCTTCGCCACCGCGCGTCACGTCCGCGTCGCGTCGGCGGGCGAGGAGAGCCTCGATGCGTTCACCACGCTGTTGAACGCTGATCGCGCGGGCAACCCGGTCGTCGCGATCGCGCCCAGCGTCAAGACGAGTGCGAAGATCGTCAAGCTCGCGCTCGAATCGCCGCGTGCGATGGCGTTCGCCTGCTACGCACCCACGGCTGCCGATGCGGAGCGTCTCGCCAGCACGATGGCGGGCGAACAGGGTCTGCGCCCTGCCCCCGGCGTCGCGCGTCGCCTGGTCGAGACCACCGGTGGCGACCGCGCGGTCATCGCGCGCGAGATCGACAAGCTCGCGCTGTATCTCGACGCAAGCGCCGAACGACCGCATGATCTCGACCACGCCGCGCTCGATGCGATCGGCGCGGACCTCGGTGAGGCGGAGATGGGTCAGGCGATCGACGCGGCGATCGAGGGGCGTGTCGCCGATCTCGGGACCGAACTCGCGCGGCTTGAAGAGGCCGGAACCTCGCCGATCCCGTGGCTGCGGCAGCTCGTCCGCAGACTGATCGCGCTCGCCGAGATGCGCGGCGAGATCGATCGCGGCGAGTCCGTCGATACGGTGATGAAGCGCCACCGCGTCTTCTTCCGCGACGAGGCACAGACCGCCAAATCGCTCCGCCGCTGGTCGCCAGTGATGCTCGCTACGGCCATCGCCCGCGTCCGCACCGCCGAACGTGCGATCATGGCCCCGGGCAATCCCGGCGGGGTCGTCGCGGATGCCGCCATCGTCGCCCTTGCTCAGGCGATCGCACGCAGAAACTAAAGCCCGCTGAATTCCCCCCGTCAGGCGGACGTACCGGAGGGAAGGAACCGCTTCCCCCCGGACGTTCAGATCGCCCCGCCCGTCAGCCGCTGGCATACCATGTCGAGCTGATCGAGCGTCGAATAACTCAGCGTCAGCGTGCCGCCGGTCTCACTATGTGCAACCCGCACCTGAAGCCCCAGCAGATCGGCCAGTTGCCGCTCAAGCGCCGCGATATCCGCATCGGGGACCCGCGCCTCGTTCGCTGCGGTCGCCGCAGTCCCGCCCGACCGAGTCCGGCCCGGCTTGGCATCACGCGCCAGCTTTTCGGTCTCGCGCACCGATAGGCCGCGGGCGATCACTTGGTCCGCCAGTGTCTCGACATCGGGCGAACCGAGCAGCGCGCGCGCATGCCCCATCGACAGCGATCCTTCGACCACCTGGGACTGAACCTGCGCAGGCAGCTCGAGCAGCCGCAACAGGTTGGCGACATGGCTGCGCGACTTATGGACGATCTTGGCCAGCACCTCCTGCGTATGGCCATATTCTCCGGCCAGCCGCTGATAGGCCTGCGCCTCCTCGATCGCGTTGAGATCCTCGCGCTGGATGTTCTCGATCAGCGCGATTTCGAGCGTTTCGGCGTCGTCGAAGTCGCGGACAACCACCGGGACCTCGTGCAAACGCGCCCTTTGCGCCGCGCGCCAGCGGCGCTCGCCCGCGACGATCTGATAATCATGGCCGTGCGGCCGGACGATGATCGGCTGGATCAAGCCGCGTGCGGCGATCGAGGCGGCAAGTTCGCTCAGCATCGCTTCGTCGAAATGTCGGCGGGGCTGGTCCGGATGCGGCGACAGCGAACTGACCGGCAGCATGCGCACGCCGCTATTGGTCGGCGCATCACCGCTCGCGCTGACCGGCGCCTCGCGGGCCATCTCGCCCAGCAGCGCGTTCAGCCCGCGGCCGAGCCCCGGCCGGCCGCGCTTGGTACCTTCACTCATACCAATACCCTCACGCGGCTGCTCGTGCAGATACCGGAAGCCGGCCGATCATCTCGCGGGCAAGCGCGATATACGCTTGCGACCCGCTGCAGCGATGGTCGTAGATCAGCGCCGGAAGTCCGTGACTGGGCGCTTCCGACAGCCGTACGTTGCGCGGGATGACCGTTTCGAACACGACCTTGCCCAGCACCGCGCGGACATCCGCCGAGACCTGATCGGTCAGCCGGTTGCGGCGATCATACATTGTCAGCGCAACGCCGAGGATCGACAGGCCGGGGTTGAACCGCTGACGGATACGTTCGACCGTGCTGAGCAACTGCGACAGGCCCTCGAGCGCGAAGAATTCGCACTGGAGCGGCACGAGCAGCGCATCCGCTGCAACCATCGCATTAATCGTCAGCAGCCCGAGCGAAGGCGGACAATCGATCAGCGCGATATCCCAATGCCCGGTCGAGTCCTGCATCGCACGATCGAGCCGATGCGTCCGCGCATCGAATTCGACGAGCTCGATTTCCGCCCCCGACAGATCGACCGTCGCGGGGATCACGTCGAGCCGGGGCACGCGGCTGTGCACCACGGCCTGGTCGATCGTCGCTTCGCCGATGAGGACGTCATAGCTAGATTTGACGCGTTGCGCATGGCCGATGCCAAGCCCGGTCGAGGCGTTGCCCTGCGGGTCGATATCGACCAGCAGCACCCGCATTCCCGTCGCCGCCAATGCGGTCGCGAGATTGATGGCACTGGTGGTCTTGCCCACCCCACCCTTCTGATTGGCGACCGCGATGGTGATCATCGCGCGCGGACTCGATCCAGAACCACGATAGACGACTCCGGGTTCGTGACGCTTTGTTCCACGTGGAACATAAAGTGCCAAGGCTTCTGAAGCGCGGTGATCTCTGCCTCGTCGAGACGCCCCCGAGGCAATAGCCACCGCGTCTCTGTTGTGGCGCAGTGCGCCGCGCCACGCAAAAGGTTTTCGAGCGAGGCGACCGCGCGCGCCGAAATGATCCGCGCCGTTGAAGTGACGGACTCGACCTTGGTCGGATGCACCCAGACCTGCTCGCCAAGCCCGAGCCGGGCAACGCAGAGCTGGAGAAAGTCCGCGCGACGCCGGCGTGGTTCGACGAGATCGACCGGCCCGTCGCGCACCAGCGCGACGACCATGCCGGGAAATCCGCCACCGGTTCCGATGTCGAGCCAGCGCATCGCATCTGTCTCCGGGCCCGCGAGTGCAACCAGCTGAAGCGAGTCGACGACATGCCGCTCCCAGATCGTCGGGATCGTCGAAGGCGCGATCAGATTCTGATGCGCGGCCTCCTCGACGACCATCGCGACAAACGCCGCAACCCGCTCGGTCGCGACGGGGCCAAACCGCTCGAGGACCCAGGTCCGTGCTTCGTCCTCGGTCATGCCGGCACTCGTTTCGTATGGAGGAGCACCGCAGACAGTGCCGCAGGCGTGATGCCCCGGATCCGTGCCGCAGCGGCCAGAGACAGCGGTCGTGCCGCACTCAATCGATCGATCATCTCGTTCGACAGACCGGGGACCCGATCATAGGCAAGATCCTGGGGTAACAGGATCGCTTCGTCCGCACGCAACCGCGCGACCTCCTGCGCCTGTCGTTCGATATAGGGAGCGTAGCGCGCATCCTCGACGACCTCGTCGACCACCGCCGCCGGGATTCCGATCGCTGCATCAGGCGCGACATGCGCAAGCTTCACGCCCTCGAAGCGCAACCAGTCAAACGCTGTCCGCCGCGCGCCATCACGCCCCACCGCAACGCCCTGATCCGCGATCTCGGTCGCGGTGCGTTCGCCATGCAGTGCGGATCGGAACCGGGCCCGGTCTTCGCCACGCGCGCGCTGATGGGCGAGCCGTGCGGTGCCGAGGCATCCCGCCACCTCCGCAATCCCGCCCAGCCGCGTCTCGGCATTGTCCGCGCGCAGCGACAGCCGGAACTCGGCACGCGCGGTCAGCATCCGGTACGGCTCGGTAACGCCTTGCAGGACAAGGTCGTCGATCATCACGCCGAGATAGCTCGACGCGCGGTCGAGGATCACCGGTGCCAGATCACAGGCATGCGCCGCCGCGTTCAGGCCAGCGACCAGCCCCTGCCCCGCCGCCTCTTCATAGCCGGTGGTCCCGTTGAGCTGGCCGGCGCAGAACACGCCGTCGATCGCGGGAAGCGCCAACCGCGTATCGAGCGCGCGCGGATCGATATAATCATATTCGACGGCATAGCCCGGCATCGTCATCACGACACGCTCAAGCCCGGGAATGCTCGCGAGCATCGCCGCCTGCACCTCGACTGGCAAGGACGTCGACAGACCATTGGGATAGATCGTTGGGTCGTCGAGACCCTCGGGTTCGAGGAACAGCTGATGGCCGTCGCGGTCACCGAAGCGGGAAACCTTGTCCTCGATCGACGGACAATAGCGCGGCCCCGCCGCCTCGATCGCGCCGGTGAACAGCGGCGATCTGTGGAACGCGGCGCGGATGATCGCATGCGTCTCGTCCGTCGTCCGCGTGATCGCACAGGCGACCTGCGGCAGGATACGGTCGGTCGTCATCGGCGACATCGTCCATGGCTCGGGATCGGAGGGCTGCTCGGCAAGCGCGCCCCAGTTGATCGTCCGCCCGTCGAGCCGTGGCGGAGTTCCGGTCTTCAGCCGCGCCATGGGCAGCGCACGCGCGCGGAGCTGGTCCGCCAGTGGCTTCGCCGCACGCTCGCCGATCCGGCCCCCTTCCTCGCGGTCGTCGCCACGGAAGATCCGCCCGCCCAGAAACGTTCCGGTCGCCAGCACCACCGCACGGGCGGCGACCACGGCGCCGTCTGCGAGCACGACACCCGCGACGCCATCACCCTCCAGATGCAGCGCGCTGACCTCGCCGGCGATGATCGACAAGTCCGGCGTCGCCGCCAGCTGTGCCTGGATCGCCGCCGCATAGAGCCTGCGGTCCGCCTGGATCCTGGGCCCCTGAACCGCGGATCCCTTGCTGCGATTGAGCATCCGGTGATGGATCGCTGCGGCATCGGCAGCGCGTCCGATCAGCCCGTCAAAGGCATCGACTTCGCGGACCATATGGCCCTTGCCCAGCCCGCCTATCGCCGGATTGCATGACATCGCGCCGATCTGGCGCGCGTCGAACGACACCAGCGCGGTACGCGCGCCCCTCCGCGCTGCCGCGGCTGCGGCCTCGGTCCCGGCATGGCCACCGCCAACCACCACTACATCGAACATGCCATTGCCGTAGAGCGACGCGACGATCGCGTCAAAGTTGTTCCACGTGGAACATCATTTGCCGATGCAGAACCGGCCGAACAGTGCGTCGAGCATCTCTCCGGTTGCGTCGAGACCCAGCACCACGGCAAGCCCGGTGCGGGCCTCGCGGAGATGCTCCGCAACGATCAACGGGTCGTTGCCCGCCGCACGCAGTGTCGCCGCAGCCCGCTCGCAGCGTCGGCGCTGATCCGCCTTGAGCGCCAGATCGTCATTGCGGGGAAGCAGGGCAGCTGCGCGATCATGGACCACAGCCCAGAGGCCGTCGAGCGATGCCTGGTCGCTTTGCGAGAGGGCAATCACCCGACCGGGCGGGACGCCCCCGTCCCGCCCCGGCAGATCGGCTCGGGCGTGAACCCAGATCGCATCTTCGCGTGGCGGCGCCGTGTCAGCCAGCCACAGCAGCAGGTCCGCCGTCGCCATCGCGGTCTCCGCCCGGGCAACGCCGATTGCCTCGATCGGATCGAGCGTATCAACCAGACCCGCGGTATCGGTCAGGACATAGGCGACCCCGTTGCGCAAGACCGGGACATCGATGCGGTCACGCGTCGTCCCCGAGATCGGCGATACGATCGCGGCATCGCGCTCCCCCATCAGATTGAGCAACGTCGATTTGCCGCTGTTGGGGGGGCCGCCGATCACGACGCGAAGGCCGTCTTTCAGTCGCTCGACCGGGGGGCTCGCCACCACCGTCTCGATCTCAGCCGCCAGCGCTGCGATGTCAGCGCACACCGCGTCGAAGGCCGCCGCATCGCTGGTCACGTCATCCTCGTCGGCAAAGTCGAGCATCGCCTCGATCCGTGCGGACAGCATCGCGACCGCGTCCATCCAGCCGCGCACCGCCTGGCTCACGCGGCCTTCGGTCGCGGTGATCGCGGCAACACGCTGCGCCTCGGTTTCGGCCTCAAGCAGATCCGCAAGCCCTTCGGCCTGGGTCAGGTCGATCCGCCCGTTGCCAAGCGCGCGACGGGTGAATTCGCCCGGCTCGGCCAGTCGTAACCCGGTCATCGCCGAAAGCCTGCGTTCGACCGCGGCGATGACCGCCCGTCCCCCGTGACAGTGGAGCTCGACCAGATCCTCGCCCGTCGCGGTGGTCGGGCCCGGAAAGACGATCACCAATGCGCGATCGAGCATCGTCCCGCTCGCATCACGCAGAGCACGTAAACTGGCATGCCGCGCGGCAGGGAGCGGCCCGGCGAGCGCGACCGCCGCCGCAAACGCCTCAGACCCCGATATCCGCACCACTGAGATCGCCGCGGGAGGGCGCCCGCTCGACACTGCAAAGATCGTCGTCATTCTGTTACTCAACCGCCCGTTTTGCCCGTCTGCGTCGCGCCGTCGAACATCCGTTTCCAGAACGCCATCCCCGCCTCGCCCATCGGCTGCCACCCGCGCATCATCGTCTCGATCATCTCGGGCTGCATCGCCCCGTCGCCGAGCCCGGGCATCGCCTCGATCATCATCGCGACATAGCGGTCATGGATCGGCGTCAGGTCGGGCAGCCCCACCGCGCGGCGGGCCTCTTCGGGCGTGCATTCGATTTCGATGTTCATCTTCATGGACGGCCCTTTCGGTGGCGCTTGAGCCGCACGGCGGGGCACGGCATAGCGTGGCAATGTATGCGCGGGATGCCGCCTCGATCGCAACGCCTATCGGGCTGATCCGCGTGACCGGCAGCACCGACCGGATCGACGCGATCGCGATCGACCGGGACGGCATCGTCGAGGCGACCATGAACCCGGTGATCCGCGAAGCGCTCCGCCAGCTCAATGCGTATTTCGCCGGCCGTCTCACCGTCTTCGACCTTCCGCTCGCACCATCGCTGACGCCCCGCGGCGACGCGCTGCGTCAGGCGATCGTCGCGATCCCTTACGGCCGGACCGCCAGCTATGGCGACCTCTCACTGGCGATCGGGTCGAGCCCGCGCGCGATCGGCCAGGCCTGTGCGCGCAATCCCTTTCCGATCGTCGTCCCCTGCCACCGAATTCTCGGAGCCGGGGGCAGGCTTGGTGCGTATTCCGCAGGCCAAGGCCCGATCACAAAATCCCGGCTGCTCGATCTCGAACGGCCGCAAGGAGGATTGCTATGACGAACACCACCACCATACCGACGCTCGCGGGCGACGGCAGCTTCACCGCCTATCGCGTGGTCCCCGCCGGCACGCCCAAGGCCGCGATCGTCGTGATCCAGGAAATCTTCGGCGTGAATGCCGGCATCCGCCGCAAGTGCGACACGCTCGCCGAGGCCGGTTATCTCGCGATCGCCCCTGACCTGTTCTGGCGGCTGGAGCCAGGGGTCGAGCTCGACCCGGACGTGAAGCCCGAATTCGAACGCGCGCTTGAGCTCATGGGCCAGTTCGACCAGGACAAGGGCATCGCCGATATCGAGGCAACGATCCGCGCCGCGCGCAGCGAACTCGGTGACGGCGCAAAGGTCGGCGCGGTCGGCTATTGCCTCGGTGGCCGCCTCGCCTTCATGACCGCCGCGCGCACCGATATCGATGCGAGCGTCGGCTATTACGGCGTCGGGATCGATGGCCTGCTCGGCGAGAAGCACGCGGTCGCAAACCCCGTGCTGCTCCACGTTCCCGAGGAGGATCATTTCGTCGACAAGGACGCGCAGGCGGCGATGCACGCCGGGCTCGACGATCATCCCAAGGTCACGATCTACGATTATGCGGGCGAGGATCACGGCTTCGCGACCGAGTTCGGCGAGCGCCGGTCGGATGTGTCGGCCAAGCTGGCAGACGAACGCACCGCGGCCTTCTTTGCCGAGCATCTGGGGTGAAGACGATTTCGGGCATGATGACCGGCCCACTCGACATCATCGAGGATACCGACATCAGCGGGATGGTCATTGGAAAGGTTCGCGTGGGTCTGAATTGCCGGCTGCGCGTCTCAGGAATGGTGACCGGGAAGATCTGCCTTGCCAAGGGTGCCGAGGTCGACATTCCCGGGATGTTCAACGGCAAGATCATCCGCCGCTGATCCCTCCGATCGCGCGCCCCTCGCCCAAGAAAAAGGCCTCGCCGGACGATCCCGGCGAGGCCTTTTCCTTATCCGGACGCTGCCCCGATCAGCCGAGCAGCGAGACGATCCCGAGCGTTTCGCCGGTACCGGTCCAGCCCTCGTAGATCATCTTCACCGCGACCACGAGGATCACCGCCAGGCCGATATAGGCGATCCAGCGATAGCGGTTGATGATCCGCGCGATGAAGTTCGCTGCCAGGCCCATCATCGCGACCGACAGCAACAGGCCGATCACAAGGATCCCCGGATGCTCGCGCGCTGCACCCGCGACCGCGAGCACATTGTCGAGGCTCATCGACACGTCGGCGACCGCGACCGCCCAAGCGGCGCTGGCAAAGCCCTTGGACGACTTGATCCCCGAGCGTTCGTCACCCTCGATTTCCTCGGAGCCGGCGTTCTGTGCACCCTCGCGGATTTCACGCCAGAACTTCCAGCTGACCCACAGCAGCAGCAGGCCGCCCGCAAAGATCAGCCCGACGATCCCCATCAGCCACGTCACGATCAGGGCGAAGAAGATGCGCAGGACGAGCGCGGCGCCGATGCCGATCAGGATGACCTTCTTGCGCTGGTCAGCAGGAAGCCCCGCTGCGAGCGCGCCGACGACGATCGCATTGTCGCCGGCAAGGACGAGGTCGATCATCAGGACCGATCCGAACGCGGCCAGCGCCTTCGGGTCGCCGAGATTGGAGAAGTCGGCGACGATGTGCTGCCAGATTTCCAGCGGTGAACCGGGTCCGGTTACTCCCGATGCGGCGGTGGCCAGCATGGCGATGATACTCAAGATGTCAGCTCCCGGTGACGGGCCACCACCGACGTGCGGAGATGGCGGATTTCAATGGGTTTCATAGCAAAGCGGCACACGAAAGCCATTGCTCTCGCGTGCCGCATTTTGGGTCGGTCTTCTTGGCCGGACATGGACGAAGCCCATGTCGTCGGTCGGGGCGCTGCCCCGCCGGCCGAACCGGTGCGAGTCCTGCGCCAGCTTGGCGCAGGCCGCCCTCGGTTATTGATTCATGCTGTCGAAGAAATTCTCGTTGGTCTTCGAATCCTTCATCTTGTCGAGCAGGAACTCCATCGCGTCGATCGTGCCCATCTGCATGAGGATACGACGCAGCACCCACATCTTGGAGAGCTTGGCCTTGTCGACCAGCAGCTCTTCCTTGCGCGTGCCCGACTTGCCGACGTCGAGCGCCGGGAAGATGCGCTTGTCCGCGACCTTGCGGTCGAGCACGATTTCCGAGTTGCCGGTGCCCTTGAATTCCTCGAAGATCACCTCGTCCATGCGGCTGCCCGTGTCGATCAGCGCGGTCGCGATAATCGAGAGCGAGCCGCCCTCCTCGATGTTGCGTGCCGCACCGAAGAAGCGCTTCGGACGCTGCAGTGCGTTCGCATCGACACCACCGGTCAGGACCTTGCCCGACGACGGCACGACGGTGTTGTAGGCACGACCCAGACGCGTGATCGAGTCGAGCAGGATCACCACGTCCTTCTTGTGCTCGACCAGGCGCTTGGCCTTTTCGATCACCATCTCGGCGACCTGGACGTGGCGCTGCGCGGGTTCGTCGAACGTCGAGCTGACGACCTCGCCCTTCACGCTGCGCTGCATGTCGGTGACTTCCTCGGGACGCTCGTCGATCAGCAGGACGATCAGGAACACCTCAGGGTGGTTGTCGGTGATCGCCTTGGCCATGTTCTGCAACATGACCGTCTTGCCGACGCGCGGCGGGGCGACGATCAGCGTGCGCTGGCCCTTGCCCTGCGGCGACACGATGTCGATCACACGCGCCGACTTGTCCTTGACGGTCGGGTCGGCGGGATCGAGCGTCAGCTTGCTCTCGGGGTAGAGCGGCGTGAGATTGTCGAAATTGACGCGGTGGCGGACGACGTCGGGATCGTCGAAATTGACGGCCGTTAGCTTCACCAGCGAGAAATAGCGCTCGCCGTCCTTCGGCCCGCGGATTTCGCCCTCGACCGTGTCACCGGTACGCAGGCCGAACTTCCGCACCTGGTTCGGCGAGATATAGATATCGTCGGGCCCGGCGAGATAGTTGGACTCGGGCGAGCGCAGGAAGCCGAAACCATCGGGCAGCACTTCGATCGTGCCGAGTCCCATGATCTGGTCGCCATTGTCTGCCTGCACCTTCAGGATCGCGAACAACAGGTCCTGCTTGCGCAGCGTCGAGGCGCTCTCGACCCCCAGTTCCTCGGCCAGCTGGACCAGCTCGGCGGGCTTCTTCTTCTTCAGGTCTTTGAGATGCATGGGGATTTCCGGATAGCGATCAACGGGAACAGGTTCGGTCTGCGGGTGCGCTGGAAAGCGGAACTGGGCGAGCCGAACAGGCAGGACCACACGACCGGGCAGGACGCCAGGAGGCCGTGCTGGGAATTGAGGTAGAATTGGGGGGGCGGTTAGTCAAGCGGTGACGGGGCGACCGCCTCGACCGCCATCTGGGGCTCGACCCAGGATCCAGAGCCACAAACGGTGTCCTCCGCCGCTCTGGATCCTGGATCAAGTCCAGGATGACGTGGGGAGTCAGAACGGCTTGACGATCACCAGCACGACGATGAGCGTCACCGCCAGCGCAGGAATCTCATTGAGCATCCGCAACTGCTTGCCCGTCAGCGTCGGCTTCCCCGCCGCGAGCTTCTTGGCGTAGCCGACCGTCCAGCCATGATAGCCCGTCAGCAGGAACACCAGCAGCATCTTGAGATGCAGCCACCCCAGCCCCGGCGCGCCGTCCGCCAGCCCGAGGTTGAGCGCGAGCGCGAGTCCCAGCACCCAGACGACGATCATCGCCGGCGTCAGGATGATCTTCCGGATCTTGCCCTCGCGCTCGATCCAGCTCGCCGCCTCGGCTGCATTGCCCGCGGCCAGCGCTTCCTGATGATAGACGAGATAGCGCGGTAGCATGAACAGCCCCGCCATCCAGAAGATCACGAAGATCAGGTGTGCGGCCTTCACCCAGTCATAGGCCGCCCCGAGAAAACCGCTCATGTCGTGCTCCTGACGCGGGCGATCAGTTGCTCGACATGCGCGATCGGCGTGTCGGGCAGGATACCGTGCCCCAGATTGAAGACGTGCGGACGATCACCGAACGCCCCGAGAATCCGGTCGATCGCCGCATCGAGATCCGCACCGCCCGCGATCAGCGCGAGCGGATCGAGATTGCCCTGCACCGGCAGGTCGGCGGGCAGCGACGCATGCGCCCAGACCGGATCGACCGTCTCGTCGAGCCCGATCGCATCGGCCCCCGTCTCGCGCGCATAGGCGGGGAGCTTGCCCCCTGCCCCCTTCGGAAAGCCGATCACCGGCAGGCCGGGACAGCGCGCATGGAGTTCGTCGATGATCCGCGCGGTCGGCGCGATCACCCAGCGTTCGAACTGCGCAGGCGACAGCGATCCCGACCAGCTGTCGAACAACTGGACTGCATCGACTCCCGCCTCGATCTGGCGGACGAGATACTCGACGGTGTTGTCGGCGATCGCATCGATGATCGCTCCGAAGGCCGCCGGATCGCGATAGGCGAAACGCCGCGTCTCGCCCTGATCCTTGCTGCCCTTGCCCGACACCATATAGGTTGCAACCGTCCAGGGAGACCCCGCAAAGCCCAGGAACGTTGTCTCGGGCGGCAAGGCCTCGGCGACCCGCGTGACGGTCTCGTAGACCGGCTCCAGCCGCTCCGGCACCGACTGCAGGCGATCGAGCGCATGATCGACCAGCGCGGGTTCGAGCCGCGGCCCCTCACCCACCCCGAAGCTCAGATCCTGCCCCAGCGCCCAGGGAATCATCAGGATGTCCGAGAACAGGATCGAGCCGTCGAAGCCGAACCGGCGGATCGGCTGCAGCGTCACCTCGGCTGCGGCCTCGGGATCGGTCGCGAGCGCGAGGAACCCGCCCTTTTCAGCCCTGAGCGCGCGATATTCGGGAAGATAGCGCCCGGCCTGGCGCATCAGCCACAGCGGCGGGGTCGCCTGACGGTCGCCGCGCAACGTCGCCAGAAGCGGCTTGAAGGTCGGCATATTGGGGGTCGTATCGGTCAGCGGAGCACCCTTCTTCTACTATAAGAAGATTCAAGAAAGAGGTTGTTGTAGTGGTTGGGCGGTTGATCACGGGACTTATGCGGTGATCCCGGAAATACCAACAGCTTGACCTCTGCACACCCGTACAAACGCGCTGATTCGATTCAACGGCCCCCGCAACCCACAGCCTGTGGATAACTTTTTGGGCTGTGCGCGGCCCTGTGGATAAAAGGTGACTTATACACAGCGACCGGCCCGCTTGGCGGGAGGCATGAGTTACGCTAGCCCTTATCCGCATGTTATCCACAGATTCATCCCGATGGCCCCTCGCGGCAGGGCTATGCGACCTATGATACGGCTCCATCTTCACCTGCTGTCGGACTCGACGGGCGAGACGCTGGAGAACATCGCCAAGGCCGCGCTCGCGCAATATGACGATGTCGAGACCGTCCGCCATTTCTGGCCAATGGTCCGCACCGAGGCACATCTCGAGCGCATCCTTCAGGAGGTCGCGCAGAATCCCGGGCTCGTGATCTTCACCCTGGTGAACCCCGCGACGCGGCGAATCCTCGAACAACGCTGCCTTGCGCTAGGTCTCCCCGCGGTCGCGCCGCTCGATCCGGTCAACGATGCGCTCTCGGGACTGCTGGGGCAGCAGGCCAAGGCACGGCCGGGTCGTCAGCACGTCCTCGACGCCGCCTATTTCGCGCGTGTCGACGCGATCCAGTGGACGATCGCACATGACGACGGGATCGCGTGGGAAGAATGGGAGGAGGCCGATATCGTCCTCGCCGGCGTCTCGCGCTCGTCGAAGACGCCGACCTCGATCTATCTTGCCAACCGCGGCTACAAGACCGCGAACATCCCGATCGTCGTCGAAAGCCCGCCGCCGAAGATCCTCTACGCCTTGCGAAAGCCGCTGATCGTCGGGCTGACGACCAGCGCCGACCGGCTGATCCAGGTGCGCCGCAACCGGCTGCTGTCGCTGCATCAGGCACCGGACACCTCCTATGTCGAGGAAGAGGCCGTGATGCGCGAACTCGCCTTTGCGCGGCGGATGTTCGCGGACAATGGCTGGCCGGTGATCGACGTGACACGGCGGTCGATCGAGGAAACCGCGGCGGCGATCATCGCGCTGTGCAACCAGCGCCGGCCCGAGGCATGAGCTTCCTGATTCTCGCGTCGCAGAGCGCGTCGCGTCGCGCGATGCTTACCGCGGCGGGCGTCGCGTTCGATGCGACCTTTGCAGGTGTCGATGAGGATGCGGCCAAGGCGGCCCTGGTCGCGCTGTCACCCCGAGATCTTGCCGACGCGCTTGCCGAGCTCAAGGCGACGAAGGTCTCGGCGCGGATGCCGGGGCATCTCGTCCTTGGCAGCGATTCGCTCGTCGCGCTGGAGGACGGCACGATCCTCGACAAACCGGTCGATCGCGATGACGCGGCCGCGCATCTGCGACGGATGTCGGGCACGCATCATGACCTGTGGAGCGCGGCGGTCATCGCGGAGAATGGCCGACCGGTGTGGCGCCATGTCGAGCGCGCGCGGATGCATGTCCGGCCGCTGTCCGACGCGTTCATCGAAACCTATCTCGATACCGAGTGGCCTGCGATCGCGGGGTGTGTCGGCTGTTACCGGATCGAGGGTCCAGGCGCGCAGCTCTTCACGAAGATCGACGGCAGCCAGTTTACCGTTCTCGGGATGCCGCTGCTGAACGTGCTCGATTTCCTCCGGACCCGCGGTGCACTCCCCGCTTAGCATGCGGGCAGCTGACGGGCATCGGCGTTCGTCTGGCAATCCCGGCGGTATCGATTACACGCGATCGATGCGCGGTGGCGGCGTCGACGCCGGCCACCCAGCCCGGGATCTTATGGAGCTCTGAATGACCCCTCGCCCCTATGCCGAAGTGATCGGCGATCCGATCGCCCAATCGAAATCGCCACTGATCCACGGCTTCTGGCTCGACGCGCTCGGAATCGACGCCGAGTACCGGCACAAGCACGTCACCGCGGAACAGCTTCCCGCCTATTTCGCCGCGCGAAAGAGCGATCCCGCATGGCGGGGGTGCAATATCACCATGCCGCACAAGCTGGCGGCGATCGACCACGTGTCCGACCCCGGCGACGTCCGGGGTTCGATCGGCGCGATCAACACCGTGTTCCGCAATTCCGCCGGGGACTGCATCGGTACGAATACCGATGCCGCGGGGTTTTGGGCGCCGATCGACGATCTCGATATCGCCGGCCAGCCCGTCACCGTGATCGGTGCAGGCGGCGCGGCGCGGGCGATCCTCTTCGCCCTGTCGCGTATGGGCGTCGGTCCGGTGACGATCCTCAACCGCAATCCTTTAAAGGCGGCGGCGTTGCTGTCGACATTCGGGCTCAAGGGACAGGCGCTGCCGATCGGCCCGGCGGTCCCGCCGTCGCGGCTGCTGGTCAATGCGAGCATCCTTGGCATGGCCGGCCAGCCACCCCTCGACCTCGATCTCGCCGCGCTTGATTCCGACTCGCTCGTCTATGACATCGTCTATTCGCCGCTCGAGACCGGACTGCTCAAGGCCGCCCGCGCGCGCGATCTCGAAACCGTCGACGGGCTCGAGATGCTGATCGGCCAGGCGGCGGTTGCGTTCGAGATTCTGTTCCACGTGGAACCTCCGCGGGACCGCGACGAGGCCTTGCGCGCGCTGCTCACCGCATGATCATCGGGCTTACCGGATCGATCGGCATGGGCAAATCCGCCGTTGCCGCGATGTTCGCGGAAGAAGGTGTCCCCGTGTTCGACGCCGATGCGACGGTCCACCGACTGCAGAGTGTCGGTGGCCGACTCGTCGAACCGATCGGCGCCGCGTTTCCCGGCACCGTCCATGACGGCGCGGTCGACCGTACACGACTGGGCGCAACGGTGTTCGGCGACGACGATGCGATCCGCCGTCTCGAGGCGATCGTGCATCCCGCGGTCGGTGAGGAGCGTCAGGCGTTTCTCGATTCTCATGCCGGCGCACTGGTCGTATTCGACGTGCCGCTGTTGTTCGAAACCGGCGGTGACGCGCGCGTCGACTGCATCGTCGTCGTGACCGCCGCCGCAGATGTCCAGCGGGCCCGCGTGCTCGCCCGCCCCGGCATGACCGCCGAGCGTTTCGCCGCGATCCTCGCCCGCCAGACACCCGATTCCGAGAAACGCGCGCGTGCCGATCATGTCATTCGCACCGACACGAGTTTCGACGAAACCCGCGCGCAGGTTCGTGCGGTGATCGCTTGCGTGACGGGACGTGAGCGCCGATAACAGCCGGATGCGTGAGATCGTCTTCGATACCGAAACCACCGGCCTCAGCTTTTCCGGTGGCGATCGCATGGTCGAGATCGGCTGTGTCGAGATGGTCAACCGGGTAGAGACAGGGCGCACCTTCCACGCCTATTACCATCCCGAACGGGACATGCCGGTCGAGGCGTTCAACGTCCACGGGCTGAGCCAGGCGTTTCTTGCCGACAAGCCGCGGTTCGGCGAGGGCGTGGCGGACCTGCTCGATTTCGTCGGCGATGCGCCGATGATCGCGCATAATGCGAGCTTCGATTTCTCGTTTCTCAACGGCGAACTCGTCAAATGCGGACGGCCGATCATTCACCTGAACCGGATGATCGATACGCTGCAGATCGCCCGCAGCCGTCATCCGGGCGCGAAGCATTCGCTTGATGCGCTGTGTTCGCGGTTCGGGATCGATAGGAGTCACCGCGTTCTCCACGGCGCGCTGCTCGACGCGCAGCTTCTGGCGCAGGTCTATGTCGAGCTGTTGGGTGGTCGCCAGATCGGTCTCGGCCTGCTCAGCGAGCGGACCGTCACCGCTGCGACTCCGGTCGTCGCACCGACGCCTCGTGTCGTTCGGCAACCACGCGTTTTCACGGTCAGCGAGGGAGACCTTGCGGCCCATGCCGCGTTTATGAAGGGGATCAAGGATCCGATTTGGGGGGCCGTGGCGTCCGGATGACGCCGGGCGGACGGAGCCAATAGGACCGTCCGATGAGAAGGAGACGATAATGGATATCCGGATTTCTGGTCATCAGGTCGCCACTGGCGATGCGCTCAACAGCCATGTGGAAGACCGACTCCAGGGTATCGCCGACAAGTATTTCTCGCGCGCCATTTCCGCCGAGGTCACGTTCGGCAAGGGGCCGCATGATGCCGGCTTCAAATGCGATATCGTCGCGCATGTCATGAAGGGGCTGGTGCTCAAGGGCCATGCCGATGCCTATGACGCCCGTGCCGCGTTCGACAGCGCCGCGGCCAAGATCGAAACCCAGCTTCGCCGCTATATGCGTCGCCTGAAGGATCGCCATGCGGGTGAAGCCGTGGCGATCGCGGAAAGCAACGGCTATGACAATGCAAGCTATACGCTGTTTCAGGAGCAGGTCACCGAGGACGATGCCCCCGATGCGCCCCTGATCATTGCCGAGACGCGCGTCGACATCCCCGAGGCCAGCGTATCCGACGCGGTGATGATGCTCGATCTTCGCAATACCGCCGCACTATTGTTCATGAATGCGGGTACTGGCGCGCATAACATGGTCTATCGCCGCGGTGACGGCACGATCGGCTGGGTCGAACCGCAACGTTCGGCATCCGCCGCACCCTAATAGAGCGCGCAAGCCGCAACAGCTGTTGTGACGCTGCGCTTTACGCCCCCGTGCAAACCGTTAAGGCGGGGCGTGCGGGGGCGCTTTTGAGACATGAACAGCATGAATGACTTCAGTGATATGCTGCGTCCGGACGCGGTCCTGACCGGCATGGTCGCGGCAAACAAAAAGGCCGTGCTTCACCATGTCGCCACGCTTGCTGCCGACATTGTCGAAGGCGACGCGAAGAGTATTGCGGACCGTCTGATTGCCCGCGAAAAGCTGGGCTCGACGGGATTTGGGGGTGGTGTCGCGATCCCGCATGCCAAGCTCGACGGACTGACACAGATCACGGCGGTGTTCGCACGACTGGCGCAGGCGATCGATTTTCAGGCCGTCGACGATCTGCCCGTCGATCTCGTCTTCATGTTGCTGTCGCCGACCGACGCCGGCGCGGTTCATCTGAAGGCACTGGCGCGGATATCGCGCCGGCTGCGCGACAAGTTGTTCCTCGACAAGCTGCGCGGTGCGGGTTCGACCGATGCGCTCTATGCGCTGTTCACCGCCGATGCGGTCCGCGATGCCGCCTGAACTGGCCTCCGCCGGCGCCGAGGCACATTTTCGTGCGCTGGAATCGCTCTACGCCTGTGCGCCGATCAACCGCTTCTTCGAATCCACGCTCGAGATTCCGGAGGCTGGCGTTGCGCGGATCCGGTTCACGATCGACGAACGTCATTATCATGCTGGCGGTGCCGCGCACGGGACGAGCTATTTCAAGATGCTCGACGATGCCGCCTTCTATGCCGCCAACAGTCTCGTCACCGATCGCTTTCTCCTGACGACCGCGTTCAACCTGTTGCTGACCCGGCCGTTAAAAGCGGGTCCGGTCATCGCCGAAGGCCGCTGGATCAGCGGGAAGCGCCGCGTGTTCGTCGCCGATGCCCGGCTGATCGACGCCGAGGGGGAGGAGGCGGCGCGGGGGACGGGTACGTTCATGCGCTCGCGGATCGCCCTGGCCGGGCTTCCCGGATACCGCGTCTCGCCGCGTCCGCTGCCGTGATGGTCCTGCGATGAGCGACCGTCTTCCCAGCGGCGTCCTCGTCAGTGCGTTGCTCCGTCGGGTCAACGACGCGGGCGGTTTTGGTGCGGTGCTCGCCAAAGGGGACGCACAGGGCGGCGCAATCCTCGTGGTCGCCATCGATCGGGGCGCCCTGCCCCGCCTGCTCGAGCGCGGGATCGGCGCCGATGGGCGAACGGCACTGATCGACTCGACTCCGCCCGAAGACCTCGACGGCTATTGGCGTCGACGGCGGTCGAGCGATCCAGATCTCTGGGTGATCGAGGTGGATGTCGCAGCGGCGGAACGGTTCGCCGCTGAAACAATCCTGGCCGATTGACTCCAAAGTCCCCCCGATAGAGGGGATATTCAACATTGATTGGCGTTGTGCTGGGACGGGTGCGATCCGGATCAGTTACGCAGTCGGGGGGATACCCGGACGATCGGCTCGTACGATTGGTTCCGTGGTCCAACCGCATCTGAATAAGTTTGAATGACGATTTTGCAGCGGGCCGCAACGATTGCGGTCATGACCTTCTCTCTCGCCGGCCTGTTCGGCAACAGCGCGCCCAGCCAGGCCACCGGCGTCGATCGCTCGACCGCCAGCCTCACCGCACTCGCAAATCTAAACGCCCTCTCCTCTCAGAATGTTCCGCAGACCGTTCCCGCCGTGACGCCCGTCACCGCCGTCGAGCCCGCTGCACAGACCGCCGTCCAGACGTCGGCCGAAATCGAAGACGAAGAATTCGAAACGCTCGCTCAGGCCGTTGCCGCGCAGGATAGCGCCGCCGCCGACGAAGCGCTCCAGTGCCTTGCCGGCGCCATCTATTTTGAATCCAAGGGCGAGCCGCTCACCGGTCAGCTCGCTGTCGCCGAAGTCATCATCAACCGCGCCAAGTCGGGTCGTTTCCCCGCCGACGTCTGCGACGTCGTCAAGCAGCGCGGCCAGTTCAGCTTTGTCCGCGGCGGCCAGATCCCCGCGATCAACAAGGGCACGTCGTACCGGACCGCCATCGCCGTCGCGAAGGTCGCACTGGCCGATGCGTGGAACAGCCCGGCCGAGAAGGCGCTGTATTTCAACACCGCCGATCGCCGCCCTGCGGGTCGCGTCATCAAGGTCGCCTCGATCGGCAACCACGTCTTCTATCGCTGATCGACAGCCGATCCGGACAGGATCTGGTTCATGATCAGCATCCCACCTGCATCGCCAATCGCCAACGCTATAAACAATCCGTGAACGCGCTTGCGTCGTTCGCGGATTGTTCTATTTCTGGCGCATGCTCGACAGCCCACCGGACTCCTGCATCGACGAACCCGGATCGCCCTTATGTGCTGCCGACGTGGCACGCGGCGTGATCCGGATGTTGTTGCGCCACGACCTGACCGCGATGGCGGAGGTTCCCCTTGACGGGGGCCGTCGCGCCGATCTGATGGCGATCGATGCCCGCGGGCAGATCGTCGTCGTCGAGATCAAAGTGTCGCGCGCGGATCTGGTCGGGGATGGCAAATGGCCTGAATATCTCGGGCATTGCGATCGCTATTTCTGGGCGGTGCCGGCCGGGTTCGACATGCGGCCGTTGCAGGGGGCGGCGTTTCTGCCCGAACGTACCGGGATCATCGTCGCTGACCGCTATGACGCCGCGATCGTCCGTGAGGCGCATACGACCCCCCTGCCCGCGCATGTCCGCAAGCGCTGCACTTTAGCCTTCGCCAGACGCGCCGCACGCCGCCTGATCGCACAGGTCGATCCCGACGCCGCCGGTCTCGCCTTCTGATCCGGCTGGCGGCTGATCCTCACGATACGCGGCAGGATCAGCCGCCCGGCGACGTGATCGTCAGAATTTCGGCCCCGCGACCGCCTTGCGGGTCTTCTTCGGCGCATCGGCCAGCAGCTTGGTCACCACGACGTTGCGACCATCCTGCTTGGCATAATCGCGCGCCGACATGCCGGCGATGATATCGGCCTGATCGGGGTCGGCGTTTTCGTTGAGCAGCACGCGGATCATGGCAACGTCGCGGCGCTGAACGGCGCGGATCAACGGAGTCTCTCCTGCCGAATTGGCAAGATTCGGATTGGCGCCGGCGGCGGTCAGGATCGGGATCATGTCGGTCTGGCCGAGCGTCACCGCGAGGAGCAGCGGCGTGTTGCCCTTACCGTCGCGCAGATTGGCGTCGGCGCCTTTCTGCAGCAGGAACCGCAGATAGGTCTCGTCGGCACGTTTGATGACGATGTGCAACGCGCCCTCGCCTGTCGAGACGTCGCGTGCATTGACGATGCTGCTGCCCGGACGTCCGAGCATTTCGAGGACCTCGTTGTTCTTCGACTCACGCACCGCATTCAGGAATTTATAGCCTTCCGACTGGTTCTGCGCGTGTGCGACACGCGGGGCGATCACGGTGGCGGCGGGAAGCGCGATCACGGCTCCCATCAACAGGGCGCCCATGGTCTTGGCGCCCGTCGTCAGGGCGGGGCACTGGCGGATATACGACATCGATAGATCCTCGGGACGCGGGTGATGTGCGACGCTTGCGCCGCACGGGCTAACAGATCAAGGCTGGCTGTATCATGACCAATCGACGCCCCGCCCTTCTCGCCGCCCTCGCGCTCGCGGCGTGCAGCCCTTCTGCGCCCGATACGAGCGCGGCGCCCGCGACGCCGCCGCTTGCCGGGGCGCGGATCGGCGGGCCGTTCACGCTCGTCGATCAGGACGGCCAACAGGTCAGCGACCGCCGGTTCGCGGGCAAATACCGGATCATGTATTTCGGCTACACCTTCTGTCCCGACGTCTGTCCGACCGACATGCAGACGATCGGCGGCGCGATGAAACTGCTCGAGGCCAGCGATCCGGCGCTTGCGGCGCGGATCGTGCCGATCTTCGTGACCGTCGATCCGACGCGTGACACCCCTGCGGTCGTCAAGCAGTTCGTCACCGCCTTTCATCCGCGCATCGTCGGGCTCACCGGCAGTCCCGCGGCGATCGAGACCGTAAAGAAGGAATTCGCGATCTTCTCGGCCAAGGGGGATGCCGCGCCCGGTGGCGGTTACCTCGTAAATCACTCGCGTCAGGCCTATCTGATGGATCCGGACGGCAAGCCTCTCGCGCTGCTGCCACAGGATAAGGGACCACAGGCCTTGGCCGATGACATCAAGCGCTGGGCCCGATGAGCGCCAGATTCTGGGAAGACACGCCGATCGAGAAGCTCGACCGCGGCCAGTGGGAAGCCCTGTGCGACGGTTGCGGCAAATGTTGCATCCACAAACTCGAGGACGAGGATACCGGCGAGCTCGTCGCGACCAACGTATCGTGCCGGCTGCTCGACCGGCGCAGCGGGCAGTGTTCGGATTATCGCCACCGCCATGCCTATGTTGCCGAATGCGTGCGGCTGACGACGTCGAATGTCCGCGATATCGACTGGCTGCCCTCGACCTGCGCCTATCGCCTGCGTGCGGCGGGCGAGCAGCTTCCCGAGTGGCATTATCTCGTCTGCGGCGATCGCGAGGCGGTGCACCGCGCCAAACAGTCGGTCCGCGGCTGGACGATCAGCGAGGACGAGGCCGGCGAGCTCGAATATCACGTGATCGACCGCGAACTCTGACGCGGTGATCGACGGTCTCGAGATCATCCGGCATCCGCGCGCACGCCGGGCACGGTTGTCGATCGATCCCGCCAGCGGCCGTGCCAGGCTCGTCCTGCCCAAGCGGGCGGCCTTGAAGCAGGCACTGGCCTGGGCGGAGGAGAAGGCGGACTGGATCGCGGAACAGCGCGCGCGTCTGCCGCGGCCGCAGCCTTTCGTTCCCGGTGCGGTCGTGATGGTCGCCGACGAGCCGGTGACGATCGCGTGGGCCCCGGGCAGCCGCCGCACGGTGGTCCGCGACGGCGCGATCCTGTCGCTGTCCGGTCCCGTCGAGACGATTGCGCGCCGTGTCGAGGCATGGCTCAAGCGTACCGCGCTGGGCCTGCTGGACCAGGAAACCGCCGAATATGCCGCCAAGGCGGGGGTGAGCGTCACGCAGGTCGCGATCGGCGATGCCAGGGGCCGCTGGGGCAGCTGCGCGTCGAGCGGGGTGATCCGCTACAGCTGGCGGCTGATCCTCGCCCCCGGCTTTGTACGGCGGGCAACGGTGGCGCACGAGGTCGCCCACCGCGTCCACATGAACCACGCGCCCGCCTTCCACGCGCTCGTCGCCGATCTCTATGGTGAGGATCCGACCCCGGCGCGAGTCTGGCTACGCACGCATGGCGCGGCGCTTCACTGGGTCGGTCGATCGTCCTGAAAGCGATCGCGCGAACTCTCGCGTGACCAGTCCCGCTGGGGCGCGCGTGGCTGCGGCGCGACGGGTTCGCGGCGTGGTGCGTCCCGGCCCGTCACCCTGTCGATCCAGTCCTGGTTCAACTGCTGCTGCGGCACCTGCGGTGCCTGGTCGGACGGGTCCGCATCGGGGCGCGGTATCGGCTCGCCCGCCGGGGCATCGCTCGGCATATCCGGGACACCGCCAGGCTCGATCGGATTGCCATTCTCGTCGACCATCATCTGGCCGTTGTCCGGCTGGCCGAAATAGCTCTCCTCATCGGGTTCGAGCTGCCATTCGGGCAGGGTCACCTGCGTCTCGAACTGCTCGATCGGGCGATTGGCCGTGGCGGGCTTCATGAAAGCCGCCCAGGCGCGCGCCGGTGCCGTACCGCCGTGCAGTCCGGAGATCGGCTTGGCGTCGTCGCGGCCCATCCAGACGCCGGTGGTGATGCCGCTCGAGAAGCCGAGGAACCAGCCATCCTTCGACGAACTCGTCGTGCCCGTCTTTCCCGCCACCGGGCGGCCGATCTGCGCGGCTCGCCCGGTGCCGGTGTTGACCGCGGTCTGCAACAGGTCGGTCATCTCGGCGGCGACATAGGGGGCGACGAGGACGTGGCTGCGATCGACCTCATGCGTGTAGATCGTCTGGCCGTTCGCGGTCACGCGGGTGATGCCATAGGGGGTCACCGCGACGCCCTTGCTCGCGACGCTGGCAAAGGCGCGCGTCATGTCGATCACGCGGACCTCCGACGTGCCCAGCACCATCGAGGGATGCGTGTTGACCGTCGTCGTGATCCCGAACCGCCGCGCCATGTCCGCGACCGTCGTGAAACCGACCTCCTGCCCCAGCTTGGCCGCGACGGTGTTCAGCGAATAGGCAAAGGCCGTGCGCAGGCTGACCGCACCGGAATTGCGCCGCGAATCGTTGCGCGGGCTCCATCCGTCGATCGTCACGGGTTCGTCGACGATCGAATCCTCGGGCTTGTGCCCGGCCTCGAGCGCGGCGAGATACACGAACAGCTTGAACGCCGAACCGGGCTGGCGGACCGCCTGTGTCGCGCGGTTGTAGATCGACGAGACATAGTCCTTGCCGCCGACCATCGCCTTGACCGCGCCATCGCGGTCGAGCGACACCAAAGCGCCTTGCGCACCCGGGGGGGCATTCGCCCGGATCGCGGCATCGGCATCGCGCTGCATCGAGAGGTCGAGCGTCGTCCACACCTCGAGCGGCGCCTCGGTCTCGTCGATCAGCGTGTCGAGCTGCGGCAAGGCCCAGTCGGTGAAGTAGCGGACGCTGTTCTGCTTCGGCTCGGGCGCCAGTTTGAGCCCCTGCACATCGGCATCGGCGGCCTCGCTCGCGCTGATGACGCCGGTTTCCGCCATCGTCTTCAGCACGACGCCCGCGCGGCCCATCGCGGCCTCGGCATCGGCAGTCGGCGAATAGTTGGACGGTGCCTTGACGAGCCCTGCGATCACCGCCGCTTCGGCCAGCGACAGGCGGTCCGCCCCGTGGCCGAAGAACTTGCGCGACGCGGCGTCGATTCCGTAGGCGCCGCCGCCATAATAGACCTTGTTGAGGTAGAGTTCGAGGATCTGGTCCTTGCTGAACTTGCGCTCGAGCGCGAACGCCAGGATCCATTCGCGGAACTTGCGCCCGAACTTCTTCTGGTTGTTCAGGAAGACGTTGCGGGCCAACTGCTGCGTGATCGTCGACCCACCCTGCGTCCAGCGCCCGCGATCGAACCGTACCTTGACCGAGCGAGCGATCCCGACCGGATCGACACCGAGATGCGAGCGAAAGCGCCGGTCCTCGACCGCGACGGTCGCGTCGCGCATCACCGCGGGGATCTGGCCATAGGAAAGCCATTCGCCGAAACTCGGCCCCATCGACACGATCACGCTGCCATCGGCGGCATGCACCCGGATCATCTGGCCGTTGGGCGAGGATTTGAGGCTTTCGAAGCTCGGCAGCTGCGCGCGGGCGATGTAGATCGCGATCACCAGCGCGCCGAGCGCGAGGATGGCTATACCGGCGAGAACCTTCAGGAGGAGGACAAACCGGCGGCGCCATGAGGAGCGAGGCCGAGAGGGGCGGGAAGCGGGACGCGCGCGAGCCATGAAGGGTCGACGAAATACGCCTTAACCGCGGCGCCGACAAGCGGTTCGCGCGACCGCCCGCGGCACGCGCACTCCGCCCGGCGTTTCGTCGACAGTATTCATCGCCGCGCGACGGCGCGTCACGCGCCGATCCGGGTCGCCTGCGCGAGCATTCGGATCAGTACGGGATGCGCGAAGGGGATAAGCCGGGCTGCACCGCGGCTTTCGGCCACCCGACGCACCGCGCCCGCCACCCCGATCGGCCGCGCGAGCGTCCGCGCCAACTGGTGCTGCCACGCCGCTGCACCCCCTGCCCCGTCGGTGCGATAGGCGCGCGCGGCGGCGAGTCCGCTGGCCAGCGCGATGCCCATGCCCTCGCCCGCCAGCGAGGGGATCACCCCCGCCTGGTCGCCCAGCCGGTACTGCCCCGCCTGCCCCGTCGTTTGGCGCCAGCCATAGGGGACGTTGGCGATCGCATCGATCGTCGCATCCGGCGCGATCGCGGCGACCCATTCGCCGAGCGCCGGTATCGCGCGGCCGAGTTCGGCGAGCAGATCCGCCGGCGTTCCCGCCTCCTGCAACCGCGAGCGATGTACCGCCATGCACAGATTCGCGCTGCCATCTTCCTGCATCGCAAGCCCGGCATAGCCCCGGTCGAAGAGATACAGGTCAATCTGCCCCGCCAGCGCGCGTGCCATCGCTGGCGGGGGCACGATGCGGACGCGTATCCCCAGCGTCGGATCGGCGCCGCGGGCGCTTGCCGGCCGCGCGGTCCCGCGGACATCCGACTTGCCATTGGCGAGGAACAGCGCGGGCGCGGCGAGTACCGCGCCATCGGCGGTCCGCACCTGGCCGTCTTCGATCGCCCGGACGGTCACCCCGCGTTCGATCGCTGCGCCCTGCGCCACCGCGGCGGCGAGCAGAACGGTGTCGAGTCGCCGTCGCGACACCGATAGCGCAGGCCTTGGCAGCGCGGCATGCGCGACGCGGCTACCGGCGAAGATCCGGACGGTCGTCGTTCGCGCTGGGTTGAGCTGATCCGGATCGATCCCCAGCCGCGCCAGCGTGTCGAGCGTCCGCCAGCTGAGGAACCCGCCGCACAAGGCGTCGCCCGTCTCGCGGCTACGCTCGATCAACAGATGCGGCAGGCCCGCGCGTGCAAGCTCGATCGCGACCGCCGCCCCTGCCGGCCCGCCGCCGACGATCAGCGCGCGCGTCGCGGTCACCGCAGCCGTTCGACGCACAGTCGGAACGGGAACGCCCGGAACACGCGCGCACCGCGGATCCCCGCCTCGTCGAGGATCGCCGGCCATTCGTCGGGCCGGTACGACCGCGCGATCGACAGCGTCCCGTCGTGACGCACGATCGGATGCCAGCGCGCGAGCCGTGCCAGAATCGGAAATCCGCGATGCGCAAAGCCGTGGCGATGCAGGTCGTTGATCAGCCAGCACCGCGCATGCGTGTCCATGAACCGAAGGAAGGCGATCAGTTGCGCATGGCTCATATGGTGCGCGACCAGGCTGCTGACGATCGCATCCCAGCGGGGTTCCCCACCCGTCTTACCGGCAAGATCGGCGTAATCCCCCGTGACATAGCGGATCGTCGATCCCGCGTCCGTATGCCTGCGCGCGGCCTGTTCGCTGCGGGGATTAAGGTCGACCCCGACCAGTTCGGTGTTCACGCCTCGCCTGCGAGCCCAGCGCTCGATCGTCCGAAGCATGTCGCCATCGCCGAACCCGACATCGAGCAACCTCAGCCGCGTCCGGCCCGCGATGACCCGCTTCAGAAAGGCAAGCGTCGGACGCGCCGCCATCGTCACGACATTCACCTTCGCAAGATCGGCGACCACCGCGGCATAGGTCTCCGGCGACAGGTCGTCGGCGTCCATCAGTTCCTCGGCTTGCGCCCGCGTCGTCAACATCGCGGTGCGCTTCGGAAGCCGATACCCTCGGCCGCAAGACCCGGGCCGAACGCCAGCGCGACGCCGCGCGCGATGTCCGGACCCGCGAGCAACCGCTGCAGCACAAACATCAGCGTCGCGGACGACATGTTGCCGTTCGCCGACAGTACCGCGCGCGACGCGTCGAGCGCATCCGCCGGGAGCGTCAGGGCATGCTCGACCGCATCGAGGATCGATCGCCCGCCGGCATGGACCGCCCATCCGTCGACCGTATCCGCGGGGCGCCCGCCGCTCGCGGCGGCACGGAAGGCGGGATCGGCGAGCGCCTGCGCAATCCGCCCCGGCACTTCTCCGGACAGGTGCATCGCAAAGCCCTGGTCGGTGATGTCCCAGCGGATCAACGCCTCGCTATCGGGCAATGCGGTGGCGAACGGCGCTTCGAGTTCGAATCCGCTCGGATCGCTGGTCACCAGCGCCGCCGCGGCGCCGTCGCCGAACTGGAGCATCGCCAGCAGCGGCTCGATCTCGGACACGGCCTGCAGGTGCAGCGTGGACAGTTCGACGGTGACCACCAGGACGCGTGCGCCGGGCTCCGACCGGACGATATGCCGCGCGCTGCGGAGCGCGACGACCGCGGCATAACATCCCATGAACCCGATCAGCAGCCGCTCGACCGTCGCGGGCAGCGCGAGCCTGCGGGCGATGATCTGGTCGATGCCGGGCGCGACGAACCCCGTGCAGCTCGCCACCACCAGATGCGTTATCGTGCCGAGTGCGATCGTTTCCTGAAGCGCGGCGATGGCCTCGATGGCAAGACCGGGTGCGGCGTCGGCATAGATGGCCATCCGCTCCGCGGTGCCGGGATGCGGATCGATCGCGTAAAAGCCGCCGGGGTCGACCGGAGATCCGGCATGCAGCCGCTGCGTGTCGCCGCTGTCGACGCCGTCCGCAACCGCGATGGCCTTTGTCGGCGGCAGCACCGACCAGCGGTGCGCGATACCCGATCGACCCGCCATCCGATCGAACAGCCTGGCCGAACGGGCATCGACCCGGTCGCGTGCCCAGCGGATAAACGCCTCGTGAATGTCATGGCCGGGGACCGCAGTCCCGATCGCGTTCAGATAGGCAGGCAGGGAAGCGGGCACGACATCCTTTCGCACGGTTGATACGGCCAACGCGTGACGTCCGGACATCGGCCCGACATGCGGCTATAACAAGCCCTTGGCATGCGGAACCGCGCTGGCTTTAGTCCTGATCGATCGGGTCGAGATGGTCGTGCCCGACCAGGTACTTCTCCTCGACCATCGCCATGCTGACACCGACATAAGCCGCAATCGCATGATCGCCCGCCTGTTCGAGCGCGCGACAGGCTTCCTGCAGAAGCTCATAGGTGCGTGCAGCATTCATCGCGTATCTCCGAGGAGGGCGTCCGAGCCGGAGGATCATGCCGGACGCGGGCAAAATCGATCAAACCTTATATTGGTTTCACATTGGTACAAATTCTACCTGTTGCAGCCCAAAAACCCACACGGGGCAAGCCACCAATCACAACCAAACTGAACAGATTTCAACCCGTTTTGCATATCTTAAGAAAGTTCCGAGACTATCGCGGGTACCTAAAAGAATAGAGCGGTAAAACAGATAGCTGAATGATGTTGACCATTATGCCGGCGTGCCGCCATATTTGGGTCATTATGGGCTTAAGACCCTGTGGGCGACCGGGAGCATGTGGTGAAAGACGAATCCGTTGCCGACTTGATCAAGGATCTGGGATCGAGGCTGGCCGCCGTCAGCGAGGAGTTCACGGCGCGGGCATCGCGGGTCGTCGACCAGCGGGCCGAGGATGCGACGAGCCCGATCAGCGAGGAAATGCTCGTCGCCCGGGCCAAGGAGATTCTGGCGCATCGTAAACTGCGCCGTCGCTTCCTGCCGGGCGAATTGTTCCACGAGCCGGCTTGGGACATGCTCGTCGCACTGTTCGTTTCGCACCGCGATCACCGGCCGACCAACGTCAAGGCGCTGGTCGCGATGGCGGATGCACCGGTCACCACGTCGCAACGCTGGATCGAGCACCTCCACAAGCTGAAGCTGATCGACCGCGTCAACGACCCGACCGATCGGCGTCGCATCGAAATCTCGCTGAGCGCAGCCGGCTATGACGCGGTCGCCGGCTACCTCACCGCGATCGCCCGACGCTGACCGGCATTCAGCACGGTATTACAGTAATTTCGGTTTTGTAGTAATTAGTTAAGCCGCGCCTAGCACGGTTCGCCGACACCGTTCGGGGATATCAAATGTGCGGCAAGGCAGACCAGGCTCAGGCACCAGATGGCGCTACCGCGCACCGACAGGGCGGTGCGTGCTAATCGCGCGTCGCGCCTCCCGATCGCATGGCGGCGGGGAGACGGCGCGTGCTCTCGGGGCCTGACGAGGAAGACGCAACCGGCGGTGACGGCGGGAGCGGAGCAGATCTGCGCCGGCCCGCGGACCGCGACCGGCGTGCCGGTCGACGCCATGCGACTGTCCTGCTGATCGGCCGGGTCATCCATGCCGACCGCGGCTCGATCTGTCTCGTCCATGACATTTCGACCGTCGGTTTGAAGGCGCGATTCACCACGCTGCCGGCGCTTGGTGAGATGCTCGAGATCAAGGTGCGGGGCATGCCGCTGCTTCGCGCCACCGTCCGCTGGGTCGACGGGTTTCGCGCAGGAGTCGATTTCGACCAGCCGCATGTGATCGACCCCGTCTTCGCGACGCGCGACGCCGCCGGGATGATCGCCCGATCGCCGCGATTCGTCGTCTCGGCACCGGTCAGGCTGAATGTCGAGGGGTGCTGGTATGCCGCAAGGCTGGTCGATATCTCGACCGGTGGCGCGAAACTCGAGGTCGCGACGTCGCTCTGCGAGCATTTTTCACAGGGGCAGGCGGCCCAGCTCGTCGTCGATCCCGGCGGACTCGCGATTTTTGCGGCAATCTGCTGGCGACGTGGCAACCGATTCGGGCTTCGCTTCGTTGCGCCGCTATCGCTCGTGACTTTGTCCCGGGTGCTGGAGTCAAACCCCGATTGTCAGGTCCCCATCCCCCCTCCCAGGGGCCTGGCAACGACGACCGGCGACTAAACCTCGTCGGTCGTCAACTTCACCTTGTTGGGAAGCTTCTTGCCCTTGGTGCGGCGCGACGGGAGCTGCACGGGGTGTTTCTTCTTCCACTGCGCGAACGTCATCGGGCCATCGGGCGTTTCGATGATCTGGTCGTCGATCGAATCGGCCATCGCCGTGCTCCGCTTTGACAGGATCCCGCAGGACGGACCGTCATGTCCCCCATGGGGGTGGTTCTAATCCGGGTCGATAGAAACGAGGAAAGTGGTGCGGCCGAGAAGACTCGAACTTCCACGGGCTTTCGCCCACAACGACCTCAACGTTGCGCGTCTACCAGTTCCGCCACGGCCGCACGTGAAACACTGACCGGACAAGCCGGCTAGCTGGTAGGCCGGTGCCACTAGCAAGGCTTTTGCGATCCCGCAACGCCCTTTTGCCATCGAATGCGCGCCGCTGCGAGAAAATCATGTCGCAGGGCCCTATGCCGCCCCCGCGTCGGGGCGGCGGAACCGGATCAGGAGGCGTTTTCGCCGGCAAAGCTCAGTTCGAGCCGTTTCGAATTCGACGGCACGTCGAGCTTGGCAGAGTTGAAATCGATCGCCGCGCCGGGTGTCAGCGTCCGCTTTTGCGGGGTGATCGTCCAGCTATACACGATCCGGCCCTGTGCATCGCGCAGCTCGGCGCGGATGTCCGGCACGCGCTGCGTCGAATCGGAGGGATTGGTGACCTGGCCGCTGACCGCGAACAGCTCGGATCCGTTGTCCAGTTCGCGGCGCTCGATCGGATTGTCGCGCAGTCGCAGCGGTGTCTCGTCCGCGCCCGTCACGAGTCCAAGCTGCGTCGCAAGGCCAGGTGCGCCGACATAGAGGATCGCAGCGACGCCCAGCAGCATCAGAAGCCCGGCCGCCACCGCACCGATCGTCCACAGCCGGGTGGTGTTGCGCCGTGCGCGGAACGGCGGGGCATGTGCGAATGCATCATAGGAATCGGCGTCGCTCCGGCTTCCCGCATAGGAGGGCGGGGCGGCGCTGTCGGTGGTCGTAGCCGGCACGGTCGTCGCAACCGCTGGCAGCTCGGCCTGCTCATCCGCGACATTCGACGTGGCGGCCGGCGCGGCGGCAGGCTGGGCAGCCAATGGCGCAAAGGGTCGGATGATCGGCGGCGGCAGATCGTCGGCGGTCTGCGCGGCCGAAGGCGGCGAAGACATCGGAACCCCGGACGGGGTGGGCGAGGACGGATTGGGCCACGCCGGATTTGGCCAGACCGGGGGCGCGGCGGGCTCGGCATCGAAAGCCGCGCCGAACGGCGGTGGGGGCGCGAAGCCCAGCGGGGCCGCAGGCATTGCCTCCGCGGCGGCTGGCGCGTCTGGCGCCGTGACGTCCGTCGCGGCCTGGAACCAGCTGTGGCGGCAATTGGCACAGCGCACGGTCCGACCTTCGGTGCCGATCGCGCTGTCGGGGACCAGATAGCGTGTGCTGCACTCGGGGCATTGGAGGATCATCGGGCACGATTCACTGCGGGCCGCGGGACGGGGCCGTTCGCGGTCAAACTAAGCACGTGGCCCCCGCTCGTGGCAAGCATCATGCGCCCGGATGCTGTCTGCCGCGCTGCAGATGGCCGCCAGCTTGAAGCCGCGCGCGCTTTCATGCGAAAGCGAGGCTCACGGCACAGGCGAACTCGGGCGGGCGCGACCAATTTCATGGCGAATATCGTGCAGTTCGAAAATGTTGGCTTGCGCTACGACACCGGCGCGGAAACGCTGTCCGACATCTCGTTCACGCTGCGCAGCGGCGCCTTCTACTTTCTGACCGGCGCAAGCGGCGCGGGCAAGACGTCGCTGCTCCGGCTGCTCTATCTCGCCCAGCGCCCGAGCCGCGGCGTGATCCGGCTGTTCGGCGAGGATGCCGTGCTGCTCCCGCGTGACCGGATGCCGGGGTTCCGCCGCCGCATCGGCGTGGTGTTCCAGGATTTCCGGCTCGTCCCGCATCTGTCGACCTGGGACAATATCGCTCTGCCGTTGCGCGTCGCGGGTATGCCCGAGGCGGATCTGCGCCAACCGGTCGAGGAGATGCTCGCCTGGGTCGGCCTGACCGAACGGGCCGAGGCACGACCGGCGACCTTGTCGGGCGGTGAGCAGCAACGCGTCGCGATCGCCCGCGCGGTGATCGCCCGGCCCGAGATGCTGGTCGCGGACGAGCCGACCGGCAATGTCGATCCCGACATGGCCGAGCGGCTGCTGCATTTGTTCGAATCGCTCAACAAGCTCGGCACGACGGTGGTGGTCGCGACGCATGATCTGCACCTTCTGAACCGGATTCCAACCGCGCAGATGATGCGGCTCGATCACGGCCGATTGCTTGATCCGACCGGGTCGTTGCAGTACCCCCCATCGCCCCGGGCCGAGCCATGAGCCGCGCATCCGAACGTCGCGTGCTCGACGAGGCTGGCGGCGTCCGTGCCATGACCTGGGTCATGGCGATCATGTTGTTCCTTACCATGCTCGCCGCCGCGCTCGGGCTGGGGACCGCGGGTGCCGCGCGCGCGCTCGATCGTCAGCTGGCGGGACGGCTGACGGTCCAGATCATCGACGGCGACCCGGTTCGGCGTGATGCCAGTGCCGCCCGCGTCCTCGCGACGCTGCGGACGCTGCCGGAGGTGACCCGCGTCGCCGCGGTCGATCGCGCCGAGCTGACGCGGCTGTTGCGACCCTGGCTCGGTAGCGACGGTGCCGATCCGGGGCTGCCGGTGCCAGCGATGATCGACGTCGATCTGGGCGGCCAGGACGATGCTGCGGTCGCCGCGGTCGCGCGCGCGGTTCGCGGCGTCGCGCCGACCGCGCGCGTCGACCGGCACGAAACCTGGATGTCACCCGTCAGCGGGGTGATGCGCTCGCTGACGCTGCTCGCGCTCGGTATCGTCCTGTTGATGGCGGGCGCGACCGCGGCGGTGGTCGTGCTGGCGGCACGCGCGGGACTTGAAACGCACCGCGCGACGATCGAGGTCATGCACATGTTGGGATCGACCGATCTGCAGGTCGCGCGTCTCTTCCAGCGTCGGGTGGCGATCGACGCCGCGATCGGCGGCGTGGCCGGTGCCGGCGTCGCGATTGCCGTCATTTTGCTGATCATGACCCGGTTGCAGGGGCTGGGCTCCGAACTGCTCGACGGGGGGCGGTTGTCCTCGACCGACTGGGCCACGCTGGGCGCGATGCCGGTCGGGTTCATCGTGCTGGCGATGGTCGCCGCGCGCGCGACGATCGTGCGCGCGATGAGGACGACCTTGTGATCGTCCGCCTTCTGGGTGTCGGTGTGCTCGTCTGGGCGCTGGGGTTCGCCGCGTTCATGCTGCTCCTGCCGCCGCCGCTCAATGGCTCGACCACCGATGCGATCGTCGTGCCGACCGGCGGGGCAGGGCGGATCGATCGCGGTCTGGCGCTGCTGCGCGACCGCCAGGCCAAGCGGATGCTCGTGACCGGAGTCGCGCCCGGCGTCCGCCCGATCGACCTCGCGCTCGAATATCGCACCTCGCCCAGCGTCTTCGCCTGTTGCGTCGATCTCGGCGCGGATGCGGTGGATACGCGGTCGAATGCCGAGGAAACCGCGCGCTGGGTCAAGACGCACGATTATCGCACCGTGCGTCTCGTCACCTCGGACTGGCATGTCCCGCGCGCCAAGATGGAGCTTGCCGCGGTGCTCGGGCCGCGCGTGCTGGTGCTTGGCGACGGCGTCCCCGGCACGCCGCGGCTCGGGACGCTGGTCAACGAATATAACAAGTTGATCCTGCGACGGATCGCATTGTGGATAGGATTTGGCGCATGATCGCCTGGTTGCGAACGATCGTCTTCATGATCGTCTTTTACAGTATCTCGGCGCCGATCGTGCTGACCGTGCCGATCAGCGCGCTGTTCGGGTCGCGCGCGGTGATCGTCCATTCGACGGTGTGGACGCGGTTCCACCGCTGGGCGACGCGATGGATCCTCGGCATCCGGATCCGGATCGAGGGGACGCGGCCCGACGGCGCGGCCTTCTACGCCTGCAAGCACCAGGCGATGTTCGAGACACTCGAGCTTCAGGCGCTGCTCGACGGGCCGGCGATCGTCCTGAAGCGCGAACTGGCGGACATCCCTGCCTGGGGATGGGCGGCGCGACGCTATGGTGCGATCGTCGTCGACCGCGACGCGTCGGCCAAGGCGCTGCGCAACATGATGCGCGAGGCGATCGCGGCCAAGGCGACCGGGCGCTCGGTCCTGATCTTCCCCGAAGGCACCCGGGTCGCGCCCGGCGAGCATCCGCCGCTCAAACCGGGTTTTGCCGGCCTCTACCGCGCGCTCGGCATGCCGACGGTCCCGATCGCCTGTGACAGCGGCACCGTCTGGCCGCGCAAGGGGCCCAAGCGCGCGGGCGTCATCACCTTCCGCTTCGGCGAGGTCGTCCCCGCCGGTCTCAAGCGCGAGGAGGCCGAGGCGCGCGTCCATGCGGCGATGAACGCGCTCGACGGCTGACGCCGCTGGTGCCGCTCAAACGGGGTCAGTCGTGCGCGCGGCCGAAATCGGCGGCGTCGTCGTCCTGACCCTGTTCGACGATCGACCGGCGTACCGCGCGGGTGCGCGTGAACAGGTCGAAAAGCTCGTCACCCTTGCCCCAGCGGATCGCGCGTTGCAGCGCACTGAGATCCTCCGAAAAACGCTGCAGCATGTCGAGCACCGCCTCGCGGTTGGTCAGGAACACGTCGCGCCACATCGTCGGATCCGATGCCGCGATACGCGTGAAGTCGCGAAAGCCGCCGGCCGAATATTTGATCACCTCGGACTGGGTGACCTCTTCCAGATCGCTTGCGGTGCCGACGATCGTGTAGGCGATCAGATGGGGCAGATGGCTGGTGATCGCCAGCACCCGGTCATGATGATCGGGGGCCATGAACTCGATCTGCGCGCCCAGCCGCCGCCAGAATTCGGCGACTCGCTCGACCGCAGCCGGATCGGCGCCCTCGGGGGGCGTGACGATGCACCAGCGATGGTTGAACAATGTCGCGAACCCAGCTTCGGGCCCGCTGCGTTCGGTGCCAGCGACCGGATGCGCGGGGATCACGGTCGCACCCGGCAGCGCCTCCGCCAGCACGCGCGCGACCTCGGTCTTGCTGCTGCCGACATCGCTGACGATCGCTTCGGCGGGCAGGTCCGCGGCAAACTCCGCCGCGACCGCCGCCATCGCGCCGACGGGGACGCACAGGATCACCAGATCGGCGTCGATCACCGCACTGCCCGCGGTGTCGGCGATATCGTGGCACAGCTCGAGCCGGTCCGCGGTCGCACGCACCGCGGGATCGGCGTCATAGCCGGTGAGCCGCACCGTCGGCATCGCCTGCAGCACGCCGCGCGCGATCGACGACCCGATCAGCCCCAGTCCCAAAATCGTGACGCGTGCGAACGGCAGCATCAGCCCCGCTCGACCAGCGCGCGTAGCGCTGCGATCACGCCGCGCGTCTCATCCTCGGTGCCGATCGTGATGCGCAGCGCGTTGGGAAGGCCCTGTCCGGGCAGCCAGCGGACGATATATCCCGCCTCCATCAGCCCGTGATAGGCCGAGTCGGCGGTCAGTCCGCCTTCGAACAGGACCAGCACGAAATTCGCCTTGGAGGGTACACAGCGAAGCCCTGCATTGCCCATCTGCGCGACCTGCTCGACGAACCAGCCACGCCAGCGATCGTTGTGCGCGCGAGTCGCATCGACGAAGCCGGTATCGGCCAGCGCCGCGACGGCCGCCGCCTGGCCTGCTGTCGTGACGTTAAAAGGGGCGCGGATGCGGTGCATCGCATCGATGATCGGCGCGCAGGCATAGCCCCAGCCGATCCGCTCGGCGGCCAAACCGTGGATCTTCGAGAAGGTCCGCGTGACGAGCACGTTGGCCTCGGTCATCGCCAGCGCGAGGCCGGCATCGTCCTCCTCGGGGCTAAGATATTCGGCATAGGCCTGGTCGAGCACCAGCAGCACCGAGCGCGGCAGGCCGGCGTGCAACCGGGCGATCTCGGCGCGCGGCGTGAAGGTGCCGGTCGGGTTGTTCGGGTTGGCGACGAATACAACGCGGGTGCGTTCGGTGACCGCGGCGAGGATCGCATCGACATCGGTCGCATAGTCGCGATCGTCGACGACGACCGGCTCCGCGCCGACGCGCCGCGTTGCGATCTCATACACCGCAAAGCCGTAGCGGACATGGATGATCTCGTCGCCGGGGCCCGCATAGGCGCCCGCCACCAGATGCAGGATCTCGTCCGATCCGGTGCCATAGATCACGCGCGCCGGATCCAGGTCGTAATGCGCCGCCAGTGCCTCGCGCAGCGCGGTCGCGCTGGCGTCGGGATAGCGTTCGAGCGTGTGATCCGCGCCATCGAACGCGGCCTTGGCCGCGGGGCTCGTCCCGAGCGGGTTCTCGTTCGACGACAGCTTGATCACCGTGCGGCCATCATCGGTCGTCGAGCGACCGGGCGTGTACGGCGCGATCCCCAGGATCCAGGGCTTCGGCGTGGGTGCGGGCATGATGTTTGTCATGGCCGCGGGGCATAGCGGTCGGTGTGGCGCAGTGGCAAATGGTTGTGGTAGCGGACGCGTCATGCTCGACACGATTGATCCCGACCGGACGACCGACGCGCGCTTCGGCCTGGCGCGTCGCGTGACCTTGCCGGGACCGTTGCGGCTCGATGGCGGCGTCCTGCTGTCGCCGGTCGACATTGCCTATGAAACCTATGGCACGCTGAATGCCGACGCCTCGAACGCGGTCCTGATCTGTCATGCGCTGACCGGTGATCAGCATGTCGCCTCGACGCATCCCCGGACCGGCAAGCCCGGCTGGTGGACGCGGATGGTCGGTGAGGGGCGACCGATCGATCCCGCGCGGCATTTCATCGTCTGCGCCAATGTGCTCGGCAGCTGCATGGGCTCGTCGGGACCGGCGACGATCAACCCCGCGACCGGGCGCGCCTGGGCGATGGGATTTCCGGTCATCACGATCCGCGACATGGTTCGCGCGCAGGCGATGCTGCTCGATCATCTCGGCGTCGACGTGCTGCAGGCGGTGGTCGGCGGATCGATGGGCGGGATGCAGGCGCTGAGCTGGCCCGCGACCTTCCCCGACCGGGTCCGCGCCTGTGTCGTGATCGCATCGACCGCGCGACACACCGCGCAGAACATCGCCTTTCACGAGGTTGGCCGCCAGGCGGTGATGGCCGATCCGAACTGGCGCGGCGGCGATTATCACGATGAGTCCGCGCCGACCGCGGGGCTCGCGGTAGCGCGGATGGCAGCGCACATCACCTATTTGTCGGAAGCCGGGCTGACCGAGAAATTCGGGCGACGGCTGCAGGCGCGCGATGCCAAGTCGTTCGGCTTCGACGCCGATTTCCAGGTCGAGAGCTATCTGCGGCATCAGGGGCTCGCCTTCACGGACCGGTTCGACGCCAATTCCTATCTCTATATCACCCGCGCGATGGATTATTTCGATCTCGCGGAGGAGCATGGCGGGCTGCTCGCCAACGCCTTCCGCGCGACGAGCGCGCGCTTCTGCCTCGTCAGCTTCGACACCGACTGGCTCTATCCGACCGCGGAATCGCGCAGTATCGTCCAGGCGCTCAATGCCGCCGGCGCGCCGGTCAGCTTCGTCGAGCTCAGCAGCCCATACGGCCATGACGCGTTCCTGCTCGAGGCGCCCGAGCTCAACCGCGTCGTCGACGGATTTCTGAGGGCAGGGGCGTGAGCACCCCGACGCCGCAGGAGACCCTGCGCGCCGACCTGGGGATCATCGCGCATCACGTGGCCCGTGGGTCGCGCGTGCTCGACGTCGGATGCGGCGACGGGGCGCTGATGGCGGCGCTCCGGGACGAGCGCGCGGTCGATGCGCGCGGGCTGGAGATCGATCCGGGCAACGTTGCGGCCGCGGTAGGGCGCGGCCTGTCGGTGATCCAGGGCGACGCCGATGTCGACCTGCAGGGCTATCCCGATGCCAGTTTCGACTATGCGATCCTCAGCCAGACATTGCAGACCGCGCGCGCACCCGACCTGGTGCTCGACCATCTGTTGCGGATCGGTCGGCGCGCCTTTGTCAGCTTTCCCAACTTCGCGCATTGGCGCGTGCGGCTTTCGCTGTTGTGGGGCGGGCGGATGCCGGTCACGCGGCAATTGCCCGAAAGCTGGTACGACACCCCCAACATCCATCACGTCACGATCGACGACTTCCGGGCGTTCCTCCGGCAGCGCGGCGTGATCGTCGAGGGCGCCTGGTTCCTGTCGGGCGACAAGCAGACGACGTCGGCGGCTGCCAACCTGCTCGCCGAGCACGCCGTATTCCTGTTGCGGGGCGAACCGGGGGCATGACCCGGGCGCTCCCCCGGTAACACAGGTTATTTGTTTCAATTCGCTACACGTTCTTGATTCAAATCAATAAACCGAAGGAACGGATAGCCCGGCCAACGGTTGCCACGACAATGACCAAGACCGCCATGATCGTTGAAGATGAAATCTTCGTCGCGCTGGATCTCGAAAGGATCCTGATCGACGCCGGATATCACGTCGTGGCGATCGCGGCGGACCGGGAGACCGCGCTCATCGCCGCGGCCGGATGCGATTTTGCCTTTGTCGATGTCAATCTGCGCGACGGTCCGACCGGCCCGTCGATTGCCGAGACAATTGCACGCGATCACGGCGTGAAGGTCGTCTTCGTCACCGCCAATCCCAGCCAGATCGGCGACGCCGATTGCCTCGGCTATATCCGCAAGCCGTTCAACGATGCCGCGATCCTCGCCGCCGCCGAACTGGCGACCACGGGTCAGGCGCTACGCGGCGGTAGCGAACTGATCCAGATCCGACGGCGCGGGAACTGACGGGGAGGCCGCGCGGTCAGCGGCAGAAGGAGGGGAGGGGGACCCCGATCTCGACGCACAGCCCCTCGGGACGCCAGTCGCGCCGCACCGTCCCGCCCAACTGGCGAACCGCACTCATTTCGATCAGCTGACTACCAAAACCCTTATGGCTCGTCGGGTGTGCGATCGGCGGACCACCCTGCTCGCGCCAGGTCAAGCGCACCACGCCCGTTGTGCCGTCCCCGTCATGACCGATCGTCAGCGCGACATGGCCATCGACGGTCGACAGCGCGCCGTATTTCGTCGCGTTCGTCGCGAGCTCGTGGAACAGCAGGGCGAGCGGGGTCGCGGAACGATCGTCGATCCGCACATCGTCGCCGATCACGACCAGACGATCCGTCCCGTCTTGGCGATAGGGTTCGAACAGATCGCCCAGCAGGCCCTTCAGACTGTCCTGCGGGGCTTCCGGACGCGACTGGGTGCTGTGCGGGCGGACGAAGTCGTGTGCACGGCCCAGTGCCGTGATGCGGTGGCGCAGATCGGTCGCGATCCCGGCGAATTCGGGTTTGCCGCGCGCGGAAAAGGCGATGAGTCCGGCGATGACGGCGAAGATGTTCTTGATCCGGTGGCTCAGCTCCTGGCTGATCACCTCGCGCTCTTCATAGGCGAGCTTCTGCTCGTGGATGTCGGTGCAGGTCCCGAACCAGCGCGTGATCGCGCCCTGGTCGTCGCGCACGGGCAGCGCGCGGCCGAGCACCCAGCGATAGGTGCCGTCCCGGTGCCGCAGCCGATATTCGATCGTATAGGGCTCGCCGCTGGCGAGCGAATGGCGCCAGATCGTCCAGGCGCGGTCCTGGTCCTCGGGGTGGAACACGTCGTTCCAGCCCTCGCCATCGGTCGTGCCGGGCGTTGTGCCGGTAAACTCGTACCAGCGCGCATTGTAATAATCATGGAAGCCGTCGGGCAGCGTCGACCAGACCATCTGCGGCATCGTGTCGGCCAGCGTCCGGAACCGCAGATCGCTCGCCTCGAGCGTGCGCCGCGCCCGCGCCTCGGCAAAGGCCTGTTCGCGCGCGGTCCGGCGATCGTCGAGCCGCCCCATCGCCGCCTTGGCCAGCAGTGTCAGCCCGTCGCGCTGGAACGGCGTAAGCCCCGCCCGCGAGGTCGTCGCCAGCACGCACAGCGCGCCGAGCGGCACGCCTTCGCTGGATACCAGAGGCGCCCCCGCGTAGAATCGGACATGCGGGGCACCGGTCACCAGTGCATTGTCGACGAAGCGCGGATCGGCCTGCGCGTCGGGCACTTCCATCACGTCGTGATGGTGCATCGCATGCGCACAGAAGGACTGGCTCCGCGGCGTCTGGTCGAGATCGGTGCCGCTGCGTGAGAGGAACCGCTGATATTCCTCCTCGACCAGGCTCAGCAGCGCGATCGGCGCATCGCACAGCCGGGCTGCGAACGACACGATGTCGTCCAGCTCACCCTGCATGCGCGCGCCCGCGACATCGTAGGACGAGATGACGCGCGATCGCGCCGCCTCGTCGTACACGCTCGGCGCTACTGGAGTCGAAACGGGTGGCGTCACGATGCTTAGAACGGCACGTCGTCGTCGAGATCGTCCGAGAACCCGCCGGTCTGGCCAAAGCTGCCGCCGCGCGCGCCGCCGCCACTGCCGCCACCCGACGGCGCCGAGCGGCCACCGCCGCCGCCGTAACCGCCGCCGCCGCCCGACGAGCCGCCGCCAAAGTCGTTGCCGCCGCCGGCCCAATCGTCGCCGCCGCCGCGGCTACCACCGCCACCGCCTGCGCCGCCGCCCTGGCCGCCATTCGGGCCGTCGAGCATCGTTAGCACGCTGTTGAAGCCCTGCAGCACGATCTCGGTCGAATACTTGTCCTGGCCCTGCGCGTCCTGCCATTTGCGGGTCTGGAGCGCGCCCTCGATATAGACCTTCGAGCCCTTGCGCAGATACTTTTCCGCGACGTTGGCGAGGCCTTCGTTGAAGATAGCGACCGAATGCCATTCGGTCTTTTCCTTGCGCTCGCCCGACATCTTGTCCTTCCAGGACTCGGACGTCGCGATGCGCAGATTGACGACCTTGCCGCCGTTCTGGAACTGCTTGCTTTCGGGATCGCGGCCGAGATTGCCGACGATGATGACCTTGTTGACGCTGCCTGCCATGATGCCCCTCAGAGGCCGGCGAACACCGCCAGCCAATATGTGATTCCGGCCATGATGTAGGCGGCGGCGAACAAATAGCCAACCATGAACGCCGGCCATTTCCACCCGTTCGTCTCGCGACGCGTTACGGCGATCGTCGAGATGCACTGCGGCGCGAACACGAACCACATCAGGAAGGCGAGCGCGGTCGGCAGGGTCCAGCGGCCGCGCAGATTCTCGACCATCGCCTTCCCGCCCTGGTTGCTGTCGGGATCGTCGATCGCATAGACCGTGCCGATCGCCGCGACCGCAACCTCGCGCGCGGCCATCGCCGGGATCAGCGCGAGCACGATGTCGCGGTTGAAGCCGATCGGTGCGAACACCGGGGCGATGCCATTGGCGATCCGTCCCGCCGCCGAATAATCGACCGGCGACACCCGGCTGCCTTCAGGCGGCTTGGGAAAGCTCAGCATCACCCACAGGATCACCGTCGAGACGAGGATGATGCCGCCCGCACGCTTCAGGAAGATCTGCGCGCGGCTCCACAGGCCGATGCCGACGTCGCGCCACTGCGGCCACTGGTATTTCGGCATCTCCATCATGAAGCCCGACGACACGCCCTTGGTCACCGTCCGGCGCAGCACCAGCGCGGCGACGAACGCCCCGACGATGCCCATCACGTAGAGCCCGAGCATCACCAGCCCCTGAAGGCCGACGAACGGCAGCACCTGCGTGTTGGGAACGAACGCGCCGATGATCAGCGTGTAGACCGGCAGCCGCGCGGAGCAGGTCATCAGCGGCGCGATCAGGATCGTCGTCAGCCGATCTTTCTCGTCGTCGATCGTCCGCGTCGCCATGATGCCGGGGATCGCGCAGGCAAAGCTCGACAGCAGCGGGATGAACGCGCGGCCCGACAGCCCGACGCTCGCCATCACGCGGTCCATCAGGAACGCCGCGCGGACCATGTAGCCGCTCGCCTCGAGCACGAGGATGAAGAGGAACAGGATCAGGATCTGCGGCAGGAACACGATCACAGCGCCGACGCCCTTGATCACCCCGTCGACCAGCAGCGACCGGAGCAGCGAATCGGGAAGCTCCGACGTGATGAACGCCTGCAGCGCCGTGAAGCCGCCGTCGATCAGGTCCATGAACGGCTGCGCCCAGCTGAAGACCGCCTGGAACATCAGGAACATGATCGCCAGCAGTAGCACCGGCCCGGCGATGGGATGCAGCGCGACCCCGTCGAGCATGTGCGTCCAGCGCCGTACCGGCGTCTCGGACAGCGTGGCGGCCGTCGCGATGTCGCGCGCGCGCCGCTGCAGCGTGACGATGTCGTCCTGCACACTGCCGTCCGACTTGCGCAGCCGGATCGGACCGTTGACGACGGTCTGCGTCAGGATCGCACGCAGCGCGTCGAGCCCGCGTTTGCGGACCGCGACGGTCGGGATCACCGGCACGCCAAGTTCTCGCGAAAGCACCGCCGCATCGAGTTTCAACCCGTCGCGTTCGGCGAGATCGACCATGTTGAGCGCCACCACGACGGGCAGGCCGAGCGCGATCAGCTGGAGCGTGAAGCGCAGGTGATTGTCGAGATTGGCGGCATCGACGACCACGACCAGCGCGTCGGGCAGGCGTTCGCCGTCCTGCGTTCCGGTGACGACGTCGCGCGTGACGCGCTCATCGGGGGAGGAGGGCTCGAGGCTGTATGCGCCGGGCAGGTCGACCAGCTCGACCGGGCGGCCGTCGTCGAGCGTCAGCCGTCCGGCCTTGCGCTCGACCGTCACGCCTGGATAATTGCCGACCTTCTGCCGCGCACCCGTGAGCGCATTGAACAGCGCGCTCTTGCCGGCATTGGGATTGCCGACCAGCGCGACCAGCGGTGCTGCGTTCATAATGTCAGGCTGATTATTCTGCGGCGGCTGGCGTGGGTGATACGCGAATCGCACCTGCGACCGCACGCCGCAATGCGACGGTCATCCGGCCGATCCGGCAGGCGATCGGACCCTGGCCCAGCGTCGCGCGGTGAAGAACCTCGACATCGACACCCTCGTCAAAGCCCAGTTCGCGCAACCGGCGTGCCTCCGGGCCTGCCAGTCTGGCCCAGTCGATCGCAGCGACGATGCCATGCTGCTTGCGGGGCAGCGTTTCGAGACTGACGGAACGATCGGGGCGAGTGTCCATGATGCGACTGATTATCAGTAACGGATCGCCAAGGGAAGCCCCGGCACGCGCACTTGACGCAGATTGCGTGCATTCCATCGCCGCGTGACGGCGCGCCGCGACCGGCTCACGCCACCGGATAGCGCAACCGCCCGACGAACCGCGACAGGCTGAAGCCATGCTCTGTCCGCTTGAGAAAGCCCGACTTTGCGGTTTCGAACCGCATGATGCCGTCGATCCGCCGGCTGAGAAACGCCCGCGTCTCGGCAAACCCCTCGCTGTCGTCGTCGAGGAAGACGGTGACGGTCGCGGCATAGACGCCGAGCAGGATCGTCCGCTTGGTATAATGATTATAATCGGTCGCGACGTCGCCCGCGGCGCGCCAGATCGTGTCGACCGTCCGCCAGCCGAGCCGACCCGCCTTTGTCAGATTCTGCGGCAGGGCGAGGATCGCCAGCGCGCGGCGCAGCGATTCGCGGTCGGCGGCGGTCGCCTGCAACCGGGCCTCGACCAGCGCGGCGATCCGGGCGCGGATCTTCATCGCCGACAACGGTTCGGGTGGCACGCTTTCGAGCATCGCGACGTCAATATCGGCGAACCAGGCGTCGATCATGTCGACCGGCCCATGTTCGAAGGCGAGCGCGGCGACGTCGCGGTCGATGCCCGCCGCGTCCGCCGCCATGTCGCGCGCCGCGTCGCTCCACCCGTCGAATGCCGCATTGGCGGCGATGCCGGGGGCGAGCAGCGAACGGATTTCGTCGAGCGTGAGGTCTTGGGTCATACCGTCTCCTGCCGTCCAAGATCAGGCGTGTCGAGCGCCTCTTCAATAGGGGGGCGATCGGCCGGCGTCCGGCGGACCAACACCAGCGCGATCGCGACCATGACGACGCCGACCAGATCGGGCAGGCCGAGCCGCTCGCCATAGACCAGCCAGCCGACCGTCCCTGCGACGACCGGCTGGATCAGCAGCGCGATGCCGATCACCAGCGGCGAAAACCGCCCGAGTGCATAGATCATCAATCCCTGGCCCAGCACCTGGCTGCACAGCGCGAGCCCGATCAGCGGCCCCCATTGCGCCGGCACGATCCGCTCGCCCATCGCAAGGGCGAACACCAGCAGCGGCACGATGCCCGCCAATGTCGACAGCACCAGCGCGGACAAGGGGGCAAGCGTCGTCCGCGCGCGCGCCATCAGGATGAAATACACCGTGTAGAGCAGCCCCGCGAGGATGCAGAGCAGGTCACCCGCCAGGTTCTTCGCATCGAGCTGATAGGAGCGTCCGAGCAGCAGCGCTGCGCCCGCCGCGGCGAGCATCAGCGCCCAGCCCTGCGTCCGCGTCGGCCAGGTTCGCGCGACGAGAAACCCGTAGATCGGAAACATCAGCGTCGCCGCATTGCCGAACAGCGTCGCATTGGCGAGCGTGGTGCGCAGGATGCCGAGATGCCAGCTGCCGAGATCGGCGGCAAAGCACACGCCGCCCGCGATCAGCCCGATCCAGACGCCGCGCCCGAGCCGCGTCGGTCGCGCGCCCTGTTGCGCGGCCAGCAGGACGAGAAACGGCACCGCCAGCGTCAGCCGCCAGAATCCTGCCGCGACCGGTCCGACCTCGGTCGCGCGGACGAACCACGGCCCGAATGCGAGCGCGACATTGGCGATCAGCAGCGCGCCGAACGCGAGCGTGCCGGGGGCACCGGTCGTCGTCGCCGTCGGCGTTTCGGGCACGCTAGATATTCTTTGCGGGGCGGGGCGATGCATGCCGCGCTGTAGCGTCCTATCTTGCCCCCGTCAGGCATTAAGGAGCCCCCATGCCAAGCCTTTTCGATCCCATCACGCTCGGCGCCGTCGAAGCGCCCAACCGCATCCTCATGGCGCCGCTCACCCGCGGGCGTTCGGACAAGGACGCCGTCCCGTCCGACCTCATGATCGACTATTACACGCAGCGCGCGAGCGCCGGCCTGATCATCTCGGAAGCCACCGGCATCAGCCGCGAAGGTCTGGGCTGGCCGTTCGCGCCGGGCCTGTGGACCGATGCGCAGGTTGCCGCGTGGAAGCCCGTCACCGCAGCGGTGCACGCCGCCGGCGGCCGCATCATCGCGCAGCTCTGGCATATGGGCCGCCAGGTTCATTCGTCGGTGATCGGCGGCCAGCCCGTCTCGTCGTCCGCGACCAAGACCGAAGGCCAGGCGCACACGTTCGAGGGCAAGAAGGATTTCGAGGTCGCGCGTCCGCTCGAGCTGAACGAGATCCCGCGGCTGCTCAACGACTATGAGCTCGCGACGAAGAACGCGCTCGAGGCGGGGTTCGACGGCGTCCAGATCCACGCCGCGAACGGCTATCTGATCGACCAGTTCCTGCGCGACAACGCGAACAGCCGCACCGACGAGTATGGCGGTTCGGTCGAGAACCGCATCCGCCTGCTTCGTGAAGTCACCGAGCGGGTGATCTCGGTCGCGGGTGCCGATCGCACCAGCGTCCGTCTCTCGCCCAATGGCGATTCGCAGGGCGTCGACGACAGCAATCCCGAGCCGCTGTTCACCGCCGCCGCCAAGGCGCTGTCCGATCTCGGCATCGCCTTCCTCGAACTACGCGAGCCCGGCCCCGACGGCACCTTCGGCAAGACCGACGTGCCAAAGCTAAGCCCGGCGATCCGCAAGGTCTTCAAGGGCGTGCTGGTCGTGAATTCGGATTACGACACGCTCGAAAAGGCGCAGGCCGAGCTCGACAAGGGCGATGCCGATGCGATCAGCTTCGGCCGGACGTTCATCGCGAACCCCGATCTGCCCGAGCGCCTGCGCACCGGCGCACCGCTGGCGCAGGATAACCCGAAGACCTGGTACAGCCAGGGCCCCGAGGGATATATCGACTATCCGGCGCTGGAAACCGTGCCCGCCTAAGCCGACCGCCTGATTGTCACCGGTGACGCCATCGCATAGCAGCGCGGCTTTCGCGTCGTGCGCGGCGCACCGGTGACGACAGGACATGACATGACCGACGGCTGGGGCCCGCCGAAATCGCCCCCCAAATCCAGCCCCGCATCGGCCTGGCCGCTGAACGACCGCGGTCCGGGCCCGTTGCTGCCCGGCACCGCGGATCGCGCAGCCCGCCGCGCCGAAGAGCGCGCCCGCGAGCGGGAACAGCGCGCGCAGGACCGCCTCGCCGCGACCGACCAGCGCGCCGAAGCGCGGGCCGCGCAACGCGATGCGCTCTCGCAGGATCGTGAACGTGCGCGCGAAGCCCGTCGGGTCGAGGAAGCGCAGCGGATCCGCGCGCGCCTCGACGCACCGCCTGCCAATGACGAGGAAGCGCTCAAGATCGCCAAGCGCCGCCGCTCGGGCGCGCGTGCGCGCAGTGGCGAGGAGACGAAGACCGAACGCGATACGCGCGGCTATACGACGATCGTCGACCCCGCCCGCATCCGCACGCTCGCCGCCCGCGGCGCGTCGATCGCCGCGCTGGCCGCCGCGTTCGGAATTACTGCCGAAGAGGTCGAGGCCGCCCTGCGCGACACTCCCGAGGAATGACCAGGGCGATCGTGCGTGGATGAGGGCGGACGTCCGAACGCCCACGCATCCTACGCGACGAAGCGGTCCTTCAGCGCCAGCATCGCAAGCGCCGCCTTGGCCGCGCCGCCGCCCTTGTCGCCTTCGGTCGGGCGCGCACGCGTGAGCGCCTGCGCCTCGTTCTCGGTCGTCAGGATGCCGTTGCCGATCGGCAGGCCGTCCATCGTCAGCGCCATGATCCCACGCGCGCTCTCGCCCGCGACGATCTCGAAATGATAGGTCTCGCCGCGGATCACGACGCCCAGCGCGACATAGCCGTCATAGGTCTCGCTTTCGGCCGCCAGCGCGATCGCACCGGGTACCTCGAGCGCGCCGGGGACGGTGATCGTCTCGTGGCTGTGGCCCGCGGCCTCGATCGCCGCGCGCGCGCCCTCGATCAGCAGGTCGTTCAGATGGTCGTAGAACCGCGCTTCGACGATCAGGATATGCGCCATCAGTTGGGAGCCTTTTCGGTGTCGAGGGGAGCGATCGGGCGTTCGCCGACGATCGACAGGCCATAGCCGTCGAGCCCGACCAGCGTGTGGTGGGTGTTTGTGATCAGCACCATGTCATGGACGCCGAGCTCGGTCAGGATCATCGCGCCGACGCCGTAATCGCGCAGCTCTTCCATGTCCGGGGTGATCTCCGCGCCCGCCTTCTTCAGCACGGCAGAGGTGAACGCGTTGCCGCGCGGCCGGTTGATGACGACGATCACGCCCGCGCCCTCGTCGGCGATCATCTGCATCGACCGCGCCAGGATCCGGCCGCGATCGCCCGATTCGCCGAAGATGTCCGCGAATGGCGACAGCGCATGCATGCGGACGAGGGTCGGCTTTGCGGGGTCGATCCGGCCCTTGACCAGCGCGACCTGCTCGGTGCCCGTCGCCTTGTTCCAGAAGGTCAGCGCGGTCCAGTCGCCGCCCCATTCGGACGTGAACCGGGCCTCGGCGCGCTTCTCGACCAGATGGTCGTAGCGGCGGCGATAGGCGATCAGGTCGCGGATCGTGCCGATCTTGATATTGTGGAACTGCGCGAAGGTGACGAGGTCGTCCATCCGGGCCATCGTCCCGTCCTCGTTCATGATCTCGCAGATCACGCCCGAGGGGTTCAATCCGGCAAGGCGCGCGACGTCGACCGCCGCCTCGGTATGCCCGGCGCGGATCAGCACGCCGCCGTCGCGCGCGACCAGCGGGAAGACATGGCCGGGGGTGACGATGTCCGCCTTCTGCTTGGTCGCATCGATCGCCACCGCGATCGTCCGCGCGCGATCCGCCGCAGAGATGCCCGTGGTAACGCCTTCGAGCGCCTCGATCGACACGGTGAACGCGGTCTCGTGCCGCGTGCCGTTGTTGCGGCTCATCAGCTCGAGTCCGAGCTCTTCGGTCCGCGTCTTGGTCAGCGCAAGACAGATCAACCCGCGACCGAACTTCGCCATGAAGTTGATCTTCTCGGGCGTCGCCATCTGCGCGGGGATGACCAGGTCGCCCTCATTCTCGCGGTCCTCGTCATCGACCAGGATGAACATCCGGCCGTTGCGCGCCTCGTCGATGATCTCTTCGGGGCTCGACAGATATCCATGCTTCAGACGCCCGAGTTCGGCGCTGCGTTCAGCCGGCATTGACACGGTAATGCTCCATCCGTTGGAGATAGCGGGCAAGGACGTCGATCTCGATATTGACCGTCTGGTCCGTCTCGATCGTCCCGAGCGTGGTCACGCCCCAGGTATGCGGGATGATGTTCAGCCCAAACTCGACCGCGCGTTGCCCGTCGGGGCCGTCGACGTCGCGGACGGTGTTGACGGTCAGCGACACGCCGTCGACCGTGACCGATCCCTTGGCAGCGATGAACGGCGCGATGTCGGTGCCGGCGCGGACGGTGACGCGGTGCGATCCGCCTTCCTCGACCACCGACACGACCGTGCCGAGCCCGTCGACATGGCCGGTGACGATATGCCCGCCCAGTTCCTCGCCGAGCTTCATCGCGCGTTCGAGATTGAGCGGGCGGCCTTGCGTCCACTGGTCGCGCGCGGTGCGGCTGATCGTCTCGCCCGAGACGTCGACCGCGAACCAGTGCGGTCCGTCGCCGCCCGCGGACTTGTCGACCACGGTCAGGCAGACGCCCGAACACGCGATCGAGGCGCCCAGGTCGATCGTGGCGGGATCATAGGTGGTCGCGATGACCACGCGCGTGTCGCCCTGCTGCGCCACGCTGGTGATTTTGCCGATGTCGGTGACGATTCCGGTAAACATTATCCCTCGTTTCGCTCGCGCTCGTAGACCTCGACTCGGTCGCTGCCAAGTTGCCGTGACTCGACGATCGACCAGCGCCCATGCGCGCTGGAAAGATCGCCGAGACCAATATCGCCAATGGAATGCCGGCCGCCGCCGATCAGGATCGGCGCGCGGTACAGCAGCAGCCGATCGACCAGGTCCGCGGCAAGGAACGTTGACGCTACGGCCGCGCCGCCCTCGACCAGCAGATGGTCGCCGGGCAGGGCCGCAATATCCTGCGGATCGGCGATGACGTGCCACCCCGCGTCCGCATCGGGCGCCGTCCGCGACAGCAGTACGCGGAGCGGCGCCCGCGGCTCAAGTCCCGCAAGCCGCACGTCGAGTCGCGGCGCATCCGCCTCGAACGTCCCGCGCCCGACCAGAATCGATTCGTGCCGGCTCCGTTCGAGATGCGCATGCGCGCGCGCCTGCGGCCCGGTGATCCAGCGGCTCGACCCGTTCGCCATCGCGATACAGCCGTCGAGCGAGGTCGCGAGCTTCAGCGTGACATGCGGCCGGCCGCGGGCGAGTCGCATGAGGAACCCCGCCATCGACCGCCGCGCCTCGGCGGCGCGCACGCCCGTCTCGACGCGGATCCCGGCGTCGCGCAACCGCGCGAACCCGCGCCCCGCCGTCCGCGGATCGGGATCCTCCAGCGCCGCGACGACCCGCGCCACGCCGGCCGCGATCAGCAGATCGCTGCACGCCGGCCCGCGCGGTGATTCATGCGCGCAGGGTTCGAGCGTCACATAGGCCGTGGCTCCCCGCGCCTTCGCGCTCGCCTGCGCCAGTGCCATCGCCTCGGCATGCGGCCGACCGCCTGATTGCGTCCAGCCTCGCCCGACGACGCGCCCGTCCGCGACGATCACGCAGCCGACACAAGGGTTGGGTGCCGTACGCCCGCGTCCCCGTGCCGCCAGCGCCAGTGCCGCGCCAATACCGCGGCCGGGCTGGTCGATGCTCAGATTCCCAGCGCCTTCAGCTTGTCGTCCATCCGCTTGAACGACGCGCGGGTTTCCTCCTCGCGCTTCTTCTGCTCAGCCAGGCGCGCGGCCTTTATCGGCGCGTCGATCTTCTGCTGCGCGACGATCTGCGCATCGGTGCGATCCGCGGGCCATTGCTCGACATAGACGATGTTCGGCCGATACTCGCGCTCGGCATAGCTGTCCTTCGAGAAGGCATAGATCAGGAAGCCCGTGACGAGCATCGCCAGCGCGAGAAAACCAAGCTCGTACGGCTGCCGGCCCCGGAGGAACAGGCGGAGGTCGCGATAGGCGCGGACCGGCGAGAAACGACTGAAAGAGCCCATCGCGCAAAGATAGGCATGCAGGACCCCCAAGGCCAGTACCTTGGGCGACGACCCGGGGGGCCGACCTGCAGGCCCATCCTGCGGCGGGTCGCTGCCCGCGGCTCAGTTTTCCAGCACGAACGACAGGTTCATCGTCTTCCACGCTTCGACCGCGACCCCGTCGCGCGTCGCCGGCCTGAACCGCCACTTCGTCAGCGCCCGGTCCAGCGTCGCGCGATAAAAGGCGTCGCTGGTGGCGGTGACCCGCTCGACCTGTTTCACGCGCCCGTCCGCGCCGATCAGCACGCGCAGGACGACTCGCCCCTCGCGCCCGGCCCGGCGTTCCTCGGACGGATAACCCGGCTGGAAATCCGCGGCATAGCGCGGGTCGATGCCCGGCTGGACGAACAGGGGCGACGGCTTGGGCGGATCGACCGCCACGCTTCCCGTGCCCGTGCCGACGACGTCGATCGGCGGGGTGAAGGGCAGGGGGTCCGGCACGACCTCGAACCCTTCGGTGGCCGGCGTCGGCACCTGCCGGACCGGTGCGTCGGGCCGCGGCGCGGGGCGCGGCTGCTGGCGGACCAGCGGTTCGACCGGCGGCACCGGTGTGGGCGGGGGCGGGGTGTGCGGGATATAGATTGTGAGCGGCGGGTCGGGCGGCGTGAACGGCACCAGCTCCGGCGCCGCAAAGAACAACGCCCCGATCACCACGCCGTTGATCGCCAGCGCGACGCCTAGGCTTCCGGGGTTCAATCCGCCCGTACGGCTCATTCTGTCCGCGTACATCCGTCCGTCTCCTTCGCATCTCCTCGAGGATGGCGGCGCGATCGATACCGCCACGTGAAATGGTACATCATTACATGCGCCGCGCAAGCGCGATCGGAACCGTTTTGCACGCCGTCGGATGAGGGGCGGTCAGCGGGGTTTCAGCCCGCTCGTTCAAGCCTCAGCCGGCGCGTGCCGCCGCGAGGCGCGCCAGTGCCCGCTCGCGCCCGATCAGCGGCAGCAGCGCGGCCATGTCGGGCCCGTGATCGCGCCCGGTCAGCGCGCGGCGCAGCGGCAGGAACAGCGCCTTGCCCTTGCGCCCGGTCTCCGCCTTCAGTTGGCTCGTCAGGGCGTGCCAGGGGTCACTTGCCCAGTCGATCGCCGCGGACGCGGCCAGCGCCTGGTCGAGATACGTCGCATCCTCGTCCCCGCCGACGGGTTTGACCGCGACCGGCCCCTCGATCACCTGCCACCAGTCGGCGGCATCGGCGAGCGTCACCAGGTTCGGACGTACCGCCTCCCATGCGGCCTCGCTCATGCCCTCGGGCAGGCGGTCGGCGACGTCGGCAAAGGGCAGCGCATGCAGGATCCGCGCATTCAGCTGCGCCAGCTCCCCCTCGTCGAAGCGCGCCGGCGCGCGGCCGAACCGGGCGAAGTCGAACGTCGCGATCAGCGGCGCGGCGTCGGCGATCGGCTCGACCGGATCGCTCGTCCCGATCCGCGCGAGCAGCGCGCGCACCGCCTGTGGCTCGATCCCTACCTCGCGGAAATGATCCGCGCCGAGCGACCCCAGCCGCTTGGACAATTTCCCTTCCGCCCCGGTCAGCAGCGCCTCGTGCGCGAACTGCGGTGCGGGTGCGCCGAGCGCTGCGAACATCTGCAGCTGCAGCGCGGTGTTCGACACATGATCCTCGCCGCGCACGACATGAGTTACGCCCATATCGGCATCGTCGATCGCCGACGGCAGCATGTACAGCCACGACCCGTCCGCGCGCCGGATCACCGGGTCGCTCATCGTCCGCGCCTCGAAATGCTGCTCGCCGCGGATCAGGTCGGTCCAGGCGATCGGCGTGTCGTGATCGAGCTTGAACCGCCAGTGCGGTGCCACCCCGTCGCGCTCGAACGCCGCACGCTGCGCCTCGGTGAGCGAGAGTGCCGCGCGATCATAGATTGGCGGCAACCCGCGTCCCGCCTGGATCTTGCGCTTCAGGTCGAGCTCCTGCGCGCTCTCATACGCCGGATAGATATGGCCGCTCTCGACCAGCGCCGCGAACCGCGCCTCGTACAGCGCGAACCGTGCTGACTGGCGTGCCTCGCCATCGGGCGCCATGCCCAGCCAGTCGAGATCGCTACGGATCGCGTCGACGAACCGCTCCTCGCTCCGTGCCGCATCGGTGTCGTCGATCCGCAGCAGGAAGCGTCCGCCCTGCGCCCGCGCGAACATCCAGTTGTGCAGCGCCGTGCGGATGTTGCCGACGTGCAGCCGGCCGGTGGGCGAGGGGGCGAAACGGGTTATGACGGTCATGCCCTGCGCTGTACGAAGCGGCGCGCGCCCCGGCAAACCCCTTCGCCCCTTTCCCCATTGAAACACCGGGACTAAGGGGCGTGCGACTGGGCGTGGAGCGATTTTGATGAAACTGATGACCGGCAATTCCAACCTGCCTCTGGCACAGGAGATCGCCGCCTATCTCGAAATCCCGCTGACGGATGTCAGCGTCCGCCGCTTCGCCGACGAGGAAGTGTTCGTCGAGATCAACGAGAATGTCCGCGGCGAGGACGTGTTCGTGATCCAGTCGACCGGCTTTCCGGCGAACGACAACCTCATGGAATTGCTCATCATGATCGACGCGTTGAAGCGCGCGTCGGCACGCCGCATCACCGCGGTCATCCCCTATATGGGCTATGCCCGCCAGGACCGGAAACCCGGCCCGCGTACGCCGATCTCGGCCAAGCTCGTCGCCAACCTCATCACCGTCGCGGGCGCCAACCGCGTCCTCTCGGTCGATCTCCATGCCGGGCAGATCCAGGGCTTCTTCGATATCCCGACCGACAATCTCTATGCGGCGCCGGTCATGTCCGCGGATATCCTTGCGCGGTTCAAGGGCAAGAACCTGATGGTTGTCTCCCCCGATGTCGGCGGCGTTGTGCGTGCGCGCGTGCTCGCCAAGCGGCTCAACAACGCGCCGCTCGCGATCGTCGACAAGCGTCGCGAGCGCGCAGGCGAATCGGAGGTGATGAACATCATCGGCGAGGTCGAGGGCCGCTTCTGCATTCTCGTCGACGACATCGTCGATTCGGCGGGTACGCTGTGCAATGCGGCGGCCGCGCTGATGGAGGCGGGCGCCGAGGGCGTCGTCGCCTATGTCACGCACGGCGTGCTGTCGGGCGGCGCGGTCGCGCGGGTCGAGGGCTCCGAACTGCGCGAGCTCGTCATCACCGATTCGATCGGCAATCACGACGTGATCAAGGGCGCGCATGGCAAGATCCGCCACCTGCAGATCGCACCGCTGCTCGGCGAGGCGATCAAGCGGATCGCGGATGAAACTAGCGTCTCGAGCCTGTTCGACTGAGGCGCGCCGCTGTCGGATCGTGGTGCGGTCGCCGGGTTACCGCTGCGACAGCGCCACGATGTGATCGAACACCGCAGGGTGTAGCGGCTTGGCGAAGGCGCAGCCATATTTGAACTTGTCGCGCCACGCGACCACCGCCTCGAGCGCGGCGAGGCCGGGCAATGTCAGCCACACGACCGTCCCCGGCCAGAGCGTGAAGCTCGTCTCGGCCCGGAACCCCGACAGCGACAGGTCGGTCACTTCGATCTCGAACCGCGTCTGGCCGCGGTCGCGCAGGTGCGCACGCATCCTGACGGATTTGCGCAACGCCCGGCGCAACTCTCCACCGGGCTCTTCACCGGTCCGAGTCTCAGGCGAGTCGTAGGCGGGGTCTGTCATGGTTCAACTCTGGCACGAAAAGGGTTACTTTTCCGCAAATGTTTGTGATCCCGCAGGCGTTGCGATCCGCGGCGGCGCGCATCCACAAAATAGCCAAAAATCAGCGATCCCCTTGCTCTATTGCGAACGAGACGCAAGTGCAAATGCCTTAAGGGTGGATTTGCAGCGCGCCCTGTGCTTTACGCGCTGGCAATTCCCGAGTTTCCCAAAAATTGCGTGGAGCCTTCCCGATGAACATCCATGAATACCAGGCCAAGGAACTGCTGGCCAAGTTCGGCGTCCCCGTCCCCGCCGGTTTCGCGGCGCTGACCGTCGAGGAAGCCGTCGAGGCCTCGAAGAAGCTCCCCGGACCGCTCTATGTCGTCAAGGCGCAGATCCACGCCGGCGGCCGCGGCAAGGGCAAGTTCGTCGAGCTCGGCCCCGACGCCAAGGGCGGCGTCCGCCTCGCCAAGACCGAGGACGAGGTTCGCGCGGCCGCGACCGACATGCTCGGCAACACGCTCGTCACCATCCAGACGGGTGACGCGGGCAAGCAGGTCAATCGCCTGTACGTCACCGACGGCGTCGACATCGACAAGGAATTCTACCTCGCGCTGACGCTCAACCGCACCACCGGCCGGGTGATGATGGTGGCCTCGACCGAAGGTGGCATGGACATCGAAGCGGTCGCGCACGACACGCCCGAGAAGATCCAGTCGATCGACATCGACCAGGCGACCGGCTTCATGCCGCATCACGGCCGCGCCGTTGCCGCAGCACTCCAGCTGACCGGCGATCTCGCCAAGCAGGCCGCAAGCACCGCGTCGAAGCTGTATGACGCGTTCATGGGCACCGATGCCGAGCAGATCGAGATCAACCCGCTCGCCGTCACCAACGACGGCAAGCTGATGGTGCTCGACGCGAAGGTCGCGTTCGACGGCAACGCGCTGTTCCGCCACAAGGACCTGCTGCAGCTGCGCGACGAGACCGAGGAAGATCCCGCCGAGCTCGAGGCGTCGAAGTACGACCTCGCCTATATCAAGCTCGACGGCGACATCGGCTGCATGGTCAACGGCGCCGGCCTCGCCATGGCGACGATGGACATCATCAAGCTCAACGGCATGTTCCCGGCCAACTTCCTCGACGTCGGCGGCGGCGCCAACAAGGAGAAGGTGACGGCCGCGTTCAAGATCATCCTCGCGGATCCGAACGTGAAGGGCATCCTCGTCAACATCTTCGGCGGCATCATGAAGTGCGACATCATCGCCGACGGCATCGTCGCGGCGGCGAAGGAAGTGAACCTGTCGGTCCCGCTGGTCGTCCGCCTCGAGGGCACGAATGTCGAGAAGGGCAAGGAGATCCTCGCGAACTCCGGCCTGGCGATCGTCCCCGCGAACGACCTTGGCGACGCCGCCAAGAAGATCGTCGCAGAGGTGCAGAAGGTCGCGGCGTAACCGCTGTAGGCCTCGCATACTGACTTCGCGAAAAACGGGGCTCGGACGGAAACGTCCGGGCCCTTTTTCGTTGGTATCGCAGCCGGTCCGACGGGGCGGTCGTCGTGACGCTACGGTATCCGATGTTTCCGTACCGCACTTGCGAAAACGACGCGAAACCGCCATCTGTCGCACCAACGCAGCCGGTAACCGGCGGGCGAAACGAACATATTCACCTTGGAAGGAATCCCGATGAAGGTGCTGGTGCCGGTCAAGCGTGTGCTTGACTACAACGTGAAGCCTCGCGTGAAGGCGGACGGAACGGGCGTCGATCTGGCGAACGTCAAGATGAGCATGAACCCGTTCGACGAGATCGCGGTCGAGGAAGCGATCCGCCTGAAGGACAAGGGCGTGACCGAGATCGTCGTCGTGTCGGTCGGCGAGCAGAAATCGCAGGAAACGCTGCGCACCGCGCTCGCCATGGGTGCCGACCGCGCGATCCTCGTCCTCAGCGAGACCAAGGTCGAGCCATTGGGCGTTGCCAAGATCCTCGCCAAGATCGTCGAGGAGGAACAGCCCGACCTCGTCATCCTCGGCAAGCAGGCGATCGACGACGACAACAACCAGACCGGGCAGATGCTCGCCGGCCTCCTCAACTGGGGCCAGGGCACGTTCGCGTCGAAGGTCGAGATCGCCGACGGCTCGGTCCATGTGACGCGCGAAGTCGATGGCGGTGCGGAGACGGACACGCTCAAGCTGCCCGCGATCATCACCACCGATCTTCGCCTCAACGAGCCGCGCTATGCGTCCCTGCCGAATATCATGAAGGCCAAGTCGAAGCCGATGGCGACCAAGGCGCCGGCCGACTTCGGTGTCGACGTGACGCCGCGGCTGACCACGCTGAAGGTCGTCGAGCCCGCCAAGCGCTCGGCCGGGATCAAGGTCGCTGACGTCGATGAGCTCGTCGGCAAACTCAAGACGATGGGAGTCGCAAAGTGAAGACGCTCGTTTGGGTCGAACATGACGGTCAGATCGTCAAGGACGCCACGCTTTCCGCGGTCACTGCCGCGAGCAAGCTCGGCGAAGTCCATCTGCTGGTCGCAGGGCAGGGGGTCGACGCCGTCGCCGCTGCGGCTGCCAAGATCGCCGGCGTCGGCAAGGTGCACGTCGCCGATGACGCGGCGTTCGCGCACGCGCTCGCCGAAAACGTCGCGCCGCTGATCGTCGAGCTGATGGGGCATCACGACGCGTTCGTCGCGCCGTCGACCACGCACGGCAAGAATATCGCGCCGCGCGTCGCCGCGCTGCTCGACGTCATGCAGATCAGCGACATCCTCTCGGTCGAGAGCGACGACACGTTCACGCGCCCGATCTATGCGGGCAACGCGATCGCCACCGTCCAGTCGTCGGACGCGAAGAAGGTGATTACCGTCCGCGGCACCGCGTTCGAAAAGGCCGCCACCGAAGGCGGCTCTGGCGAGATCGAGGCGGTCGCCTCGACCGGCGACAAGGGTCTGTCGACCTTTGCCGGCGCGGAGATCGCCAAGAACGAGCGTCCCGAACTGACCAGTGCGAAGGTCATCGTTTCGGGCGGCCGTGCGCTGGCCTCGAGCGACCAGTTCCACGCGCTGATCGATCCGCTCGCGGACAAGCTTGGCGCGGGCGTCGGTGCAAGCCGCGCCGCGGTCGATGCGGGCTATGCCCCGAACGACTATCAGGTCGGCCAGACGGGCAAGATCGTCGCCCCCGAAGTCTATGTCGCAGTCGGCATCTCGGGCGCGATCCAGCATCTCGCGGGCATGAAGGATTCGAAGACGATCATCGCGATCAACAAGGACGAGGACGCGCCGATCTTCCAGGTCGCGGACATCGGCCTGGTCGGCGATCTGTTCAAGATCGTCCCCGAACTGACCGAAAAGCTCTGACGCCGCCCCTCCTCCCCCGCCAGGGGGAGGTGGCAGGCATAGCCTGACGGAGGGGAGGATAGACGGACCCATATTGCCCGTCCTCCTCCCCCACCCACCAACCCCCCGGACAGCGCCGCGGCCCGAACGCTTGCCGCCCCGCGCCATCCTCCCCAGATATCAGTCATGTACGGCGTCCAACCCCATCCGCGCGACCGGATCCTGTCCGCCGCCGGCGCCGCTGCCCTGTGTGCAGCATTGGGCTATGCGCTGATCCTCGGCCTCGGCGTCAGCCTCCCGTCGGCGATCCCCGACGCGCTCAAGACCTTCGCGGTCGGCCCGCCCCCCCCGCCGCCGCCACTCGAAAAAGTCGTGCCCCGCCCGGCGAAGAGCCACCGCCCCGAAGGCGCCGCATCACCCGCCAATCTCCGGTCGAAGGCGACCGAGCTCGTCGCCCCGATCCCGATCGTCCCGCCCGTCATCCCGCCGCCGATCGTCGCTGCGCTCAAGCCCGGCGTCGGCAGTGCGGCGACGACCGGCGCCGCGCCGGTCCCGGGGCCCGGTACCGGCGCGGGCGGTGAGGGCGACGGTACCGGTAGCGGCCGCTATGGCGACGGCGACGGCGATGGCGGTGACGAGAGCCCGCCGCGGCTGTTGAAGGGGCGGTTCAGGAACAGGGACTTCCCCAATGCGGAGGCGATCATCGGCGCGGGCGGCGTGGTCGGTGTCCGCTACACCGTTGAGACAACCGGCCGCGTCACCGGGTGCAGCATCACCCGCTCGAGCGGCAATGCGGTGCTCGACGCGACCACCTGCCGGCTGATCGAGCTGCGCTTTCGCTATCGCCCCTGGCTCGATGCCGCAGGGCGCCCGGTCCGCTCGACCGTCGTCCATAATCAGGAATGGGTCAACGAACTCGGCCCCCCCGAGGACGACGACTGATCCCCTTGCCGCCGTGCGATGCGGCGGGCACGATGGCGCGGCATGATCACCGCCCTGCTCCTGATCGCTGCGCAGGCAAGCGTGGCGCCCGTCGCCCCCGACTTCCGCATAGCCGCGCGTGTCGACCGGGTGCTCGGGAAGACCCCGGTGATCGACGGCCATAACGACCTCGCCTGGGAAATCCGCGACGTGCACGGCGCGAAGGTCGAATCGCTCGATCTCGCTGCGGACACACGCCCGCTCCAGACGGACATTCCCCGCCTGCGCAAGGGCCGCGTCGGCGCGCAATTCTGGTCGGTGTGGGTCCCCGCCGACACGACCGGCCCGCGCGCGGTCGAGATGACGCTCGAACAGATCGACATCGTCCACCGGTTCGTCGCCGCCAATCCTGCCGCGCTCGAACGCGCGACCAGCGCTGCCGATATCCGCCGCATCGAGAAGGCGGGGCGGATAGCGTCGCTGATCGGCGTCGAGGGCGGGCACCAGATCGACGGGCGCCTCTCCGTGCTGCGCCAGTACCGCGCGCTCGGCGTCGGCTACATGACGCTGACGCACGGCAGGAGCCTGAACTGGGCGGACAGTTCGACAGATGCGCCGCGCGCGAACGGGCTCACCGATTTCGGCCGCGCGGTCATCGCCGAGATGAACCGGATCGGCATGATCGTCGATGTCAGTCACGTCTCCGACGCGACGATGCGCGCGGTCCTCGCCGCCGCCGGGGCGCCGGTGGTGGCCTCGCATTCCAGTGCCCGCGCGCTGACCGACGCACCGCGCGACATTCCCGACGACCTGCTCGCCGCGATCGGCGCGAACGGCGGGATCGTCATGGTCAATTTCTACCCGGCCTTCGTCTCGACCGCGTGGCGGACCTGGGATGCCGACCGGACCGCCTTCGCCAAGACTGCAGGCGTGCCCGCCAACGTCTATGGCGCGCGTTCGCCTGCGCCGCTCGTCGCCTGGGACCGGGACCATCCCGAACCGCGTGTCACTGCCGCGACCGTTGCGGATCATGTCGAGCATATCGCGCGGGTGGCTGGCCGCGATCATGTTGGCCTCGGTGGCGATTATGACGGCATCAACGGCACCGGGCCGCAGGGGATGACCGGCGTCGACGGCTATCCGCTGCTGTTCGCCGAACTCGCACGCCGCGGCTGGAGCGATGCCGACATGGCAAGGCTCGCCGGCGGCAATATACTCCGCGTCATGGATGCCACCGACGCGGTCGCGCGGTCGCTGTCCGCGCTGCCGCCAGGCGACGCGATCGATATCGCCTCGCGCTGAGGTTCAGGGCACCGGCATCCGCGGTGCTGCCACCGGCTCGACCCGCAATGGTGGCACCGCGCGCAGCCTCAGGCCGATCGCCAGCGCCGCACCGCCAACGACCAGGCAAAAGCCCGTCACGCCGGGCCAGCCGGCATGCGTCCACGCGAACCCGCCCGCCGAGCCCAGCACGCTCGACCCCATATAATAGAAGAACAGATAGAACGCAGCCGCCTGCCCGCGCGCGCCACCGCCCGCGACGCTCTGTGCCCGCCGCCCGACCCACGCGCTCGCGATCGAATGCGCGCCGAAAAAGCCGATCGTCACCACCGCGATGCCGGCGATCACCAGTGCCAGCGGCTGCATCGCGGTCAGCGCGACACCCGCGATCAGCACCACCACCGGCACCCAGAAGATCGTCCGCCGCCCCAGCCGCCCGGCGAGCGTCCCGAACCGCGCCGAGCTGATCGACCCCAGCACATAAAGCAGGAACACCGCCCCCACCGCCGACTGGCTGAGCCCGTAGGGCGGCCCCATCAGCCGGAACCCCGCATAATTATAGACGGTGACGAACACCCCCATCAGCAGGAACGCCTCGAGATACAGGAGCGGCATCGCCCTGTCGGCGAACAGCGCGCGCGCATCGCGGACGAGCGCCGCGGGGCGTCCACCGCTTGGCGTAAAGTTGCGCGACGGCGGAGCGAGCCGGCGAAACGCCTCCGCCATTGCTAGCCCCGCGACCCCGACCGCGGCGATCGCGAATCTCCACCCGCCAAAATCGGCGACGAGGCTCGCGACCAGCCGTCCGCCCATCCCGCCGATCGCGCTGCCCGCGATATACAGCCCCATCGCACCGCCCACCGACGCCGAATCGACCTCCTCGGCGACATAGGCCATCGCCACCGCCGGCACCCCCGCGAGCGCGAGCCCGGTCAGGAAGCGCAGCACGAGCAACCCGCTCCACCCCGGCACCAAAGCGGTCGCGAGCGTCAGCGCACCCGCCGCAAACATCGCCGCGATCATCAGCGGCCGCCGCCCGAGCCGGTCGGACACGGCCCCTGCGAACAGGATCCCGATCGCGAGCGGCCCCGTCGCCAGCGAGACCGCGAGCGACGCCGCCTCCGCGCTCAGTCCGAACTGCGCGGCGAACGACGGCAGCAAGGGCTGCACCGAATAGAGCAGCGAGAAGGTCGAGAACCCCGCGAACAACATCGCGAGCGTCAGCCCGCGATAGGCCGGCGTCCCCGCCGCGATACCCGTCCCTGAAATGTCAGAATCCCCGCAGGAAGCTGTCGACATTGTGGCCGAGCGCATCGACCGCATAGCCGCCCTCCATCACGATCGCCGTCGGCCAGCCGCGCGCCGCGATATCGCGCGCGAGCACCGCATAATCGGGCGTGGTCAGCGCGAAATGCGAGATCGGATCCCCCTCCCACGTATCCGCGCCGAAGCTGACGACGAGCAGACCCGGATCGAACGTCGCGATCGCGTCGAGCGCGGTCGTCTGCGCCGTGCGAAACGCGTCGATCGCCGTGCCGTGGGGAAGGGGCAGGTTGAGCGTAGCGCCCAGACCCTCGCCGTCCCCCGTCTCGTCCGCATGCCCCCAGAAGAACGGATAGTCGGTCCGGGGATCGGCATGCACCGACGCGTAGAACACATCGCCGCGGTCGTAGAAGATGTCCTGCGTGCCGTTGCCGTGATGATAGTCGATGTCGAGGATCGCGACGCGTGCGACGCCCGCGTCGCGCGCCGCCTGTGCCGCGATCGCCGCGGTGTTGAGATGGCAATAGCCGCCGCAATAGTCCGCGCCCGCATGATGGCCGGGCGGCCGGCACAGCGCGAACGCCGCGCGGTCGCCCTCCAGCACCGCGTGCGTCGCGGCCAGCGCGGACTGCGCGCTGCCATAGGAGGCGGCCCAGCTGTCGGGGGTGATCGGCGTCGTTGCGTCGAAGCTGTGCGCGCCGATCAGCGCATCGATCCGCGTCAGGTCGAGCGGCCGCCGCCCGCGGATCGGGAACGCATAGGGAATCGCATCCCCCGTCCGCCCCGCCTCGCGCCACAAACGCGCCGCGTCCTTCAGGAACGTGACATAGGCCGCCGAATGCACCGCGAGGATCGGCGCCTCGCCGCGATCCGCCGGCGTTTCGACCGGCCCCAGCGCCGCCAGGATCGCATCGACCCGCGCGGGCATCTCCGCATAGGTCGTGAAGCCGCCATTGTGCAGCTCCTGCGTCGGCGCATGCGCCCGCTGCCGGTCGTCGAAGAACGTGCGCATCGGGTATACCCTCGTAAGGAGTGTCAGGCAGCGGGGCGGGCGAGCGCCTCCGCGATCAGCTTGCGCGAATTGTCGATCCCGTACAGCGCGATGAAACTGCCCATCCGCGGCCCCTGTTCGGAGCCGAGCAGCGTCTCGTATAGCGCCTTGAACCAATCGCGCAGGGTCTCGAACCCGCCGGTCTTGCCGATCTCGTAGACGATGTTCTGCACATCCTCCGCGCTCGCATCGGCGGGCAGCGCGGCAAGTTCGGCATCGAGCCGCTCGAGCGCCGCGATCTCTACGCCTTCGGGTGCACGCCGCTTGAGCGTCGGCGCGACGAAATCGCGGCCGTACGCCAGCGCATGGTCGATCAGCTTGTCGAGCTCGGGATAGCTCTCCGCCGACGCATCGGGGACATAGTTCGCCAGATAGCCCCAGACCTGCGCCTTACTCGCATCGCCCATCACGCCGACGAGGTTGAGCAGCAGCCCGAACGTCACCGGCAGCTCGCCCTCGGGGAGCTTGCCGTCATGGATGTGATGCACGGGGTTGCCGAGCTTCTGCTTCAGGTCCTGGCCGGCATAATTGCCGCGGAACTGCCAATATTCGTCCACCGCGCGCGGGATCACGCCCATGTGCAGCGACTTGGCCTTTTTTGGCTCGCGATAGGCGTAGAACGCCAGCGATTCCTGCGGGCCATAGGTCAGCCACTGGTCGAGGCTGAGGCCATTGCCCTTGGACTTTGAGATCTTCTCGCCATTCTCGTCGAGGAACATCTCGTAGTTGAAGCCCTCGGGCGGGCGGCCGCCGAGTACGCGCGCGATCTTCGACGACTGGGTCACCGAATCGATCAGGTCCTTGCCCGCCATCTCGTAATCGACGCCGAGCGCGACCCAGCGCATCGCCCAGTCGACCTTCCACTGGAGCTTGGCCTTGCCGCCGAGCACGCTCTGCTCGATGCGTTGGCCTTCATCGTCGAACGCGATCAGGCCCGCCTCGGCATCGATCACCTCGATCGGCACCTGCAACACGATGCCGCTGGTCGGCGAGATCGGCAGCACCGGCGAATAGGTCGCGCGGCGCTCGGCGCGGAGCGTCGGCAGCATCACGTCCTGGATGCCCTGGAAATGCCGCAGCACACCCTTCAGCGCCTCGTCGAAGCGACCGCTCGTGTAATAGTCGGTCGACGACGCGAACTCGTAATCGAAGCCGTAGCGATCGAGGAATTCGCGCAAGATCGCGTTGTTGTGCGCGGCAAAGCTCGAATGCGTGCCGAACGGATCGGGGATCTGGGTCAGCGGCTTGCCGAGATGCTCGCGCAGCATGTCGCCATTGGGGACGTTGTCGGGCACCTTGCGCAACCCGTCCATGTCGTCCGAAAACGCAATCAGCCGGGTCGGCGTATCGCTCAGTGCGTGGAAGGCGTTGCGCACCATCGTCGTGCGCAGCACCTCGTTGAACGTGCCGATATGCGGCAGGCCCGACGGGCCATAGCCGGTCTCGAACAGGATCGGCGCGCCCTGCTTGCCCTGCGGATAGCGCTTGAGGAGTTTGCGCGCCTCCTCATACGGCCAGGCTTTGGATTCCAGGGCGGCGGTGCGGAGCTCGTCGGTCATGCCCCGCGCCCTAGCGCGAAGGCACGAGTCTGCAAAGTCCGCGACCGCCCGGTAGCGTTAGGGCCGCGTGCGGCCCGTGCCCGTATTCGCGCCACCGCCGCCACCCGTGCCGGGGGCACCGACCGAGCCGATATTGCCGAACAGGTCCTGGAAGAAGCCGCGCTGGCGACCCAGCGTCGGCGTCGTCTTGCCATCGGGGCTGATCGACGCGACCTGGTCGAGCCCGCCGCGACGGATCGCGGTGACGGTGCCCTGCTGGTCGAAGCTGATCTGCAGCGTGATCTGCGCGTTCGGGCGCGGGTTGCGGAACGCCAGGTTGCGGCTGTCGCGCGCCAAATAATACCAGTCGCCCTGGTCGAACTGCCCCGCGAGCGTCGGCTTGCCGAGCGTCTGGAGCACCGACTGACGGTTGTCGACGCCGGGCTGGACCGAGTTGACGAGGTCGACATCGACCACATAGCCCTGATGCGAGCGAAGCTGCGTGCAGCCTGCGCTCGTCAGGCCGACGAGCGCGAGCGCCGCGACGCTGGCCGTACGGCGTGTCAGGCGGAATGAAAGGACGCTCATATACTCTCCCGGGGCGGGGTCACGCGATACTGGCGGCAGCACGATTGCATCGGCCGCGGATCGCCTCGATATGCGAGGTTGCGCAGGCAAACAAGCCGCCGCGCATTGGCGACGGGAAGGCGACAGGATTTGGGCTGGTTCGGCAGGCTATTGGGCGAGAAGCACGACGAGGCGCTGCCACTTTATACCGCGGTCGTGCAGCGCGCGCGCGCGGAGCACTGGTATCGCGACGGGCAGGTGCCCGATACGGTCGACGGCCGCTTCGACATGATCGCCGCGGTCCTCGCGCTCGTCATGCTACGGATGGAATCGGAACCATCGGGTGGTGAGCCCGCCGCGCGACTCGCGGAACGCTTCGTCGACGACATGGACGGGCAGCTGCGCGAACTCGGGATCGGCGATATCATCGTCGGCAAGCATATCGGCCGGATGATGAGCATGCTCGGCGGGCGGCTTGGTGCCTATCGCGACGGGCTCGCGGCGGGCGATCTCGACGCACCGCTGGTCCGCAACCTCTATCGCGGTGATCCACCCGCGCCCGCCGCACTCGCGCATGTCCGCACGGCCCTCACCGACTTCCACGCCGCGCTCGCCGGCGTCCCGCTATCAACCCTACTCGCCGGAGAGCTGCAATGACCCCCGAATTCAGCCGCCCCGAGCGACTCGACACGATCGGCGAGCGCGATCGCAGCGTGACCTTCGCCGCGACGCCCGAGGAGCGCCGCAAGCTCGCCGCGCGGTTTGCGATCCTGTCCGTCGACCTGCTCGAGGCGCACTTCACGATCCGTCGCGACACCGCCGGGATCGTCGCCAAGGGACATGTGACGGCAAAGGTCGTGCAGGCCTGTTCGGTGACCGACGAACCGCTCACCGCGACGATCGACGAACCCGTCGCGCTGCGCTTCGTCGATGATTTCGGCGCGGTCGAGGGCGAGATCGAATTGTCGGACGATGCGCTCGACACAGTGCCGATCGATGGCGGTGCGGTCGATCTGGGCGAAGCGGCGGCCGAGACGCTCGCGCTCGCGCTCGATCCCTTTCCCCGCGGTCCCAATGCCGCGGCCGCACTGCGCGCCGCCGGGGTGATCAGTGAGGACGAATATCAGCCGGTCAACGCGTTTTCGGGGCTGAAGGCGAAGCTCGAGGGCAAGGGCTGACGAGTCCGGCCCGACGCGTCAGTCCGCGTCGGGCCCCAGCGTCGGATCGAGATCGCGCGGCCGCACGAAGCGGGTGAACCGCGCCGATCCGCTTGTCAGATCGTCCCAGTCGTCAATGTCGAACTGCAGCTCGGCAAGACTTGCGGTCGGATATTTGTCCTCGACCGCGTCGCGGAACGGGTGGGTCACGTCGGGGGTCAGCAGCAGGACCAGATCCTCGAGCCCCGGATTATGCCCGATCACCAGCGCGCGATCGACGCCGCGCGGCAGGTCGCGGACGAGATCGAGAATCGTCCCCGCCGACGCGAGGTACAGCCGCCGGTCCCAGTCGGGCGCCAGCGTGCGTCCATAGCCCGCAACGATCTCGTCGAGCGTCTCGACGACACGGACCGCGGGCGAGGCGACGACATGGTCGAACGCGAGCGACAGTGTGCGCATCTGCCGCCCGATGATCGTCGCGGCGCGGCGGCCCTTGGCGTTCAGCGGCCGATCGAAATCGCGCGAGACCGTGTCGTCCCAGCCCGACTTGGCATGGCGCAGCAGCGTCAGCGTCTTCATGGCTCGGGCGTCATGATAAGGGTCCTCGGGCCGGTTCGCCCGCCTCATGCCTCAAGGCGGCGCGCGAGGAAAGCCGTGCCGCGACTCGGGTCACCGCTTCGTCGAGCGTGACGCGCGTCACCGGTACGCCCGGCGGGAATGCGCTCAGCAGCCGCGACGGCATCGCCGCGGACAGCATGACGAACGCGCCGGAATCGTCCGCACGCCGGATCAGCCGGCCGAACGCCTGCGCCAGCCGCGCGCGGATCAGCCGGTCGTCATACACGGCGCCACCACCCGCAAGCCGTCGTGCGGCATGCAGCACGGTCGGCTTGGGCCAGGGCACGCCCTCCATCACCACCAGCCGCAGCGATTCGCCCGGCACGTCGACCCCGTCGCGCAGTGCATCGGTACCGAGCAGCGACGCGCCCGGGTCATCGCGGAAGATGTCGACCAGCGTGCCCGTATCGATCGGATCGACATGCTGCGCGAGCAGCGGCAACCCTTCGCGCGCCAGCCGGTCGGCGATCCGGCCATGCACGCCGCGCAACCGGCGGATCGCGGTGAACAGCCCCAGCGTCCCGCCGCGCGAGGCGACGATCAGCCGGGCATAGGCGTTGGCCAGCGCGCCCACATCGCCGCGCTTGACGTCGGTGACGATCAGCACCTCGGCCTGCGTCGCATAGTCGAACGGGCTGAGCGCGGCGAACCGCGCGGCCGGGCGGGTGAGATGCGGTGCGCCGCTGCGCGCCTCGGCGATCTGCCAGCCTTCCTCCGCGCTGCCGCCCCCGGTCAGCGTCGCCGACGTGACCAATGCGCCATGCGCGGGTTTCAGCACGACCTCCGCAAAGGGCCGGGTCGGGTCGAGCCAGCGGCGGTGCAGCCCGATATCGAATTCGCGTCCCTCGACCCGGTCGACCGCGAGCCAGTCGACGAAATCGGCATCCGCGGGCCCGCCGACGCGCGCCAGCAATGAAAGCCAGGCCGCCACCGTCTCCGCGCGCCACCCGATCGACGCGATCGCGCCCTCCACGCGTGCGCGCGCCGGCCCGTCGAGCCAGTCGGGGGCCTCGCTCAGCACCGCCTCGAGCCGCCGGCCGAGCGTGACCAGCGGACGCACCAGCGCGTCGAGTGCGGCGGCGGCGGGCGCAGCGGCCTCGATCAGCGTCGGATCGGGTTCGGCGAGTTCGGTCTCCAGCCCATAGCCCGCATCGCCCGGCTGTTCGGCGCGCGCATAGGTCAGTCCGCGCACCGCGGCGAGCAGCTCCTCGATCGGTCCGAACGGCGCGCCTTCGCCGATCCGCTGCAGCCAGCCCTCGCTCGCCAGCGCGCCGGCCGCGGCCACCGCCTCGCCGATCGCGCGATTGCCTGCCTCGTCATAGCTGGCGAGATCGGACAGGCGTGCGGCCAGTCCGCGCCGCCGCCCCCGGCTGCTGCCCTCGGGACCGATGATCCAGCGGCGCAGTTCGATCGTCTCGCCGCCGGTCAGCGCGGTCGCGAACATCGAATCGGCGGCGTCGAAGATGTGATGCCCCTCGTCGAACACATAGCGTGTCGGTCGCGTCGCGAGTTCGCGTCCGCGCGCCGCGTTGACCATCACCAGCGCATGGTTGGCGATGACGATGTCGGCATCGGTCGAGGCGCGCGCCGCGCGTTCGATGAAGCATTTTCGGTAATGCGGGCAGCCGGCATAGACGCACTCGCCACGCCGGTCGGTCAATGCGGTCGATCCGTTGCGCCGGAACAGCGTCGGCAGCCAGCCGGGCAGGTCGCCGCCGACCATGTCGCCGTCCGCGCTATAGGCGGCCCAGCGCGCGACGAGCTGGGCGAGCACCGCCGCCCGCCCCGCAAAGCCGCCCTGCAACGCGTCCTCGAGGTTCAGCAGGCAAAGATAATTCTCACGCCCCTTGCGCGTGACGACCTTGGTCCGGCGGACCGCGGGATCGGGAAAGAGCCGTTCTGTCTCGCGTCCCAGCTGGCGCTGCAGCGCCTTGGTATAGGTCGAGATCCAGACCGCGCCGCCCGCCTTTTCCGCCCAGATCGAGGCGGGGGCGAGATAGCCGAGCGTCTTGCCGATCCCGGTCCCCGCCTCCGCCAGCACCAGATTGGGCGAATCGCGCACCGCCCGCGGCGCGAACGCGGCCGTCGCCGCGGCGGCATAGGCGCGCTGCCCCGGTCGTTCCTCCGCGCCATGCCCGGTCAGGTCGTCGAGCCGCGCCTCGGCATCGCCGGGCTCGATCGCGATCGTCCGTGGCGCGGGGCGCGGGGCCTGCTCCTCCCATTCGGGCAGTTTCGAAAACAGCCAGCGTTCGTTGACCGCCGGCTTGGCCAGCCGTTCGGCGACCACGGGCGCCCAGGGCCAGCGCAACCGGTAGAGCGACTGCGCCGCGGTCCAGGCCCCCTCGCGCTCGGGCCAGTCGGCCGCGTCGGTCAGCGCCAGCATCGCCTCGGCCGCGCGCAACAGGAACGGCGCGACCTCGGCATCGTCGGTCGGCAGGTCGAGACCGGTGACGCGGGAGATTCCCTTAGGCGTCGGCGCCGCGAACTGCGCCGGGCGCAGGAACGCGTAGAGTTCGAGCAGGTCGAGCCCCGACAGATCGGCATAGCCCAGACGCTGGCCGATCAGCGCGGCGTTGAGCAGGATGACGGGCGTGTCGGCGGCGATCCGGATGGCTTCGCCACGCCCGATCCCGCGCGTCTCGCCGCCCTGCGCGACCCAGATGCCGCCATGGCTGGCGTGAAGGGCGGGGTAGGCAAGCACGTTGCCGACCGTGCGCGATGCGGAACGAATTGGCAACCTCGCCGTGCCGAAAAGCGCAAGTACCGGCTTGTACGTGGGTCTCGTCGGTGATGAGGAGCCGTCCCCGCCCTGCCGAACAGACGCTGAGTCGCGCACCGGGCAGCGTGGCAGGCGATGTTCATTCGATCCAAATTTCAGCATCGGTCGGCGGACGAGCCAAGTCATTCCAATATTCTGACGATCGGTCGGCCGACACCTGTCCGAAACGGATCATGTTTGGTCCGTTACGGCGGGGACAGCGGATAGTCTTTCCCGGGGAGAGGGCCGATGAGCGAGTCGCTGGGGATCATCGATATCATGGTGCGCGAGGCGGTGGCATTTGCTGCGGTCGGCTTGCTGATCGGCGGCATCGATGACCTCCTGGTCGACATCGCATTCTTTTTCTGGAAAATCTGGCGCGGACCGTCGACCTTGCCGGGCATGGACGCGCTGCCCACGCCGTCGGAGCCCGGCCGGCTCGCGGTGTTCGTGCCGGCCTGGGACGAGGTGGCGGTGATCGGCGCGATGCTGTCGGCGGCGGTGGCGCGGTTCGACCATGACGATTACCGCATCTTCGTCGGACTCTATCCGAACGACCGCGCGACGATCGACGCTGCATCGCGCGTGGCGGCACGCGATCCACGGATCCGCCTGGTCATCGGCCAGCGCGACGGACCGACGACAAAGGCGGACTGCCTCAACACGCTCTGGCATGCGTTGCGCCGCGCCGACGATCGCGACGGGCGGCGGACCAAGGCGGTCGTGCTGCACGATGCGGAAGACGTCGTGCACCCGCTCGAACTGCGCGTGTTCGATTCGCTGATCGATCATTATGCCGTCGTGCAATTGCCCGTCCTGCCGCTCGTCAAGCGCGGCTCGCGACTCGTGTCGGGTCATTATGCCGATGAGTTCGCCGAAGCGCATATGAAGCAGCTGGTCATCCGTACCGCGCTCGGTGCGGGGATGCCGCTGGCGGGGACGGGGTGTGCGATGTCCACCGCGATTCTCGAAACTGTGGCGGCGACCCGCGACGGCGATCCGTTCGACGCGTCCAGCCTGACCGAGGATTACGAGCTATATGGAGTCCAAGATAAGACGTATTATGTCGGCAAGATATTTATACCGACTTGGCAGCTCGTCTTGAGGCCAACAGCCCGATGCGGGCTGCAGCCGTTCCATATAATAATTGCCGCTAATGCGGTTCGGCGCCGCCAAAATTGGTGGAGAGCCGCCGGTCCGCTTTCGGGCGCGCAGACAACGTAAGCGGACGCTTGTTCATAAAGCTCGCGACGGCAGCTACGCGCCCCAATTTCGGTCACGCGCCGCTTCTGTGAACGTGTCCTAAAGCTGCCATTCGCTCCGGTCGCTTGGAGCGACTCATCGAATGAAAATTGGTTGGGTTCTGCGCGCGGTTGAAGCGCGCAGAACCCTGACAAGCGGTCGCCTAAGATTTTGATCCCATCAGCCAACCGAGGAAGCGCTTTTTCCATCCGGAGGCGGCTGGTAGTGTTTGAGAACGTTCGACATTCACCTTTAATACGGCCACCTCGGAAACTTCATTCAAACCATAATGCGCCGCCTTCGCCCAACGGTCGCGTCGACGTTCAGCTGCAACTTCCGCATCCGACCAAGGAGGCGCTTCGATCACCCGATTGCGGCGGATCACGTAATGCGATCGGCATGGGAGCGTCCAACTACCGACCGACGGGTGCAGCGTGATCGTCTCGCCGTCGTAGCTGATGTTCCAATCCGTCGGCGTGAGCGGTGTCACGACCTCCTCGCCACAGCCGCAGCAGCAGCTGTGCGCAGCGCTTCCGAACTCCATCGACACGTAGAGCACGCCAGGTTCAAGCGTTTCCGGAAACGTCTCGACGAACCGGTGTTCGAGGTCGGAATGCCGCATCATGACTGATCCTCGTTCAGCAGCATGTTTCCATCGAGCGTATAGGTCGAATGATGCTCGTTCTCGAGGTCGCAGTAGAAGCCGCACAGCTTCTTCCACTTGATGACCGCGAACACCGCGTTCAGCGCATTGAGGTCGGCGACTTGGATGTTGGACGCGTAGATGTCGCCGGCACCGCCCCCGGCGAGCGGGATCCGTTCATGCGACGCGACGGTTTCCCGCGTCTCCGGGGTGCTGGTCGTCACGCGAAGGATCCCGCTGAGGCCTCGGTGGCCTAGCTCCAGCCCCATGCCGATGTCGATGAAACCGACGCCTCGCGCGTGGAGCCGCTCGACCAGCGCCGCCTTGGCCTCGCCTGCGTCGAGGCTCAGGAACGCGAAGTCGATGCCGTCGAGCAGGTCGAGATTACCCGGCGCGATCGCGACTGGCACCGCGGTGATGCCGCGATGCATGCGCTCGTAGATCCCCTTGAAGTGGTCCACCTTGAGCGGCGCCTCGCGGAGTTCGTCGAGGCTCGGCGCGCCAGGTGCCCTGAAAGCATTGTGCTGGAGGAACTCGTCGGCATCGAAGATGCGGATCTCCGCCACCGGCGTCTTCGCGACCATGTCGAGGATATAGCTGCCCGAGCCGCCGAGCCCAATGATTGCGATACGGTGCCCCGCCAGCTTCGCCGTCAACGCGCCGATGCCGACGCGGTCCGACGCGGTCTCGACGTAGTTGAACACGCTGTCGGCGTCCTCCTCGTCGAGCGCGCGATAGGGCCGGGGTGTCGCAGTTGCATCGAGCACCGCGGCCGGCCCCGCGATGATCGACGCGTATGTCGTCATCTTGTGGTGATAGTCGCGATAGCCGCCGTCGGGCTTGCTCGAGAACGCATGCTCGGCGGTCAGACCGTGGCCGAGGTCGAAGTGGGTCGTCTGGTTGGCGATCGCGGCGATGCGGGCCCCATCGGCAAAGCAAGGGTACTCGCCGTCGAAATGCACGACGTGCGTGTCGGGCGGCCTGGTCTGGTCGCCGGCCAGCGCCAGGCTTGAGATCAAGGTCCCCTTGCGCACCTTGCGGTCGGCGTCGACGTAGGGGACCTCGCGCATGACGAGGAACCCTCCGACGATCTGGACGAAATAGCCCTCCTCGCGCAGCTTCGCGAGGTCGGCGTTACGACTGAACAGTGCGCGTGACATTGAAGACCGTCCCCTGCTTAATGGTGACCGAGCCGTGGGCGCCAAGCTCCCCGGCATGCGGCGTCGAGGCCGCCTTGCGGTAGGTCATGGAGAATACGACGTTCGGCTCGTGCGGACCGGGGAAGGCCATTTCGACGATCTGCTCGAAGGTCACCTCCGGCCCCGGCACGGTGCGCGGACGGGTGTTGACGATGATCTCGATCTCCACCGTCGGGCGCTTCGCGTTGTAGAAGCGCTCGATGCCCGGCGCGCTGAGGTCGACCAGCATCGCGGGCTCGATCAGGACGTCCGTCCCGCCGCGAACCTCGAGGAAGACTGCTTCGTCGGGGCCCGGCTTGGCGAGTTGCTCGAGGATACGGCCGCTGATCGTCGGCTTGCCCCAGCGTTCCTCGTGGTCGTTGACCTCAAACTTGAAGTCGCGGTCCGTCAGGAAGGCGACAATGCGCTCCGCGCCGGCCCCGCGGAGGTCGAACGTCTCGTTGAGGCGCACATCCTCGAAATCGCCGGTGTCGAGGATCGCGAAGATGCTGTAGCCGCGCTCGGGCTCGAGGCCCGCGGCCTCGAGGATCTGGCGGCCCACCGGGATCGGGTCGGCGATGCCGAGCGGGCGGAAGTCGAGGCCGTCGAGCGCGAACTGGATGCGGTAGGCCTTTGCCGCCAGCAGGGGGCGGCCCTCGCGGATCGCGTCGCCGACGTCGTCGTATTCGGGGAGTTCGGGGGTGTTCATCTTGCTTTTTCCTTCGTGTCTAGCCGGGTCAACCCGGTCACGAAGGGACAATCGGAACGGACACTGCCGACCGGAAAGGCGATCAGAAAACTTTCTGCAGCGAGCCGCTGGGGACGGGCCCGCAGATGAAGAAGGCGGGGCACCCCGGGCAGATGCGCTGTGACGGGGATGCGGGGAACGAACCGTCGCGGATTCCCGCGACGACCTTATCCAGCAGCTCACGTCGGTTGCCGAGCACGCGCGTCGTCATGTCGAGCGCGGTGACCTGATCGCTCATCAGGTGCACCACCTCCGCGGCCGCGCCGGGTGCACTCTCCGCGAGGGCGAGCAGCGCGGTGGCTACGCCGAGGTTCTCGGTGTCCGACTTGCGGTAAGCTCCCGTTCGGATGCGCCGGTAGATCCGGACGCCCCGCGCGTCGACAAGGACATCGTCGGCGTTGAAGACGATCTGATCGGAGCCGATATTGAGCGGCACCGCTGCCGGGATCTCGGCGGGGTGGGCCAAGCGAGACTGCCGGAACCGCGTCACCAGCGTGATCGCCATCGTCCGCAGCTCCGCAAAGCTGCCGGGCGTGTCGAGACCATGATCGTCGCAGGCCTGTTCGACGGCGGCACGGAGGTGCGCGTCATCCGACAGGTCGAGCCCCTCCCGCACCGCCGCGCGGACGACGGACCGAGCCGCCTCGTGCATCCTCATGTAGTCGGTCTCGGTCCGGCGCCCCCCAATGCCGAGCACGTGTGTGTAGAAGAAGCGTCGCCTGCACTTGTCCTTGTCCAGCATCGCCACCTGCGAATCCCGCAGCCGGATCGTCCCGTCGATCACGAGCGTGACCCGCTCGTCCTCCGGGGCGGGAGGCAGCTTGCGGAGCAGATCGGGCGTGGACCGCGCAACGGCCGCCCCGAGGCGGTTGAGGAACTCGGACAGGGGTCTGGCAGAGTGGTTGGCCTTCTCCGTGGCCGCATACATGACGAGTCGGTCGCGCGCGCGCGACAGCGCGACGTAGAATAGGCACTCCCGCTCCTCCGCGTCCCCATCGCGCAAGGCCGTCTTCACATCGCCGGTCAATCCCGCGATGACGCCCTCCGGCGGGAGGCATGCGGGCGCCTTTGACTGACTTGGGAGCGTGTCCTGGTTGAGGCCCGGGAGGTGGACGCACCGGAACTCGAGGCCCTTAGCGCCATGGATCGTCATGAGCCGCACCGCGTCCAGTCCCTGCGCGGCGGCAGGTAGCTGGCGAAGGTCGCGATCGTCGCCGATCGCCACGAGCCGCCTGATCCGGTCCAATAGGCGGGGAACGGCCTTTCCCTGCTCGCGCGGCTGCACGCGGAGGAAGTTCATCAGCTGCCAAAGCGCGATGCCCTGGCTGCGTTGGCCGACCGACTGCGCCACGGCGATAGTGGCGGCGATGCGGGTTCGGTCGAGGAGGATCACGGCGAGGACTCGCCAAGGCGGCGTGTCGGCGTCGAAGCCCTCAAGCGCCTCCGCGAGGCTGTCCAACGCGGCATGGCCGTCCGCGGAGATCGGCAGGTCCCGTCGCGCGGCAAGCCAATCGAGCGGCTCCCGCTCGTCGTCGCGCAGAGTCGCGAGTATGGCGCCGACGTCGTCGAGCGACATGGCAAATTCAGTCATGCCTGCGGCGCGAACGAGGCCCATCGCCCGGCGGTCGGCGAGCAGCGACAACATCGACATAAGGTCCTTGACCTCGCCGCGCTCGAACAGACTGCCGAGGAATAGAACTGGGACGCCCATGCGCTCGAGGTCCCGGGCGATCACGCCGAGCCGCTCGTTGCCGGTGCACAGCACGGCTTGGTCGCGGTAGGCGAAGCCGGCCTCGTGCATCTCGGCGACGCAGTCGGCGATCGCGACCGACTGCTCGTCCTTCATGGCGCGGGTCCTGAGCTCGATCGGGATCCCAGAATGACCACGGTCCGCCTTAAGCAGCGTCTCCGTCTTGCTCGCCGTCATTCTGACCGCGAAGGCGGAGTAGGCCGTGACGATCTCGTCGAACGAGCGGTAGTTGACCTTCAGCCTGCCCGACGCGGCACCAAGGAAATCCTCCGTCGTGAACTTGGAGGTACTGATCGGGGACGCTCCCCGGAACCGGTAGATGGACTGCCGAGCGTCGCCGACGACCCAGAGGTTATCGCCGGTTGGGCGGATCGCCTTGAGTAGCCGAACGCTGGCGCGGTTGACGTCCTGATACTCGTCGACGAGCAGATGGTCGTACATTCCGCCGAGCTTCGCGGCGATGTCAGTGCGCCGCTCGAGGAGTTCGACGGGGAGCGATACCAGGTCGCCGAAATCGACCGCCCGCCGTTCGCGCTTGATCCTCTCGTATAGCGCATAGACCCGCGCCACCTCGGTGGACTTGAGCGCCTCGGTCGTCCGTGCCTCGTCTCCGACCGCAGCGACGCGCATGGCCTCCGCGTGCCGCGCATATTCCTCGGCGGTGACCACCTCGTCCTTCGCTCGCGAGATCGCCGCGAGGATGTCGCCGATCAGCCGCGTCGGGTCATAAAGATCCTGATAGTGTTCGAGCGCCAGCTTCGGGAACTCCCGCTCGAGCAGCTCGACCGCCTCGACCCTGTCCATCAACTGCGGATTGTCGGGAAGCGAGAATTCGGCGCTGAGGCGTCGGATGAGGTCGAGCCCGAAGGCGTGGAACGTGCCGATCCACATCGCCGCTGCCTTCTCGGGACACTCGGCCGCAATGCGGTCGGCCATCTCCCCGGCTGCCTTGTTCGAGTAGGTGAGCACGAGGAGCCGCTTGGGATCGACGCCCTCGTCGAGCAGCTGAACGACCCGCGCGGTCAAGGTCTGAGTCTTGCCGGTGCCGGGCCCTGCCTCGAGCAAGTAGGGGCCGCCGCGATGGGCCGCAGCGATCGCCTGGGCCTCATTCAGCGGATGGAACTCGCGGACTTTGTCGTCGGGTTCGATCACGGGGAGTAGGAGACCGTCGAACAGCTGCTGCGCCACGACGTCGAACGGGGCTTGCATCCGCTCGGCGATGTCAGACGCGGTCAGACCATCTTCGAGGTGGAGGCGGCACACCACTTCACGGGGTAGGAGGAGCTCCCGGCCGAAGAGGTCCATCTGGACCTCGCGCCTTTGCCGGCGGCCGTAGTCCACCACGCGGTCGATGCCGGTCGGCGAGGGCTCCGAGCCACGGGCCGGATCCGCCTCAGTGACCGTCGGGGACGAGGTTCCGTCCCCCAGCTCGTGATGCCCGATCTCATGAGCGACGAGGAACGCCCGCTCGAAGGGCGACCCGATGTTCTCATGGATGATGAGGTCATCCTCCGGAACCAGCGTCGCGCGTCCGTTGTCGAGGACCGTGGCACCCGGATTCGCTGAATCGACGTCGAGGCCGCGATCCTTCGCGATCGCGACCGCGAAGGCGTAGGGATCCGTCGGATCGAGTCCCCGCGCGACCGCGCTGGCGTGCAGTTCCGCCGCGCGTCGGCGTCCTAGCTCAGTTGCGTCCACGGGTCAGCCGTCGGCCATCAGCCGAACGCGGTCGGCTTCGGATACGCCGGCATCCGTCAGCACCTGCTCGAACGTGGTCTGCGCGACGGACCCGGGTGGACCGTTCGACTTGTAGCTTCTGGTCGCCGCCATCCCCGCCGGAGGTCGCGCCATTGCGGCGATCACGTGCGGCTGAGGAACGCCCAGCGCCACGGACAGCTCGCGCGTCACGGGCGTCGGGACGCTGGAGGCGAGCACCCTATGCTCGCGGATGCAGGTGATCACCTGCCGCGGCACGCCGAGCTTAACGGCGAGAGCCTTGCCCACGTCGCCGGAAAGGCGAGCCAAGGGATCGGCGTCAGTCGCGGCTTTGGGCCGGGCTGCCTGATGCCTGATCCACGCCGCGTCGACGCGGGACTGCTCGGTCGCGGTCAGGCCGCCCTCGTCCTCGGTGTCGGGCGTGGCGATTAGACGGGAGAAGTCGATCAGCTGCAGCGCGAACTGAGGATGGGCCGCGACGTAGCGGGCGAGGACATCGCCGTCGTGGACCTCCTCCATCTGGAACAGGTCGAGCACGGCGTCGAGCGCGAGCGGCGGGTTGGTGGCGGTCATTCGTCGTCCCCAGGATTGAAAAGGGCGCCAAGCGTCTTTAGCGCCCGGTCCCGATAGTTGCGAACTGACCGATCCGAGCAGTCCAGGGCCCTAGCGATCGTCATGACCGACGGGTCGCTCGAATGGATCTGCCACCCGATCAGCAGGAGATGCATGGTCCTGCTTTGTTCTGGTGGCAGGGCGTCAATCGCGACGTAGAGCCTCTCCCGGAAAAGCGGATCGGAAAAAATTTCGGCGTCCAGCGGGTCGGTCGTGCCGGCGGAGGCTGCCGCCTCAGCGGCGCCGCCCTCCTCGTCGTCCATGGAAACGCCGCGGTTCGCTTCGCGCCACACCCGCTCTTGGGCGTCGAGCCGGAGCCGCTTGATGGCGAGATCGAACCGCGCCTCAAAGAAGTCGAGCCTGTCGTCGGGCTCCGCGCGGTCCTTGGCGAGCAAGTCGACGAAGTTGTCGAAGACCGCGTCGCGGATGCGCTCGTCAGTGGCGGACACGGTGCCGCCCGAAGCGATCGGCACCGCCCGCATGACGCGCTCGGCGAGCGCCTTGTAGAGGCGCTCGAACGAAGCGTCGGAGTTTTCGCAACGACTGGCGCGGATGAAATGAACCAGACATTCGCTGGGCACGTAGCCAGGATCCTTTCGATTGCGGATCCGGGCCCGCTCGAGCAGTCCATCGCGCGACAGGACGCCAAGGGCGGGGAGGAGCGCCTCGACTTTGTCGGGGCGCGTATACAGCGTCCCGTCCTTCTTCTTCCGGGTGAGCGGGGCGATCAACTTGTCCTCCCTTTCGAAGCATCAGCATAACTGCGTTTCAGGGGTAATCGCCATGGAAACTGAAACCGGAACGGCAGAATGGATTATTTGGAACGCGTCGGCGTGTGCCCGACCAGATCATCGCACCTCTTGCGCTGACAACTCAACGGCAGCTTTCCGCGGAGAAGCACCGAGGACCGGACTGTCGGCAATCGGCCCACTTCCTGCCGCACCGTTTCACCTGAACGAGCGACCGCTTTCGAGACGCCTTCAACCGGCGCCGAACGACCGAAACTGGGTCACGGAGGCGCGGCAGCTGGCGACCAACTCAAGCCGTTCGTAAAGCGAGTTACGAACGGCGGCTCCGGACGGAACCCGTCATTCGACGAGGCCAACAGGATGATCGGCGCTCGCCCATATTTGCGATAGAGCGCGACTGGTAACTGGTCTTGAACGCCGCCATTCCTGAGGTCACTTGGCACCAGCATCAGGCCGACTGGCGATGGGTCATTGCCGACGGGCAGCTATCGGGCACCTCTGTGCGGATAGCTGACGTACGTGGCCTTTCCTGCACATTGTTTTCCGAACCGGTTGATGAACATTGGCCCGCGGCAAGGGCCGGCTCGGGCCGGTCGTATGCCAACGGTTCGGAAAACGGCCGTTTTACGCACACCCCTGCCATGAGCCGATTCTCAAAAGGGATCGTAAAATGAGAAGGTTGGCCTCGGAAATCTCGAACTAGCCAAGTCTGACATATCCTCTATGCTGGATATATGGAAAACGATTCGGCCATTGCTGCACTTAGCGCTCTCGCACAAGGCACACGCCTCGACGTGTTTCGCCTACTGGTCCGGCACGAACCAGTTGGAATGGCGGCCGGCGAAATAGCCCGTCAGCTCGACGTGCCGCAAAACACTATGTCAGCGCACCTTGGCATTCTCGCGCGTGCCGGCATCGTCCGTTCCGAACGACATAGCCGCTCGATCGTCTACCGCGCCGATCTGGACGGGCTGCGCGCACTGACCCTGTTCCTCGTCAAAGACTGCTGCGCCGGCTCACCCGAACTATGTGGGCCACTCCTAGCCGAACTCACCCCATGCTGCTGAAAGGACGCCCCGTGGCCGTCGATATCGTGATCTATCACAACCCCGAATGCGGCACGTCGCGCAACACGCTGGCGATGATCCGCAATGCCGGCATCGAGCCTCATGTGGTCGAATATCTGAAGACACCGCCTGCGCGCGCGCTGCTGGTCGAGCTGATCGATCGCGCCGGGATCACGCCCCGCGATCTGCTGCGTGAGAAGGGGACTCCTTATGCGGAGTTGGGCCTGGGCGACACGTCGCTGTCCGACGAAGCGCTGGTGGACGCGATGATGGCGCATCCGGTCCTGATCAACCGGCCGCTCGTCGTCTCGCCGCTTGGCGTGAAACTGTGTCGTCCGTCCGAAGCGGTCCTCGATCTACTGCCGGAGCCGCAACAGGGTGCGTTTGCCAAGGAGGACGGCGAACAGGTCGTGGACGCCTCGGGCCAGCGCGTCGCCTGATGTTGCTCGCGCTCGCTATCTTCGTCGCCACGATCGCGCTCGTCATCTGGCAACCGAAGGGCCTTGGCATCGGGTGGAGCGCGATGGGCGGCGCGGCGATCGCGCTGCTCGTCGGGGTCGTCTCGCTCTCCGACGTGCCGGTGGTGTGGGGCATCGTCTGGAACGCGACCGCGACGTTCGTCGCGATCATCATCGTCAGCCTGTTGCTCGATAAAGCCGGGTTCTTCGAATGGGCGGCGCTCCACGTCGCGCGCTGGGGCGGGGGGCATGGTCGCCGACTGTTCGTGCTGATCGTGCTGCTCGGCGCGGCGGTATCGGCGTTGTTCGCCAATGATGGCGCGGCCCTGATCCTGACGCCGATCGTCATCGCGATGCTGCGTGCCCTGGGATACAAGGACAAGGCGACGCTGGCGTTCGTCATGGCAGCGGGGTTCATCGCTGATACCGCCAGTCTGCCGCTGATCGTCTCCAACCTCGTCAACATTGTGTCGGCCGACTTCTTCCGGATCGGCTTTGCCGATTATGCCTCGGTGATGGTGCCGGTCGATCTGGCGTCGATCGCCGCGACGCTGATAGCGCTGCTGCTATTCTTCCGCCGTGACATACCGGCGAATTACGATGTGGCGCAACTCCGCACGCCCGGTGATGCGATCCGCGACCGTGCCACGTTCAAGGCGGGCTGGGTCGTTCTTGCTCTACTGCTTGCCGGCTTCTTTCTGCTCGAACCCATCGGCGTACCGGTCAGCGCCGTTGCCGCTGTGGGCGCGGTCCTCCTGCTTATCATCGCCTCGCGCGGCCACGTCATCCAGACGCGCAAGGTGCTGGCCGGTGCCCCGTGGCAGGTCGTGATCTTTTCGCTCGGCATGTACCTGGTCGTCTACGGCCTGCGGAATGCTGGCCTGACCGATCACCTTGCCAGCCTGCTCGATCGCACTGCGCAAGGCGGCGTGTGGGGCGCGGCGTTCGGGACCGGGATCATCGCCGCGCTGCTGTCGTCGGTGATGAACAACATGCCGACCGTACTCGTGGGGGCGCTGTCGATCGACGCGACCCACGCCACGGGCGCGATCAAGGAAGCGATGATCTACGCCAACGTAATTGGGTGCGACCTCGGACCGAAGATCACGCCGATAGGCTCGCTCGCAACACTGCTCTGGCTGCATGTCCTCGGGCAAAAGGGCATTCGGATCGGCTGGGGCTATTACTTCAAGGTTGGCGCGACGCTAACGATTCCGGTGCTGCTGGTAACACTTGCGGCACTCGCGATCAGGATCAGCATGGTATGACGGCGCTAGTGTATATGGCCGCGGCACTTGCGGAAATCGCAGGCTGCTTTGCCTTTTGGGCATGGTTCCGGCTGGATAAATCGCCCCTGTGGCTGGTTCCGGGCGTGGTCTCACTTATGCTGTTCGCCTGGCTGCTGACACGCGTGGATAGCGACGCAGCGGGGCGGGCTTATGCTGCCTATGGCGGCGTCTATATCTGCGCATCGTTGATCTGGCTGTGGGCTGTCGAAGGGGTAAGGCCCGATCGCTGGGACGCGGGTGGAGCCGCACTGTGCCTGATCGGCACCTGCATCATTCTGCTAGGCCCAAGGACCGCCTGATGCCGCTCCGTATTCTCGCCGATCCTGATAATCTGCCCGCGCTCGATCGGCGCTATGCGCTCGATCGTCCTGCCCTTGGGCTGGGTGCTGGCGATCCACCTCCGCGCATCCTGTTGCTCTATGGCTCTTTGCGGGAGCGGTCCTTTTCGCGGCTGTGCGTCGAGGAAGCTGCTCGCCTGCTGCAATTCTTCGGCTGCGAAACGCGGATCTTCGATCCTTCGACGTTGCCGCTGCCCGATCAGGTGACGGGGGACGATCACCCGGCCGTCCACGAGTTGCGCGAACTGTCGATGTGGTCGGAGGGGCATGTGTGGTGCAGCCCTGAACGACACGGCCAGATTACCGGCATCATGAAGCTGCAAGTCGATCACCTGCCGCTGTCGATGGGCGGGATGCGCCCGACGCAGGGCCGCACGCTCGCCGTCATGCAAGTGTCGGCCGGGTCGCAGTCGTTCAACAGCGTGAACACGCTGCGCGTCCTCGGCCGCTGGATGCGAATGGTGACGATCCCCAACCAATCCAGCGTCGCGAAGGCGTTTGCCGAGTTCGAAGAAAACGATCGAATGAAGCCGTCGGCCTACTATGATCGGCTCGTGGACGTGATGGAAGAATTGGTACGCTTCACTGTCCTGCTACGCCCGCACACCGCCCAATTGGTCGATCGCTATTCCGAGCGAAAGGAGGCAGGCGTGCCGATCGATAGCGCCACGGACCTTTCGAGCATCGCAACCTCGCCAACGTACCGGAAAGGCGAGTAAAGTCCGCTTAGTGTGGCAAACCGCTCCTGCGGCATTGTACATGACTGAGGGTGCTTCTAGATGCATTCGATGAAACGCCGGGCTCGCCCACTCTCCAAAATGTTGCATTCCATGGCGTTTTTCGTCTTGGCGGTGATGTTGCTGGTCCGGCTTGGCCCGCTCTGCGAGACGATGGCGATGGCCGCGCCTCCGGCTGCGTCCGCGATGATGGACTGCGCCAGCAAATCAGCAGGCGCTCCCATCAAAAAGGCCCCTGCGTCGGCCTGCGCCATACCGTGCGTTGCTGTTGCCGGCGAAACCGTCGAGCATATCGAGCTGGTTCCGTCCTCCCGTCTATCGCCTTGGCCGGCTCCACAGACCGGCCTTTTGGGCATTGCATACGCTCCGGCCACACCCCCTCCGCAAACCGTGTGAAGTTGAGCATCATCACACGTAAATTACGGAGAATATCATGACCAAGTTCAAGCTCATCAGCGCTGCTTTCGCCCTCACCCTGTCGACTGGCGCATTCGCCGCTGTCGCCAATTGCTGCGCCGACATGGCGTGCTGCAAGGACGGTGCGGACTGCTGCAAGGATGGCGCAAAAGCCAAGGCTGCTGACTGCTGCGATCATGCCAAGGGCGGCATGAAGCACGGCTAAAGGATGGATAGGGGCGGGCAACCGCCCCTATTTTCTAGTCTACGTCTACTCGGCGCGGCACGCCGTCCCGCCACGGTCGCTGCGTCGAGCGGAGAGTTACCCTCAGGGTTGAGGCTCTTCCCCGAACCGCATCCATCGTTCGTCCCATCTCGCGCGCGATTACCGCCAGCGTCTGCCTGGCCCCGATACGCTGACGAAGCTCGGCGTCATCATCATCGGTCCAAGACGTTCCACGTCGAGCGGTCAGCCCAATACCTCCTCAATCAGGAGCAATCCCAGAAACCCGATGAAAAACATCGCGCTGATAAGCGGGGTGTCTGGCTTCTCGTGCGCTTCAACCAACAGCTCTTCCGTCACGAGGTAGAGCAGCGCCATCAGACCGAAACTGAGAAACCCGGCGATGACGACGGGCGGAAACGTCGCAACGGGTGTCGCTATCGCCGCACCAATCGGCAGCAACAACGCGATCCCCATCGTAATCGCGATGATACGTGCCCTGGACTTGATCGTCTCACTCAACTCGGTCGTTACGGTCAGTCCGAGAAACAGCACCTCCAACGTCAACGCGATCGTCAGCAACACGCCGGCCTTCCCGCCAGCGACGAACGCCAATCCGAGAACAAGCCCGTCGATCAGGATATCGACTGCAACTGCCCCGAGCATAGCGATCGGTCCACTGGCGCGCCCCTCAAGGGCTTTGAGCGACAGCATCACGAGAATGCCAAGCGCGCCGCCAGTGAATGTCGCGATCGGTGAACCTTCGTGCATCACCTGGGGCAGGATCTCGGCTGCCGCTGCGGCGAACACGACGCCTGCCGCCAAGTGCTGCATAGCGCTTACGAAGGCATCGCTTGGCCGTCTCGATACCGCGAATAGCGAGCCGATCAGTACGGCGACGACGGGAATGAGCGTAAAAGCAACGGCCTGCATAGCTTAAACCCTCACGCTGTCATGAGCCAAAGGCGGCAGTTCGATGTGTCCCCCTGAAGGAGCTGGCAGCTCGCGCCGTCCGAAACGAGCGTAGAGCGTCGGCAGCACAAACAAGGTGAGCAAGGTTGCGGATATCAGGCCACCAATAACGACGGTCGCCAGCGGCTTTTGCACCTCGGCTCCAGCACCATGACCAAGTGCCATCGGCACGAAGCCAAGCGACGCAACGAGCGCCGTCATCGCAACCGGCCGGAGCCGCGCCAGAGCGCCTTGATGCGCCGCTACCGCACGATCCATGCCTTGCCGCATCAGATCATGGATGGACGACACCATGACCAGTCCGTTGAGAACCGCGACCCCTGATAGCGCGATGAAGCCGACTGCCGCTGAGATCGAAAACGGCATGCCTCTTAGCACCAGAGCAAGGATGCCTCCGACCAGCGCCAGCGGAACGCCGGTAAACACGATCAACGCATCCCTGACGGAGCCAAGCGCACCGTAGAGGAGGAACATGATGACCACGAAGCAGATCGGCACCACAACGCTGAGCCGATCGCGGGCAGATGCCAGGTTCTCGAACTGACCGCCCCATTCGAGGTACGTTCCGGGCGGCAACTTCACCTGAGCGTCGATGGCTGACCGGGCATCAGCCACGACACCGGCCACGTCCCGATCGCGCACGTTGGCCTGCACCACGACACGGCGCTTGCCGTTCTCGCGGCTGATCTGATTGGGACCATCGACCACGGCGATATCCGCTACAGTCGATAGCGGTACGAAGCCGCCACTGCCGGTCGGCACCGGCACCTGGGCAACCGCCGTCAGATCGGATCGTGAGCTTTCCGCCATCCGGATCACGACGGGGAAGCGACGATCGCCTTCAAAGATCACGCCAGCCTGTCGGCCGCCAATGGCTGCGGCAACCGTGTCCTGCACGTCACCCGCCGTCACCCCGACGCGGGACATGGCAGTGCGGTTCGGCCGGATATCGAGCATCGGCAAGCCTTCGGTTTGCTCAACCCGCACGTCTGCTGCACCTCGCGTCTTTCGAAGGATGCCGGCTATCCGATCTGCGGTCGCGTTCATCTCGCCAAAGTCGTCGCCGAATACCTTGATCGCGATATCGCCGCGCACGCCTGCAATCAGCTCGTTGAACCGCATCTGGATCGGCTGGGTGATCTCATAGGCGTTGCCCGGCAGGGTGGAGAGGCGTTTTTCCAGCCGCTCCACCAGCTCTTCCTTAGACAAACCGAGGTCGGGCCACTCCTTCTTCGGCTTCAGGATGACGAACGTGTCAGTCGCGTTAGGCGGCATTGGGTCCGATGCGATTTCAGACGTGCCGGTGCGCGAGAAGGCGAAACGGACCTCAGGGGCCTTGGCGAGTGCCTTTTCCACCTGGAATTGCATTGCCTGACTCTGATCGACCGATGTGCCGGGGATGCGGACCGCCTGCACGAGAATGTTGCCCTCATCGAGCTGCGGCAAGAACTCCTGCCCCAATGTCGTGAAAGCAGCCCCGGCGAGTGCCAGCGCACCGATCGCGACGCCGATAGTGAGGGTGGGTCGGCGCATTGCCGCATCGAGTCCCGGCTCATAGCGCTGCCGTAGGAACGTGACGACGCGGCTTTCCTTTTCCTCAACCCGTTTGCTGAGCCAGATCGCAATCGCTGCCGGTATGAAGGTCAGCGACAGGATGAAGGCGAACACTAGAGCGATGATGACTGTCAGCGCCATCGGCTCGAACATCTTGCCTTCGACACCCGTGAAGGTGAGCAACGGCGCATAGACAAGGATGATGATAGCCTGCCCGTACACCGATGGCCGGATCATCTCGCGCGCCGATGCCGCGACAATCCCGAGACGTTGCTCGATCGTCAGCACGTCATCGCGACCATGCTGCGCCTCGCCCAAACGCCGTAATGCGTTCTCCACGATGATGACCGCGCCATCCACGATCAGACCAAAGTCGAGCGCGCCAAGGCTCATCAGATTGGCCGAAACACCCGCCTTCAACATGCCGATGCTGGTCAACAGCATCGTGATCGGAATGACGCAGGCCGCGATCAACGCCGCACGGAAATTGCCAAGCAGCGCAAACAGAACGACGATCACCAGCACCGCACCCTCGGCAAGGTTGCGGGCAACCGTGGCAATCGTGGAGTTCACCAGCTCGGTCCGGTTCATAACCGGCTTCACGACAACATCGACCGGTAACGAGCGGCCGATCTGCGTCAGCCGTTCGGCAACGCCCGTCGACACCGTGCGGCTATTCTCCCCGATCCGCATGACTGCGGTCCCGACGACAACCTCATGACCGTTTTCCGACGCCGATCCCATGCGTAGCGCCTGCCCGGTGCGAACGGTCGCGATCTGGTTGAGCAGTATTGGAACGCTCTCGCGGGTGGCAACGACGGTACGGGCCAGCTCGTCGGCGTTGCGGACACGCCCATCCGATCGAACCGCCAACCCTTCGCCGTTGCGGTTGACCACGCCAGCGCCCGCGCTGGTATTGCTGCGCTGTAGGGCGGTGGTGAGATCCTGCAGCGTTAGCCGCATTGCCGCCATGCGCTGTATGTCCGGAATAACGCGATATTCCTTGGTGTAGCCACCAAGGGAGTCGACGCCAGCAAGCCCGGCCGTGCTTTTGAGCTGCGGCGTGACGATCCAATCCTGCACGGTGCGCAGATATGTCGCCTTGTCGGCGTCGCTGACGAGGTGATCCCCCTCGGGGGTGATATAGCTGGCATCGCGTTGCAGGCCAGGTTCCCCGTTGCGATGATGGACCTGATCCAGCTCGCGGTATTCGACGGTCCACATGAAGATATCGCCAAGGCCCGTGGCGATCGGCCCCATCTCGGGGTTCACACCTTCGGGAAGGTCTTCCTCTGCGGTTCGCAGGCGTTCCGCGACCTGCGCCCGCGCAAAGTAGATATCAGTCTTTTCACCGAAAACCGCTGTGATCTGGGCAAAGCCATTGCGGCTTAGCGAGCGGGTATATTCAAGACCGGGAATGCCCGCGAGCGCGGTTTCGACCGTGAACGCAACCTGCTTCTCGATCTGATCGGGGGACAGGGCGGGAGCAACGACGTTGATCTGCACCTGGTTGTTGGTGATGTCGGGTACGGCGTCGATCGGAAGCTGACGCAGCGCGCCAATCCCGAGCAATGCAGCCGCGATAGTGAGAAGCAGGACGAGCCAGCGCTTCTCGACGGAGAGGGTGACGATGCGACCGATCATGGCTCAGTCCTCATCCCCGCCCGCACCCTTGCCGAGTTCGGCTTTGAGCGTGAAGCTGTTGGTGGAAGCGATGCGCTCTGAGCCGGTAAGGCCTGCCGTTACGGTGACTTGCCCGCCATTGGTGCGGCCAAGCGTCACCGGAATTGCCCGGAAACCTGTCGCGGTGCGGACGAACACAAACGACTTGTCCTCGATCATCTGCACTGCGGCCGATGGTACAGCAACGGTACGGTCCCCGGTCGAAGGAACGAGGATCGATACGTTGACCGTCTCACCAACGCGCCATGTGCTGCCGGCGTTGTCGAGAGTGGCAATCACGGGCACCAATCGGGTCGTCTCGTCCAGAATGGGGGACACGAACGTAACACGCCCCTCCTGACGCCGCCCCGGTGCCGTTACTTCGACACGCACGCCGGGTTTCACCCGGCCGGCATCGGTGGGGACGAGTGATGTGGTGACAGTGACCTTTGACAGATTGGCGACGCGGAACAGCTCTGCATCGGCCGCGACGGCTTGCCCGAGGGTGGCCGATCGCGCGATCACTTGGCCGGCGATCGGCGAACGAACCGCGATGCGGTTAAGCGCACCGCCTCCGCTGCCCGTCGCTGACAACTGCTGCTGCGCGAGGCGAAGGGCAATGCTGGCCTCCGTCGCTGCCGTCCGCGCTGCGACCAGATCCTGCTCTGGCGAAACGCGTTCGGCGAACAGGCGCTGTTCGCGGCGAAGGTTCGATTGGGCGAGTGCGGAACGCGCCCGCGCGGCCTCTACCTCCGCTTTCAGTGATGCCGCTTCCCGGCTTTCGATGATAGCCAGCGGGTCTCCCCGGCTGACTGACTGCCCGAGATTGCGGGTGAGGGAAACGAGCCGACCGCCTACGGAGGTGGACACAACCTGCACACCCTGAGGATCGCCCTCGATCGTTGCCGATAGCTCGATCGCTCCGGCCACGCCGCCTACTGTAGGTCGCGTAACCTCTATCCCGGCATCCGCGATCTGCTGCGCGGACAGGGTGACTATATCCTTTGGACCCTCCTTGGCTTCGCCGGCCTCGGCACCTTCGGTCTTCTCGGCTCCGGCCTTCTCACCGGCCTCGCTGTTGCCACCCCCGCCGCACCCGGCAAGGAGGATAGCCAGGGTCACAGGCGCGAGCGCCCGTATGATGATCTTCGTCATTGATTGGTTTCCTCGGGCGAGGGCGCTGCGGCAACGAGCCGTTCGAGGCGTGCCTTGGCGTCGTGATAGGTGGCGAGCGCATCGATCGCGGCGGTTCGTGTTTCGGACAGAGTGCGTTCGGCATCGAGCAAATCGAGCTGACCGAACTTGCCCTCCCGGTAGCCGATCCGGGCAATCCGAGCGGCTTCACTTGCCGATGCCAGTGCCGGCCCGCTGGCGTTACGAGCGGTCGTCGCGGCATTCGCGACGTTCGCCTGTGCGCTTGCGATATCCTGCGCGGTATCCAGCTCGGCGACGCGACGTAGCGCCTGCGCCTGATCGGTCTGCGCTCGCGCCTGCGCCACTGCCGCCTTGCCGTTGTTGAACAGCGGAAACGGGATCGACACCCCGAACACCGCTGCCACGTCGTTCGTAGCCTCAAGCCGGCGTGCGCTGGCGCTGAGTGTCACGTCGGGAATGCGTTGCGACCTGGCAAGCCGCACCTGTGCCTCTGCCGTTGTCACGTCTGCGCGGGTCGCTGCCAATGCCAACGTCCCTGCGGTCTCGCTCGGCCGTGCCGGACCAAAGCCCTCGACGCGATTGAACCACGCCAAGTCCAACGGTCCCGTGAGGGGTTGGCTGATCCGTCGGGCAAGATTACTTCGCGCGACCTCGGCAAGCCGCTCTGCGCGCTCCAAAGCCGTGTCCGCGTTGATCCGCAATACATCGGCGCGCTGCTGTTCGAGCGGTGATGCTCGCCCTGCTTGAACGCGGACGCCGGCAGCGCGCGATGCTTCGCGGGCGATACCGGCCTGCTCGCGCGCGGTCACCAGTCGGCGTTCCGCTGCGGTCGCCTCGATGTAGAGCTGCGTGATGGCAAGCCGTAGATCGGCCGCGGCCAACGCCGTGCCTATCCTCGCTCGATTACCAATCGCATCTGCGACAGCGATCCGTGCCGATCGTTTACCACCCAACTCGATCGGTAGTGCCAATCCTGCCGTTGTCTCGGCACTGCGAAGGCCGCGATATTGACCGCTACCGGCAATGTTCTCGGTCTCGGCGACGATCGACGGGTTAGGGCGGTAGCCGGCAACCGTGCGGCCTGCCTCTGCTGCCCGGACGCCTGCTGTGGCAGCCTCAAGGCTGGGGGCGGTCGCTCCGGCAAGTGAAAGCGCCTGATCAAGGGTGAGCGGGGGACTGGTCGATGTGGGATCGGCTGACTGCGCCTGTGCGATCGACGCGCACGACGCGCACGACGCCACGGCCAATAAGGCCGCAATAAAACGGTGCATGGGTAATGGACTCCTGACGAACCTTGGGTGTCCGCACGGGCTTTCCCGGCGGAATTAGGCGTTGGTCAGGCTTGGGGAGGACGTAGGGCTGGGTCCGACGCTACCGGGGCCTTTGGCGCATTGCGCCACACCGATGCAGTCATACGAACGCTGCTGGCTGGTCCGGTTGAATCGGACGCGATCGGCACGCCGACATGATGGCCGTGGCAACCGCCATGATGGTGAGGATACGCCTTGTCGGTGTCTGCCGGCACTTGGTCGGCATCGCCGTCGCAATGATCGAAGGAGCTGACCGCTGTGGTATCAACGCACGTCACGCCTTCGGTCGCATGCGCGACTGATCCAAGCCCGAGCATAAGCACGAGCATGAAACTGAGGAACATGGCGGAAAGGCGGTGCATCGGCCCGCGCCTTAGCAGCTTACCGACTGCCATGTAACGACTGCTGGTAAGTAGCGGGGGCGGGTGAGGGCTCGCTAAGCATTTCGGCGCGCGCCTGCCGCATGATCTGAAAACCGCCCGATATTCCCAACACCGCCATCAAGGCGGCGACGGCAAGATCAGGCCACGCACTGTTGAGGCCGAACACGCCGCCTGCGGCCAGTACGACGGCGATGTTGCCGATCGCGTCATTGCGCGAGCAAATCCATACCGACCTCATGTTCGCATCACCGCTTCGGAAGCGGTACAGCATGACCGCGACCACAAGGTTCGCGATCAGCGCCGCGATGCCGACTACGCCCATAATTTCGGCATGGGGCGTTGCGTCGTGGAGCGCACCCCATCCCGCTGCGAACAGGACATAGACGCCTAGCAAAGCAAGCGTCGCCCCCTTCAACATCGCAGCGCGTGCGCGCCAGGCTATCGCCATCCCGGCAACGCCAAGACTGATTGCGTAGTTCGCAGTATCCCCGAAAAAGTCGAGCGCGTCGGCTTGTAGCGCCTTCGATCCACCCGTGATGCCGGCTGCAATTTCGATAACGAACATGCCGCCATTGATGGCGAGCGCGATCCATAGCGCGCGCCGCCACTTGGGGTCGTTGAGAGTACCCGACTTGTCGGACGTGCAGCTTGTGCAGGCCATGTTCGCCACCTCGAAGAATCGATCTGACAGCCTATATGCACCCTCTAGTCGCTAGAGGGTCAAGCGCCGTGTCTGAGAAACTGACGATCGGAAAACTGGCCGGTGCGACCGGTACGAAGGTCGAAACGATCCGCTACTATGAGCAGATTGGCTTGCTGCCGGCACCTGCGCGATCGGCGAGTAACTATCGGACCTATGAGGGCGCGCATCTGCGCCGCCTGTCCTTCATTCGGCGTGCGCGGGATCTTGGCTTCTCGATCGACCAGGTACGCGAGTTGATGGGGCTTGCCGATCGTCGCGATCAGTCCTGCATCGCTGTCGATGTCGTTGCCAACCAACACCGCGACGCGATCAGGCGCAAAATCGCAGACCTCACCGCGCTTGCTGGTGAACTCGACGCGCTGATAGATTCCTGTAGCCGCAACACCGTCGCCGACTGCCGGATCATCGAAGCACTTGCTCCTTCCGCGTAGCGCCTAGCGACTGACCAACTCTCAAAAACGATGCTATTTCGGGAATTGGCTTCGAATGCGTCCAGCGCCCGGTGCATCAGATTTACGCATCATCAGAGCGCACGAATTTACGGGGTATGCCGCTCGATGCGAAACCCGTGAACTTTGCATCATGGTGCCCGTCACTGGCGCTTAAAGGGGTCACTGCACGAAAGTGAAGTTTACGTACGCTAGGATCGAACGAACGGCGAACGCGGACGGTCCTAACGTCTGAAGGGAATGACGACAGCCTGATCGAGGAAGACGCGCATGCCTTCTTCTTTAACGGTCTGGCGGAAGGCGGCATGAGCCGCATCGTCGGTCGCGAAGAGGTCATCCCACACCGTGGACGTTCCATTCTCATTTTCCACTTCGAGCGACCAACCCGGCTCATTCTCGAGCCTTATGATATTTACACTCACGGTGATGCCCTGCTCTGTAACGACGCCGGATAGGCTCGAAGTGACGATGTTGGGGTCGCGTTCGTGCATCACTCTTTCCTCATGCTTTGCTACGGTTTGGCAGCGGCGCCTTCGAGCGCCTTGTAGAGCGCTGTTTTACCGACTTTGAGCCGCGTGGCCGCCTCCCGGACCGTCAGGCCTGCCGCGATATGATCGCGCGCCTTGCGCAATTTGTCAGGCGTGATGACCGGACGCCGACCGCCAAGGCTCCCCCGTTCCCGCGCAGCCTTCAAGCCGGCGTTGGTGCGCTCGCGGATCAGGTCGCGCTCGAACTGGGCGAGCGAGCCGAAGATGTTGAACACGAGCATCCCGCCCGACGTGGTGGTGTCGATCTGCTCGGTGAGCGATCGGAAACCAACGCCACGCGCGGCCAGTTCGCCGACCTTTTCGATCAGGTGGCTCATTGAGCGACCGAGGCGGTCCAGCTTCCATACAACTAGCGTGTCACCGCCACGTAGATAGGCCAGGGCCTCGGCAAGCCCCGGCCTATCAGTTTTAGCGCCGGACGCATGGTCGTCGAAGATGCGCTCGCATCCGGCCGCGTTGAGCGCGTCGTGCTGTAGCGCCAGCTTCTGGTCGCCGGTCGATACCCGCGCATAGCCGATCAGCGCCACGGTCGGTTCCGATCTGTCCGTTTTCCCATCGATTTGCATTCTTGTCCGAATCGCCATCGCGGGTCCAGAGTTGACGGACATATTCATGCTGGCCGCCAGAGGACCGTCTGACGGACAGTGCGGGAAAGGTCGTGACGCATGGCAAGACGGCAGTTGCTGACACGCGAAGCGCTCGGCTCACATTACGATCCTCCAACCGACGAACGGGAGATCGCCCGTCACTTTACCCTCAGCCGTGAGGATCTCGATCTTGTCAGCGAACGACGTGGAGCGCCAAGCCGCCTCGGGTTCGCGCTGCTGCTGCTTTACATGCGTTGGCCGGGCCGCGTGCTGGAAGCCGGTGAGAAACCGCCGAGTGCCATCCTCGCCTTTGTCGGCGATCAGGTCGACGCGCCGGCAAAGGCGTTCGACGATTACGCCCGTCGCGATGAAACCCGCCGCGGGCATCTCGCCGATCTCATGCAGCGGTTCGGCTATACCGCTTTCGACCGTAACCACTTTCGCGAGATCGTGGCGTTCGCGATGCCGGTCGCGCAGACCGTCGCGCAGCCTCTCTTGCTTGCCGGCACCGTGATCGACGAGTTGCGTCGGCGACGGGTACTACTGCCGCCCCCGGCTGTCATCGAGGCAATCGTCAGGCACGCGCGCCAGCAGGCCGAACAACTCACCCATGAAATCCTGACCAGCGGCATTGAGCCTGACAAGCTCACGATGCTCGATGCCTTGCTGACCCGGCGGTCGGATCAGGGAACGACATGGCTGGCCTGGCTGCGCAATGCGCCGCAATCACCGGCACCGCGCAACATCCTGCGGCTGCTGGAACGGCTCGATCATGTCCGCAACCTCGGCCTCGACCTTGCGCGCGCCGCCATGATCCCATCAGCGACATTCGACCGGCTTGCCGACGAGGCGGTACGGATCACGCCGCAGCACCTCGGCGAACTGACCCCGCTACGCCGCCATGCGACACTGGCGGCCGCAACAATCCGCCTTGAGGAAAGCCTCACCGACGCGACGCTCACCATGTTCGATAAGCTTCTCGGCAGCATGGTACGCCGGGCGGAAAACCGAACGCGCGACAAGGCAATCAGGACGGTGCGCGAGATGCAGGGGCATCTGCGCACCCTGACCAACAGTTGCCGCGTGCTCATCGACGCACACGCCAAGGGTATCGACTCCCTCGCGCGTCTCGGCCCGTTCGACTGGGAACGGTTCGGCTCCGCCGTCGATCAGGCGGAAGTCCTGGTCCGCCCCGAGACGATCGACCGCACGGCCGAACTTATTGAGCGGCATCGCACGGTGAAGTTGTTCGCCGGGCAGTTCCTGCGGGCGTTCGAGTTTCGCGGTGCCGGGCCGGTGCAGGGAATTCTCGACGCGCTCGCCATCATCGCTGATCTCTACCATACTGGAAAACGACGCCTGCCTGACAAGGTGCCGCTGCGCTTCGTGCCGGCGGGCTGGCGTCCATTCGTAATCCGTAACGGTGTCGTTGATCGCGCGGCCTATGAACTCTGCGCACTGTCTCAGCTTCGCGATCGGCTGCGGGCCGGCGATATCTGGGTGGCAGGCAGCCGACAGTTTCGGGATTTCGACAGCTATCTCATTCCGCCCGCTACCTTCGCAGCGTTGCGCGAGAAGGGGCCACTTCCGCTCGCGATCGCGACCGGGTTCGTATCTCATATCGAGGATCGCCGTGAACGCCTGAACCGCGCGATCGAACGGGTAACGGTGCTGGCCCGGCAGGGCGAACTGCCGCAGGTCCGGCTCGACGAAAACGGGCTGATGATCTCCCCTTTGAAGGCGATCACACCGCCCGCCGCAGAGGTCGCCCGCCGCACCGCCTATGACCGTCTCCCCCGCGTGAAAATCACGGATATCCTGCTCGATGTGGATACGTGGACCGGCTTCGGCGACTGTTTTACCCACCGGCGATCAGGCCGTCCGGCCGACGACCGTAATGCGTTGCTGACCGTGATCCTTGCCGATGGCATCAATCTCGGCCTGACCCGCATGGCGGACAGTTGCCGTGGTGCCAGTCTGCGCCAACTCGCGCATCTGCATGACTGGCACATCAGCGAAGCCGCCTATGGCGAGGCGCTCGGACGACTGATCGAGGCGCATCGCGCGATGCCGCTTGCCGGATTATGGGGCAGCGGCATCAGCTCGTCGAGCGACGGACAGCAATTCCATGCCGGCGGGCGGGGCGCTGCGATCAGCGATATCAACGCGCGCAACGGCAACGAACCCGGTGTGTCGTTCTACACTCATATCTCGGACCAGTATGACCCGTTCGGCTCGCGCGTGATCGCCGCGACCGCGGGCGAGGCTCCCTATGTCCTCGACGGTTTGCTGTATCACCAGACCGGGTTGTCGATCGAAGAGCATTATACCGATACGGGCGGCGCGTCCGACCATGTGTTCGGGCTGATGCCGTTCTTCGGCTACCGCTTCGCGCCACGCTTGCGTGATATCAAGGAGCGCCGCCTGCACCTCCTGCCCGGGCAGGAAGCGGGGCCGTTGCTTGCCGGCATGGTTGGCGATCCGATCGCGCACGACCACTTAGCCGCGCATTGGGACGAACTGCTGCGGCTCGCCACCTCGATCCGAACCGGAACCGTCACCGCGTCGGCTATGCTGCGCAAGCTGTCCGCCTATCCGCGCCAGAACGGTCTGGCATTAGCGCTGCGCGAGCTCGGACGGCTCGAACGCTCGATCTTCATGCTCGACTGGTTGCAGGACATTGATCTGCGCAGGCGCACCCAGGCGGGGCTGAACAAGGGGGAGGCGCGCAACGCGCTTGCCCGCGCATTGTTCTTCAACCAGCTCGGCGAGCTGCGCGACCGCCAGTTCGAAAATCAGTCTTACCGCGCCTCCGGCCTCAACTTGCTGGTCGCCGCGATCATCCTGTGGAACACACGCTATCTCGAACGGTCACTGGCCGACATGGGAGCGCCGGACGATATTGCCCGCCATATCGCACCGCTGGGCTGGGAGCATATCGCGCTCACCGGCGACTATAGCTGGGAGCGGGACGATAGGCCGGCACCGGATCAGCTCAGGCCGCTACGCATCTCGCCCTCGCTCTTGGCAGCTTAGCCCTTTGTATGACCTGATACGCCCAAGTCGGTGATAGCGAGTAAATTGACCGTTCTCGAAAGCGGACATTTCGAACCACGGTTCTGACACTTCGCGCCGCGCAAGAATACGTGGGCCTGCGGCAGCTTCACAACCGTCCGGTTATGACACCAGCGACTTTCCCGATTGAGATGGTATTTTGGGATTATGGAAGTGGCTCGGTTAGCCGGTTCCACCTGAAACATCGGGAGCCACCTTGGGGTCGGGGTCCTGCGCCTTGCCGGTTGCGGGTGCCGCCTTCTGATGCGGCATGGCGGTGAGATAGGCGACGATTGCGTCGACGTCCTTCTCGGCCACCGGCGCCTTATACACCTCGCGCATCTTGGTGACGGTCGCCTTCCACTGAGCCGCCGATAGCGCAGGCTGGGTCAGCGCCATACTGGCCGAGTGGCATGAGGTGCAGTTGGCGTTGATGACGTCGGCGTGCGGACCATCGGGATAGCTCGCGTCGTCGACCGGCAGGTCGACGCTGGTCGAGGTAAGCGAGAAGCCGCGGGCCGACACGCTGACGGGGGGCGCCGGCTCGGACGTCTCGGAGATCGGGGCAGACGCCTTGCGGCTGCTCGGCGCACCTATCGAGATGAGGATGATACCGGTCAGGCCGATCAGGCCAGCGGCCATGATGCCGGGAGACGGGGTCTTCATGCTACTCGCTCCTCAGGCCGCAATGATGGTGGTGGTTTCGATGTTGCCGCGCATGAACCCGCCGGGGTTCCAGATCGGCTTCATCGGCTGGGCGACACCGTTGGCGTTCCAGCAGCGCACCATGATGGGGTTGGGACCGCGCCTAAGCGGCACGCGACCATCCCAGCGCCGGAAGCTATACTTGCCCTCGTCCGCTCCGAGCGTCGTCCTGTACCAAGTGCGGCCACCATCGGATGAGACATCGACCTTGGCGACGCCGCAGTCGCCGCCCATCGCGATCCCGCCAACCGGGATGGACGCTTCATAGGCGATCGCCTGGCCATCCGGCAGGCTGGTCATCCAGCTGCGCGGGATCATGCGATTGATCGGCACGGTCGGGAAGTCCTTGGCACCGGGCGCGACATTCGCGCCGGGTGTAGCCGGTATCTTGTAGGCCTTGGCCATCCAATACTGGTCGTCAGGGCCGGGCAGTACCTCGATCGCGTTCAGCATCTTGACCCAGTAGGTCGAATACCAGCCCGGGACGATCAGCCGGCAGGGAAAGCCGTTGAGGAGCGGCAGCTGCTCGCCGTTCATGCCGAAGGCGATCATCACTTCGCCGTCGCGGGCATGGTCGATGTCGAGCGCCTTCTCGAAGTCAGGGGCGCCCGTCACAACCGGCTGATCGAGCGCGCCGAAGCGCACCTGTACCGCGCCTGCCTTGACCCCCGCGAGGTCCAGCACGTCGCGCAGGCGCACGCCGAGCCATTTGGCATTGCCCATCGCGCCGTTGCCCCATTGCGCGCCGGCGACACGCGGCTGGAACAACCCACGGCTGTTGCCCGAGCACTGATTGACCGCTGCCATCTCGACGCGCGGCAGGCGCAGCAGTTGGGCAAGGCTGATCGACAGCGGTCTGTTGACGTGGCCGAAGACCTTGAGGCGAAAGCTCTCGACGTCGATCGAGGTCGGGATGTCGGCCCAGTGCCAGCGGACGAAGAACTGGTCGTTGGGCGTGAACACCGACTTGTCGAACACGTCCATCGGCGTCTCCAACAGCGGAGGATGGATGCGTTGGAGGATCATGCTGCCCTTGCCAGGAAAGGCGCTGGTCATCGGCCGCTCGGCATTGCCGCCAGGCAGCTTCAGGTCGACGAGCTGCTGCGCCAGCGCAGGTGCTGCGGCAAGGCCGGCGGTGCCGAGCGCCGTACGCCTGAGAAAGCGGCGACGGCTGGTTTCACTCGCCAGCGCGGCGTCAAAATTGTCCATGACAAGGCTCTCCTGTGGCCAGCTACGCTGGCGGATCGAAGGGGCGTTCTGCAAGTGATCGGACCGACTGATCCGATCATCAGGGTGGATCAGTTCGGGGTAGCGATGCAGGGCGAGACGAACAGGTTGCCGCGCCATGCTCCGGCGAGCGTCTTGGCACCGACCAGCAGCCACATCGCCGCGAGCGCGATCGTCAGCACCGTGCCGACGATACCGAAGAAGCCGAGGTTCAGCGTCGTACCGAGGCGGAAGGTGGCGACGGTGTAGACGCCGAGCGGGAAGGTATAGCCCCACCAGCCAAGGTTGAATGGGACGCCGGCGCGCCAGTAGCGGATGGTGATGAGCGTCGCGAGCGCCAGCCACCACAGGCCGAAACCCCACAGGCAGAGCCCGGCGACGACGCCGATCCCTTGCGCGACGGTACCGACACCGACCAGCCCGTGCGCCGCGAGGATCGCCGGCGCATCCGCCCCAAGCACCAGCATACCCAGCGCCCCGGTGCCGATCGGCCCCAGCGCGAGCCAGGAGGATGCCGCCATGCTCTCGTGCGGGAGCTTGTGGAGCGCCATGCGCAGGATCAGAATAGCGAGGATGCCAAACGCGACCGGCACCGAATAGGCCCACAGCACATACGAGGTCGCGAGCGTCACGATCTGCGCGTGGGGATCGGTCAGATGCGGAGCGAGTAGCCCGCCGCTGGCACCCGCCACTTCCGCTGCGACGACCGGCAGCAGCCATACCGCGGTCATGCCGTCCAGGCTGTGCTCGTGGCGGGTAAACATCAGGTAGGGGATCAACACGCCGCAGGCGAGCGACATGGCGACGTCGATCCACCACAGGACGTGTGCGACCGGCACGATGCCGTTACCGAATCGCGCGATCCCGAAGGCGAGACATCCGTTGATGATCGTCGCCAGGCCCATCGGGATGGTCCCGATGAACATCGACACGGTGTTGTGGCCGAAGATGCGCCGTGCCTCATGCCCGAACATCGCCCAGCGCGCGCCATAGAGACCGGCGAACAGGATGAAGAGCGCGATGTTGAAGAACCACAACACCTCGCCAATCGGTTTGAGCGCGGGGCCGATGCCGGGCACCTGCGGCAGCGCGAGAGCGAGGATGCCGGTGCCCATGGTCGCGGCAAACCAGTTGGGTGTGAACTGGCGGATCATCTCGCGCGGGTGATCGAGCCTGCTTAGCGGCTTGAGGCCGGTCAGGGCCGAAGGTGCGTCGGCAGTCATGCGACCTGCTCCTTGATGAGGTCCGTCAGCGCGTCGGCCGCGCGGGTGCGATAGCGTTCCTTGTGGCGCAGCGCGTGGAAGGCGCGATCGGGTAACTCAAGCGCCAGCTCGACCAGATCGCCGGCCTTGAGCGCGCGTGCGACGACCAATCGCGACAACACAGCGACGCCGGCACCGGCCTCGACCGCGGTACGCACCGCCTCGTTGGACGGCAGCGTCATCGCTACCGTCAGCTGGGCCGGATCAAACCCGCGCGTTCGCAGCACGTCCTCGAAGGTCGAGCGCGTGCCCGAACCCTGCTCGCGGACGATCCAGCGTGCAGCGCGAAGCCAGTCCTCGTCGACACGCTCGGCGTCCCTGCGTCCGACCAGCACCATCGGATCGCGTCCGACTTCCCAATGCGCCAGCGCTGGTTCGTCCACTTCGCCTTCAACGAAACCGAGTTCCGCCGCTCCGCTAAGGACCTGCGCTGCCGCGCCTTCGGTGTTGTCGATCGCCAGCTCGACCGCGATCTGCGGGTGGCGCTCGTGGAAGGCGGCAAGCCTTGCGGGCAACCAGTAGCTTGCGATCGTCTGGCTGGCGACGATCCGCAACGAACCACGGGCAAGCCCGGCATAGTCCGCCAGCATCGTCTCGGCATGCGCTGCCCGCCCCAGCACCGCGCGCGCTTCCTCCAGAAAGCCGCGGCCCGCTTCGGTCAGCTGGATGCCACGCCCGACGCGGTGAAACAGAGGAACCCCGTAGCGCGCTTCGAGGGCCGCGACCGCGCCGGAGGCAGCGGACTGCGTGACGTTCAGCACCTCTGCTGCCTTGGTGACGTGTTCGCGCTCGGCGACACCGACGAAGATTCTGAGCTGCTCCAGGGTCATGCAGCTTGTATCGCGGAAACTGATCGATACGACCAACCGTTTGATCTGTTTGTTCCAATCTGGATATCGGAACGATTGGTAATCCTTCGTCTGCGATAGTCTTGAAGGCTTGAAGCGATCCGCGCGCTTGCGGCGTTGGTTCGTCCATGACTGATATGATCGAGCGCAAATCCGATCCCTACAACGCCGAGCCGACGCCCGGCGCGCTGATCGAGCGGTTCCTGACGCCGCAGGCGCTGTTCTACGTGCGCAGCCATGGTGCAGTGCCCGATCTGCCTGCCGATCACCGGATCGAAGTGAGCGGGACGGGCATGGCGAGCCGCTCCTTCTCGGTGGAGGAACTGAAAAGCGCGTTGGCCACGCGGACGGTGACGGCAGTTCTCCAGTGCGCCGGCAACCGGCGCACGGATCTCCAGCAGGTCGCTAAAACGTCCGGCGACCCCTGGGACGTGGGCGCGATCGGCAATGCGGAATGGACCGGCGTACGACTGTCCGACGTACTGGATGCCGTCGGTGCGCCGAATGCGTCCGACCTGTTCGTGGCGTTCACCGGCGCGGACGAGGTGGACGTCGAAGGCGAGGAAGCATTGTTCGGGGTCTCGATCGCCATGGACAAGGCGCGGCAACCCGACGTCCTTATTGCCTGGGCGATGAACGGCGAGCCGCTGACGCCCGAACACGGCGCACCGCTCCGCATGGTGGTGCCGGGCTATGCCGGGGTGCGGAGCGCCAAATGGCTGACACGGATCGAGGTGCGCGAGACGCCATCCGACGCACCGATCCAGGCGCACGACTACAAGCTCTTTCCTGCCGATGTGACGAGCGACACCGTCGACTGGAGCCAGGGTCTGACCATCAATGCCATGCCGCTCAACGCCGCGATCTGCGTGCCCGGCTCTGGCGAAAGCCTGCCGGCCGGGGAGGTGCGGATCGAGGGCTATGCCATCGCCTATGATCGCCGCGTCTCTCGGGTCGAAGTGTCGGTAAACGGTGGTCGCGACTGGCAACAGGCGACGTTCACCGATGATCCGGAGGCGCACTGGGGTTGGCGGCGCTGGACCCTCGACGCCACGCTCGCCAAGGGGCGCCAGCACCTTGTCGTGCGCGCCTTCGACGAGACTGGACAGGGTCAGCCCGAGCGGCCGGATACGGTGTGGAACTTCGCCGGCTATCTGTGCACCGCCTGGCATCATGTGCACGTGCTGGTCGAATGATCGAAGCATCAGCGGCATCGGACCTCGGCTTCTGGATCGATGCGATCGGGCGGCTGGTGGTGGCGACCGCGGCTGGGATGGTGCTCGGCTGGGAACGCTCGCGCGAGAACCGGCAGATCATGGGATTGCGAACGCTGGGTCTGGTCGGTCTGGCGAGCTGCATCGCCGTGCAGGCGATCGTGCACAGTGGCTTGCCGAACGTAAACGCCGATGCCGCAGGACGGGCGATGCAGGGCATTCTGTCCGGCGTCGGCTTCATCGGTGCCGGCGCGGTGCTGCGGGTCGGCCAGGGTCAGGAAGTGCATGGATTGGCGACCGCCGCGTGCATCTGGGTCACGGCCACGATCGGCGCGGCAGCAGGGTTGGCGGTGTGGCCGCTCATCATCGGCGGGTTGAGCCTTGCGATGCTCGTACTGTTCGCGGGCGCTCCGCTCGAACGTCGCATTCGCGAGCGGGCCAGGCTGACTCCGGCAGAGGCCGACCGGAAGGATGCCGAGCGCAAGCCGTGATCCCGCTGGTCCGCCCAGTGCCTGTCGGCGCTAAGAAGCGGCCAGGCGCTATCAGGAGACAAGCCCCGCATCGGCCTGGCGCCGGACCTCATCGGCGATCGGATGCAGCTCGGCAGCGGGTCGCTCGCCCACTACACTATAGCCGATCCCGTCGACAGCCCATGTGACCCGGCCCATGGTCCCGCTGGACGTGCTGGTCATGCTTGCGCTCTTGTCGATTTGCATAGGCCTCGTCAGCACCGCGAGCTTTGACGCTTGCGGTCCATCGTAGAGGAGAAGAACCGCAGGGCCGTGGGGCGTCGCGACCAATCGCCCCCCGCCATAGCGGTAACCGGCTGTGCTGAGGTCCGGGATGGTCACGCGCTCACCCAATCGGGCGGAGGTCCACCGGATCAGCATGGCGCGCTGGTCGGGGCCGATTTCCGCCGGTCGTATCCGGTCGGCGGCATAGACACGGAAATTGTCACTCGCCTCGTTGGCCAGCGCCGCGATGCCCGCGCGGGGTTCGCCGCTCCAACGCGCACTCGACCAGCCCCCGCCAAACCCGACCGCCAGCAGAAGCGACGCGGCGATGGCGAGTTGCCAACGCGGTTGGCGTTGCCGTCCCCTGATGGCTGCGACGCGCATCGTCGCCGGGATAGGTTCATCCGCGATTGGAGCGAAAAGCGATGCAAGGGCTCGCGCCTGCTCCGCCTGCTCCCGCAAACGGGCATGCACGTCCGGCTGGCCTTCAAGGTAAGCGTCGACCAGACGCTGCCGCTCGGGCGACAGCCTGCCATCGATCCACGCGGCCAGATCGTCCTCTCCGATCGGGCTGGTCATCGAATACTCCTTAATCGTGGCCGTTCACCCTCCCGGAGGAGCGTCGCCAGACGGTCGCGCCCCCGCGATATGCGCGACATCACCGTTCCCAGCGGCACACCGACGACGGCAGCGACTTCCCCATATGACAGACCTTCGACGGAAATGAGGAGCAGCACCGTCCGCTGCTCCTCGGGCAACGCATCAAGTGCGCGCAACAGGTCTCGGTGGTGCAGGCCTGCGTCCTGATCGGCCGGGCGACCGAGCGCAACGTCGTCCACGAGGTGGAGCGGAACCGCCGTACCTCGCCGGACATGCTGCCGCTTATGATCGACCAACAGATTATGCAGGATTGCATAGACCCAGGGGCGAACCTCCGTCCCGCGTCGTTGCCGCCAGCGCCCGACCGCGCGCTCAAGGCAATCCTGCACCAGGTCATCCGCCATCGCCTGATCGCGCAACCACGACCGGGCATAACGGCGCAGACCGGGGACCAGGGGCTCGATCGCGGCGGCAAGCGGGTCCATCTCAGTCGCGCTGCACCTGCACGATGCGGCCCGGTGCGCCATTCACTACCTCGGCGACCGCCAGAAAGCGCCGGGGGGCCGCTGCACTGCCCTGAACGATCTGCCGGATCGGACCCGATGCGTTGACAATCGCCGCACCTGCCGGATTGCTCATGAAGTTCGCAAGCGGCTCTACCGCACCGCTGCCGTCCGCGTTGGCGGTGAGCACGAGCATGTAAGGCTTCTTGGGCTGCAAACCGGTAACGGCACTCTGCACGACCTGAATGATGCCCTGGTCGAAGAGGGTAATGCTGCTTGCCGCACCATTGCCGCCAACCGGCCCCATGTTCAGATGCACCGCCTTGCCTGCCGTACCGAGCGGTTGGAGATTGTCGGTGCCGGGGCCTGTCGGAACAGCGTTCGGCACATAGGCGATCGCCTGCGGTGCCTGTCCGACCGGCACGGTGGCAACGACCTTGTTGCCGGCGGTGTCGATCGCGGCAAGTTCATCGGCATTCTCCAGCCCGACATAGATGCGCCGGCCGTCGCCCGATGGCCAGACGCCGTGCGGCATCTTGCCGACCGGGATGGTGGCGACAAGCGCGAAGTCGGACGTGCGGAACACCTTCACCGCGTTTTCCCCGCCCACCGTGACATAGGCGAACTGTCCCTTGACCGTGCGGGCGAAGTTGACGTGATTGGTGATCGGTCCGGTATCCAGCACCTTGAGGATCGCGAAAGGCGGCTTGGCATCGAATGCGACCGTCTTGCCGATGTCCTTCAGCGTGAACCAAACCTGCTTGCCGTCCGGCGTCGCGGCGATGTTGGGACAGAACGGACTCGGCTGCGCCACCTGTCCGACCTGCGCGTGGGTCGAGACATCGAACACGGCCAGCACCGGATTGAATGAGGAACAGACATAGCCGTATCGGCCATCGGGAGAGAAGATCGTCATGCCCGGACCACCGGGCGTCTTGATGCGACCGGTCTCCTTGTACGTCGTGGGGTCGAGCACGGCGATGTAATCCTCGCCGCGTACCGTGACCCACACCTCCTTGCCGTCCGGCGTGAAGAACGCCTCATGCGGACTGCGCCCGACATAGGTCGTGTGCTTGACGGTGTTGGTGGCGGTGTCGATCCACGACACGGCGTTGGATCCGATCGACACGACCGCCAGTGTTTTCCCGTCCGGCGAGAAGCCGAGGCCGTGAACCAGCACCTGCCCCTTGTAGAGCGGGGAAAAATTCATCGGCTGCGGATCGCCGAGCTTGATGACGCCGAGCAACCTGTTGTCGGCCGGGTCCGTTACCGACACCGTGTTGGAGAATTGTTCGGATGCATAGACGCGGTCGCGGTGGCTGACAGGCACGTCCTTGGCGTTCCACGGCGCCTGCTGAGCCATGGCAATGCCCGGTGCGGCGCTCATCAGCAAGGCGGCCGAGAGCAGGAAGGTCCGGATCATGTCAGTGCTCCATATGGCTGTGGTGGTCGCCGCCCTGCGTCGGGGCTGGCGTCGAAGGGGGTAGCGGCTGACCGATCGCCAACTTCATGGCGGCGATCTCCTGCTGCTGATCGATGATGATCTCCTGCGCGATGCGCTTGAGCTGCTCGTTATGGCCGTAGCGCAGCTCTGCCACCGCCATATCAATGGCGCCCTGGTGATGCGGAAGCATCATCGCGACGAAATCGCGGTCGACGTCGCCGGACGGCTTGACCATCATGCCCGCCATCATCCGGTCCATCGCGGCAGATACCATGCTGGCGTAGCCATCGGCGGGGGCGGCCGCGACTGCGCCGGTGAGCATGGCCGAAGCAGTCAGACCCAGCATCCAATTTCGTCTACGCATAAGCCTCCTGCGGATCAGTCTCGAAAGGGTAGACGACGCCCGTCGGGGTTTATTCCATGGGTGAGCCAATTATTGATCCTCAGCAAAACAATCGTCTCATCGTGACCCTGCCGTTGGTTGACCAGGTCGCCGTCGGACAGCATATGCTCGGGCACGGCGATGGATTTCCGCCGGGCCATTCGGCCGAACCGCCCTCGCAAGGGCCGATGATTCCTACCAGGCGCCGTAAGGCAGCAAGGAGGAATCGTGCGCGCGACATTTCGCAATCTCTACGACCAGTTCAACATGGCAGCGTTCATTCGCGATCGCCGCACCCATGCCATGTCGGTGCTGCGGTGGGCTTTGATCCTGGTCCCGATGGCCGCAACGGTGGGAACGCTCTGCGCAGCCTTCCTGTGGAGCCTCGATGCCGTAACCCGGATTCGCTTTGCCTTTCCCTGGCTGCTCTACCTGCTGCCGATCGGCGGGTTCGTGGTCGGACTGCTCTACCATCTGACAGGGCGCTCGGTCGAAGGTGGCAACAATCTTATCGTCGAGCAGATCCACGAACCGGGGGGCGGCGTGCCGCTGCGCATGGCCCCGCTCATTTTCTTCGGCACGGTCGTGACACATCTGTTTGGTGGATCGGCGGGGCGCGAAGGCACCGCCGTGCAATTGGGCGGCAGTCTTTCCGGCGGGTTCGGGCGCGCCCTCAAGCTGGATACGCAAGCAACGCGCATCCTGCTGATGACCGGGATCGCAGCAGGGTTCGGCGCAGTGTTCGGGACGCCGATCGCGGGAGCGGTCTTCGCGCTGGAGGTGCTGGCGATTGGCCGGGTCGAGTATCGCGCGCTGGTGCCGTGCCTGGTCGCGGCACTGGTCGGCGACTGGACCTGTCTTGCCTGGGGCATTCACCACGGCATCTACCATGTCGATGCGACAGTGCCGGTCGACGCTCTAATCGTCATCAAGGTTGGCGTCGCGGGCGTCGTATTCGGGTTAGTCGGACTAGCTTTTGCAGAGGCCAATCATGCGCTGGGCGGATGGCTGAAGCGCATGGTGCCTTATGGCCCACTACGACCCGTCATCGGTGGCGTGGCCGTGATCGCACTGGTCTGGCTGTTCGGCACGCGGGACTATCTCGGTCTGGGCACGCTAGCGGCGACGCCGGATGGCCTGACCATCGCCAGCTTCTTCGGCTCCAATACGGACCCGTGGAGCTGGGCGCTGAAGCTGCTCTTCACCGTCGTCACCCTTAGTACCGGCTTCAAGGGCGGGGAGGTGACACCGCTGTTCTTCATCGGCGCGGCGCTCGGCAATGCACTCGCGCCTATGTTCGGGGTGTCGACAGGGTTATTCGCGGCGATCGGCTTCGTTGCGCTGTTCGCGGGTGCGGCCAACACGCCGCTTGCCTGCACGTTCATGGGGATCGAATTGTTCGGGGCGGCCTATGCTGTGCCGATCGCGGTCGCATGCTTCGTCGCCTACCTTTGCTCGGGTCATAACGGCATTTATCTGTCGCAGCGCGTCGCAGTCCCCAAGGTGCCTGCTGCGCGCCTCACACCCGATGCGACCCTGCGTGATGCCCGCACGCACCGTGCTTCCCGCCGTCGCTCGCGCGTCTGATCCTGCTTCCTATCGGAAGGCCCATTATGCCTGATCGTTTCACCGTCCAGCACCGCGAGGTTGGAATGCTGCGCATCTATTTGAAGCCGTCTGACAAGGTCGGCCCACGTCGCTTCTGGGGTGCGAAACCTTTTTATCGCGAGCTGATCCGCACCGCGAAGGCGGACGGCATCATCAACGCCGTCGCGCAGAACATGCATTACGGCTTCAGCAATCGCGGCCCAATCCGGGAAAATGGATCGGAGATTGCCGATCCGCATCTGACTATCTGCGTCGAGCTGGTCGGCGAACGTGACCAGCTCAACATTTTCTGTCGCCGGCATGGCGATCTGCTCGGCAACAAGGTGATAGTTTACAAACAATTGGAGCATTGGACGATCACGCGCGAAACTGAGCGAACCAGAGCCTGATCGGCGTTCCCATAATGGAACGTTGACCGGGAAACCTGACCCGTCGATCCGACTGACAGCCACAGACGGGTGCGCTTTCTCAAAATGTGTTCCCAATTCAAAATTCTCGAAATTGCGAATTTTCACGGCAAACTGGGAAAGCTGCCGATCGCTCTTGGGCGGATATGGGGTGACGTCTATACCCAAACCTGAAGCCGGGTGCTGATGTACACAACACCCTCAGCAGCATCGTCCGCGTATGTTCAATAAACGGACGTTTTCTGGACAGAGGCAGCCGTTGGCCGTGCTTCTTATAAAAGCGTGTTTACAGTCGCTTAGTGCAACAGGTGTTCAACAAACGGCAGTTTTGTGAACGGATGTGAGCTCTTGAGGAGAGATGCCCGCCAACAAGCCATCGGCGCACGCCGCCAGACGGACCGACCGCTCTGCGCCTTTGTGTCTTCTTAACTGGACCGGGCGAACATGCGCATTGCCGCTCTACCAGAGCTTCTACCGCAAGCGTCTGCTTTCGTCGGGAGCTGCCGTTCCCGGCGGGCACATCCGATGACCGCTTTGTCCCAACTCAAGCCGTTCGACCGGTATAAACTAACGGCCGAAGTTGGGAAGCCGGAAAGAGCCCGCCAGTGTCGACTATTGGGTCATTCCGTTGATCTTGCTGCATGTACGCTGCTGTTCGACACGGAACGCTCAGCGGGCGAAAACTAGCCGCTTTCGGCGAACGGCTTGTTAATTACTTTTGGAAAAGCGGGCATCTGATTTCAACTTAGTTACAGCTGCCTCGAGGCCGTCCGCAGGCTTCCGCACTGCCTGCAGCATGCTCATAATGTTCGAAGCGCGGGAAGCGAACCGTCCCGCTTTTATGCCGAGCCCTCCGTGCGATGTAAGGATCTCAAGCTTCTCATCAGGATCAGCATGTAGATAAATCTCGGTGGAATGGATCGAAGCGTGACCAAGCCACAGAGCCACCTTTCTTATGTCGCGAGTGACTTTGAGCATGTGCATGGCGCAGCTGTGCCTCAAAACATGCGGCGTGATATTCTTCGGCACAAGGGTCGGGACTGTTTTGGCTGCAATCTGAGTATATTTCGCGAGACGCGCTGCGAAGCCATCGCGCGTTAGCGGCAAGCCAAGCCGGCTCAGAAAAACATGATCGTACGGCACATTCGGCCTCTCCGAATACCAGGCGCGAAGAAGGCGGACGGTCTCGGGGCCCAGCGGCAGAATTCTAGCCCTTCGTCCCTTTCCCATCACGTGCAAGGTTGGCTTTGGACCGAGGTCGAGGTCACCGAGCGAAAGCGCCAAAACCTCAGACACACGTAAACCGCATATGTACGTGATGCTCAGCATTGCCCGGTCCCGGATCCCGTCTTTGTGCCTCATATCGGGCACCCCAAGTATGGCTTTAACCTCATCGGTCGAGAGCCAATCGATCACGGGAACATCCGCTCTCTTTGCCCCCAGCGCGCGTATGCGAGCGGCTTGCTCCATCGCTGCCGGAATTTTCATTTGCACATATCTGAAGAATGATCGGATCGCCGCCAGCCGCAGATTGCGCGTTCGCCGTGAATTTTTCCGAGTCTTCTCCAGATCATCGAGAAATTGGAGGACGATCTCCGCTGTGATGTCTTCCAGGTGGAGGCGGTCGATATTCATCCGCGTCGCCTCGGCGATAAAACGGATCAGCAAAATGAACGTGTGTGCGTAGCTCGCACGCGTCAGTTGGCTGAGCCCGCGATCTCGAACGAGATGTTCGTTGAGATAGCTAGACAGGACGGGAGCCAAATCATGTTGGTGATCGTCACGCATCGAGCACCTCCTCGATCGCCAAGGCCATCGATTCTTTTGTCTCGGTCGAAATCTCCAAATACCAATAGGTGCTAGCTGCGCTGACGTGGCCCAGATAGGTCGACAGGGCGACCATATGGTTGGAAATCAGTTTCCGGTCCGACCCGCACGATGCCAACGATCGAACGGCAAACGTATGCCTGAGGTCGTGTATTCTCGGCAACCTGCTACCGTTTCGACTAGTCATATTTAACTTTGTTGTGCATTTTCGAAACATGGCGCAAATCGAGTGGTCAGACGGAGTCCTGTTATTGTGGATTACGAATAACCTTTCTTTGTTCAAAGAATCTGGGCGGTTGGTGAGGTAAACTCTTAGAGCCCTAGCGGTACTTTTGTGGATATGGACGATCCTGTCCTTTCCGAACTTCCCGCGCCTAATCATGATCTCGTTATTTTTGAAGTCCTGGAGCAAGATATTTCGGGCTTCGTTTATCCGTAAGCCCGTCGCGGCGATAAGGCCGACAATATGCTTATAGGTGGCAGCATCGTAGGTATGCGCCAGCGGCAAGCGTCCCAATTCGACAAGGATCTGCTGTATCTCGCCATCGGTGTAGATAAAGGGAATAGGGCGTCTCGGCCGACGAACCGGCCGCACGTATTCTTCTGCCAAGACGTCATGACGGGGATCCTCTGCGCTGAGAAATAGGCCAACGCGACGAATGGAAGCCAAGAGCTCATATCGCCTGCGGGGCTGACATTTCTGCTCTACCCAAGCGATTGCGTCTGCACTGCACAGATGATGAGCGCCGCGACCTGCCGAGAAATGCGCAAAGTTTCGCAGGTCGCGATCAAGATCAAGATCTCGGTACCCAAGCTGTTCCCTTAGCTGCAGATAGCGCTCAATGGCCTCGATCACGACCGGCCTCCCAACCAAGGTTCTGCGAGACGTTTAAGCATTGGCTCGTTGACCTTCGCGTAGATGGTCGTCGTATCCACCGATCGATGCCGCAAGATTGTGGCTACATCTTCGAGGCTTTTTCCGTCCCGGAGAAGTTCGGTAGCAAGCGTATGGCGAAAAACGTGCGCTCCACCTTCGAGACCGCATCGAGCGAGCGCTTTGCGGGCGATACCTGATATCTCTGAGCCATTCGCAAGCGGCATGTGCGGGTGAGGCACACGCAAAAACAGGGCCTCTGAGCGTGAGCTCGGGCGCCCCTTCTCGAGATAATCTAAAACAGCGTCGCCTGCTCCTTGAGTGAGTGGGACAATCGAACCCCGTCCGCCCTTACCCTCGATGCAGAGCTTAGCCTCGGTCCAGTCCAGATCACTGAGTTTTAGCTTCCAAACCTCAGAAGCTCGAAGCCCAAGTTCGGCCAACAGCGTGAGGATCGCTCGTTCCCGGATTCCGTACGATGTGCTCAGGTCGCAACTGTCGATGACCTTGTTCACGATACCGGTGTCAAGCCTGCGCGGAACCGTCGAAAGGCGATAAGTTGGTCGAGAGATCAGCGCATTTGCTAAGGAAGCGTTGCAATGCCCTTCAAAAGCTCGGAACCGCATGTAGCTGCGCACGGAGCGGATGAAACGGCTCTGCATTGCGGGAGTGCGCTTCGCGAATTCGAGGACGGCTAATTCCCTGATTGCCGTAGCGGAATAGGCCGAAGCGTCTTCTCCAAGCCTTGGCAACCAGCTCATTACGTCGAGCACGTAGTAATAAATTGTCCGAGGCCTCAGCCCCCTTTGGTCGGTCAGCCAAGTGCGATACCGCACCACGGTCGAAGATGGGTGCGATCTCCGCCGTTTCTGCAGGAATATTCCGTTTTTAAAAACGGGGTTCTCACCATTCCGAAACCGTAAAAAGCGGTCAACTGCAACCCGGCGTCGCGACTTGGCCTGAGCACCCGGCCTTCCAGACCGAATGTGCATACCGCAGCGGCAGGAGTGGCCGACAAAGTCGTCGAGGATATGATCGCTAAGGCATGACTCTGGGATACCTCTGAGCCGTAGCCAAACTATCAGATGAAGTGCGGTTCTGGCTTGTCGCTTTGCCTGATCCGGATGCACCCCCTCCTGAGTGAGCGCTTCGAGGAAATCCGCGCAAATGTCCGGGTCATTTGAGTCCCACCCATTCGAATCGATGATTCCCTGATACTGGAGGAACAAGTAAAATCTGGTAACTGCAACCGTCTGGGATGGAGATAAACCGCGAGCGGGCCAACATGCATGACTGCAATTGTGTTTCCAAAAGTTCTCCAAATTCTCCCATTTTATATCACATATCTTGACATTTTCAATCTCCAAGTATCGCAAAAAATGGTTTATAGTGCCACGATAACTTAGGAATGCTCCGGAATATCCAGCAACATCGACCAGAATTCGAATTACATCTTCGGATCTTTTAATATTAGAAAATTCTATGCATTTAGCGAATGCTCTGATTATCCGAGAGATCTCCTGGTAAGCTTCACTCGCTTTGGCGCTATACGATTTCATCATAGGTCGGCTCTCGCATGCAATTGCGGGAAAGGCGCTTTGAAATGCCATCGATCCGGTAGCTCCCTTCATCAAATTGGAAGCGCGGAAGACAGGCGCGCTCCACCGGCAGCGGAAGCGGTCCGCTTGACATGGCGTCAGCACACGAGGAGAAAGGTGTCGGTTACGACCAATCTCGAAGAGGCTCAGCTCTGCAAAGCTGGGCCTTTTCTCTTTCGCGCGGTTTTTGTTCGACCCTTTTCGGAGGGCCAACCGGCAATCACGGCACCTTCATCGCTACCTCCGTTCCAATTCGCTTGTATCGCTCAGGCCAGAGATCCTCGACGTCACAGCCAAGCTCCGCCGCGATTTGAGTCTCAATCCGGCGAGACCTCCGGAACCCGCGGCTTACCGTTGAAACCGTGGTGGGCGTAACGTTGAGATGGCGGGCTACCGCGCTCAGGCTGCTCCCTTTGAGTTGGAGAGCAGCTTTGATGCGGTTATGGCGCTTCTCATCAATCATGTTCGGCTCCACACTTTAAGACTAAATGCCGAAGTGCTATATATCTCCACCAGCAGGTGATAAATGTCGTACGTCGATCCGGCAACTGAAAAGCACGAAGAAAGCCGTGACACGGAGGGGCTAGCTAAGCGTCTGAGGCTCGCCCGCGAGCATGCTGGACTTACTCAGCAGCAGTTTGCCGACCGAATCGGCTATTCCCGGCGCCAAGTCCTGTCCTGGGAAAACGCAACAAACGTGCCTCCTGTTTGGGCGCTAGCTGCGGTGCGAAAGGCGTTCGATATTGATCCCGAGTGGGTTCTCTCTGGTCCGGGACTGATCCCTCTTAGGCAAGTGTCCTTGAGCCCTCCTGACCGACGCCACCGCCTTTGGGGTGAGGTGAGGAGATTGGCCAAGCGCGCTAGGCTAACCCTCCCAGAAGAGGTCATACGCAATTTCGCCGATCTGATCGCGCGAGAACCGGAAAACGCGGAAGAGGCAGCGAAGGAACGCGTTCGTGATGCCTTTCATGCATTGTCCACAGGAGGCCGCTTTTGAGGCGAACTGACTTCCCCACCAAACTTTCCGATCAATTTGAGCAGGAACTCCGCGATCGCGTTGCTCAAGCTAGAGCGAGCAGTTTCCGAAGACCGAATTGGCCTTTAATAGTTGTGATGCTCATATTCTCAGATGCTCTTTTTATAGCATCTGGAGCAATGGGAATTTTGATGCGGGAAACCATCCGAAACTATCTGTTTCTAGCTGCGATCGTACCCGGTCTGATATTAATTGTATTACTTCACTGTGGCTCACTGAAAATCCGCTCTTGAAGTGCCGGTAACCTATCATTCGACAAATGATATTGAATTTTTTCATTCTACATGAAAGTTGGGGTGATATGATAACGGCAATATTTGTAAGGCATGGTCAAAGCACGGGTAATGCAGGATTCCCATGTCACGATCTCGCAGAAATTGAGCTTACGGAATTGGGCCACCAGCAAGCACGTGAGCTCGCCGCTTCGTGGACAGACACTCCGTCTTTAATTGTGACCTCGCCATATCGAAGAACGCAACAAACAGCAGCCAGGACTGTTGCAAGATTTGCGGACGTGCCGGTAGAGGTCTGGCCAATCGAAGAGTTCACATATCTGGAGCCGTCTCGCTGGAATGGCACTCGTAGCGATGAGCGCATGCCACATCTCGAACAGTACTGGAGTGAGCTTGACCCCTCATACTGTGATGGTCCGGGAGCAGAAAGCTTTGCCACATTGCTTCGTCGAGCCGAGGCGACACTCAATCGCCTTGCGAAACTGCCGGCGCGGTCGATTGTCCTTCTCTTCAGTCATGGCCAATTCATTCAGGCGGTTCGTGCGGTCGTTGCCGCGCCCGACACAGATGACCGAGGCAAGATGAGAGGTTTTTGGCGGAAGTGTGAAGCACCCGCCATCAGCAATGCTCAGTGCGTAAAACTCCATCATAGCTTCGGTCGCTGGGCAATCGAATAGATCTAATAGTAGATAAAAAGAGCGTCTTAGCTGTCGGCGAGCACGACAAGCGGTAACGCACAGACTACGACGCGCTGAATATGTCTCTACCCTTCGTCGAGAACGCTCTTCGCCTCCTCGATCCCGAAACTCCACAGCGGACCATCATAGCCGTGTTTGCGAGCTTGATCGGCTTTCCGTTTTTCTCGCGACGTGAAATCATCAATCGCCGATTGAGGGAATTGCAGCTTTGCCATTGGCGCTGTCCTCGTTCCGGTGACGGTCAAAAATCCATTCGCGGTCAGTTGTCGAATAGCGGCGCTTACTGCGCCTTTGGAATAGCAGGTAAGCGTGGTGAGATCATCTCGATCGAACGGTACAGGACGGAAAAATGCCCCTTTTCGTTCCGCAAGTACGCCGAACACGGAGCGGCCAGTTGGGGTGATTGGCGAAGTTTGCGAGAAAACTGCCTCACGCCCAAAGGCGGTCAAAACCGCCACTAGCAGGTCAACGGCTTCCTTGCGCCGCTCGGTTGCCCGTGAATCTCGTCTAGAACGCATCGTCGCCTCCGTCCAATATAGAGGCGATGCCCGGCCAAAGCCGGGCGTTCGTAACCCTGCACGTCGCACAAGGCGCCGCCGCTTTTAGGCAGAACCCTGGACATATGCGTCGGCCACCCGGCCGAGAAACTCGACCAGATCGACGTAGCAGTGGGGTTACGACGCCCCGCGAGCGGGATTGACCGCATCGCCTGGGCTGATTCGCAGAATGGCGCACCCAGGGCAATGACTGAGTGCTCCATCGAGAAGAACATTTAGGCTTGTTAAAAAATATGGATCGGGTGCTTAAAGTTATGTGGACGGCTATGTCGTGACGGTCGTCACGCAGCAGCGCTAGATCTAGCTCAAATCAAGATTACTATGTGCACGGGATAATATGAGCTCGGGCTGCGGATCGCGCAGCTCGGCGGGGCCGGACGGTTTGCGCGGATAGTCGACGATGCGGGCGCGCTGATCGCGGTGCGGGCGTTCTTCCCGGCGACCTTCGACGCCGCCGTCCGGCAAAAGGCGCGCTGGATGACCGGGATCGCGCTGGCCGGCTGGGACCGGACCGGCTGGGCTCGTCCGCAGGCGCTGGCCGATCACTGGATGCGGATGCGCGATCGGCGGGCGCCGCTCAGCATGGTCGTGCTGGCCGCCGCCTATGTCGGGCTGACCGCCTGGGTGCTGACGTTCCTGGTTCATGCGATGGTCCCGGCCGCGCAGGGCTGGCCAGCGATGCCGGTCGTCTGGCTGGCGGGGGCGAATATCGGGCTTCTCGTGTGGCGGCTCGGCATGCGGATGGCCTTCACCGCGCGCATCTACGGCTTGGCCGAGGCATTCTGGTCGCTGCCCCGCTTCGTCGTCGGCAATGTCATCAGCCTCATCGCCGCGCCGCGCGCCGTGGTCCGCTATATTGCGATGCTCCGCGGCGCGGCGCTGGTCTGGGACAAGACCCGGCATGAATTTCCCGATCTCCGATCATCGGGAGGGTGAGCGGGACGCGCACGCTGCGCCACGGGTGAAGGGCGGGCGGCCGCTCCGTTTTCTCGCCGCCGCGCTCGGCGCATGGGTCGTGATGCGGATCCTGGTGCTGTCACCCTATGCCGCGGGGGTGCTGACGCCCGGCGGATCTGGCAGCCAGCAGCGTCCCACTGTCGCGGCGGGGACGCGGCACGATCGGCAATCTTCGCCCGCAGCCCGCGCCGTCGGTATCGCCGCTACCGACCATCGTCGCGCCACCGCCGATGCGAACATCACTGCTGCCGCGGCCCACCGCCCCGACCGGCGTGTCACGCCGCCGCAACCGCCTTACGGGGCCATCGGGCACGGTCCCCGCGCGTCGCCCGGTCATGCCCGCGCCGCGCCGATGCTTGCTGCGGTCATCCTAAAACGGCCTGCGCGCGCTGCCTACGTTCGCATGAGGCCCGCAGACCGTGACGCCACATTCGGGATGGACGTCCAGCCCGACCTTGCGCTTGACCGGCAGGGCCGGATCGCAATGCTCCCGCCGCTCGGTCCGGCCGCGATCGGGGCGAGTCGCGCAACTCTGCACCCGCCCCTAAGCGTCAGCAGCTGGCTGCTCGCGCGCGGTGGCGCGTCGGGTACGGTATCGGGGGGGCAATTGGGCGCATCGCAGGCGGGGGTGCGGGTCGTCTATGCGGTCGACGCGGTACCGCGGCTCGGGCTGACCGCGCGGGTCGCGGCGCCGCTCGAGGGGCGCGGGCGCGAGGCGGCCCTCGGCATCGAATGGCGGCCGACCCGCTGGCCCGTCCGTCTGATCGCCGAACAGCGCTTCGTCCTCGACGGGGGCCGCGGCGGCCCGACGGTCGGCGTGATCGCAGGCTACGGCCCCGCCGAGATCGCACCGGGCGCGCGGATCGAGACCTATGGTCAGGCAGGGGCGATCATGCGCGACGGCGTCGAAGGGTTCGTCGACGGCGCTGCGCGCGTGACGCACGGCGTCGCGGAACGCGGCAGGCTCCGTCTCGACGCGGGGGTCGGCGCATGGGTGAGCGCGCAGCGGGGCGCAACACGGGGCGATCTTGGCCCGTCGCTCGGCCTAGCAGTGCCGCTCGGCCGACGATCGGTCCGTCTCGCGCTCGACTGGCGCCAGCGTATCGCCGGCACCGCCCGCCCCGGCTCGGGTCCCGCACTCTCGGTCGGTAGCGACTTCTAGCCGGCCGCTAGCCCCCGCGGCCGGTTTGCGTATAACGACGCGCGTGGACCTGTATCTTCCCATCGCAAACCTGTCGGTCAATGCGCTCGTCATCATCCTGCTCGGCGGCGGTGTCGGGCTCCTGTCGGGGATGTTCGGGGTCGGCGGCGGCTTTCTGACGACGCCGCTGCTGATCGTCTACGGCATCCCGCCGACCGTCGCCGCCGCCTCGTCCGCCAGCCAGGTCACGGGAGCGAGCGTGTCGGGCGTGTTCGCGCATTTCCGCCGCAACGGCGTCGATGTGAAGATGGGCGGCGTCCTCGTCGCAGGTGGCATATTGGGCGCGTTCTTCGGCGCCTGGCTGTTCCGGCTGCTCCAGCAGAGCGGCCAGATCGATACCGTGATCGCGATCGTCTATGTCGTCATGCTCGGCTCGATCGGCGGCATGATGGCGAGCGAATCGATCGGGACGATCCGCCGCGCGCGGACGGGCCGCCCCGCCAAGCCACGCAAGCGACGCCATCACCCGCTGGTCGCCGCGCTGCCGCTGCGCACGCGCTTCTACGCCTCGGGCCTGTATATCTCGCCACTGGCGCCGTTGCTGCTCGGCTTTTCGACCGGGATCCTGACCATGTTGCTGGGGATCGGCGGCGGGTTCATCCTGGTGCCGGCGATGATCTACCTGCTCGGCATGGCGACGTCGGTGGTGGTCGGGACCTCGCTGTTCCAGACGCTGTTCGTCACCGCGGTGGCGACGATGGTGCATGCGACGACAACCAAGGCGGTCGACATCGTGCTGGCCGGGCTGCTGCTGATCGGATCGGTCGTCGGTGCGCAGATCGGTGCGCGGTTCGCGACCAAATTCCGTCCCGAATATCTCCGTCTCGGGCTCGCCGTGATGGTCCTGCTCGTTGGCGCACGGATCGTGCTCGGGCTGGTGTGGCGGCCCGAGGAGATCTTCTCGGTCACGCTGTCGTGAAGCCGGGCGCGCCGCTTCTCCTGCTCGCGCCGCTGCTGATGGCACAGGCCAAGCCGGTGCTCGTCCCCGACGTGTCGCAGCGCAATATCGAGATCGCCTACAGCTTCACCGGGGCCGAACTGCTGCTGTTCGGCGCGATCCTCTATCCCGGCGGGCGCCTGCCGAGCGGCGAGAGTCCCACCGACATCGTCGTCGTCGTCAAGGGGCCGACCCAGTCGATCGTGATGCGCGAGAAGGAGAAGGTCGCCGGCATCTGGGTCAACACGTCGCGGCTGCGCTATCGGTCCGCGCCCAGTTTCTATGCTATCGCCTCGTCCAAGCCGATCGGGCGGCTGGTCGACGACCGCACCCGGGCGATCTACGAACTCGGCCTCGACAGCCTGCAATTGTCGCCCGCGTCGAGCGCGCCGATTCCGACGCAAGACCGGTTCCAGCGCGGCCTGGTCGACCTGAAACGGCGTGCCGGGCTGTATTACGAGGCGCCGGGCGCGGTCGAGATCACCGATGACGTGCTGTACCGCGCGCGGGTTTCGGTGCCCGCGCGCGTACCGGTCGGGCGCTTCACCGCGGAAACCTTCCTGATCCGCGACGGCCGTGTGCTGGCCGCGGCGGTGCGCGACATCGACATCCGCAAATCGGGGTTCGAACGCTTCGTCGCGCGCGCGGCAGACCGGTCGGCGATCGCCTATGGCCTGGTCGCGGTCTTTCTCTCGATCTTTCTCGGCTGGGCGGCCGGCTGGATCGCACGCCGGGTCTGAGGCGCGCGAACGCTCACGCATTCTTTACCCGTGCGCGGCATGGATGCGGTCATCTGGCAAAAGCCGGAGGATCGAGGACCGACCGCCTATGACCGACATCCCCGCCGCCCATCTGTTCCAGCGGGCGATTGCCGCCGCGGCGATCGCGGACGGCGCGGGGCCGGACGCACCACCGGGGGGACAGGCCGACGCTCCGATCGGCGTCATATCCGCGATCGCCGGTGCCAGCAGCCGGGTCCTGCTCGACCGGACCGCGATCGCGCCGCTGCTCGCGCACCCCGACGCGGTGCTCGCCGCCGCCGGCCAGGTCGGCAGCCAGGTCAAGATCCGGGTCGGCAGCTCATGGATCATCGCCAATGTCCGCTCGCTCGCGCTTGAGGCGGCGATGGGCGGCGTCATCGCGGGCGAGATCGATTTCCTTGGCGAGGGGGACGAGGACCGGGCGACCGGCGCATTGTACGGATTCCGCCGCGGCGTGACGCGCTATCCCATGCCGGGCTGCGAGGTGTTCGCGGTCACGACGCGCGACCTGCGCGAGGTCTATGCCGCCGAGGACCGCGCGAATATCGCGATCGGCACCGTCTATCCGACCACCGACGTTCCCGCCGCGCTGTATGTCGATGCGATGCTCGGCAAGCATTTCGCGCTCGTCGGCTCGACCGGCACGGGCAAGTCGACCGCCGCCGCGCTGATCCTGCACCGGATCTGCGATCTTGCGCCGCAGGGGCATATCGTGATGATCGACCCGCACGGCGAATATGCCGCGGCCTTTGGCACGAACGGCGCGATCCACGACGTGTCGAACCTGCAAATGCCCTATTGGCTGATGAATTTCGAAGAGCATTGCGAGGTCTTCCTGACCAGCACCGGGGAACAGCGCCAGTTCGATGCGGACATCCTCGCCAAATGCCTGCTCGCCGCCCGCGCGAAGAGCCGGCTCGGCCAGGCGATCGCCAAGCTGACGGTCGACGCGCCGATCCCCTATCTGCTCAGCGACCTTACCGGCATCATCAGCCTCGAAATGGGTAAGATGGACCGCGCCGGCGACACCAGCCCCTATCTGCGGCTCAAGGGCAAGATCGACGAGATCAAGGCCGATCCGCGCTATGGCTTCATGTTCTCGGGGATGCTCGTCGCGGACACGATGGCGGCGTTTCTCCAGCGCATCTTCCGCCTGCCCGGCGACGGCCGGCCGATCTCGATCATCGATGTGTCGGGCGTGCCGTCGGACATCACCGCCGTCGTCGTCGCGATGCTCGCACGGATGACGTTCGACTTCGCGATCTGGTCGCGCAACGAGCCGCAGCGACCGATCCTGCTCGTCTGCGAGGAGGCGCATCGCTACATCCCGAACGATCGTCAGGCGGAGAGCTCGGTCGGGCGGATCCTCGGACGGATCGCCAAGGAGGGCCGCAAATACGGCGTTTCGCTCGGGTTGATCACGCAGCGCCCGTCTGATCTGGCGGAAGGCGTCCTGTCGCAGTGCGGGACGATCGTCGCGATGCGGCTCAACAACGAACGCGATCAGGCCTTTGTCCGCGCGGCCATGCCCGAGGGCGCACGCGGCTTTCTCGAATCCATCCCTGCGCTGCGCAATCGCGAGGCCATTATTTGCGGGGAGGGCGTGACGATCCCGATCCGCGTCGCGTTCGACGATCTCGAGGACGCGCGCCGCCCCGCCTCGAGCGATCCGCTCTTCTCGACGCTGTGGCACGATGTCGGCGGCGAGGAGCAGATCATCGACCGGACGATCCTGAAATGGCGCGCGCAGGGCAAGTAAGCCGGCTGTCGGTCGTCGTGGCGGGTGCTACTCGCGGCGGCGCCTAGGCGGCGTAGTCGGTTTCGGTGATCTCGTTGTCCGCCATCAGCCGCAGCCGGTTGATCAGGCGGCATGCGATCTCCGACTTGCCAGGCCCGTTCGGGGTGGCGAGCATCGGGATGAGCTGCTGGTCGACGAACGTGTCGGGACCCGAATAGGCCAGTGAGAAGCGCCGGAACCCCCGGTCGAGGCCGATCATGTCCGTGATGATCGTCACGTCGCTATGGCGCCGGTCGGCGCTCAGCCGCGCGAGCAGATTGGAGATCGCCGGATCCGGCCCCTCGACCAGCTGGACGAAGTGCAGATCGGTGATGATCAGCGCGCCGGTGATGCCGGCCTGTGCGTTCCGCGCGCTGGACTCGTTGACGATCTCCATCAGCGCGCGCTGATCCATCGCGATATCGGGCTTGATCTTGCTCAGATACAGCACTGTCCGCAAGGCCGGCACGGGCGTCGCGCGGGCGGGCCGGATCGCGGTGACGGGTGTCGGGCGCGGTTGCGGCCGGCTGGCACCGCGCAGGGCCCAGTCCTGCTCGCGGCGCATCGCGCGTCCCGGAACATAGCCCTGGATCGAGATCAGCCGTCCGGTCGCGGTCGAGGAGAGCCCTGTCTGCATGATCGTCACATATCCGGTAAAGCGATGGTGCATCCCGCCTAGCATGGTGCATGACGGTCCTGTAATATCGTAGAACTACGAACCGGACTTTAGTATGGGCGCCGCATCCGTGATCAGGATCGACAGCGGCCTAGTCTGCGCGAATTCGGAAAGATGATCGATCAATAGTGTGCGCAGTTGGTACGGGCATCTGCGGGGACTCGGCATCGGTCGCGCGCTCGTACGGCGCGTCGCGCGGCCCTAGGTGCCGGTGCGGACCGCGAGCAGGCGGGCGACCCGCGCCTTGAACGCGCGCAATGCCGGGCCGGACAGCTGTGCCGCGCTCGCCAGCGATACCGATCGCGGATTGATCGCGCCGCCGTTCTTCCACACCTCCCAGTGGAGATGCGGCCCCGTCGACATGCCGGTCGAGCCGACATAGCCGATGACCTGACCCTGGCGTACGCGCGTGCCCGATGCGACCGCGATCCGGCTCATATGGCCATAGCCGCTCGCCAGACCGCCGCCGTGGACAAGCTTGACGAAATTGCCATAGCCGCCGGTCCGGCCCGCGAAGCTGACCACCCCGTCGGTCATCGCATGGATCGGCGCGCCCCTCGGCGCCCCGATGTCGAGTCCCTTGTGCATCCGCGTGAAGCCGAGCAGCGGATGCACGCGCAGGCCGAAACCGGACGTGATGCGGCCGATCACCGGCATGCCCGACACGGCGCGGCGTTCGGTCTGGCCATTGGCATCGAACCAGCCGCCGCGGCCGGCGTCTTCGCCCTCTGCAGTGTCGAGATCCGACTGGTTGTCGGTCGCAGCGGCCGGTGCGAAGCGGACGAGCTGCAGCGTGCGCCGTCCCTGGTCGATCCCGGCGAACAGCAGCGCGCCGATCCGCGTTTCGCCGGTCGCGGCGCGTTCGCGGGCAACGATCAGGTCGAAACGGTCCGTCGCGCTGACGTCGCGACCGATCGACAGCCGCGTCGCGATCGCCTTGATATAGGTCTCGACCGCCTTGGCGGGCACACCGGCGGCGCGCATCGACCGGTAGAGGCTCGATCCGGCGAGCCCCTGGATTCGTAGCGGGGTGCGGTCGACCGCAATCGCCGTGCGCGTCATCGCCAGACCCGCCGCGGTGCGGTGCAGCGATACGTCGAGGTCGAATCGTGCGCGCACCGCGAGCGAGTCGAGCGGACGGGCGACCGTGCGATCCGCGCGCCGGCCCAGCGTCAGCGCGATCCGCGTGCCTGCCGGGATCGCGCCGGGATCGACCGTCTGCGCGATCAGCGCCGATGCAGCACTGGCGTCACGCCGGCTGACGCCCGCGCGGATCAGGACCCGGTCGAACGCATCGCCCTGACCCAGTGTCGCGGCAAGGTCGACGCTCGGCCGTTCGGGGGCCTGCGCGAGCGGGACGACGAGGTCGTTCGCCGCCATCCGCCGCCCCGTATCCGCGCCCTGGCCGAACGGCGCGATCGCCAGTGCCCGCGCCTGCTCGCGTGCCGAACCGGCCAGCGGTGCGGGGACGCCGCCGGTCAGCGGACGAAAGCCGGGGGCGAGCATGACGGTCGCGGCGCACAGCGCGGTGCAGGTCGCGAGGCCGCGCCACCACGTCGCACTACCGATCGCGCTGCCCAGATCGGGCACCCAGTCGATCCGTGCTGCGGCGTCGTGCAACCGCGTGACGCCCCGGGGAATTGCGTCGGAACCGGTGGCGGCGGCGCGCCCGAAACCTCGGGCGTCGATGCCGCCGGCCAGCCCCAGTTCCTGCTCCGTCCCTAGATACACGTCGCGCACCTCGTGGCCCAAATTCCTGGCGCACATTTCCGGCCAGGCTCGCCGTTCCCCCCGGCGCGGGTCGGAGTCCTGTGCAGCAAGGGTCCTAAAGTCAAATTAACCCGCCTTACGCCAGCCACGCACGACGACGAGGCGTGGTGCGGCGGGGGCGGACGGAAGCCTGTGCGCGGAATACGGCGAACTTGTCCTGCCGGTCATTGCGCCGCGCGACCTTACGCCCGATGTTCTGGGCTATGAGTGACGATGTGTCCGGCGGCGTGACCGCGGTCCTGGGGCCGACCAACACAGGCAAGACGCACCTCGCGATCGAGCGGATGTGTGCGCATTCCAGCGGCATGATCGGCTTCCCGCTGCGGCTGCTGGCGCGCGAGGTCTATGACCGCGTCGTCGCGATCAAGGGCGCGAATCGCGTCGCGCTGGTCACCGGCGAGGAAAAGATCATGCCGCCCGATGCGCGCTGGCTGCTCTGCACCGCCGAATCGATGCCCGACCGCGACGTGGCCTTTGTCGGGCTGGACGAGGCGCAGCTGGGCGCCGATCCCGAGCGCGGCCATGTCTTCACCGACCGGCTGCTCCGTGCCCGCGGACGCGAGGAGACGATGATTCTCGGCTCCGAGGCGCTGCGACCGATGATCAAGGCGCTCGTGCCCGGGGCGGAGATCGTCAACCGCCCGCGCTTCTCGACGCTCACCTATGCGGGCGCCAAGAAGATCAGCCGCCTGCCCAAGCGCTCCGCGATCGTCGCCTTCTCGGCCGAGGAGGTCTATGCGGTCGCCGAGATGCTCCGCCGGCTGCGCGGTGGTGCGGCGGTGGTGATGGGCGCGCTGTCACCCCGTACGCGCAACGCGCAGGTCGCGATGTTCCAGGCGGGCGAGGTCGATTATCTCGTCGCCACCGACGCGATCGGCATGGGCCTCAACATGGACGTCGCGCATGTCGCGTTCGCGAGCCTCAACAAATTCGACGGCAAGCGCCAGCGCCGCCTGACGGTGGCCGAGATGGCGCAGATCGCTGGCCGTGCGGGCCGGCATCAGCGCGACGGCACGTTCGGCGCGCTGTCCGATGACGGGCCGGGCGCGTTCCTGCCCGAAGAGGTGCTCGCGATCGAGGAACACCGCTTCCCGCGTCTCGAAAATCTCTACTGGCGGCAGGGCGAACCCGATTTCGCCAGCATCGACGCGCTGGTTGCCAGCCTCGAGGCGCGTCCGCCCGCCGGCGTCCTGCGTGCCGCACCCCAGGCGCTCGACCTCGGCGTGCTCAAGCGGCTCGCCGAGGAGGGCTGGGTGCGCGAACGGACGCGGCACCCGAAGATGGTCGCGCGACTCTGGGCGGCATGCGGCATCCCCGATTTCCGCAAGGTCGGGCTCGACCCGCATGCGCGCTTCGTCTCGCGCGTGTTCGGGCATCTCAGCGAGGGGCGGGGGCATATCCCGCACCAATGGTTCGCCGACGAGATCGCGCGGCTCGACACCGTCGCGGGCGACGTGCCGGTGATCGCGGGCCGGATCGCGGCGACCCGGATCTGGGCCTATATCGCGCAGCGGGCCGACTGGCTCGCCGAGCCCGCGCACTGGGCCGCGCGCACCGCTGCGCTTGAGGAGCGTTTGTCCGATGCGCTCCATGCCAGCCTGACGCAGCGGTTCGTCGACAAGCGCACGACCGCGCTGATGCGTCAGATCGGCGCGGACGCCGCGTCGCTTCCCGTCGTGATCGGTCCGGAGGGCGAGGTGATGGTCGAGGATCACCCGATCGGCCGGCTCGACGGCTTCCGCTTCACCGTCGCTGCCGACGCGCGCGCCAGCGACAAGCGCCTGCTGCTTGCCGCCGCCGAGAAGCGGCTGGCGGGCGAACGCACGCGGCGCGGCCAGTCGCTCGTCGATGCGCCGGATGCGGACATCGCGCTCGACGAGTCGGCGCAGATCGTCTGGGCGGGGCATCCGGTCGCCCGACTCGGCGCTGGCCCGTCCTTCGCCCGCCCGAAACTGATCCTCGATCGTGCACTCGACTGTCTCGACAAGGCGGCGCGCGAGCGGATCGAGACGCGCCTGTCGCGCTGGCTCGCGGGGATGCTGAAGCGGCGGCTCGCGGTGCTCGTCGATCTTGCCGCGCTCAGCCGCGACGCGGACGCGACCCCGGCGCTGCGCGCGGTCGCCAGCGCGATCGAGGAAGCGGGCGGGATTCTCCCCCGCCTGCCGATGCGGCTCGCGCTCGAGGCGGTCGATCCCGACGAGCGCAAGCGGTTGCGCAAGATCGGGATCATGATCGGTGCGCTCGACCTGTTCGACATCCGCCTGCTCAAGCCCGAGCCGGCGCGCTGGCGCCGTATCCTCGCCGGCATCCGCGGGACGGTGATCACCGCGCCGCGCGACGGGGCGACCGTGCTCGCACGCGGCAGCGACGGCGCGACGCTCGAGGCCGGGTTCCGCCCGCTGGGGCTCCAGGCGGTGCGTGTCGACCTGATCGAGCGTATCGCCCGCGCCGCGCATGATTCGCGCACCGGCCGCGCACCGTTCGCGCCCGACCCGGCGCTCGCGACCTCGATCGGGCTCGAGCCTGCGTCGATCGAGCGGCTGATGGCCGAGCTCGGCTTCAAGGCGCTGGCGGGCGACACGCCGCGTTGGGTCTGGCGCGGCCGCCCGCCCGCGCGCGCGGTCCCTGCGACGCCGATCGACCCGTCGCGGCAGAACGCGTTTGCCGGGCTCGCCGCACTGGTCCGCCATGGTTGAAGGCGCGATGCGGATCGATCGGTTCCTGTGGTTCGTCCGGCTCGCCAAGACGCGCAGCGCGGCCCAGGCGATCGCCGAGAAGGGGCATCTGCGAATCGACGGCCGCGCGATCGACCGCGCACACTGTCCCGTCCGGATCGGCAACGTCCTCACCTTCGCCGCCAACGACCGCGTCCGCGTGATCCGCATCGAGGCACTGCCGACACGCCGCGGTCCCGCCCCCGAAGCGCAGGCGTGCTATCAAGACCTGATCGCCGGCCAGACCCCCGCCGGCACCGAAGCGGACGACGTCGCACCACCCCGCCCGTCATCCTGACGAAAGTCAGGATCCAGGATATCGAAGGACCGCGCTCTGCCGCTCTGGATCCTGACTTTCGTCAGGATGACGGCGTGGTTCGGGCGGGCGCGGTCAGAGCCGGAAAGCCTGATAACGTCTCGCAGAAGGCTTGCTATGATTGACGCGACGGGCCTGCGCGCATAGTCGCAGGCCGTTCGTCGCCGGGAAGGAATCCGGCCCAGGAGTTCTGCAATGACCTACGTCGTCACCGATGCCTGCATCCGCTGCAAGTACATGGATTGCGTGGAAGTGTGCCCGGTCGATTGCTTCTATGAGGGCGAGAACATGCTGGTGATCAATCCCAGCGAGTGCATCGACTGCGGCGTGTGCGAACCCGAATGCCCCGCCGAGGCGATCCTGCCCGACACCGAGAGCGGGCTGGAGCAGTGGCTCGAACTCAACACGACCTTCTCTGCGCAGTGGCCCAACGTCACCCGCAACGACAACCAGACGCCGCCCGACGCGGACGCGATGAAGGGCGTTGAGGGCAAGTTCGACAAGTATTTCTCGCCCGAGCCCGGCGCCGGCGACTGAAAATCGCACGAAATTCGTGTCTTTATGGCGGATTGGGGCACGAGGGCTGTCACGATCGGCTGGTAATTTTGTTGAAAAGATGGTAATTGGGTCCGTGACGGGCGCGATATGTCAAGTCGTCCGCCTGGAGTATGTTCGAACCCTATTCCTCCACGGTGCAATCCGGCGAACGCGTCGCTGTGGCACCGCGTGGAGGCATTGATCCGGAAAGGCCCCCAATGGCTGCCAAGGCACTGTCCTTCGACGTCGGTGATTTCGTCGTTTACCCAAAGCACGGAGTCGGCCGTGTGATCGAGCTGCAACGCTCGGAAATCGCCGGCATGACGCTCGAACTTTACGTCCTCCGTTTCGAGAAGGAGCGCATGACGCTCCGCGTTCCGACCAACAAGGCCGAAAGCGTCGGCATGCGCAAATTGTCCTCGGACAAGACCATGCGCGAGGCGATGGACACGCTCAAGGGCAAGCCCAAGGTCAAGCGCACCATGTGGTCGCGCCGCGCGCAGGAATATGAGGCGAAGATCAATTCGGGCGACCTCGTGTCGATCGCCGAAGTGGTCCGCGATCTGTTCCGCGCCGACGACCAGCCCGAGCAGAGCTATTCCGAGCGCCAGATCTTCGAAGGTGCGACCAGCCGTCTCGCCCGCGAACTCGCCGCGATGGAAGAGATTGACGAGCCCAAGGCGCAGGAGAAGATCCTCGACATCCTCCGCGCCGCCGCCGCAATCTACAACAAGGACAAGCTGCCCGCCTGACCGGTGGCGCTCCGTTCGATGACGCAAGGGCGGTCCCGCGGGGCCGCCCTTTTGCGTTTCTGGTCCGTCGGCCGACGACCACCAAGGATTCCGCTTCCGCCCCTCGCCGATCGGGTGTATTGTTTGGGCAATACACAGGAGGATGCCATGAAGTATCTCGCGCTCGGTCTGATGATGCCGCTTGCTGCCTGCTCGTTCAGCTGGCCGGGGGACGATGACGGGGCGGGGGCATCGCCGAGCGGCACCGGCACGACCCGCACCTATATGGTCAGCGATTTCAGCACGATTGACCTGCGCGGTGCGAGTGACGTCGATGTCCGCGTGGGCACGGGCTTTTCGGTGCGCGCCCAGGGACCGGTCGAGCTGCTCGACCGGCTGAAGATCGAGCGGGAAGGCGACACGCTCGAGATCGGGCGGCGCAAGAATGTGGATCTTGGCTGGGGCCGATCGGGCAAGGTCAAGGTCTTCGTCACGCTGCCGCGGCTGGCGGCGGCGGCGATATCGGGATCGGGTGACATGACCGTCGACCGGGTCGAGGGGACGCGATTCGCAGCCGATGTCGCGGGCTCCGGCAGCCTGGGCGTCGCGGCGGTGAAGGTCGACGATCTCGCCGTCTCGATCGCGGGCTCGGGCAGCGTCTCGGCGGCGGGATCCGCGCGGGCGCTGGCGGTCGAGATCGCGGGCTCGGGGGATGTCGACGCAGCCGGGCTCAAGGCCCGCTCCGCGCGGGTCGAGATTGCCGGTTCGGGCAGCGTCCGCGCGGTCGTCGATGGCCCCGCCACCGTCGACATGATGGGGTCGGGCGATGTCGACCTGGGCAGCGCCGCGCGGTGCACCGTGTCCAAGATGGGCTCCGGCTCGGTCCGCTGCGCACCGTGAGCCGCTGCGCGCGCGGCTTGCGTCGGTGCGTCGAAGCGGCAACGATCGGGCAATGATCCGTCTCCTTGCCCTGCCGCTCCTGTTTGCTTGTCCCGTCGCCGCAGCCGCGGCCGATCGTAGCGTGTCGGTGGGCAGCTTCGAGCGGGTCCGGATCGATGGTCCGTTCGACGTGCGCCTCGTCACGGGATCGCCCGGCGCAAAGGTCGCGGGGGATCCGCATGCGACCGAGGCGGTCGAGATCCGCGTCGACGGCGCGACGCTGTCGGTCCGGCGGAGCACGAGCCGCTGGGGCGAACGCCCCGAGACGGGGGCGCAGCGCCCGGTGATCGTGACGCTGTCCACGCCGCGTCTCGCCTTTGCCAGCGTCGTGGCGGGGGGGCGGCTGACGATCGATCGCATGAAGGGGATGCGGCTGGATCTCGCGGTCAGCGGTGCGGGCAGCCTTGCGGTGAACGATGCGCAGGCGGACCAGCTGAATGCCACCGTCATCGGCACCGGGCGGATGACGCTGGCAGGGCGCAGTGCGCGGGCGCGTCTGACCGTCAGTGGTCCGGGGCTCATCGACGCGACCGCTTTCGCCGTCGATGATCTCGTCGTCATGCAGGACGGCGTCGGCGAAACCCGCGCCTCGGCGCGCCGCACCGCGCAGGTGACGAACGGCGGTGCGGGCTCGGTCACGGTCGCGGGCACCGCGGCCTGCACGGTCCGCGCTGCCGCGACCGGCCCGGTGATCTGCGGCCGCTAGGCGCGCAGGCTAGATCAGCGCGAGTTCGGCGAGCTTGGTCATCAGCGCGGGCGGCATGATGTCGAGCCCGGTCGCGTCGCCGCCCAGATCGAGCGGCGCATCGGCGCCCTCCAGATACCGCCACCCCTGATGTGCGCGCTTCGGCCGCGCTTGAACGAGCACCAGTCTGGGATCGATATGGATCGCGACTCGTCCTCCCTCCGCCTCGCCAAAGCCCAGGATCGGCGACCGCGCGATCAGCTGGTGCTTCAGGATCCAGTACATCGAACCGCCTTCGCCGACCGGCCCCGCCACCTCCTCGTGTCGCTTGGGCAGGTAGCGGGTGGTAAGGAACACGGGGCCCTCTTCGCCGCGCAGCCGCAGGCGCTCCGCCAGATGGTCGACGCTGTCCGCGCCGAACGCGACTTTGGTGAGGTGAAGCGGCATCCGTCTGGAAATGGGCGCTAATCCGCGCCATTCAACCGGAGCGTCAACCGTGCAGCCCCCACAGGCTGGCAAGGCCGAGGAACGAGAAGAACCCCATCGTGTCGGTCATCGTGGTCACGAACACCGCCGACGAGACCGCGGGATCGATCCGGAACTTGTCGAGCGTGATCGGGACCAGCACGCCGGAAAGCCCTGCGGTGATGTTGTTGGTCAGCATCGCCGCCGCGATCACGATCGACAGGTCGGTGTTGCGGAAGATCACATAGGTGCCCAGCCCGATCAGCGTGCCCAGCATGACGCCATTGGCCGTGGCGATCCGGAATTCGCGGACGATCATCCGCTTGGTGTTCGAACTCGTAAGCTGGTTGGTCGCGAGCGCGCGGACCACGACCGCGAGCGTCTGCGTCCCGGCATTGCCGCCCATCCCCGATACGATCGGCATCAGCACCGCGAGCAACGCGAAGCTCGCGATCGTCCCCTGGAACAGGCCGACGACCGACGATGCGACCATCGCGGTGCCCAGATTGACCACCAGCCAGGTGAAGCGCGTCCGCACCGTCAGCCGGATCGGTTCGTTGATGTCGCCGTCGCCAGCCCCTGCCAGACGCAGCGTATCCTCGCCCGCCTCTTCGGAAATGATGTGGACGATGTCGTCGACGGTAATCATGCCGACCAGCCGGCCGCCATGATCGACCACCGCGGCGGAGATCAGCGCATATTTCTGGAAGCGCAGCGCCACCTCTTCCTGGTCCATGTCGACCGGGATCAACGTCTGTTCGCGCTTCATCACATCGGCCATCGCGATCCCGCGCGGCGTGCGCAGCATCCACGACAGCTGGCACGTGCCGATCGGCTTGTGCGCGGGGTCGACGACGAAGATTTCCCAGAAATCGGTCGTCAGCTCCTCGTGACCACGGAGATAATCGATCGCGTCGCCGACGGTCCAGTGCTCGGGCACCGCGATCAGCTCGCGCTGCATCAGGCGGCCCGCAGATTCCTCGGGGTAGCTCAGCGCCTCCTCGATCGCAGCGCGATCATCGGGGTCGAGCGCGCGCAGCACCGCGCGCTGCTCGTCCTCGTCCATATCCTCGATGATCGCGACCGCGTCATCGGTATCAAGTTCGGAGGCGAGGTCGGCGACTTGGTGCGGCTCGAGTGCGTCGATCAGATCCTCCCGGACATAATCGTTCATTTCGGCGAACACGTCGCCGTCGAGCAGATCGGTGACCGCGCGCGCCAGTGCCGCGCGATCCTCCTGCGGCGTCAGCTCGAACAGATCGGCGATGTCCGCGGGGTGCAGCGGCTCGACCAGCGCGCGCGCCGCCGCATTGTCGCCGTCCTCGACCGCGTCGAGCACGGCGCGGACGAACTCGGGCCGCAACCGGTCGTCGCGATCGAGCTGGGTTTCGGGCTGGGTCTCGGTTTCGACCTCGGGAAGCTCGAGTTCGCTCATGGCTGCCTCCCTTTAAAGCGTGCGCTTGGGCCCTAACGCGCTGCGCATGCATTTGCCAGTCGCGGGGTGGATCCCTATCTGCCGCGCATCAATTCAGGAGAAGACCCAATGGCCGATACCCCCGAAACGCTGACGCTGACCCTCGACGGCGGTGACGTGACGATCAAGCTGCGCCCCGATCTGGCCCCGAAGCACGTCGAGCGCATCGTCGAGCTGGCCAATGACGGCTTCTATGACGGCGTCGTGTTCCACCGCGTGATCCCGGGCTTCATGGCGCAGGGCGGCGATCCCACCGGCACCGGCATGTCGGGCTCGGACAAGCCGAACCTCAAGGCGGAATTCTCGGCCGAGCCGCATGTCCGCGGCGTGTGCTCGATGGCCCGTACCAACCAGCCCGACACGGCGAACTCGCAGTTCTTCATCGTGTTCGACGACGCGCGCTTCCTCGACAAGCAGTACACCGTCTGGGGTGAAGTCACCAACGGCATGGAGCTGATCGACGCGCTCCCCAAGGGCGAGCCGCCGCGCCAGCCCGGCAAGATCGTGAAGGCACGCGCAGCCTGAGCTGAAGACTGCACCGGCGCAGCGAAGCTGCGTCGGAGACAGTCGAAGCCGGCCGGCGGAGCAAAGCTCCGTCCGACGGCGCGGCTTAGCCGCGACGCGCTTGAAGTCAGAAGCGCGTCGCGGTTGCTGCCCTGACCCTCTCTCAACCGTACATCCGGTATCCGAGCGGAGGCTGTGCCTCGCTAAACTTCCGCTAGCGTCTTGATCAGCCAGTCATGGAACAGCTTGACCGGCTTGGCCTGCAGCGCGCGCGGGCGGCAGACGAACCAATAGCTGTACGGGCTCTCCACCTCGATTTCGAACAGCCGCACGAGCCGCGGATCGTTCGCATCCTCGAAATGGCTGGCATGCATGAACGCGACGCCCAGCCCCTGCGCCGCCGCTTCGAGCATCAGCGCCCCCGAATCAAAATGATCGATCGCCAGCGGCTCGATATCGTCGAGCCCAGCCGCCGTCCGCCACGCGGTGAACGTATCCGTCATGTCGCGGTGGACCAGCGCGGTCAGCGTCGAGAGCTGTTCGGGTCGGGTGATCGGATCGGCGCGGTCGAGCAGGGTGCGCGCACCGATAACATAGACCGAATTGCGATCGAGCCGCCGCGCATAGAAGGCCGGATCGATCTCGCGCGACAGCGCGATCACCGCGTCCAGCCCGTCACCCAGCCGCGATACCAGATGCGCCGCGGTATCGATGTCGAGATGCAGTTCAGGATGCGACGCGCGCAGTTCACCGAGCCGCGGGAACAGCTTCTGCGACGCATAGAGCGGCAGGATGCCCAGCCGCAGCCGCAGCACCTCGGTCGTGCTGGTCATCGACTCGACCGCATCCGACAGCGAATCGAGCACCGGCGCGATCTGCGCGAGCAGGCGTTCGCCGTCGGCGTTCAGCACCATCGCCTGATGCCGGCGTGCGAACAGCGGCTTGGCGATGAACCGTTCGAGGCTCTGCACGCGCCGGCTGAGCGCGGGCGCGGACAGCGCGAGGTCCTCCGCGGCGGCCTTGATCGAGCCCAGCCGCGCGACCTGGACGAACGCCTCGATAGCCCCGAGTGGCGGCAGCCTCCGCATGATTCCTCCCCGACTCCCTTATCCGACTCGATGCATGTGATCCGCATCATTGGCCGCATTGAAGCCTACGATTGCAGTTAGCGCAATCGTAGCGGATCCATTCGCACTTGCAACATGAACCGCCTCGACGCAAAAAGACCTCGCCTTTCAGGCATCCTCTCCTAAAAACTTTCATGGGCTGGCCTTCATTGGCCGGCCCTTTTTTTTGTCTTTTCAAGTCCTCGCAAGCCCGGCGGCGGCCCCCCATCTGACACGCTTCGAGTTTGAAGGAGTCGAGATGCCCGATAGCGAAACCCCGACGCGGAAAATCCAGGTGGCGAACGCGCGTCCCGAGGACAGCGGCCGCGGCCTGGCGCATCTGCCGCGCGCGCTGATGGCGACGCTCGGCATCGGCGAGGGCGACGTGATCGAGATCCTCGGCAAGCAGAACACGCCCGCGCGTGCCGTCGGGCCGTATCCGGAGGACGAGGGGCTCGACATCCTGCGCATCGACGGGCTCCAGCGCGCGAATGCGGGTGTGGGCTCGGGCGATTTCGTCGAGGTGCGCAAAGCCGAATCGAAGCCCGCGACGCGCGTCGTCTTCGCGCCCGCACAGCAAAATCTGCGGCTTCAGGGCTCGACCAACGCGTTGAAGCGCACATTCCTCGGCCGGCCGATCTGCCAGGGCGACATCGTCGCGACCGCGGGGCATCAGCGGGTCGGCAACATGCCCGCGGGCGTCCAGCAGTTCATGAATGCGCCCGCTTATGCGCTGCAGGAGATCCGCCTCGCGGTGATCGCCGCCAGCCCCAAGGGCGTCGTCCATATCGACGAGAATACCGAGATCGAGCTGCGCCCCGAATATGAGGAGCCGCAGGACGCACGCCGCGCCGACGTCACCTATGACGATATTGGCGGCATGGCACAGACGATCGACCAATTGCGCGAGATGGTCGAGCTGCCGCTGCGCTATCCCGAGTTGTTCCAGCGCTTGGGCGTCGATCCGCCCAAGGGCGTGCTGCTGCACGGCCCCCCCGGTACCGGCAAGACGCGGCTCGCGCGCGCGGTCGCCAACGAATCCGACGCGCAGTTCTTCCTGATCAACGGCCCCGAGATCATGGGGTCGGCCTATGGCGAATCGGAAGGCAAGCTGCGCCAGGTGTTCGAGGAGGCCGCCAAGGCCGCACCGTCGATCGTCTTCATCGACGAGATCGATTCGATCGCGCCCAAGCGCGGGCAGGTGTCGGGCGAGGCGGAAAAGCGTCTCGTCGCGCAGCTGCTGACGCTGATGGACGGGCTGGAAGCGCGCGCGAACCTCGTCGTGATCGCCGCGACCAACCGTCCCGAGGCGATCGACGAGGCGCTCAGGCGTCCCGGCCGGTTCGACCGCGAGATCGTCGTCGGCGTCCCCGACGAGCGCGGCCGCCGCGAAATCCTCGGCATCCATGCGCGCGGCATGCCGCTCGGCGACCGTGTCGATCTCGACGAGCTGGCGCGCACGACCTACGGCTTTGTCGGCGCGGATCTCGCAGCGCTCGCACGCGAGGCGGCGATCGAGGCGGTGCGGCGGATCATGCCCAAGCTCAACCTCGAGGAACGCACAATCCCGCCCGAGGTGCTCGACGACCTGTCGGTCACGCGTGAGGATTTCCTGGGTGCATTGAAGCGCGTCCAGCCATCCGCGATGCGTGAGGTCATGGTCCAGGCGCCGACCGTGCGCTGGGCCGATGTCGGCGGGCTCGACGATGCGCAGATGCGGCTGAAGGAAGGCGTCGAGCTTCCGCTCAAGAATCCCGACGCGTTCCGCCGCTTGGGCATCCGCCCGGCCAAGGGCTTCCTGCTCTATGGCCCTCCCGGCACCGGCAAGACGCTGCTCGCCAAGGCGGTCGCGCGCGAGGCGGAGGCCAATTTCATCGCCACCAAATCGTCAGACCTGCTCAGCAAATGGTATGGCGAGAGCGAGCAGCAGATCACCCGGCTGTTCCAGCGCGCGCGTCAGGTCGCACCGTGCGTGATCTTCATCGACGAGCTCGATTCGCTGGTGCCCGCCCGCGGCAGCGGCGCGGGCGAGCCGCAGGTGACCGAGCGCGTCGTCAACACGATCCTCGCCGAGATGGACGGTCTGGAGGAGCTCCAGTCGGTCGTCGTGATCGGCGCGACCAACCGCCCCAATCTGATCGACCCGGCGCTGCTTCGCCCGGGGCGGTTCGACGAGCTCGTCTATGTCGGCGTGCCCGACAAAGCGGGGCGCCGGCGGATCCTCGGCATCCAGACGCAGAAGATGCCGCTCGCGTCCGACGTCGATCTCGATCGTCTCGCGGACCGCACCGACCGGTTTTCGGGTGCGGATCTCGAGGACGTCGTCCGCCGCGCAGGCCTGGTCGCGCTGCGTCGCTCGATCGATTCGACCGACGTGACGATGGCTGATTTCGACAATGCGCTGAAGGAATCGCGCGCAAGCGTCACGCCCGAGACCGAGCGTGAGTATGAGCAGATGGCGGCCCGCCTGAAACAGGACGCGACCGCCATCCAGCCGATCGGCTTCGCCTTCCCCAGCAAAGGCGCGGCGTGATCATCGCCCCTCTCCTTGGCGGGAGAGGGGCTACCGCCAGCATGGTTCCATTCGGCGGTCGATAGTCGACTGGCCGAATGGCCCTGATCTTGTGCCATGTGTTGACATTACCGGGCACGGGTCCAATGTAACTTTCATGTACGCATCCGCGACACATAAGCGTTTCCTCGATCACGCCGGCCAACTCGCCGCACGGGGTTAGCCCGAGCTCGCGGTTATAGGCCGCTGGAGTTCGGGCTTTATTCGATCTGACCTTTGGGACGTGCGCTGCACGCCCATGATCTCGAATATACGGGAACCACGCAATGTCAGGCCCAGCCTCTGAATCTGGCGATCACTCGCCAGCGCGCCGCGACGTCGATGAAGACGCCCTGTCTCCGAAAGCCTCGTTGCGGATGCGTCCCAGGCATTTCTTTTCGAAGCAATTCGATATGGAAATTGTCGAAGACTATTCAAAGGAAGAGGCCGATCGGGACTCTGCCGGGCAGCCGAAATGGCTCAACCGACTGATCCAGATGAACTTGTTACTGATGATCCTCTTGATCGGGGTTCCGCTGCTTCTGTACTGCATCGGAATGTCGGCGAAATAGCGGAGCCGCGGCCTGATGAATCCCGGGTCAGCCGCCCGACGCGTCCTTCGCCTCATTCAGCGTCACCCAGGCATAGCCGATCAACACCACGCACGCCGCGCCCGCGACCAGATAGGGCAGCGAGTGCTGCGCCTCGTACAGTCCGACCCCGATCGACGGCCCGAGCACGAAGCTCGCGCCGTTGATGCTGGTCACCTTGCCCGCGACCGACCCTTGCGCATTCGCGCCGACTGCGAGCGAGGCGCCCGCGGTAAAGCCCGGCCGCGTGAAGCCGAAACCGAGGCTCGCCAGCGCATAGGCGGTCGCGATCGTGTAGAGCGAGGTCGCGATTCCCGTCAGCGCGGTGCCCGCCGCCGCCAGCACCAGCCCGGTCAGGACGAGCTGGCGCGGGGTCAGGTTGAGCCGCGGAATGATTCCCCATTGTGCGAGCAGCGCCGCACCCGCGCCCATCATCAGCACGATCCCCGTGGGCTCGAGCGCGAGTGCGGGGGCAAGGTTGAGCCGGTCGATCACCAGGAACCCGATCGCTTGCCCGGTCATCGCCTGCGCATGCCCCATCACCAGCCCGGCGATCATCCAGGCGCGGATGCGCGGATCGGTATAGCCGACCTGTTCGACATGCGACTGGGTCGCGGCGGTGACCGACGCACCGCTCGGCGCGCCGCCGATCGACGGATAGGCCGAACTCGCGCCGTGCGTATCATCATGCGGCGCGACGATCCGGTCATCGGGCAGCATCCGCCGCACCGTGATCCACACCGCCACGCCGAACAGCGCGAACAGGAAGGCGGGGCCCGCCAGCCCCACCTCCAGCCCGCCGATTGACCCGAGGATCAGATAGGGCGCGATCGCCGGCCCCAGGATTGTGCCGAGCCCGAAGGCGGAAGCGAGCAGGGTCAGCGCACGGGTCCGCTCCGCGCGCGTCGTCTCGCCCGCGACGAGCGCCTGCACCGCGGGCGGGGCGGCGGCACCGAATGCGCCATAGATCAGCCGCCCGGCGATGAAGCAGCCGAACGCCGCGGTCCCGCCGATCCAGTGGTTGATCCCTGCCATAAGGAACAGCCCGCACAATGTCAGCGACACGCTGAACCCGCCGATGCCGAGCAGAATCATTGCGCGGCGCCCATGCCGGTCGGACCGGTTCGCCCAGAACGGCGCGGCTATCACCCACAGCAGCGCGGACACCGAAAACGCGCCCGCCACCGCGCTGTCGGCGACGCCCAGCGACCGGCCGAGCGCGGGCAGCACCGATTGCAGCGCGGTATTGCCCGCGGCGATCGTCAGCATGACGAGGAACATCAGCGCGAAGCGACGATCGATCCGCGCATCCTCGCGACCGGTGCCGGTCATGGCCGCGCCCAGTCGTAGTCGCGCTCGACCCGTGCGACAGTGACGCGGTAGCGGTCATACCAGAGCGCCCGCCCGCGCTCGCGAATCGCGGCATGGTCGGGATCGTCGCGCCACGCGATCGCCGCGGCGTCGTCCGCCCAATAGCTGATCGTGATCCCCAGCCCGGCTTCGTCGCGCACGCTGTCGATCCCGCGATAGCCGGGTTGCGTCGCGGCGAGCGCCTCCATTGCGGCGGCGGCCGCGGCATAGCCGGCGGGGTCGGTGCCGTTACGGTTCGACATGAAAATGACCGCCGTCTGGCCCGTCCGATCGTCGTGCATGCCCAATGCTTAAGCCAAGCCCGGGGGTTGGCAAGCGCGGGTTGCGGCACCGGGCACTGGTCGCGTTCGGTGCGGTTCGTCGCGTGATGCAACCCGCAGGCCTTGAAACACGTTTGGAATCCGTGCGACGGGGGGCTCAAAGCCTCGCGTGCGCGCGGGATCCCTGATCGTAAGGAACACGATGCCCAGTCCGACCACAGCCGCCCGGCGCGCGCGCACCCGCCCCGCCGGCGTGCCCTCCCCGTGGCAGATGTTCTTCACCGAATTCCTGAAACACCCTGTCATGGTCGGCTCGATCGTGCCGTCCTCGGACAAGCTGATCCGCAAGATGCTCGGTCGGGTCGACTGGGACAACACCAAGGTGTTCGTCGAATACGGACCCGGCGTCGGCACCTTCTGCCGCCCGATTCTTGACCGCATGGCGCCCGACGCGACGCTGATCGTGATCGACACCAACCCCGATTTCATCCGCTATCTGCGCCACACGATCACCGATCCGCGGTTTTCGGCGGTGCTCGGCTCGGCGGCCGATGTCGAAAAGATCGTCGCCGATCACGGCTTCGAATCGGCCGACTATGTCCTTTCGGGCCTGCCATTTTCGACGCTGCCCCCCGGCGTCGGCCCGGCGATCGCCGCCGGCACGCATTCGGTACTGCGCAGCGGCGGCGCGTTCCTGGTCTATCAGTTCAGCCCGAAGGTGAAGGACTTCCTCACCCCGCATTTTGAATCGATCGATCACGACATGGAATGGTGGAACGTGCCCCCGGCACAGCTCTACTGGGCCTGGAAGGACTGATCCGTCAGCCGCGCGCGCAACGCGGCGAGTTCGTCGGGCGAGGCATCGGGTCTCGCTGATGCGGGCTTGCCGGCCCGTAACCGCGCCCGGTCTTTTGCATCGGGCTCGACGCGGCGGACGCGGACCGCGGCCCGGCCGAGGAGCTCGATCCCGAGCAGCCGGGCGGCGCCGCGTGACAGGTCGATCAGCCGCGAGGGCGTGAACGGCCCGCGGTCATTGATCCTCAGCAGGATCGTCCGGCCGGTGTCGAGCGCAGTGACCTCGACATAACTCGGCAGCGGGAGGACGGTATGCGCGGCAGAAATGCCCTTCACACGAAACCGTTCGCCGTTCGCGGTCTGGTTGCCCGATTCCCGGCCATACCAGCTCGCCATGCCGACTGCGTCATAGCCCGGCAGATCGGTGGGGCGGTAGGTCGTGCCGCGCACGCTGTAAGGGCGGCCGATCTTGACCGGATAGTCGCTGACCGGGCGGTAGCGCGTCGTGCCGCAGCCGGCGAGCATGGCGCACAGCGCGAGGGCGGCCAGCAGGCCGGGCGTATCGGAACGCGGTGCGATTGGGATCATTATCCCTGCTAGCGGACACCCGGTCGAAGCTGAACCCCATTGCGGCGAACCGCCCGCGCGCGGGATCGTAGCGTTTGCTTAACCGCTTTACCCTACGGTTACAGTCTGTTCGAAGGTGCCATGACGCATTTCATTACCCGGTTGAGGCAGCTTCGGCACTCGGATCACGCGGTCGCCGCGGACGTCCGGGCGACTCTGGTCACCTCGCTCTATGCCTCACCCAAGTCGCTGGTGATCGGTGCGCTGACGAGCACGGGTATCGCCACGGTCGTGGCTGTCACCAGTGGCGATCGCTGGCTTGCCGGCTTCGCGGTGCTGATCGGGCTTGTCGCCGCACTGCGGATCATCGGCATCGTCCAGCGCGTGCCCGATCAACAGGCCGCTGACGTATTTGCTGTCGATCGGGGTGCCGCCGAGCGCCCGCGGGCAGGACAGTGGGAGTTTTACTACCGCATCGGCGCCTTCGCCTTTTCCGCGCTGCTTGGCATGTTCGGGCTGCTGACGCTGACCCGGACCGCGGACGGCGTACTTCATCTCCTTTCGGTGACGACGGCGATCGGCTATGCGGCGGGGATTGCCGGACGCAATGCGGGTCGGCCGACGATCGCGCTCGCACAGCTCTGCCTCGCGTCGCTGCCGCTCGCGGTGGGGCTCTTTTTGTCGGGCGAGCCGCTCAACGCAATGCTCGCGATCGTCATCATCCTGTTCGTGCTGGCGATGATCGACATCACGCTGCAGACCTATGAGGCCATCCTCGGCGCGACCATCGCGGCGAGTGAAAAGACCGCGCTCGCCGAGCATCACGCCGCATTCGCGCGACGCGACGACCTCACCGGGGTCGCCAACCGCACCGCGTTTCGCGAATGGTTCGAGCGGCGGCTGCACCGGCTGGAATCGACCGGCGAGCTCCTGTCGATCCACTGGATCGATCTCGACCGGTTCAAGGAGATCAATGATTCGCTCGGTCACCTCGCGGGCAATGTGCTGCTGACCGAGGTTGCGCAGCGGCTTCAGACCGCGTTCGTCACCGATGGCGGCACCATCGGGGTGGCCGGCGACGCGATCGTCGCGCGGCTGGGCGGCGACGAGTTCGCGGTCGTCTGCGCGATCGGCGCGCGCGACGATGCCCGCACGATCGCCGATCATATCCTCGACCTCGTCTCACAGCCCGTGGCCTATGCCGGGCGTCGGCTGACGGTCGGCGCCTCGCTCGGCGTGGCGATCGCACCGATCGACGGGGGCGACGCGGACACGCTGCTTAAACATGCCGACCTCGCGCTCTACCGCGCCAAGGAAAGCGGCCGGGGGGCCTTCTGCTTCTACGAACCGGTGATGGACGAGAAGATCGAACGGACGCGTGCGCTGACCAGCGATCTGCACGGCGCGATCGCGCGCGGCGAGCTGTGGCTCGCCTTCCAGCCGATTTTTGACCTGGCGACGCACCGCATCCTGTCCTGCGAGACGCTGCTGCGCTGGGACAGCCCGTGCCACGGCAGCGTGTCGCCCGCCGAATTCATTCCGATCGCCGAGCAGAGCGGCCTGATCGTCGAAATCGGCGCCTGGGTGCTGCGCGAGGCCTGCCGTCACGCGCGCGACTGGCCGGACACGGTGCGCGTCGCGGTCAACCTGTCGCCGATCCAGCTCCTGTCGCCCGGGCTCGCCAAGGTGCTGAAGGACGCGCTCGACGCCAGCGGGCTCGCGCCGGGGCGGCTCGATCTCGAGGTGACCGAATCGGTGTTGCTCGACGATATCGACGCATCGCTGGCGGCGCTGTCGGCGATCAACCGGATGGCGGTCGGCACCACGCTCGACGATTTCGGCACCGGTTATTCGTCGCTCGGCTATCTTACCAAATTCCCGTTCCAGACGCTCAAAATCGACCGGTCGTTCATCACCGCGCTCGACGACAATCCCGCGTCGATGGCGATCATCCAGACGGTGGTCGATCTCGCCGCGACGCTCGGCATGCAGACCGTCGCCGAGGGTATCGAGACGCCGACCCAGCTCGCGCAGCTGCGCCGCACCCGCTGCACCGCAGTGCAGGGTTTCCTGCTCGCGCGCCCGATGTCGGCAAGCCAGGTGGCGAACCTGCTTGCCGACGAAACCCCCAGGATGCGTGCGCTGTCCTGAGGGCCGGGGGCGATGTCCGTCAGCCTTTCGGCTTGTCGAGCAGACGGGTCTGCGCCGCGACGAGCCGCCGCATCAGCTTGAGATCCCCCTCGCTGAGGCGCAGCGCGGCGTCCGCCCACAGGTCGACCACCGCCTCGAGCTCGTCGAGCGTCAGCGGATTGACCGCGCGCGACGCCTCGTAGATCGCGCAATGCCCGCTGTGGCGACGCCGGTTCTGGCGGATATAGTCCTCGACCACCCGGCGTCCCTGGCCGGGGTCGGCGAGTGCGTGGACGATACCCAGATCATAGAGCTCCTCCGCGCTGTAGTTGCGCCCGCTGAGGATCATCTGCTCGGCGCGCGCTGCCCCCAGCCGCCGCGACAGGAAGCAGTGCGCCCCCATGCCCGGGAACAGCCCGAACACGGTCTCGGGAAGCCCGAAGCTCGCGCCGCGTTCGGCGACGACGACGTTGAACGACAGCAGTGCCTCGAACCCGCCGCCCAGCGCATCGCCCTCGACCAGACCGATCGTCACGATCGGCAGGTCGAGGCCGCGCAGGTTGCGGTGCAGGATCTGCACGCAGGCGCGGCCATATTGGACCAGCGCCTCGCGGTGACCGGCACGGATATGCTGTGCGAACAGGTCGAGATCACCGCCAAGCGAGAAGACGCCGGGGAATCGCGAGCCGAGCACGAGATAGCGAATCGGCATCGCCCCGGAGGTGTGGGCGCTGTGGATATCGGCCTGCCACTGACCAAAGTCCGCGAGCAGCGCAGGGTTGAAACTCGGCCGCGTCCTTGGCCGCATATAGGTCCACAGCGTGTCGGCCTGCGGGTCAAACGTCACCTCGAGCTGGTCGAGCGCGAACAGCGGTGGGGTTGGGGCGGGGGCCGCGATCCCGGCTGTGGTCGCGGTTGCGGGTCGCGGGGCCGGCGAGAAATGTCGGGCGGGTAAAGCAAGAGTCACTGTGGCATTCCTTTGTAATCGCAGCGCAGTGCTGCACCGCCGAACCTAGGGCACAATGGCGGCGATCCCGCGGGGGCGTGCGCGCGACGCGCGTTAAAATCCGTCTCGCGCGACACCGCGCCGGTGCGCTAGGCGGGGTCGGGGTCAGGGGCGGTCGTGGCGCACGGTCCGCGACCCGGTGCTGGCCCCCGAAACTGGACGTTTGCCGATCATGACAGTGAGATGGATGCAGGCGGGGCTGGCCGGAGCGCTGGTTGCGGGGTTGGGGTACACGACGCCGGCTGGCGCGGCACAGACCAGTGTCGCACCGTCCGCCCCGTCGCCGATCGTCTCGTCACAGATCGCGTCGGTCGACGCCCTGCAGCTCCAGCTCCCCGTCGATGCGGCGATGCAGGACGCGGCGGAATATGCGCGGCGTTTCGGCGTGCCGCTCGATGTCGCGCTCCACCGCATGCGGGCGCAGGCGGCGACGATTCCCGTCACCGACGCGCTGCGCCGCGAATTCGCGGATCGGCTCGCGGGCATCGCGGTCGAGCATGACCCGGCCTACCGGATCGTGGTGCTGCTGACCGGCACCGACCCGGTCGCGGACCGCGTCGTCGAGGCGGGGGGGATGAGCGTCCCGCTGGTGTTCCGGACCGGCGCGGCGGCGACGCTCGACCGGATACTCGGCCAGATCCGCACCTTCCAGGCGGCGATCCGCGCCGCGCTTCCGCATCCCCCCGGCATCGGTGCGGATCAGCGAACGGGTACACTCGTCGTGATGGTCGCGACCGCGGACCTTGCGCTCGACCGGGATGGCGCGCTTACCGCGAAGTTCGCCGATATGACCGGCGTTCCCGTGCGGATCGAAGCCAGTGACCGCCCGATGCTGCCGATGGCGCTTCAGACGAGCGTAACGGCCACGCCGGGCGCCACAGCGCCCGGGATTCCCGTGGCGACGATCCCGCCTGCCGACGTCGTGACCGTGATGCCGGACGTCGCGGGCGGCGGGCGGGTGGTCGGGACGGTCGACGGGCGGCGCTATGTCTGCACGACGGGATTCGTCGTCACCGATGGCGTCGCGGATGCGATCGCCACCGCCGCGCATTGTCCCGACACGCTCGATTATGTCGGGCGGCCGCCGGCGGGCACGGAGCGGCGGGCGATCGCGCTGCCCTATGTCGGCCAATGGGGCTGGGGGTATCAGGACGTCCAGATCAACCGCGCGCCCGCGCTGCCGGCGACTGCGCCACGGCTGCCCGCCTTTTTTGCCGATACCGCCAAGACCCGGCTCCGCACCGTCGCGACATGGCGCAACCGGACCAGCACGCGCGCGGGCGACTTCGTCTGTCACCGCGGCGAGCGCACCGGCTATAGCTGCGCGCCGGTCGCGATGGTCGATTTCGCCCCCGCGGGCGATCTGTGCGGCGGCGCGTGCCTGCCGACCTGGGTCGCGGTCGAAGGGCCGACATGCAAGTCGGGTGACAGCGGCGCGCCGGTTTTCGAAGGGCAGGTCGCACTCGGCCTCGTCAAGGGCGGCACCTACCGCGCCGATGGCAGCTGCCTCTTCTATTATTACATGTCGACCGACTATCTGCCGCCCGGCTGGACGCTCGCCTATCGCTGAGTGCAGGCGTGCAGCCTAGCGTGACAGAACGAACGCCGCCCCCGGAACCGCGACCCGGGCGACATGCGGCCCGAGCAGCCCGTCCGCGGTGATCGGCAGCAGCGTCACGCATTCGTCCTTCTCGTTCGCGACGACCATCAGGCCCTCGTCCTCCAACAGCACGAAATGACGCGGATAGGCCGCCCCTGCCGGCGCATGCTGGATCAGCCGCGGGTCGCCATCCGGGTCGAGCGCGAAGACCGCGATGCTGTCATGCCCGCGGTTGGAGACATAGAGGCGGTCCCCCGCTGCGTTGATCGCCAGATGCGCGACGATGCTCGGACCCTCATACTCTTCGGGCAGCGTCGACACGGTCCTGGTCGCCGAGAACCGACCCTCGCCGCCGACCAGCACGGTCAGCGTGTTCGCAAGTTCGTTTGCTAGATACGCCACCCGCGGCACCTGCGGATGCAGCAGCAGATGGCGTGGCCCCGACCCCGCTGGTGCGTGAAAGGCTGTGCCGGCCGCCCGTACACGGTTGCCGCCCGGCGCCGGCGCCGGCGCCACCGCGAAGGCGCGGATTTCGTCGGTCCCCAGATCGGTTGCATAGAGCCAGCGATCCTCGGCATCGAACCCGACCCAATGCGCGTGAGGGCTAGTCTGACGCTCGCGGTTCGGACCAGATCCGCTATGCGCAAAGACATGGGCTGGCGCGTTCGGCAGGCCGTCGGCGTCGAGATCTAGGACCGACACGCTCCCGCTCGCATAATTGGCGACGGCGAGCAGACTCTGGTCGTGGCTCAGCGCGAGATGACAGGGCGCGTCCCCATCGACCGCCACGCGGGCGATCTGTTGCCAGCCGTCGGCGGTGGCGCGATACAGGCCGACCGCGCCGTCATCGCGTTCGTCGACGAGATAATGGAGGTCATGGCGCGGCGAACGGACGCCGAAGGACACGTTTATCGCGTCAGGATAGGGCGCGCCGGTCGACCAGCCATCGCCGTGTCGCAGTGGGTGCAGCCCGCCGCGACTGGTACCGATCCAGAGGCCGGCGGGTCGACTCACGAGGCGGTCACCCCATGCCGACACCGCCGGGATCCTCCGACCAGCGGGGCCGCGCGGACGCGGCCCCGGTTGATCACTTGCCGCGCAGCGTGTTGAGCAGCGCGATGCCGACGACGCCGACCAGCGCCGCGGTGGCGAACGGACGATCCTTGGCAAACGCACGCGCCTTGTCGGCGAGCGGTGCGACGGTGTCGGTCGCGGTGCCGATCGCCTTGTTTGCGGTGCCTGCGATCTGGTCGGCGACGCCGCCGGCCTGGAGCGAGCTGTCGCCCGTTGCATTGCCTGCTGCCTGCTTCACCGAACCGAGCAGATCCTGGCCTTCACCCTTCAAGGTCGTCGTGTTCATGCTAAACTCCTATGCTGGACGGCATCCGGAACGAATGCGCTCGGACCGCTGAACGGCCGACACGCCAAGATGTGCCATCGACCTGCGCATAAACCGCCTGCGCAGGGTTGAGCGGCCCGTTACCAGCGATACCCGATCGTCGCCTGCACCGTGCGGCGGTTGCCGTACCAGCACCAGGCATAGTTGGCGAAGCAGCTCGTCAGATACTTCTTGTCGAACAGGTTGGTCGCGTTGACGCCGAGATCGACATTGGCGAGCCGCGGGCTGAGCTTGCCCAGATCGTAACGCAGCAGCGCGTCGAACACCGTATAGGCGGGTGAATAGCGCGCGACGCCGTCCGAATAGAAATCGGCATAGGTCTTGTCGACGTGCCGCACCGCGCCGCCGATCGCAAAGCCCGACGCCGGCCCTTCGGTCGGTGCCCATTCGAGGTTCGCCGAAATCCCGCCGCGCCCGACCGTCGCGAGCGGCAGGCCAATATTGGCGGGGATGACGTCCTCGACCTTCTTCACGCGCTGGCGGCTATAGGCGAGCTTGGCGTTGAAGCCGTAGGGCAGCGGCGCGCTCGCCTCGACCTCGATACCCTGCGACCGCACCTTGCCGACCTGGTCCGCGGTGAAGTCGGGATAGTTGACGACGACATTGGTCTGCTCAATTCGGAACCAGGCCGCGGTGACCAGGATTTCGGTACCGGTCGGCTGGAATTTCGCCCCCGCCTCGATCTGCTTGCCGAGCGAGGGCTGGGCGAGGCTGCCGTCGCGCAGGCGCGCATTCTGCGGCTCGAACGAGGTCGAGTAGCTCGCATAGGGCGCAAGCCCGAACGGCAGCAGGTACAGCGCGCCCGCGCGCCAGGTGAACTTCTCGTCCTTCTGCGCCTGGCCGTCGCGCGCTTGGCGGGCCCAGTCCTGGCGGCCGCTTAGCGTCACGCGCAGCCCGCCGACCGCAATCTGGTCCTGCGCATAGATCCCCTGCTGACGCTGGCGGACATTGGCGGAACCGATGCCGAAGGACGCTTGGACATCGGCTGGCGTCTGCGGCGTGGGCATCGTCCCATAGACCGGGTTGAAAACGTCGATCGGCGTCCCGCCGCCAAAGGCCGAGAGCCCCGCCGAATGCGCGACCTGACGGTCGACCCCGAACAACAGGTTGTGCGTGACGGGGCCAGTGACGACCTTGCCCGTCAGCTGATTGTCGAACGTCCAGTTGTTGAGCTGCTCCCGCGTCGAATAGGAGGACCGGGCATACAGCGTCGGCGCTACCGCGAGCGGATCGACCGCGGGTCCGCTGGTATAGACCAGCCCCATCCGGCTCTTCACATATTGATAGCGCCCCGACGAGCGCAGCGCCCAGCCGCTACCGAAATCGTGATTGAAGATATAGGTCAGCGCGGCCTGTTCGCGACGGAAGAAGTCCCCGGGCTCGCCACCATAGAATTTGGTCGAGATCTTGCCTGCCGGGTTGTCGATCAGCGTCCCGAGCGTCGGGAACACCCCGTAATTGCCATTGAACGGATCGTGCGAATAGGCGCCGAGCAGCGTGAAGCTGGTGCTGCTGCCCGCGCCGGCGGTCACCGCGGCGGAGATCGTCTGGCGCTCGCGCTTGCCCTGGCCCTGCGTCTGCTGATCGTCGGCGCCATTCGCGCTGCCATAGATGCGCCACAGCACGCCGTCCCCTGCGCGCCCGCCGATATCGGCGTCGACGCGGTACAGGTCGTAGGTGCCATAGGTGCCGCTGACCGCACCATAGGTTGCGCGATCAAGCGGCAGCTTGCTGACCTCCGCGACCAGACCGCCCGGGCTCGACTGGCCATAGAGCACCGACGCCGGGCCCTTGATAATCTCGACCCGATCGAGCCGCGACACGTCGACCTGCGGCACCGCATAGCCGGTCGCGCTGCCGAACTGGCGCAGCCCGTCGAGATAGACCGGCGCGTCGAACCCGCGCAGCTTGAACTGGTCGTACACCTCGGCCGATGCACCGCGCGTCTCGGGGGTCACACCCGCGACGAAGCGCAGCGCCTGATTGAGGTTCTGCAGCCCCAGCCCGGCAATGTCGGCGGCGCTGATCACGCTGATCGACTGCGGCGTCTCGACGATCGGCGTTGCGCTCTTCGTCCCCGACGACGCGATCGTCGTTGCCTTCTCGCCGGTCACGACGATCACGCCGTGATCCTGCGGCTCGGACGCGTCGGACGCGTCAGATTCGTCAGTGCTTGTTGCGGCTGCCACAGACGCGTTGGGGGTCGTGTCCTCCGACACGGACCCGGCCCAGGCCGGTGTTGCGGACAGCCCGGCCGTGAGAATGGTGCCGGCTAGCAGCAGGCGGGCGAAGCGACGATCGGACATGAAAAACCCCTTTCCGGCTCGCTACTGTTGTCGCGACTGATTTGCAATAGCGTTGCGACCGATTCGCAAATTGCGTTTTCAGTGGCTTGGAAAAGCGGTTCACCGTTCGCGTCTGAGCGGTGGTCCTGATAGGGTGTTGCCATGGACTTCTTCCCCGCCCTTACCGACGCGCACCGCGCGTTCGTCGAACGCCAGCCCGTGTTCTTCGTCGCGACCGCGGCCGAGGGCGCGCGGATCAACCTAAGCCCCAAGGGGATGGACAGCTTCCGCGTGCTCGACGCTGGCACCGTCGCCTATCTCGACGTCGGCGGCTCGGGGAACGAGACCAATGCGCATCTTGCCGCCGACGGACGCATTACGATCATGTTCTGCGCGTTCGATCGCCCCGCGCTCATCTTCCGCATCTATGGGCACGGCACCGCGGTACTGCCGCAGGACGATCGCTGGGACGCGCTCTATGCGCAGTTCACGCCGTTGCCGGGTACGCGGCAGATCTTCGAGATCGCGGTCGACCAGGTGCAGACGAGCTGCGGATGGGGCGTGCCCGTGATGACGCTCGATCGCGAACGCCAGACTCTGTCCAAATATCACGCCGGGCAGAGCGACGCCGAACGGCTCGCCGAATGGGCCGAGCATCCGCGCAGCATCGACGGTCTGCCGACGCGGGTGCCGACGGTCGCGCCCGGTGCGGCCCGATGAGTCTCGCCGAGCTTGGCCGCTACAGCCGCAACGAGGCGCTGATCATCGCCGGTCGGCTCGAAAGCGAAGGCATCGCCGCGATCGTGTTCGACGGCGACATGGCGATCGGCGACGGCAGCGATCTGTTGATCCCGGTCCGCGTGATGGTCGACGCCGACGATTTCGCCGAGGCACGCGCGATCATTCCCGACCGGTGAGCGAATAACCGTCCGGCGGCGCGCTGCCCGTTTTTGAGGCAATCGGCGCGCGCTGCACAGTTTCTAGCGGCCCGGCGCATCCGGCACCCCGTTCCCGCCCCGTCCCGCACCTTGCCGGTAAACTGGCACGGTCGTTGCGTTGTGTTCGGCGTAACAAGGGGAAGGGGCGCGATGAAACTCGTCATTGCCATCATCAAGCCGTTCAAGCTCGACGAGGTGCGCGAAGCGCTCACCACGCTCGGCGTGGCGGGCATGACGGTCACCGAGGTCAAGGGGTTCGGCCGGCAAAAGGGTCAGACCGAGATTTATCGCGGTGCCGAATACACGACCAACATGGTGCCCAAGATCAAGGTCGAGGTCGTGTGCGCGACGAGCCTGGTGGACCGCGTGGTCGAGGCGATCCAGGCATCGGCCAACACCGGCGCGATCGGCGATGGCAAGATCTTTGTGGTCGACGTCAGCCAGGCGGTGCGCATCCGCACCGGCGAAACCGACGACTCGGCGCTCTGAGGGGAGGGGGACACGATGAAGCATGACATGAAGACAGCCGCCGCGGCGGTTCTGGGGTTCGGTGCCGCGCTGGTCGCCGCCGCGCCCGCCTTTGCGCAGACGGTCGCCGCACCCGCGGCCGCGCCCGTCGTCGCCACCGTCAACAAGGGTGATACCGCCTGGATGATGACCTCGACGATCCTCGTCCTGATGATGATCCTGCCGGGTCTCGCCCTATTCTACGGCGGTCTTACCCGGTCGAAGAACATGCTCTCGACAATGACGCAGATCGGCGCGGTCGCAGCACTCGCGATGCTCATCTGGGTGATGTGGGGCTATACGCTGGCCTTCGGTCCCGACGTGACCAATCCGCTGCTCAGCAATTTCATCGGCAGCCTCGACAAGGCGTTCCTCAAGGGGATCACCCCGGCTTCGCAGGCGGCGACGTTCACCGCAGGCGTCGAGATTCCCGAATATGTCTTCGTCTGTTTCCAGATGACCTTCGCCGCGATCACGATCGCGCTGGTGCTGGGCTCGGTCGTCGAGCGGATGAAATTCTCCGCGGTGATGGTGTTCGGCCTGGTCTGGCTGACGATCGTCTATTTCCCGATCGCGCACATGGTCTGGGCCGCGTCGGGCTATTTCTTCAAGGCTGGCGCGCTCGATTTCGCCGGCGGGACCGTCGTCCACATCAACGCGGGCGTTTCCGCGCTGGTCGCCGCACTGATGCTCGGCAAGCGGATCGGCTATCCCAAGGAGCCGATGGCGCCGCATTCGCTGGTGATGACCGGGATCGGCACCGGGCTGCTCTGGGTGGGCTGGTTCGGCTTCAACGCCGGCTCCGCGCTCGAGGCGAACGGGTCGGCGGCACTGGCAATGATCAACACCTTCGTCGCGACCGCGTCGGCCGCGTTGTTCTGGATGCTCGCGGAGCGGCTGTCGGGTCACAAGGGTTCGGCGCTCGGCTTCTGCTCGGGCATCGTCGCAGGGCTGGTCGCGGTGACGCCGGCGGCGGGCAATTCGGGCCCGTTCGGTGCGATCGTGCTGGGCGCGATCGCCTCGCTGATCTGCTTCATGGCGGTGTCGAAGATCAAGCCGCTGCTCGGCTATGACGACTCGCTCGACGCGTTCGGTATCCACGGCATCGGCGGCATGGTCGGCGCGATCGGCACTGCGGTGGTCTATGCGCCGTCGCTCGGTGGCCCGGGTGCCGCCGACTATGCGATCGGTGCCAAGCTGCTGGTGCAGATCCAGGCGGTTCTTGTCACGATCATCTGGGCCTCGGTCGGCACCGTGATCGCGATCCTGATCGCCAAGGCGGTCACCGGCCTGCGCGTCTCGCCCGAAGTCGAGGTCGAGGGTCTCGACATCGGCGAGCATGGCGAGCGTGCCTATAACTGATCCTGTTCGGTAGCGGGCCGCCCGAGCCCGCACCCACGATGTTCCTCCTGCGGACAACCTGGCCCGGTGCGCACAACGCACCGGGTCTTTTTTTGCGTGTCGATCGCGGTGCCGGCAGGGTGGCCGCTAGACGCCGATGTTCCTGGGAGCCAGCCGCCGGATATCGAGCACGTCGACCCGCGAGAGCATCACCGCGCCGAGCGTCCGGTCGCCGGTCTCGACGAGGATTCCCTCCTGCGTCGCGCGCACCGTCCGCCAGGTGACCTCGCGCACCGCGATCCGCTTGCCGACACGCTTGACCGCGGCGACACGGCCATCGTCCGCGACGGCGAGCGCACCGCGCCCATCGGCGCCGACGACGGCCCCTGACACGGCAAAGCCCGGCAGTTGCGCCTGCGCCGCCTCGGCGGCCTCCTCGGCGGTCTCGATCCGTATCACGCGCCGTTTCCGGGCCGTTGCCCAGCCGATACCGCCGACCGACGCCACCAATGCCGCGACCGCAGCCCCGATCACCGCGGGGCCGAGCGCGATCGGGATCATCGCGGCCCTGCGAGCGCGTCCAGCATCGGGCGGATCCCGCGCAGGTCATAGCCCGCGTCCTCGGCCTGCGCGAGCAGCAGGTTGGGATTGCGCCCCGCCTTAGCCGCGGCCAGCGCCCACAGATTGCAGCTCCGCGTGCCCGACCGGCAATAGGCGAGGACGGGGCCTTTGGCCTCGGTCAGCGCCTGGGTCATCGCGTCGATCTGTGGATGCGAAAAGCCCGCATGCGTCACCGGGATCGCGACATAGTTCAGGCCGGCTGCCTCGGCCGCCGCACGGATCGCGTCGCCCGAAGGCTGTCCCGCATCCTCGTCGTCGGGGCGGTTGTTGACGATCGTCTTGAACCCCGCCGCGGCAATGTCCGCGACCTGCTCGACCGCGATCTGCGGCGCGACCGAAATGCTTTCGTTGATGTGCCGGATCATGCGGACTCGCGGATAACTGCCAGAAAGGCATCCCCATAGGCGTCGAGCTTGCGCGCGCCAATGCCCGATAGCACCGCGAGCGCCGCGCGCGACGCGGGCCGCTGCGCCGCCATGTCACGCAGCACCGAGTCGTGGAAGATCACATAGGGTGGAACGCCCGCGTCCTTCGCCAGATCGCGGCGGCATACGCGCAGCGCCTCGAACAGCGGATCGTCGACCGGGTTCGGCACGGCCCCCGGTGCAGCCTTGCGCCGCCGCTCGCGCTTGGGCGGCACGATCACCGACAGCGCCGCCTCGCCTTTCAGGATCGCCTTGGCCGCCGGTCCGAATTCGAGGCCGCCGTGTGGATTGGTGCGCAGCGCGTCCTTCAACATCAGCGCGCGCGAGACCGGTTTCAGCAACGCCACCTCGTCGCCCTCGACGATCCCGTAGACCGACAGCGCCTCGTGCCCGTTCATCAGGCTGCGCTCGCTCGACACGCCCGTCAGGATGCCCTCGATATAGCCGACGCCGAACATCTGCCCCGTCCGGAACACCGCCGACAGGAATTTCCGCGCGGTCTCGGTCGCGTCGACCGCATCGACATTGCCAAGGCAATTGTCGCAATTGCCGCAATCCTCGAGCCGCTCCTCGCCGAAATGCTTGAGCAGAATGCGGCGCCGGCACCCCGCGGTCTCGACCAGCCCGCCCATCGCGGTCAGCCGCTGGCGCTCGCCCGCTTGCCGCTCGGGTTCGACCTCGCCGATCCGCTGGCGGGCGCGCGCGAAATCCTCCGCGCCCCAGAACAGATGCGCGATCGCCGGATCGCCGTCGCGCCCCGCGCGCCCCGTTTCCTGATAATAGGCCTCGATCGATTTCGGCAGCCCAGCATGCGCGACGAACCGCACGTCGGGCTTGTCGATCCCCATCCCGAACGCGACCGTGGCGCAGATCACCATGTCCTCGCTCGCGACGAAATCCGCCTGGTTCTTCGCGCGCACCTGCGGATCGAGCCCGGCATGATAGGCGCGCGTCGGCCGCCCGCTGCGCCCCAGCGCCTCGGCCAGCTTCTCGGTCGCCGCGCGTGTCTGCGCATAGACGATCCCCGGCCCCGGGATCTTCTCGAGAATATCCGCGATCTGCCGGTTGACGTTGTCGCGTGCCGAGATCGCATAGCGGATGTTCGGCCGGTCGAACCCCGACACGATCAAGCCGTCCTGCGAGATCCCCAGCTGTTCGAGGATATCCGCGCGCGTGTGCGCATCCGCGGTCGCGGTCAGCGCGAGCCGCGGCACGTCGGGAAAGCTGTCGAGCAACGGCCGCAACAGGCGATAGTCGGGGCGGAAGTCGTGCCCCCACTCGCTGACGCAATGCGCCTCGTCGATCGCGAACAGCGAGAGCTTCGCCTGCGACAGCAGATTGCGGAAGCTCTCGTTCGAGGCCCGCTCGGGCGCGACGTACAGCAGATCGAGATCGCCCGCGCGGAACCGCGCGATCGTCTCCTCGCGATTGGTATCGACGCTCGTCAGCGTCGCCGCCTTGATCCCCACCGCGGTCGCGGCACGCAGCTGGTCGTGCATCAGCGCGATCAGCGGCGACACGACCACGCACGTCCCCTCGAGCATCGTCGCCGGCAACTGGTAACACAGCGACTTGCCAGCCCCGGTCGGCATCACCGCCAGCGTCCGCTGCCCCGCAAGCACGCGGTCGACGACATCGCGCTGCACGCCACGAAAATCAGGAAAGCCGAAGATGCGCTGGAGATCGGGAAGGGGGTCGAGTGCCATCGCCGTCTAGGTAGCGATCCCCGCTGCGATGTCGAGGATAGCGCGGGCCTTATCGCGCCGGTGCACCGGGGTCTGGCATCCCGACCATTTAGCATGCACCTCCCCGGCGGAGGCCGGGGCCCAGTTGGAAAGGTGGTCGTAACAACGGGACGCCCTTTGTCAGCAACGTCTCCCAACTGGACCCCGGCCTCCGCCGGGGAGGTGCAACCACCGCCGAGCCCTCGCGTAAACTTAGCCGTATTGCTAATTAGCGACTTTACGAATAAACAAAGCGCATGGACTCGGTCTTCGACGCCCTTGCACACCCGACCCGCCGCCGCATCCTCGAGCTGCTGAAGGGCGGCGCGATGACCGCAGGGGCGCTGGCCGACGCGTTCGCGGTGTCGAAACCGACCATGTCCAATCATTTCGCCAAGCTGAAAGCCGCCGGCCTGATCCAGGCCGAAAGCCGCGGCACGTCGATCGTCTACACGCTCGATCTGTCGGTGATGGAGGAGGTGGTGATGGGCTTCATGGGGCGGCTTCGCGTCGGTGCCGCGGATAACGATAAGGGGGACGAGACATGCGCTACCGAAACCTCATCATAGCCTCTGCAGTGACTGCGGCTGGGCTCGCGATCGTCGCCGCGGTCGCGCTCGGGCGGTTGCCGGCGGGGACGCAACTGCCGACGCATTGGGGCCCTGATGGGCTGCCCGACCGGTTCGCCGATGCAGAAACTGCTCTGTTCATGCCTGTCGCGCTGACGGTCGTGGTCTCGCTGGTGATGGCGGCGCTGCCCTCGCTCGAACCGATGCAGGACAAGCTCGAACAATCCGCTCCGCTCTACCGCACGGCCTGGGCCGGGCTGCTCGGAATCCTGATACTGGTCGAGGCGATGGTCGCCGCGCCGGCCTTTGGCATCACGCTGCCCGCGACGACGATGCTGGTCGGGATCGGGGTGCTGTTCGTGGCGCTCGGCAACGTCCTGCCGAAGTCGCGCCCGGGATTCTTCGTCGGCATCCGCACGCCCTGGGCGATCATGGATCCTGATAACTGGATCGCCACGCATCGTTATGGCGGCCGTATCATGATGGGGGCGGGGTTCGGGTTGATCCTCGTCGGGCTGCTGCCGATGCAGGGCGAAACGCGCACGTCGTTCGTCATCGCGCTGCTGCTCGTGATGGTCGCGACGCCAATCCTTTACTCGTTCTTCTACTGGCGGCGGACGCACCGGGCAGGGTAGGCCTTGTCGCGTGCAGCAAAAACGGATGCGTCGCTACTCGGCCGCCAGCGCCCCGTCATCCTGCCCCGCACGCTCCTGCGCCTGGCGGTTCCACATCTCCGCATACACGCCCTCGCGGCGCAGCAGCTCGGCATGCGTGCCCTTCTCGACGATCCGCCCCGCCTCCAGCACGACGATCTGGTCCGCATGCACCACGGTCGACAGCCGGTGCGCGATCACGATCGTGGTGCGGCCGCGCTCGATCGCCTCGAGCGTGTCGAGGATCTCCGCCTCGGTGCGGCTGTCGAGCGCGGACGTCGCCTCGTCGAGGATCAGGATCGGCGGGTTCTTCAGCAGCGTGCGTGCGATCGCCACGCGCTGCTTCTCGCCGCCCGACAGCTTGAGGCCACGCTCGCCGACGCGCGTCGCATAGCCGAGCGGCTGGCGTTCGATGAACCCCGCGATCGCCGCGCCCTTCGCTGCCGTCTCGACCTCGGGCATCTCCGCCCCCTCGCGGCCATAGGCGATGTTGTAGCCGATCGTGTCGTTGAACAGCACCGTGTCCTGCGGCACAATCCCGATCGCCGCCCGCAGCGATGCCTGGCGGACCTGCGCAATGTCCTGTCCGTCGACGGTGATCCGACCGCCCGTCAGGTCGTAGAAGCGGTAGAGCAGCCGCGCGAGCGTCGACTTGCCCGCGCCCGACGGTCCGACCACCGCGAGCGTCGATCCCGCGGGCACGTCGAGCTCGAGATCGCGCAGGATCGGCCGGCCCGCATCATAACCGAACGAGACATTCTCGAACCGGACATGCCCTGCGCTCACGGCCAGCGCGGGCGCATCGGCCACGTCGACGACGGTCGCGGGCGTATCGATCAGGTCGAACATCGCCGCCATGTCGAGCGCGCCCTGGCGGATCGTGCGATACACCATGCCGAGCAGGTCGAGCGGCCGGAATAGCTGCGCCAGCAGCGTGGAAACGAAGACCACGTCGCCCGCCGACGCCTCGCCCCGGCTCCACCGCCACACGACGAAGCCCATGCCGCCCGCGAGCATCAGATTGGTGATCAGCGCCTGGCCGAGGTTCAGCCACGCGAGCGAATTCTCGCTTTTCACCGCGGCTTCGGAATAGGCGGTGATCGCGCTGTCATAGCGCTTCGCCTCGCGCTCCTCCGCGCCGAAATATTTGACCGTTTCGAAATTCAGCAGCGAATCGACCGCATGCGCGACGGCACCGGTATCGAGGTCGTTCATGCGTGCGCGGAGGGCATTGCGCCAGTCGGTGACCATCCGCGTGAACGCGATATAGCCGACCACCATCACGACCGTCGCGACGACCAGCGGCCAGCCGAACTTGGTCCAGAACAGGCCCAGCACCAGCACGAGTTCGAACAGCGTCGGCGCGATGTTGAACAGCAGGAAATACAGCATCGTGTCGATGCTCTTGGTCCCGCGCTCGACCACCTTGGTCACAGCACCAGTGCGCCGTGACAGATGGAAATCGAGGCTCAGCGCATGGAGATGGCGAAACACCTGCGCGGCCAACCGCCGCGACGCGTCCTGTCCGACACGCTCGAACACCGCGTTGCGCAGATTGTCGAACAACGTCGTTCCGAACCGCGACGCCGCATAGCCGATCACCAGCAGCGCGACGAGCGTCAGCGCGCCGCGGTCGTTCCCCGCCATCCGGTCGACCGCATATTTCAGCGTGAAGGCCGCGCCGAACACCTGCACCAGCTTCGACGCGATCACGAGCAGCATCGCGACGACGATCCGCACCTTCAGCTTCGGCTGCCCCGCCGGCCACAGGAATGGCAGAAAGCGGCGGAGCGTCGGCAGCAACGGCTGGTCCGCGCGGGTGGAGGTGTAGGTATCAGGGGGCATTGCTGGTGGTGATGTAGGCGTGGTCAAGCCCCGGCGAAAGCGGTTGGCGGAACAATCCTGCCACTTCGTCGCTTTTCATACCGTGTCCAACGCCGGGCACGGCGATCCGCTGGAGAATGAAATGGAACCGCTGTTCTACGTCATGGCCATCATGGGTTGCAGTGACGGCAATATGAACTGCACCGAGGCACGGGTCGTGCCGGCGCGGTACGAAACGATGGCGCAGTGCCGCGCGGCGTTGCCGGATCAGCTCGCGCAGAACACCGACGTTCCCTATCCGATGATCGGCGCCAACTGCCGCACCGCGGGCGCGCAGATCGCCGTGACAGGCAAGGCCAAAATTAGGGGCTGATATGCCGGTTCACGCGTGTTCGAGTTCGCCTCTTCCCCGTTCGTGCTGAGCGAAGTCGAAGCACAGACCCCGAACGGAGGCCCTTCGACTTCGCTCAGGGCGAACGGATGAGGGGTGAGGCGTGAAAGACGAAGCTACCGCGGCCGTGTCCACAGCCTCGGATCGCGCGGCGTACGCGGATACAGCCGCTCCCGCGCCGCTGCTTCCCGGGCGGCTCTCGCGATAAATCCCAGCTTCTGCGCCCCCGACGTCGTAACGCGGTGATCCCAGGCATGCTCGCCACGCGCCGCGACGGCCCGCCCGATTGCGCCATAGATACCGGCCGCCGACAGCACGGCCCAGGCCGACCGGAACGACAGCGCGGGCGTGCCCTCCCGTGCGCTCGCCTCGAACGCCGCCGCGCGGTCCGCCATCCGTTTCGTGAGTACCGCGAGGCGTGCGCGGAACGGCGGCTTCATGTGCTGGCCCGGCGGAAAGTCCATCTCGACGAGCCAGTCCTCGGGCAGGTAGCAGCGCCCGACCCGGTCATCCTCCTCGACATCGCGCATGATGTTGGCGAGCTGGAATGCCATTCCCAGGTCACAGGCGCGGTCGAGTGTGTCCTCGTCCTCGGGATCAACGCCCATCGCGATCGCCATCATGCAGCCGACGACGCCCGCGACATGGTAGCAATATTTGTACAGGTCGTTTTCGGAGCGCGGTCGCCACTCGCGCGCATCCAGCGCGAAGCCCTCGACCAGATCGCGCGCGAACCGCTTGGGCATCCGCGTCTCGGCCGCGACGATCCGCAGCGCGTCGAATGCGGGTTCGCCGACGACCTCGCCCGCCAGCGCCTGCTCGGTCATCGCCGACAGCGTGACGAGCCGCGCCGGGGCATCGTCGACCACGGTCATGCCGTGCCCGTGATCCTGTCCGTCGGCGATATCGTCGCACCGCCGGCACCAGGCGTAGAGCAGCCACGCACGCTCGCGCGTCGGCTTGTCGAACAACAGGCTGGCGGCCGCGAAACTCTTCGAGCCGCGCGCGATCGATTCCTTCGCCGTCGCGACGATCGCTTCGCGGGTAGGGGAGGGGGAGGTCATGCCGCCACCTTTACTACCACCCCGGCGAAGGCCGGGGCCCAGGTGGGAAAGCGAGTGTAACAACGCGTAGAGCGAGCCAATCCGCGTCCCCCAACTGGGCCCCGGCCTTCGCCGGGGTGGTGCAGGATAGTGTGCGGCCTCAAGACGTTCACAGATCCGACGCGTTCATCCGGACGATCGGCTGCGTCGGCACATGCTCCGCCATCCGGTCGAGCAGCAGGTCGAGCGTATCCGCGACGATCAGCAGGTCGCGGTGCTGCGGTCGCAGGAAGCCGACCTCGCCCATCTTGTCCCAGAACGCGATCAGATGGTCGTAATAGCCCGCGGTGTTGAGCAGCCCGACCGGATCCGCATGATAGCCGAGCTGCGCCCAGCTCAGCGCCTCCCACAGCTCGTCCATCGTGCCCGTACCACCGGGAATCGTCACGAACCCGTCCGACAGGTCGGTGAACATCTGCTTGCGCTGATGCATGCCCTGCACGACGTGGAGCTCGGTCAGCCCCCGGTGCGCGACTTCGGCATCGACCAGCGCCTGCGGGATCACGCCGATCACCTCACCGCCACCCTCAAGCGTGCCGTCGGCGATCGCGCCCATCAGGCCGGTGCGGCCACCGCCATAGACGAGGCCGATTCCGCGCTCGGCAAAGGTCCGTCCCAGCGCGCGTGCGCCTTCGATATACAGGGGATCAGCCGGCGTCGCCGACCCGCAATACACAGCAAGTCTTTTCATGTGGCCTCGCTAGGGGAAGCGCGCGTGGTGCCGCAAGAAAAGAATGGGTTCGCGCGGAGACGCGGAGAACGCGGAGGTGTTGCGGTCCGGACAGCGCCTGCACTGTCTTAACGTCCGTTCCGCGTTAAGGTGGAGACACGGTCGCTTCGCGACACGCATCACCTCCGCGTCCTCCGCGCCTCCGCGCGAACAAACCCTTACTGCTCGCCCTCAAGCATCAGACGCGCCGTCGCCTTGGCACTCCCGACGACGCCAGGAATCCCCGCCCCCGGGTGAGTCCCCGCGCCGACGAAGTACAGATTCGGGATATGATCGTCGCGGTTGTGCACGCGGAAATAGGCGCTCTGCGTCAGCACCGGCTCGAGCGAGAAGGCCGAGCCCAGATGCGCGTTCAGATCCTGTGCGAAATCCTTCGGCGCATAGCTGAACTTGGTCACGATCCGGTCGTGGATATCGGGGATCAGCCGCCGGCCGATCTCGTCGAGGATCCGCTTTTCCAGGATCGGGCCGATCTCGTCCCAGTCGACCGGGAATTTGCCGAGATGCGGCACCGGCGCGAGCGCATAGAAGGTCGAATGCCCCTCCGGCGCCAGGCTGGGATCGGTGACGGTCGGGTGGTGGAGATAGAGCGAGAAATCTTCCGCCAGCACGCCGTGATCGTAAATGTCCGACAGCAGCCCCTTATAGCGCGGCCCGAACAGGATCATGTGGTGCGGAATGCCCGGCCACGTGCCCTTGATCCCGAAATGCACGACGAACAGCGACGGGCTGTACTTCTTGCGTTCGAGCGACGCCTTGGTCCGCTGTCCGCTGCGCGACGTCGCCAGCAGGTCGCGATAGGTGTGCATGATGTCGCTGTTCGCCGCCACCGCATCCGCCTGGCCCGACCAGCCGCTCGCCGTCGTGACCCCGGTCGCGCGGTCGCCCAGCGTCTCGATCGAGGTGACTGGGTCGTCGAGCCGCAGCACGCCGCCCAGCCGCTCGAACTGGGTCACCAGCGCCGCGACCAGCCGGTTGGTGCCGCCGCGCGCGAACCACACGCCGCCGTCGCGCTCCAGCTTGTGGATCAGCGCATAGATCGCGCTGGTCGTCATCGGGTTGCCGCCGACGAGGAGCGTGTGGAACGAGAGCGCCTCGCGCAGCTTCTCCGATTTCACGAAGCTCGACACGATCGAATAGACCGAACGCCAGGCCTGATATTTTGCCAGTGCCGGCGCCGCCTTGATCATCGATCCGAAGTCGAGAAACGCGACATGGCCGAGCTTCTCATAGCCTTCGTGAAACACGCCGGCGGAATAGGCGAGGAACTTCTCATAGCCCGCCCAGTCGCCCGGATGCAGCTTCTCGATCTCCGCCCGCATCTGCGTATCGTCGTTGGTATAATCGAAATTCGTCCCGTCCGCCCAGTTTAGCCGGTAGAAGGGCAGCACCGGGTCGAGCGTCACATCCGCGCTCATGTCGTGCCCGCTCAGCGCCCATAGTTCGCGCAGGCAGTCGGGATCGGTGATGACGGTCGGGCCCGCATCGAAGGTGAAGCCGTCGCGCTCCCAGTAATAACCACGCCCGCCCGGCTTGTCGCGGCTCTCGACGATGGTCGTCTGGACGCCTGCGGATTGCAGCCGGATCGCGAGCGCCAGCCCGCCAAACCCTGCGCCGATGACGATAGCTGTCTTCATGATCTCATACTGCCTGCGATGGCGCGGACGGCGCGCACGATGGGGACGGGGGGCTTGCCGGTCAGGATCCGCGCCTTGTCGGTCATGGTCGAACGTCCGGCATAGAAACGGCCTATCAGCGAAGGGGAGAGGCGATAGAAGCGCTCGAGGATCCGGTAGCGTTCCTCAGGCTCCGCCGCGCGGAACAGCATCGTGTCGAGCATCCGGTAGAAACCGCGGCTTTTCCACGTCGCCTGCGCCATCGCATAGGTCGCGTCGTGCAGCCGTGCGCCCGAGAAATCCCCCAGCGCCGCGATCATCGACGCGGTCCGCACCGCATCGGGCAGCGAATAGCCGGTGGTCGGGTGGAACATCCCCGCGCGCATCCCCGCCTTGGCGACGCGCGCGCCGGTCGAGCGCCAATAGGCCTCGAAATCGCCGCCCATCGCCACCGGCAGCACGCCCGATTCCTCGCGCTCGATCCGCTTCACCGACCAGCCGCGCTCGGCGACATAGGCGTCGATCCGGTCGCGGAGCACGGGCAGATCGAGATCGGGCGTGTCGCTGTAATAGGTGTCCTCGACGAACATCCGCCGCGCCTTGAACGGCAGGCAATAGACGAAGCGATAGCCGTCGAGCTGTTCGACGCCCGCATCCATCACCATCGGCCGCGGTGCCTTGTGCATCGCGTCGAGTAGCAGCTCGCGCCCGAGGAATTTCTGCCACGCCAGATCGAGCAGCGTGAGGTCGCCCGGCCCGCGTGCGTCGATCACCCCGGTCGCCTCGATCCGGTCGCCATCGCTCAGCACCACCGCGGTCGCGCTCGCGCCGCTGACCTTGCGGTCGAGCATCAGCGCGTGCGGCGGCAGGACGCGGCGTACCTCGCGGTCGAGCTGGACGCTCTCAATCGAATTGTAACGCGCGTCGATGGTCCGCGCATGCCCTGGAAAGCGCACGTCATAGCCCTGCCAGCCATGCACCACGAGCGGCGCGACGATCCATCGGTCCGCCGCCGCAACGTCGCTGTCGAAGAACGACCAGAGGTGGTTGCCGCCGACCGTCGGGGCGGCATCGACCAGTCGCACGTCGAGCGCCGGATGCTTCGCTTTGAGCGCCAGCGCGATCATCCCGCCGGCCAGGCCCGCGCCAACGATCGCGACGTCGCAGGAGATCGTCGATGCCATGGCTCCGACTAGCGCAAACCGGCGCCTGCGAAAACAGCCTTTCCCGCCCAATCGCGCGCGAAGACAACCTGCATTGCCGGCCCGGCCGCCTCTTCCGCCACCGCCGCGATCCGCCGCGCGCCAGTCGTCCGCTGCCATCGCGCACCCGACACGGAGGGACGGGGGACGTCAGGTCGGGCATGGCGCGCCGCCGCCATCTCCGCCACTATGTCCATGCCAGATCCGGAGCCGCCATGCCCCCCACACATCCGACCGACGCTTCGCCAGCACCGCACGCCGGCGATCCCGACCCCCGCCACCCCCAGGCGCCGACGCTGGCAACGGCGCGCCTGACGCTGAGCGGCCATGTCCCTGCCGATCTCGACGACTGCGCCGCGATGTGGGCCGACGCCCGCGTCTATGCGATGATCGGCGGCACGCCGCGTAGTCGCGAGGAGGTGTGGATCCGGTTGCTCCGCTCGATCGGGCAGTGGACCGTGTTCGGCTATGGCAGCTGGATCGTGCGCGAGACTGTGACCGGCCGGCTGATCGGCGAGATGGGTCTGATCGAAGCGCGGCGCGCGATCCTGCCGCCGATCGACGGTCCCGGTGCGATCGGCCCCGAAATGGGCTGGACGCTGACCGGCGACGCGCAGGGACAGGGTTATGCGTCGGAGGCGATGGCGGCGGTCCTGGCCTGGGCCGACCCGCGCATCGCCGCGACGACCTGCATCATCGACCCCCGCAACGCGCCCTCGCTCCGCCTCGCCGAGCGCCTCGGCTACCGCCTGCGCATCGAGGGTCGTTATCGTGACGCGCCGATCCTGATCCTCGACCGGCGCGCCTGACCTGGGTTCGAGGCGGCTATTTCGGCTTGGCGTTGAGCGTCGCCATCCGTGCGACGACCTCCGGGCTCGTGCACGTGGCTTTGTCGAAGCTGGTCGATGGCGGCCGGCGCAGGCAGGTGAAGGCGACCTCTTGCTCCGGGATCATGTCGAGCGGTTCGACGCCAGCATCCTTGCGCGCGATGACGGCGCGCAATTTGGCAAGATAGGTATCCCACCCGCGCTTGTCGGTAACGAGCGTGAGCGATCGATCGGCCATATCGATCAGCCTCGCTGCCTCGTCGAACCGACCCATCTGCCGGGCAGCGTTCGCGGCCCGTGCCTCCAGCCATAGCCGGTCCGCGACGGGCGTTGCAGGGCCCAATGCCCGAACGCCACGGATGAACAATGTCTGATATCGCTGGAACTGGCTATTCTGCGCGTCGGTGCTGATTTGGGACCTCGGATCGGGCGTCACCTGCCAGATGGCCGACAGCAAAAGTCCGAGACGCAGAATCTCCGGCCGGCCCAGCTTTCCGGCGAGCCAATAGGCCCGGTAATAGGTCGTCTCCGAGCCGATCAGCCGTTTATAATCGGCGGTGCCGATCAGCCGCGCGAGGTTTTCCGCGTCCTGGGTCGAGACCTTGTCGAAAACGACCAACTTGTTGCTCGGGCATTCAGGAAGCGGAAACGGAAAGGGCAAATAGCTGTACGGCTTGCCGTCGGGGCGCTCGCCATAGGTGCTGAACATCGCGGGCTGCCATGCCGAGAACGTCTCGCCGCCCACCGGGCAGGTCATTTCTGCAGGCCCACCGTGAAGCGGAGGCAATTGTCGCGGAGCGGCGGTCGGCACGGGCTGGGCCGATTGCAGCAGTATTGCGAGTAAAATCACTATTGTGGTCCCCGATTATGTCGTGCGGAGGATGCTATGAAAGTCGCGATCCGGCGACAACGACCTTCTGCGGGATGCGCGCGCGGTCATCTTCCCGATCGCGCGGTGTACAAGCGGCCATCACCCGGCACGCGCAGATGCTTGTGAGCGCGGCATGACGATCACGCTCGTCATCTCCTTGTCTGCGATTGACGTTTTACCGGGTGCGCCCGCCGACCGCGTGTGCTGCAAAGGCGTTCGCTCCAATCTAGGCGCTGCCGTTGCTGTGATAATTCCGCTACGGGTCGTCGCGATTCCGACCCCGGCGGTGCGCTCGGTTTGGCTCTGACGGTCATGACCGTTATGAAGGGGGCCAATCCGATGGGCCGGGAGGTTTTTCCCCGGTTCATGTGGAGGGGAGCATTGGGGACATGGCTGATCACGGCCAGCCACCATCAGCCACATCATGAACGATACAGGTGCAATTATGAGCTCATTTTCCGGTTCTGGGATCGGCTCTGCGGCACCGACCGGGAGCACGGCGATGCGGGCAGATCGCATGCCAAGGTTGCCGCGCGTGCTGGCGGCGGCCGCGGTCTGGGCCGTTCTGGCGGCGGCGAGCCCGGTCACGCGGCTTGACGTCGAGGTCGACAATCTCCGCTCGGCCAAGGGGTTGATCCGTATCTGCCTGACCGCCGACCCCGATAATTTCCCCGCCTGTGTCGACGATGCCAAGGCACTGACCCGGACGCTCCCCGCCGCGGTCCGGACGACGAGCTTTCCGGGTCTGCCGCAGCGCGGCTATGCGCTGGCGATCATCCATGACGAGAACAGCAACTCCAAGCTCGACACGATCGCGGGTATCCCGCGCGAGGGCTATGGTTTCTCGAACAACGCGGCGGTACGCTTCGGACCGCCGCGCTTTTCCGCGGCACGGTTCATGCTCGCCGGTGATGCTGAAATGCAACAGGTCAGGATGCGTTACATCTTCTGACGGATTGCAACGGACCGAATGGGGTTGCCCAGCGTTGCGCGGTGGAACCTTTTTGTCCGGAGCCCGTCCTTGCGCGCATTCTCACTCGTTCTGACTGCCGCAACCGCGGCCGTCGCCCTCGCCACGCCGGCACTTGCGCAGACGGATCCCAATCCGACCCCGCCAATCACCGATCCCGCCGACAACAACCGCATCACGCTGGGACTCGGCGTCGCGTCGCTTCCTGATTACGAGGGTGCGGACAGCAACAGCTTCACGCCCGGCGCGGTCGCGATCGGTACGGTCCGCGGGCATGACTTCTTCACGCGCGGTACGCAGCTCTACGTGAACCTGATCCCCAATACCGGATCGGTCGGGATCAACTACGAAGTCGGTGTCATCGCCGCGGTGCGTACCGATCGCACGGGCCGGGTCGACAACCGGCAGGTCCGCGCGCTCGGCAAGATCGACACGGCCTATGAAGTCGGCGGCTTTGTCGGCATCGGCAAGACCGGTGTCATCACCAGCGATTACGACACGCTGACCGCGCGCGTCGCCTATATCCACGACGTGTCGGGCACGCACGACAGCTATGTGATCACCCCGCAGGTCAACTACACCACGCCGCTGTCGGTCCGCACCCTGGTCGCCTTCGGCCTGTCGGCGGATTATGCGGGCAAGGGCTTTGGCCGGACCTATGCGGCGGTCACGCCGATCGGCACGATCAACAGCGGTCTGCGCACCTATGACATCAACGACAGCGGTTTCCGCCGGGTCAACGTCTCCGCCTTCGCGCTGCAGAGCCTGTCGGGCGATCTGCGCCGTGGGTTCGGCGTCGGCGCGGGCGTGCTCTACGGTCGCATGCTCGGCAAGTACAAGGACAGCCCGATCGTCGCGGACGTCGGCGATGCCGACCAGTGGCTCGGCGCGGTGGGCCTGACCTACACCTTCTGATTGCAACCCGCCGATCGACCCGAAACCCCGTGCGGCCCGACCGTGCGGGGTTTTTCGTTTGCGCCCCCGTCCGTTGCGCCTATGCTCGCCCTACCCCGGGGGAGCGCCGATCCGCGCTTGAGAGGAAGGCAGGAGCCTTCGACCCGCTGAACCTGATCCGGTTGATACCGGCGGAGGGAGGGAGCGGTCGCCACAGAACCGTATGCCTTGCTCCGAGACCTTTAGGAGCAAGCGCATGGCCGATTACGATCCCCGCATCCCGACCGCCGACATCGGCGTTACCACCGGCCCGATCCGCGGCTCGCGCAAGATCCATGTCGCGGTGCCCTCCAGCCCCGACGTCCGCGTCGCGATGCGCGAGATCGTGCTCGACCCGAGCTGTTCCGAGCCGCCCTTGCGCGTCTACGACACCAGCGGTCCGTACACCGACCCGCGCGCCACGATCGACATCAACGCCGGCCTGCCGCAACTTCGCCGCCAGTGGATCGAGGCGCGGGGCGACGTCGAAAGTTACGACGCGCGTGAGATCCGGCCCGAGGATAATGGCCAGCTCGGCCCCGACCGCTCGGGCGGCGTCCCGCAATTCCCCGGCAGCATCAAGCGCCCGTTGCGCGCCAGGGCCGGCGCCAATGTCAGCCAGATGCACTATGCCCGCCGCGGCATCATCACGCCCGAGATGGAATATGTCGCGACCCGCGAGAATCTCGGCCGCGCGATGCTGAAAGAGTATAAGCGCGACGGCGAGAGCTTCGGTGCGTCGATCCCCGACTTCGTCACCCCCGAATTCGTCCGCGACGAGGTCGCGCGCGGCCGCGCGATCATCCCCAACAACGTCAACCACCCCGAATCCGAGCCGATGGCGATCGGCCGCAACTTCCTGGTCAAGATCAACGCCAATATCGGCAACTCCGCGGTTGCGTCGAACGTCGCCGCCGAGGTCGACAAGCTCGTCTGGTCGATCCGCTGGGGCGCCGACACGGTGATGGACCTCAGCACCGGCCGCAACATCCACGACACGCGCGAATGGATCCTGCGCAACAGCCCCGTGCCGATCGGCACCGTGCCGATCTACCAGGCGCTCGAAAAGGTCGGCGGCATTGCCGAGGATCTGACCTGGGAAATCTTCCGTGACACGCTGATCGAACAGGCGGAGCAGGGCGTGGATTACTTCACAATCCACGCCGGCGTTCGCCTCGCCTATATCCCGATGACCGCCAAGCGGGTCACCGGCATCGTCTCGCGCGGCGGCTCGATCATGGCGAAATGGTGCCTCAGCCACCACAAGGAGAGCTTCCTCTACGAGCGCTTCGACGAGATCACCGAGATCATGAAGGCGTATGACATCGCCTATTCGCTCGGCGACGGGCTGCGCCCCGGCAGCATCGCCGACGCGAACGACGAGGCGCAGTTCAGCGAGCTCTACACGCTCGGCGAACTCACCCACCGCGCATGGAAGAGCGACGTTCAGGTGATGATCGAGGGCCCCGGCCATGTGCCGATGCACAAGATCAAGGAAAACATGGAAAAGCAGCTCGAGGTTTGCGGCGAGGCGCCCTTCTATACCTTGGGGCCGCTCACCACCGACATCGCGCCGGGTTATGACCATATCACCAGCGGCATCGGCGCGGCGCAGATCGGCTGGTACGGCACCGCAATGCTTTGCTACGTGACGCCCAAGGAGCATCTGGGCTTGCCCGACCGCGACGACGTGAAGGTCGGCGTCGTCACCTACAAGCTCGCCGCGCACGCCGCCGACCTCGCCAAGGGTCACCCTGCCGCGCAGATGCGCGACGATGCGCTGTCCCGCGCGCGCTTCGAATTCCGCTGGCGCGATCAGTTCAACCTGAGCCTCGACCCCGATACGGCCGAGCAATATCACGACCAGACGCTCCCCGCAGAAGGCGCCAAGACCGCGCATTTCTGCTCGATGTGCGGTCCCAAATTCTGTTCGATGAAGATCACGCAGGAGGTGCGCGACTTCGCCGCGAAACAGAATGGCCCGGCCGACACGTTCCTCGCAGCCGATGTCGATCAGACCGACGCCAACCGCGCGATCTTCGCCAAGGGCGCGCATGCCGACGCGGAAAAGGGCATGGCGGAGATGAGCGAGAGGTTCCGCGAGAAGGGCAGCGAGATCTACCTCCCCGCGGACGTCTGATCCGCCACATCCCGAACTCCTCCCCCTGGCGGGGGAGGATCAGGGGGTACGCCCGTTACCGCTTGCGCACGAACTCCGCGCGCAGCACCAGACCCTTGATCCCCTCGTAGCGACAGTCGATCTCCTGCGCGTCACCGGTCAGGCGGATCGCCTTGATCAGCGTGCCGCGCTTGAGCGTCTGGCCCGCGCCCTTGACGGTCAGGTCCTTGATCAGCGTCACCTGGTCGCCGTCCGCCAGCACGTTGCCGACCGAGTCGCGGACCACGACCGTGTCGTCGTCCGCCGCGCGGGTCGTGGATGCGGCGTCGGCGGCGACCCATTCGCCGCTGGCCTCGTCATAGACGTAATCGTCGTCCGCCATCGTCATCGTCCTGTTTCGTGCCGGATCACTTGAGCGTCGTCATCTCGACGGGCTTGCCCTTGGTCGTCGGGTTCGACGCGTTCGCCTTGGGCTCCTTCTCGGCCTTGGGCTTGCGGACTTCCTTGTTCGATTTCTTCTGGCTCTTGGCCATGATGCTGCCCTTCCGGCGGGGCGGAGCGCCCCGGGACGGCGACGATACACGCTTGCGCTCGCGCATACCCGTAGATTCGGATCATCGAGTCGCCCCGGCAGTGCGGGCATCGCGGGCAACCTCGGCCCAGTCGGCGCGTTGGGATGAAAAGAGCATGAGGGGGCTGCGATGCATATCGGATCCGGGGCTGCGCCGATTACCCTGTCGCTGCGTGCGGGGATGGCAATGCTTGCCATGGCCCTGTCAGGCTGCAGTGCGGGCGACGATTCCCAGCAGACCGCTGCGGTTACGAATTTCACGCCGCCTGCCACGCGGACGCCGACCCCCGTGGCGGGGCAGGCGCAGACCACGCCGCTCACCGCCTATGTCGGCAAATATCCGCATGACGCGGTCGATGGCGTCGATTTCTTCGATCGCACCGAGGTGGCCGGCGGGTTGCTCGCGGTGGTCGACGATGCCCGGCTGCGGTTGCTGATCCGTGGGCGTTCGGGGCCGCAGACGCCGATCTTCCAACGGGGCAGGCGCATCGCCTCCTGGGGGTGCGAGGCGCATAACTGCGGCGATCACAACTGGATGGTCGCGATCGATCCGGCGGGTGGGACAGCGCAGGCCTGTTATCACGATGCCGGCACGATGCGCGATCAGAGCCGCTGGTATGCCGATGGCGCACCGGTCCTGCGCCCTGGCGCCTGTCCTTCGGAGGGTAACAATGCTTGAACACATGCCTGCCTGGCTCGGCCACGCACTTAAAGGATTGCGCGCTGGTGCCGACGCGTTGGTGATCGCCCGGTCCGGTCTCGGGTCGGGCGCGCAGGCCGGCACGGGGTTCGCGACGCTCGACCTGACCAGCCCCGCCTTTGCGCATGAGGGGCGGTTGCCGCCCCGGTTCACCGCCGATGGTGACGGGGTGTCGCCGCCGCTCCTCTGGAGCGCGCCGCCTGCGGGCACCGCCGCACTCGCGCTGATCGTCGAGGATGCGGATGCGCCGACGCCGCAACCGCTGGTTCACGCGATTGTCTGGCATATCGCTGCCGATCGGCTGCGACTGGCCGAGGGCGCGATCACGGCCGACGGCGCAGGGACGCCCGACGGCGATGTCGGGCGCAATTCCTATCTACGCGAAGGCTGGCTGCCGCCCGATCCGCCGACCGGGCATGGCGAACATCGTTATGCCTTCCAGCTTTTCGCGCTCGATGCGGCGCTGGGCGATCCAGGCGTGTCACCGGGCCGCACCGCGCTGGTCGAGGCGATGTCGGGACATGTGCTCGCGGCGGGGTTGCTGATCGGGACCTATTCGCGCGAGGAGGCCGCGCCCGTCGGCCCTGCTTCATCGGCCATGCCGGCCTGACCGCGATCCGCGCCTGGCGGGCAGGGATCCGCCACGCTGCCGGTCAGGCGAACGCTGCGGCGTGGGTCGCGATCAGCAGGACGGTGGTCGAGAAGGCGACGATGCAGACGAGCAGGCCGGGGTCCCGCGCCCGATCGGGCCGCGATTGGGCGAGATGGAGATGACGAAGCATGATGCAGTCTCCGCAGTCAGGCCAGATCACGCGATCGGGATGATCGGCGTCGCTGCGCTGATCGCGATGCCGGCGAAGACCAGCGCCCCGGCGAACGAGAGGAGGATGCGCTTGGCGGATTCGAAATGGATCGAGGACATGGTGGCTTCCCTTCGGTGATGGCGGCGTCCGGACCATCCGGCTGCCGATATCCCCTGCTTTGCACACCCCGTGCCAGTTCCGTATCCGGCTGAATTAGCGCGGTTTTTCGCTGCAGGCACGCAGCAGTTGGGATTTTGCGCCACACTTATCCGGTGAACGGCGCCAAGGATCGGTGCCGCGGACCGCCGCGAGGATCAGGCGGCGCAGATCCGGTCGCGCCCGTCGCCCTTGGCAGTGTAGAGGAGCCGGTCGGCGCGGGCGAACGCGCTCTCGGCGGCTTCGTCCGCGTGGATCGCGGTTACGCCTGCAGAGAAGGTGATCTGGCCGAGCGGCGAATCGGTCTCGCGGTTGCGGAAGCGTTTGGCGGCGACGATTGCGCGGACCGAATCGAGCAGGCGCGCGGCGTCGCTCAGGCTGACGCCGCACAACAGCACCGCAAACTCCTCGCCGCCGTGCCGCACGACGAGATGCCCCTCGCACCCCGCCGCGATCATCTGGCCGATCGCGGTCAGCACCCGGTCGCCGACGCCGTGGCCGAACGCGTCGTTGACTCGCTTGAACCGGTCGACGTCGCATACCGCCAGGCAATAGGGGCCCTTGTCCGCGTCGCGTGCGCCGAACGCCTCGTCGAACGCGCGTCGGTTGGGCAGGCCGGTCAGCGTGTCGCGTCGTGCGCTGTCGCGCGCTTCGATCAGCTTGGCGCGCAGGACGTCGGTCTCGTGCTTCGCCTTGGCCAGCCGCACCTCCGACTCACGGATCCGGCCGATCATCGCGGTGGTGATCCGCGTGATCTCGTCGATCTCGGCTAGTCCCGGCGAGGTCGTGATCGCTGCCGCGCTTTCCGCCAGGTCATGGCCGAAGCCGCGGGTCTCGGCGTGGATGCTGTGCATGATCGTCGCGAACCCGTCGACATACTCCTGCGTCTCGGCGACCAGCCGGTCCGCCTGCCCTTCGCGTTGCGCGGGATCGCACGGGCCGTCGTGATCGACCACCGCAGAGGGCTCGGTGACCTGTCCGCCAAGCGCCTCGATATCCCTGCGCAGCAGCCGGACGCCGCCCTCGGTCAATTGCGCAACCTGCGCCGCGAGCGGGCCGTCGGGTGCCGACAGCACGGCATGCGCGAACGCATAATGCGACGGATCCGGACGCAACCGGTGCTTACGGAGGAATCGGCCGATCTGGTCGAACAGGTCCTCCGTGCTCACCTGTTGTGCGCCCTGCGCGTCCCGCATGTCATTTGCCCCCGTTTCGCCCCCGGAATAGAACGACAAAGGTTAGCAACGCGTGACGATTTGCAAGCCTATCGGCGGTTAAGCGTCTCGACTGCGGCCAGCGTCGAACTAACATGCTCGGCCGGGTTCATGTCGTCGTGAACAAAGGCGACCCGGCCGTCGCGGCCGATCACGTAACTGGTGCGCTTCGTGACATTGCGTCCCATCACTTGCTTGCCGAGCGCGACGTCATAGCCCGCGACGACCTTCGGCCCTGCACTTGCGACCGCGAACTTGCCCGCGCATTTCTCCGCCGAGAATTTGCTCAGCGTCTCGACGTTGTCCGCCGACATGCCGATCACCGTCGCGCCGGCCTTCTTGAACGCGGGGACCGCCTCGGCAAAGGCATGCGCCTCGGCATTGCAGCCACCGGTATAGGCCGCGGGGAAGAAGTAGAGCACGACGGGGCCCTTCTTCAGCTGTTCGGCGAGGTGGACCGTGAACACCTTGCCGGCGATCGCGCCGCGCGTGGTGAAGTCGGGCGCCTTGGCGCCGGGCGCGAGCGCCGCGACTGCGGGGGTGGCGAGGAGGAGGGCGGCAAGGGTCGGGACGAGGCGCATGGGGCTATACTCCGGTATGATCGCAATGACGTACGCCCGCTCGCGGCATCCGTCCATTGCCCGCGCCGTACAGGCTCGATAGGCAGGGCACATGCCAGTGACCCAAGCCGATATCGACCTCGCGCACCGCCTCGCGGATGCCGCGGGCCACGTCATCCGACCCTATTTCCGCCACGAGCACGGCGTCGAGATCAAGGACGACCAGTCCCCCGTCACCCGCGCCGACCGCGAGGCCGAATCGGCGATGCGCCGGCTGCTCGACGCCGAACGCTCGGGCGACGGCATCGTCGGCGAGGAATTTGGCGAGAAGACCGGTGTCACCAACCGCAAATGGGTGCTCGACCCGATCGACGGCACGCGCAGCTTCACCGTCGGCCGCGCGATCTTCGGCACGCTGATCGCGCTGGTCGAGGATGGCTGGCCGGTGCTCGGGATCATCGACCAGCCGGTCCAGCGCGAACGCTGGGTCGGCGTCGCGGGGCGTTCGACAACTCTGAACGGCGTGCCGGTGCGCACCCGGGTCTGCCGCGAGCTTGCGGGATCGACGATCGCGACGACCAGCCCGCATCTGTTCGGCGAGGCTGACGTCCCGCATTACCTAGCGCTCGTCGCGGCTATCTCGGGCGGCAATCCGCGCCAGGGGCCGGTCTATGGCGGCGACTGCTATAATTACGGGCTGCTCGCGAGCGGGCATCTCGACGTCGTCTGCGAATCGGGTCTCCAGCTCTACGATTTCGCTGCGCTGGTCCCGGTCGTCGAAGGCGCCGGCGGGATGATGTGCGACTGGAACGGCGACCCGCTGACCGCGGCGAGCGAAGGCCATGTGCTCGCGATCGGCGATCCGGCGCGGCTGGACGACGTGCTCGAGGCGATGCACCGGATCGCGGGTGATGCGCATGACCATGGCGGTCACGACCACTGAGAGCGTCTTGGTGGGAAGGCGGGCGTTACGCCTCGCACCCAGCCTGATATCCGTCATCCCGGCGAAAGCCGGGACCCACGGACACGGAACGGTCGCTAACCGCGCTGGCCGAAACCATGGGCCCCGGCGTTCGCCGGGGTGACGGGAGGGTTGGGGCCGGCAAGGTGGGGTGCGCGGCGCGGCTGCGACCAAAGCCGCCGCCCTTAGAAGATCCCCAGAAACTTCTTCTTCTGCCCCTTCTTCTCCGCCTCGGACGCCTTGCCGTCCTCGCCCTTGGCGGTCGTCCCGCGGCCGACATCGTCGCGCGTCTCGCCCTTGGTCGTCCGCTGCGCCTTGGCGGTCGCGCCGGCCAGCACCGGGCCGCACGCGGTGGCCTTCGCATCGCCGACATCGACGAACGCGAGCACACCCGCGACCGGCGTCGCCACCAGCGCGAGGCCCAGCCCGGTGCCGACGCGGGCGAGCAGGTCCTTCGACACCACGCTCATCTTCGGTGCCGCGAACACGCCGCCGAACCCGACCGGCGACTGGCCCGCAAACAGGCTGAACTTCTTCGAATCGGCGCGGAAGGCGAGGTCAACTGCCTCGTTGCGGAAGCTGAACCCGCCGCGCCCGACGATCACGTTCTTCTTCGTGTCGATCAGGATCGGGTCCGCCGCCGCCACGCCGCCGCGCACGGTAAAGCCGATCAGGCCGCAATTGACCTGGACCGGCTCGTCGAGCTTGCCCTGGAACATGCGCTGCGCGAACGTGCCGATGTCGAGCTCGGCGAGCTGGACGTTGCGCACCGACAGTGCGCCCGACGGCATCACGAACGCGATCCGGCCGCGTGACGAGGCTAGCGAATCATGGATCGAATCGCCGCGCCCGTCGAGCTTGATCCGCCCCTTGATCGTCCCGGTCGTCCCCGCCTCGGCAAGCCCATAGCCCTTGAGCAACCGCCCCATAGGCGTCGGTGCGAGGCGAATGTCGTAGGACACCGCGCTCGGCCGCGATCGCGTGTCGAAGACTGCGTCGGAGGCGACATTGCCGCGCGCCATCGCAAACGTCAGCGGCGACAGCGCCAGCCGCCCGCGCTCGAGGTCGAGCGTCAGGTCGACGTTCGAGATCGGAATGTTCTTCGACCGGACCACGCCGATCGTCCATTTCAGGTCGGCATCGAAGATCTGCATCGTCTCTACCGGGAAATTCCCATCGGGCAACAGGCGTTGCGCGCCCGCGCCGGTCGCAGCGGCGGCCGCCACCGCGCCGCGGCTTTCGACGATGTCGGGATTGTAGCCGATGAACGGCGCGGCATCGACGATGTCGAGGCTCTTGGTCGCCAGCACCGAATCGAGATGGATGCGTTCGCCATTGGTGATCGTCAGCTTGCCCGCCAGATCGGTCTTCCCCGCCACGCCGGTGATCCGCGTGAAATGATATTCCTCGCCCTGTTTCACGAGCTGCCCGCGCAGCCGATAGGTGCGTGTGTTCGGGATCGCGACGTCGATCACGCCGAGCAGGGTCGACAGGTTGGCGCCGCGCGCGGTCACCGCGAGCGGCACGTTCTCGACGTCCGCGATGCTCGGCAGCGTGCCGGCGACGTCGATCACGTTGCCCGCCGCGCGCATCCGCGCGACCAGCTTGTTCTGTCCCCGATTGGCGGTCGCGTCGGGCGACAGCAGCTGCGCGGTCACCGTGAACGGCGTCTCGCGCAGCCGGCCGGTGCCCTTGAGGCCGACCGCGCGGCCGATCGTCGCATCGACCGAGCGGATGTCGGCGACGTCGAGATTGGCGAGCACGCGCATCCGCGGGTCGAGATAGCGCACGCTCGTCCCCGTCACCGTCGCCACGTCGATCCGCGGGAATTCGAGCGGCTCGCCGCCCTTCTTGTCGCTGAACGTCCAGCTGTTGGCGGTATGCGCGGCATTCCATTCGAGATCGACCGCGCCGTTGACCAGATCGAGCCAGTAGAGCCGCCGCTTGCCGAAGATCAGCGACAGCGGCGCGATCCGCGTGTCGAGCTTGTCCGCCTGGAACAGGTTGGGCCGGCTCGCCCAGTCGGAGTTGGAGAGCGTGAAGCGCTCGGCATAGAATTTGATTCGGAACGGCGCGAAATAGAGCTGGAAATCGCCGCCGACGGTCACCGTCCGGTGGGTCATCGACCCGACGATCCGCTCGAACGGATGCTTCAGGAAGCGACCCTTGGTGATGTAGAGTACCAGCCAGATGGCGGCGATCACCGCGACGATCCCGATCAGAATGTTGCGCAGGATCCGCCGTTTGCGCCTCTTCTGCGCCGCGGCGGGCGGGGGGGCGTCGATCGGCTGCGTCGGGCTGGCGTCCATGATAAGCCTATCGCATGGCGGGCGTAGCGGTTCCACTATGGTCGGATGCCGCATTAATCCGGGAATGCGACTTGAGATTTCGGACCGATGCGGGTATCGGCCCCGCTTCCTCGAAGGGATGCGCGTTCGACGAATCGCCCGGCCAGTGTGGGCTGCCGCGGCGATTTCAGCGTTTTCCTTCGTAACCGAAAGGATAAAAATGCCCAAGCTGAAGACCAAGAGCGGCGTCAAGAAGCGCTTCAAGCTCACCGCCACCGGCCTGCTCAAGCACGGCGTCGCCGGCAAGCGTCACCGTCTGGCGCATCACAACGGCAAGTACATCCGTCAGAACCGCGGCACCAAGCTGCTGTCCAAGGCCGATACCGCAGCAGTGAAGGCCTGGGCGCCTTACGGCCTGCGTTGAGCTGAGAAGGAATTAGACAATGGCACGCGTAAAACGGGGTGTTACCACCCGCGCCAAGCACAAGCGTATTTTGGTTCAGGCGAAGGGCTATTATGGCCGTCGCAAGAACACCATCCGCATCGCCCGTCAGGCCGTCGAAAAGGCCGGACAGTACGCATATCGTGACCGCAAGGTTAAGAAGCGCACCTTCCGTGGCCTGTGGATCCAGCGCATCAACGCCGGCGTCCGCGCCGAGGGTCTGACCTATTCGCAGTTCATGCACGGCGTGAAGCTGGCGGGTATCGAACTCGACCGGAAGGTCCTGGCCGACATCGCCATGCACGAGGGCGCAGCCTTCAGCGCGATCGTCGCACAGGCGAAGGCAGCACTTCCCCAGGCCGCGTAATTCGCGACTGAGGTTAGGTTTGAAAAGGGCGCCGGTGGGAAACCACCGGCGCCCTTTTTCGCGTCTGGGGCGGAGCGCAATTCAACGATGCGGAGCACCCGCCCCCTCCGTCATCCCGGCGAACGCCTCCCTTCCGTCATCCCGGCGAACGCCGGGACCCACGGTTACGGCGGACCCGGCGATAACGTGCTACCATCACCCGGCCCGCAACCATGGGTCCCGGCGTCCGCCGGGATGACGGAGCTAAGGACGCCAGAGGCGGGCGCAAACGGGGGAGCACCAGAAATGCGCGAAACCTTCCAGCCCTGCGTCTACATCCTCGCCTCCCGCCGCCACGGAACGCTCTATGTCGGCGTCACCTCAAATCTGCTCGCGCGGCTGGTTCAGCACCGCGAGGGGTTGATCCCCGGCTTCACTCACCGGTACGGCATCAGGCGTCTCGCCTATTACGAGATGTTCGACACGATGGAGGCCGCGATCGTTCGCGAGAAGCGGCTGAAGGAGTGGCGAAGAGCGTGGAAGATCGAACTGATCGAAGCGCGCAACGAAAATTGGGACGATCTGGGTATCGGTCTGGGGCTGCCCCGCCTACCCGATCTGCCGACCGAACCCGCCCTGGGAGTATGACGTGACGCAAGACCTGAACCAGATGCGCGAACACATGTTGGCGGCGATCGCCGCGGCATCCGGCCTCGACGCGCTGGAGGCGTGCCGGGTCGAGGCGCTCGGCAAGCAGGGCACGATCACCGCGCTGCTGAAGACGCTCGGCAAGATGACCCCCGACGAGCGGCTCGTGCAGGGCCCGATGATCCAGGGTCTTCGCGAAGCCGTCGCCAATGGCATCGCAGAGCGCAAAGCGACGCTCGAACGCGCCGCGCTCGACGCGCGGCTCGCCAGCGAAACGCTCGACATGACGCTGCCCGCCGACGCGCCCATGCCCGGCACGATCCACCCGGTCAGCCAGGTCATGGACGAACTCGCCGAGATCTTCGCCGACCTGGGCTTTGCGGTCGCGACCGGGCCCGAGATCGAGACCGACTGGCATAATTTCTCCGCGCTCAACATCCCCGAGACGCATCCGGCGCGCGCGATGCATGACACCTTCTATCTCCAGCAGGGGATCGACGCGAAGGCCGCGGGCACCGCCGACGAGAAGACGACCTTCTCGCTGCTCCGCACGCACACCTCGCCCGTCCAGATCCGCACGATGCTGAGCCAGAAGCCGCCGATCCGCATCATCGCGCCGGGCCGCACCTACCGCTCGGACTCGGACGCCACGCACACGCCGATGTTCCACCAGGTCGAAGGCCTCGTGATCGACAAGGGCATCACGCTCGGCCACCTGAAATGGACGCTCGAGACGTTCGTGAAGGCGTTCTTCGAGCGTGACGACATCGTCCTCAGAATGCGCCCGAGCTATTTCCCGTTCACCGAACCCTCGGTCGAGATCGACGTCGGCTACACGCTGGTCAAGGGCAAGCGCGTCGTCGGCGGCGCGGAGCCCGATGGCTGGCTCGAGATCCTCGGCTCGGGGATGGTCCACCGCAAGGTGATCGAGGCCTGCGGGCTCGATCCCGACGAGTGGCAGGGCTTTGCGTTCGGCTGCGGCATCGACCGGCTCGCGATGCTCAAATACGGCATGGACGACCTCCGCCCATTCTTCGACGGCGATATCCGCTGGCTGAAACATTATGGTTTCTCGAGCCTCGACGTCCCCACTTTGTCGGCAGGAGTCGGCGCATGAAGTTCACGCTCAGCTGGCTCAAGCAGCACCTCGAGACCACCGCCACGCTCGACCAGATCGTCGACGCGCTCACGCGTATCGGCCTCGAGGTCGAAGGCGTCGAGAATCCCGGCGAGAAGCTCGCCGCGTTCAGAATCGCCAAGGTGCTCAGCGCCGAACGCCATCCGCAGGCCGACAAGCTGCAGATCCTCTCGGTCGACGCCGGTGACGGCCCGCTCCAGGTCGTCTGCGGTGCGCCAAACGCGCGCGCCGGGCTGGTCGGCGTGTTCGGGGCGCCGGGTGCGTACGTCCCCGGCCTCGACGTGACGCTCAAGCTCGCGAGCATCCGCGGGGTCGAATCGAACGGCATGATGTGCTCGACGCGCGAGCTGGAGCTCGGCGAGGATCATGACGGCATCATCGAGCTGCCCGAGGACGCGCCGATCGGCACGCCGTACCCCGATTATGCCGGGCTGACCGACCCCGTCATCGATGTCGCGATCACGCCCAACCGCCAGGACTGCATGGGCGTCCGCGGCATCGCGCGAGACCTTGCCGCTGCCGGCATGGGCACGCTCACGCCGCTGATCTTCGATCCGATCGTCACCGACGGGGCAGGGCCATCGGTCCGCACCGACGACACCGCAGGCTGCCCCGCCTTTTTCGCTCAGACCGTCACCGGCGTGACCAACGGCGAGTCTCCCGACTGGATGCGCCGCAGCCTGCTCGCGATCGGCCAGAAGCCGATCTCCGCACTTGTCGACATCACCAACTACCTGATGATCGACCTCGGCCGGCCGCTGCACGTCTATGACCGCGCCAAGCTGTCGGGCGGCCTCGTCGCGCGGAAAGCGAAGGACGGCGAACAGGTCGTCGCGCTCAACGGCAAGACCTACACGCTCGACGCCAGCATGACCGTCATCGCCGACGACGTGGCCGTGCACGACATCGGCGGCATCATGGGCGGCGAGCATTCGGGCGTCTCGGCCGACACCACCGACGTGCTGATCGAGTGCGCCTATTTCGATCCCGACCATATCGCGCGCACCGGCCAGAAGCTCACGCTCACCTCCGACGCGCGCAGCCGTTTCGAACGCGGCGTCGATCCGGCGTTCCTCGACGACGGCCTGGCGATCGCCACCGCGCTCGTGCTCCACGTATGCGGCGGCACCGCGAGTGACGTCACGCGCTCGGGCGAAGCACCGTCGGAGCCGCGCGTGATCCATTACGACCCCCGCCTCAGTGCAGACCTCGGCGGTCTCCACGTGGCCCCCGAACGCCAGGCGCGTACGCTGCTGTCGCTCGGCTTCACGATCGGTGCGATCAAGAGCGCGGATGCGTTCAGCGACGCGCTGTTCTCGACGATCGAAGGCAAATGGCCGGTCACGGTCCCGAGCTGGCGCCGCGACGTCGACGGCCCCGCCGATCTCGTCGAGGAAGTCGTCCGGATCGAGGGCATCGACAGCATCCCCTCGACTCCGCTGCCGCGCCTGCCCGGCGTCGCCAAGCCGACCGCGACCCCCGAGCAGAAGCTCGAACGCCGCGCGCGTCGCGCCGCTGCCGCCCGCGGCCTCGACGAAGCGGTGACGTGGAGCTTCCTCTCGGAGGCCGAGGCAGCCCCGTTCGGTGGCGGCGCCTGGACGCTCGCCAACCCGATCAGCGAAGACCTGAAGGTCATGCGCCCCTCGCTGCTCCCCGGCCTGCTCGCCGCGACGGGGCGCAACCTCAAGCGCGGCCAGCAGAGCGTCCGCCTGTTCGAGATCGGCCGCCGCTACCTCGCCGACGCCGAACGCGCGACATTGGGCGTGGTGCTGGCGGGCGACCGCCGCCCGCGCGGCTGGCGTGACGGCAAGGCCGCGAGCTTCGACGCCTATGATGCGAAGGCCGAAGCGCTCGCACTGCTCGCCGCCTCGGGCGCACCGGTCGACAATCTCCAGGTCATGGGGGAGGCGGGTGGTGCCTGGCATCCGGGCCAGTCGGGCACGCTCCGGCTTGGGCCGAAGACGGTGCTGGCAAGCTTCGGCATGCTGCATCCGCTGGTGCTGAAGGCGTTCGACCTCGACGGCGCGGTCGCTGCGGTCGAAGTCTATCTCGACGCGATCCCGCCCAAGCGCGCCTCTGGCTTCGCCCGCCCGGCCTACACGCCGCCGGCGTTGCAGGCGGTCCGCCGCGACTTCGCGTTCCTCGTGCCGGCGGCGCTCGCGACCGACGCGCTGGTCCGTGCGGTCAAGGGCGCCGACAAGGCTGCGATCGTCTCGGCGCGCGTGTTCGACGTGTTCACCGGGCAGGGCGTCGAGGACGGCCACAAGTCGGTAGCGGTCGAGATCGTCCTGCAACCCACCGCCAAGAGCTTCACCGACGAGGAGCTGAAGGCGGTCGCGGACAAGGTCGTCGCGGCAGCGGCTAAACAAGGCGCGAGCCTGCGCGTCTGAGCGTCTCCTCACCCTCCAACACCACCCCGGCGAAGGCCGGGGCCCAGCTGGGGAACGGGAGTAACGGCGGACAGTCCCTCGTTACTTCCACCTTTCCAACTGGACCCCGGCCTTCGCCGGGGTGGGGCCGGCGGGCTGTCCGATGAGCGTTTTGAAGACCCGCGCGTTCGACCACGAAGGAAGGACCCCAATGACCGACCTGATCACGATCGCCAACGACCACCTCACCGCGCAGATCAACCCACTGGGTGCCGAGCTCACGTCGCTCAAGTACTCAGACGGCCGCGAGCTGATGACCGACGCCGACCCGGCCTATTGGACCGGCCACGCGCCGATCCTCTTCCCCGTCGTCGGTCGCCCCTACCGCGACACGATCCGCGTCGACGGCACCGAATATTCGATGAAGCAGCACGGCTTCGCCCGCCGCATGGCGTTCGCGGTATCCGAGCAGCAGCCGGGATCGGTCGCCTTCACGCTCGAGGCGACGCCCGAGACGCGTGTGGTCTATCCGTTCGATTTCCGGCTGACGGTGACGTTCGCGCTGGTCGACGCGACGCTGAGCGTCGACGTCGCGATCACCAACCCCGCCGCGCAGCCGCTTCCGGCGAGCTTCGGTTTCCACCCCGCCTTCGCCTGGCCGCTGCCTTACGGGGAGGATCGCGCCGACCACCGCATCGTCTTCTCGGCCGACGAGCCCGACACGCTGCGCATGATCGCCGACGACGGCACGATCGCGGAGGGGGAGCGGCCCTCGCCGCTGGAGGGACGGACGCTGCCTCTGCACGATGCGCTGTTCGCCAAGGATGCGCTGGTCTGGGATTCGGTCCGGTCCGACTCGGTCACCTACGGCGCCGAGACCGGCCCGCAGCTGCGGATCGATTTCCCCGACACGCCGATGCTCGGCCTCTGGACCAAGCCCGGCGCGGCCTATGTCTGTGTCGAGCCGTGGCACGGCATCGCCGACCCCGAGGGCTATGACGGCGACTTCCGCGCCAAGCCCGGCGTGTTCGAGATCGCTGCAGGCGCCACAAAGAGCATCGCACTCCGCGTAACGCTGCTCCGCTAAAAGCCCCTCCCCTTCAGGGGAGGGGAGCAGCTATCGCCGCGACGGCCCCCTGTCCTCCGGCCCCCGCATCTGCCAAGAGCGGCAGCATGACCGCCGGACTCCCGGCCCAACCTTCTTTGCGAGCCGCGACAGGCTCCCCGGACCCACGCCATGACCCAATTTCCCCGCCGCACCTTCGCGATCATCTCGCATCCCGATGCCGGCAAGACCACGCTGACCGAGAAGCTGCTCTATTTTGGCGGCGCGATCCATCTTGCGGGCGAGGTGAAGGCGCGCGGCCAGAACCGGCGCGCGCGATCCGACTGGATGAAGATCGAGCAGCAGCGCGGCATCTCGGTCACGTCGTCGGTAATGACGTTCGAACGCCAGGGAATCACCTTCAACCTGCTCGACACGCCGGGCCATGAGGACTTCTCCGAGGACACCTACCGCACGCTGACCGCGGTCGACTCGGCCGTCATGGTGATCGACGCCGCCAAGGGCATCGAGCCGCAGACGCGCAAGCTGTTCGAGGTCTGCCGCCTGCGCAACGTGCCGATCATCACCTTCGTCAACAAGGTCGATCGCGAGGGGCGCGACCCGTTCTCGCTGCTCGACGAGGTGGCGGAGATGCTTCAGCTCGACGTCTGCCCGATGAGCTGGCCGGTCGGCATGGGCGGCGAGTTCGAGGGCGTGTACGATCTCTACGCCAACACGCTGAGCCGCCCTGAAGGCGACAGCCGCGAATTCATGGGCAAGGCGATCCCGTTCGCCGGTATCGACGACCCCAAGCTCGCCGAGATCCTCAGCCCCGAAGGGATCGTCCGCCTCTCCGACGAGGCCGAACTCGCACAGGGCGGCTATTCGAGCTTCGACGGCGACGCCTATCGCGCAGGCAATCTGACGCCGGTCTATTTCGGCTCGGCACTCAAGGATTTCGGCGTCGCCGAGCTGATCGCCGCGCTCGCCGACTATGCGCCACCCCCGCGCGCGCAGCCTGCCGAGCCCGCCCCCATCTCCCCCGACGAGCCCGAAGTCACCGGCTTCGTGTTCAAGGTGCAGGCGAACATGGATCCCAACCACCGCGACCGGATCGCGTTCATGCGGCTGTGCTCGGGCGTGTTCAAGCGCGGCATGAAGCTGACGCCCACGGGCCACGGCAAGCCGATCGCGGTCCACTCGCCGATCCTGTTCTTCGCGCAGAACCGAGAGCTGGCGGACGAGGCGTTCCCCGGCGACATCATCGGCATCCCCAACCACGGCACGCTGCGCGTCGGCGATACGCTGAGCGAACGCGCCGCGATCCGCTTCACCGGCCTGCCGAACTTCGCGCCCGAAATCCTGCGCCGCGTCGTGCTGAAGGATTTCACCAAGACCAAGCAATTGCGGAAAGCGCTCGACGACATGGCCGAGGAGGGGGTGACTCAGGTCTTCTACCCCGACATCGGCTCGAACTGGATCATCGGCGTGGTGGGGCAGCTTCAGCTCGAAGTGCTGCTCTCGCGTCTCGACGCGGAGTACAAGGTCGCGGCCGGGCTAGAGCCTGCGCCGTACGAGACCGCGCGCTGGATATCGGCGGAGGACCCGCAGGAGCTCAAGACCTTCGCCGAGATCAACCGCGGCGCGATGGCGAAGGATCGCGACGGGAACCCGGTGTTCCTCGCCAAGAGCGCGTGGGAGGTGAACTACATCGCCGACCGCTATGCGAAGATCCGCTTCGCCGCGACCCGCGAACGGTAAGGGACCGCCATCGATCGTCATCCCCGCCCGCGCGAGTATGACGAACCGGCAGGCATGCGGATCAATCCGCGGCCAGGGCCTCGGCAAGCATGTCGCGGATCGCGCGCAGTGCCGTGATCGGCGTCTCGGCGGGCGCAACGATCTCGGGAGCGACCGCGGGCGGTGCGCCCTTTTCGGCGGCCAGCAGCTGCTGGACGCCGCGCACGGTATAGCCGTCGCGATTGAGCAGCTGGTCGATCCGGCGCACCAGCGCGACGTCCTCGACGCGATAATAGCGACGATTCCCGGCACGCTGGAGCGGTCGGAGCTGGGGAAAACGCGTTTCCCAATAGCGCAGGATATGCTGTGGCAAGCCGGTATCGTTCGACAGTTCGCCGATGGTCCGGAATGCGGTACTGGCCTTGCCGGAAGTGTCCGGCATCGCGTGCCTCAGCCTGCGCCGACGATGCGTTCGCGCATCATCTGGCTTGCGCGGAACGTCAGCACGCGGCGCGGTGCGATCGGCACCTCGACGCCAGTCTTGGGGTTGCGACCGATGCGCTCGCCCTTGTCGCGCAGAACGAACGTACCAAAGCCCGAAATCTTGACATTCTGCCCGCTGGTCAGTGCTTCGCACATCTCGGTCAGGATCTGTTCGACGACTTTTGAAGCATCCGATCGCGAAAGTCCGATTTCGCGATGAAGCGATTCGGCTAGATCGGCTCGTGTCAGCGTACCCGTCATTGTCATTCCGAAACTCCCACACCCATTGCGGTACCTACACAAGCAGCGTGATCATCGGAAGAGCTTTATCGGACAAATTGCAACTGGCTTTCAGTTGCGTTTAGAAGCGGATGACCGCCGCACCCCAAGTAAAGCCGCCACCCATCGCCTCGAGCACGACGATCTGGCCCTGCTGGATCCGTCCGTCACGGACTGCCACGTCGAGCGCGAGCGGTACCGACGCCGCGGAGGTGTTGGCATGCTGGTCGACGGTGACGACGACGCGCTCGGGGGCAAGGCCCAGCTTGCGCGCGGTCGCGTCGAGGATCCGGGCATTCGCTTGGTGCGGCACGACCCAGTCGACCTGGTCCGCGGACAAGCCCGCCATCGCCAGTGATTCGGTCATGACGGCGGCGAGGTTGGTCACCGCGTGACGAAACACCTCGCGGCCCTTCATCCTGAGCTTGCCGACCGTCCCGGTGGTCGAGACGCCGCCATCGACATAGAGAAGCTGATTGTGCCGCCCGTCGGCGTGCAGCTTGGTGGTCAGGATCCCGCGTCCGTCCGCATCGGCGGTATCCTGCGCCTCGAGCACGATCGCGCCCGCACCGTCGCCGAACAGGACGCAGGTCGTGCGATCCTCCCAGTCGAGAATCCGGCTGAACGTCTCGGCGCCGATCACCAGCGCGCGCTTGGCGACGCCGCTGCGGATCATGCTGTCGACGACCTGGACCGCGTAGAGAAAGCCCGAGCAGACCGCGGCGACGTCGAACGCGACGCAGTCGTCGATCCCGAGCATCGCCTGCACCTTGGTCGCGCTGGCGGGGAAGGTCTGGTCGGGCGTCGCGGTGGCGAGCACGATCAGGTCGATGTCCTGCGCGTCCACGCCTGCTGCAGCGAGAGCCGCGCGGCAGGCGTCAGCGGCCAGAGTCGCGGTCGTCTCGCCTTCGCCGGCGATATGGCGGAACCGGATGCCGGTGCGCTCGACGATCCATTCGTCGCTGGTGTCGACCTGTTCCGCCAGCTGCGCATTCGAGACGCGACGGACCGGCAGGGCCGATCCGGTGCCGGTAATGACCGAACGGATCATGCGGCTTCCTTGACGTTGCCCAGATCGTCGCTGATCCGGCGGACGAGGTCGTTTCTCACCATCTTGGCGGCATTGCCGATCGCCGTCGCCACGCCGCGCTCATTGGCGCCGCCATGGCTTTTGACGACGATGCCGTTGAGCCCGAGAAACACCGCACCGTTATGATTATTGGGATCGAGATGATCGCGCAGCAGTTCGGTCGCGGGCTTCGAAATCAGAAAGCCGAGCTTCGACCGGACCGAGCTGCGAAATGCGCGCTTGAGCAGGTCGGCGACGAATCGCGCGGTGCCCTCGGCGGTCTTGAGCGCGATATTGCCCGAAAAGCCGTCGCATACGACGACGTCGACATCGCCGCGCGACAGGCGGTCGCCTTCGATGAAGCCGGTGAAATCCATGTCGAGCTTCGGCGTCGCGCGCAGCATGGCGGCGGCCTCGCGAATCTCGTCGGTGCCTTTCATGTCCTCGCTGCCGATATTGAGCAACGCGACACGCGGATGGGCGATATCAAGCGCGGTCCGTGCATAGGCGCCGCCCATGATCGCGAACTGGACGAGGTTGCGCGCGTCGCACTCGGTATTCGCACCGAGGTCGAGCATCACCATGTCGGTGTCGCCAAGCGTCGGAAGGCGCGCGGCGAGCGCGGGCCGATCAATGCCCGGCAGGGTCCTGAGCGACAGCTTGGCCATCGCCATTAGCGCACCGGTGTTGCCGCTCGAGACCGCGGCTGCGGCACGCCCCTTTTTGACGAGATCGATGGCGATGCCCATCGATGTCGTCTTGGCGCGACGAATCGCCTGGCTCGGCTTGTCGCTCGAGCCAACCACCTCGGGGGCGTGGACGATCTCGGAGTTGAGTTCGAGATTCGGATGGGCTTTCAGCCCGTCGCGAATCGCGGTTTCGTCACCGACCAGCAGGAAATGCATGCCGTCAAACTGGCGTCGCGCACGCGCGACACCCGCCAGCATTACCGCCAGCCCGTCATCGCCACCCATCGCATCGACGGCGATCCAGGCGCTGTCGGGCATGCTCACGTCCTTCGCTCAGGTAAGGGCTCAGCCCTCGACCGAAAGGATTTCGCGACCGTTGTAATGGCCGCAAGACGTGCAGAGGTTGTGCGGGCGCTTGAGTTCGCCACAGTTCGGGCACTCCTGAAATGCCGCGATCGTCAGCGAATCGTGGCCACGGCGCATGCCGCGCTTGGAGGGCGAGGTTTTTCTCTTGGGGACGGCCATTTCGGCACCTTGTTCTTTATAAAGGTCGGGGCTCCGATAGGCCCGGACGAAGGAGTCGGCAACCGACTGTTAAGGTCGGCCGCGTGAGCTACCATACGGCCTGACGCATCGCGAAGCGTGGCGCTATAGCGATAATCGCCTGCGTTGCAAGCATGGTGGCACAGTGGCACGACCCGCGGACACCGGAAACATCGAGGAATAAGCTGCATGATCCTGCCCGTAACCCTGACGATCGCCGCCGCGGCCGCGGTCATCAATCTCTGGCTGGCCTTCCGGATCGTGCCGACTCGCCTCAAGGACAATGTCCTGCTGGGCGACAATGGCAATCCGGTCCTGCAGGGGCGGATGCGCGCGCAGGCGAACTTGGTCGAATATGCGCCCTTCATCCTGATCCTGTTCGCGCTGATCGAGCTGGGCGGCGGATCTCCCCGCTGGTTGTGGATCGCCGGGGTCGTTTTCGTCGTCGCGCGAATCGCGCACGCCTTCGGCATGGACAAGACGACGTCGAACCTGCCGCGCGCCGGTGGCGCACTCGCGACCTGGGCGCTGATGGCGCTGCTCGCGGGCTGGGCACTCGCGATCGCCTATCAGGCCGGTGCCACGCCGTCGGTCACGACGTTCCAGACGGCACCGATCGAGGGTCGCGCATGAGCATCGTCCGGAATGTCGCCGCCCTCCTCGCCACGCCGATGCTGTTCGCGGTCGCGACGCCCGGCCTTGCGAAGGACGGCCCGGCGCAGGACGCCATCTCGCCCGAGCATCTGTCCGCTGACGTCAGGACGCTGGCGTCGGACGCGTTCGAGGGCCGGGCACCGGGAACCGCGGGCGAAACCACGACGATCGACTGGCTCATCGCGCAGTTCAAGGCGATGAAGCTGTCGCCGGGCGGGCCGGACGGCAGCTGGACGCAGGCGGTGCCGCTGGTCCACACGCGGCTGGGGCAGGGCAGCGTGCGTGCCGGGGCAACGCCACTGGTCCAGGGCCGCGACGTCTATCTCAGCACGGTGCGCGGGGTCGACCGCGTCGCGATCGCCGACGCGCCGATGGTCTTTGTCGGCTACGGCGTCACCGCGCCCGAACGTGGCTGGGACGACTTCAAGGGTCTCGACCTGAAGGGCAAGGTCGCGGTCTTCCTGGTCAACGACCCCGATTTCGAGGCAGTGGCGGGCGATGATGCCAAGGGCCGGTTCGGCGATCGGCGCATGACCTATTATGGACGCTGGACCTATAAGTTCGAGGAGGCCGCGCGGCGCGGTGCGGTGGCGGCGCTGATCGTCCACGACACGCCGGGTGCCGGCTATGGCTGGGCGACGGTCACCGCACCCGCGGGCGAGAATTACGACATCGTGCGCGAGGATCCGACCTCGCGCGTGCTGCTGCAGGGGTGGATCGAAGGGGCCGCCGCAACCCGGCTCTTTGCCGCCTCCGGTCAGGACCTCGCCACGTTGCGCAAGGCCGCGCGACGCAGCGATTTCCGCCCCGTCGCGCTGAAGCAGCGGTTCACGACCGACCTTCCCGTCCGTCATGACACGGCGGAGAGTCGCAACGTGCTGGCGATGCTGCCCGGCAAGACCCGTCCCGACGAAGTGGTGATGTTCGGGGCGCATTGGGATGCGTATGGCGTCGGCGCGCCCGATGCGCAGGGGCGCACGATCCGCCCGGGTGCCAATGACGACGCGCTCGGCGTCGCGGGTGTGCTCGGCCTCGCCCGCAGCTTTGCCGCCGCGCCGCGCACCGATCGCAGCCTCGTCTTCGCGCTGTGGAGCGGGGAGGAGCGGGGGCTGCTCGGGTCGGAAACCTATGCGGTGAAACCGGTCTATCCCGCGGCCAAGACGGTCGCCAACCTGACGCTCGACATTCTTCAGACGGCGGGGCCGGCGCGCGACGTCCTGCTGGTCGGCGCGGGCCAGAACAGCCTGGAGGATATGCTGGGCGATGCGGCGAAGGCGCAGGGCCGTGTCGTAACCCCCGAAGCGCTCCCCGAACGGGGGCTGTTCTACCGCGCGGATCATTTCTCGGTCGCGCGGCGCGGCGTGCCGACGCTGTTGCTGATGGCGATCAGCGGTGCGTCCGACCTCGTGACGGGCGGGCGCCCAGCGGGGCAGGCGTGGCTCGACGGTTACATGAAATGCTATCACCAGACGTGCGACGCGTGGAGTGCGGACTGGGATCTGCGCGGCGCGGCGCAGGATGTCGGTCTGTTCCGGACGATAGGCACGAAGCTGGCGAACAGCCGGCTCTGGCCGGAGTGGCGCGACGACTCCGAATTCAAGTCGGTTCGGGCTGAAAGCGCGGGGGAGCGGAAGTAGGATTCAACCCACATTCGCTACCACCCCGGCGAAGGCCGGGGTCCAGTTGGGAAGGTTGCAGTAACGGCGCGCTACCTCCGCCAATCTTGGTCCCCCAACTGGGCCCCGGCCTTCGCCGGGGTGGGGTGATTGGCGCGTTGGACGTCTGCTTCCCGGTGTTCTCCCGCCTCCGCGGGGGAACAGGGACCTACGCCGCCAGCGCCCGATCGCTCACGAACAGGTTCGTCGCGCGCTCATGCGCGAACGTGCTCGCGGGGCCGTGACCCGGGATGAAGCTCGTGTCGCTGCCCAGCGGCCACAGCTTCTCGACGATCGACGACAGCAGCACCCGGTGATTGCCGCCGGGCATGTCCGATCGTCCGACCGACCCCTGGAACAGCACGTCGCCGACCTGCGCGAATTTTGACGGCGCGTGATGGAAGATCACATGGCCTTCGGTATGCCCCGGCGTTTCGTAGACATCGAGGACGAGATCGCCGACCGACACCCGGTCGCCCTCGACCAGCCACCGGTCGGGTTCGAAATTGACGCCGGCGATCCCGTATTTCGGCCCGTCCTGGTCAAGCCGCTGGAGCCAGAAACGGTCGGCCTCGTGCGGCCCCTCGATCGGCACCGCCAGATCGTCGGCTAGCGCCTTCGCCTCGCCGGCATGGTCGATATGCCCGTGCGTCAGCAGGATCTTCTCGACCGTCACGCCCGCCTCCGCGATCGCCGCCTTGATTCGCGGCAGGTCGCCGCCGGGATCGACCACCGCCGCCTTCATCGTCGCGGTGCACCACAGCAACGTGCAGTTCTGCTGGATCGGCGTGACGGGGATGATCGCGGCACGCAGCGGCGGCAGGGAGGTCTTTGTCATTCCGGCAAAATAGGGCGGCGGGCGGTTTCGGGCAATCGCCGCTTGCGGTTTGCCTGCCGCCCCGTGCATCAGTCGGCACGATGTGGACTGCGCCCTTCGTGCTGCTTGATGATGCCCGGGAGGCGGGGGCCCCCGCGCGCCTGTACGATCGGCCTGTCCGGGTCGTTCGCGCGGACACCCCCGATGCCGTGCAACCGGCACTTGCCGAGATCCGCCGCGGACTGGCCGAGGGGCTGCACGCCGCGGGGATGCTGGCCTATGAGGCGGGGATGACGTTCGCGTCGCGTGCGGTCGAGGCCGGCCCGCCGGACGGCCCGTTGCTGTGGTTCGGCCTGTTCGAGCGCTACGAAACGATCCCCGCGGCGGCGCTGCCCGCGCTGTTGCCCGATCCTGCCGGAATCTGGGTCGGGCCGCCGCAGCCGCAGATCGACCGCGAGGCCTATGATGCGCGAATCGCACGGCTGCTCGCGCTGATCGCGGCGGGCGACATCTATCAGGCCAATCTGACCTTTGCCGCGACCGTGCCGTTCATCGGCGATCCCCGCGCGCTCTATGCCCGCCTCAGACACCAGGCGCGCGCCGGCTATGGCGCGCTGATCGACACGGGCGACGAGACCTGTCTGTCGCTGTCGCCCGAACTGTTCTTCACGCTCGAGGGCGATCGGCTGACCTGTCGGCCGATGAAGGGCACCGCGCCGCGCGGCGCCACGCCCGATGTCGACCGCCGCCTTGCCCAGGAGCTGGCCGCCGATCCGAAGCAGCGCGCGGAAAATCTGATGATCGTCGACCTGATGCGCAACGATCTGTCGCAGGTCGCGCAGGGTGTCTCGGTCCCCGACCTGTTCACGGTGGAGACCTATCCGACCGTCCACCAGATGACCTCGACGGTGGCAGCGCGGCTGACCCCAGGTCGCGATGCGATCGATGCGCTCGCCGCGCTGTTCCCCTGCGGCTCGATCACCGGCGCACCCAAGCAGCGCGCGATGGAGGTCATCGCAGAGGTCGAGCAGGCCCGCCCCCGCGGCCTCTATACCGGTGCGATCGGCCGGTTCGATCCGGGTGGTGACGCCGCGCTGAACGTCGCGATCCGCACGCTGACGGTGCGCGACGGTGACGCGGTGATGGGACTCGGCTCGGGGATCGTCGCGGACAGCGTCGCCGACCAGGAATGGCAGGAATGCGCGGACAAGGCGGCCTTCGTCACCGCCGGACAGCGCAAGCTGGACCTGATCGAGACGATGGCGTTCGATCCCGAACACGGGGTGATGCGGCTCGAACTGCATCTCGCCCGGCTGACCGCGAGCGCGGCGGCGCTGGGGTTCAGCTTCGATCGTCACGCCGTTCGGAACGAGCTGCAGGCGGCGACCTTCCGGTTGCGCGGTCCGCGGCGGATCCGGCTGGTCGTCGCGGCATCGGGCGCGGTCGCGATCCAGGTCGGTCCGATGCCGGTCACGCCCGCGCAGATGACGGTCGCGATCGTCCCGCTGCCCGTCGCGCCCGCCGATATCCGGCTGCGCCACAAGACCAGCGACCGCGCCTTTTACGACGACGCGCGGCGTGCCGCGGGCACCACCGAAGTGGTATTCGAGGGGCCCGACGGCTTCCTGACGGAGGGCAGCTTCACCTCGCTGTTCGTGCCGCGCGACGGGGTGCTGGTGACCCCGCCTGTAGGCGCGCTGATCCCCGGCGTGCTGCGCGCCGATCTGCTCGCCAGCGGCCAGGCGGTCGAGGGACGGTTGACGCGCGCCGACCTCGCCAACGGGTTCCGTATGGGAAATGCAGTACGTGGGCTCGTTCCGGCCGTTGTTGCGGTTGCGAAATCAGGCGATCGCGGCGTATAGCCCGCGCGAATTCCGCAGGCGCCGCTGCGGTCAACCGCAGAGGTTTCACCATGCACGCATCCGCCGCCCTTGGCCGCATCAGCCCTTCGCCGACCCTCGCGATCACGTCGCGTGTGCTCGAACTGAAGCGCGCCGGCGTCGACGTGATCGGGCTGGGGGCGGGCGAGCCTGATTTCGACACGCCCGATTTCGTCAAGGAGGCCGCGATCCAGGCGATTCGCGACGGCAAGACGAAATACACCAATGTCGACGGTACGATCGAGCTGAAGCAGGCGATCGCCGCCAAGTTCGCGCGCGACAACGGCCTGACCTATGCGACCGACCAGATCAGCGTGAACGTGGGCGGCAAGCACACCCTGTTCAACGCGATGGTCGCGACGATCGATCCGGGTGACGAGGTCGTGATCCCCGCACCCTATTGGGTCAGCTATCCCGACGTCGTGCAGTTCGCCGGCGGCGTACCGGTGATCGTCAAGGCCGGCCCCGAGGTCGGCTATAAGCTCGCACCCGAGGCGCTCGACGCGGCGATCACGCCCAAGACCAAGTGGGTGATCCTCAACTCGCCGTCGAACCCGACCGGCGCCGGCTACACGATCGACGAGCTGAAGGCTCTGGGCGCGGTGCTCGCGAAGCACCCGCATGTCTGGATCTTCGCCGACGATATGTACGAGCATATCGTCTATGACGGCTTCAGGTTCGCGACGATCGCCGAGGCGTGCCCCGAGCTGTTCGAGCGCACGCTGACCGTCAATGGCTGTTCGAAGGCCTATGCGATGACCGGCTGGCGGATCGGCTATGCGGGCGGCGCAAGCTGGCTGATCAAGGCGATGGCCAAGCTCCAGTCGCAGTCGACCTCGAACCCGTGCTCGATCGCGCAGGCCGCCGCGGTCGCCGCACTGAACGGCGACCAGTCGTTCCTCGCCGAGCGCAACACCGCCTTCCAGGGCCGCCGCGATCTGGTCGTGTCGATGCTGAACGAAATCGACGGCATGGAATGCCCGACGCCCGAGGGTGCGTTCTATGTCTATCCGTCGTTCGCCGCGCTGATCGGCAAGTCGACGCCGAACGGTCGGCTGATCGACACCGACGAGGCGATGGTCGGCTATCTTCTCGACGATGCCAAGGTCGCGGTCGTGCAGGGCGCGGCATTCGGCCTCAGCCCCGCGTTCCGGATCAGCTATGCCACGTCGGACACGCTGCTGCGCGAGGCTTGCACGCGGATCCAGACCGCCTGCGCCGCGCTGCGCTGATCCGGCACGCCCGGCAACATCGCGGACATGCCCGGACATCCGCCAGCAACCCTGCTGGCGGATGAACGGATTGGCCACATCGCGTTAATCGACCGTTTCATAAAACGGCATTGTGAAGACGCGGCATCCCCACGACATGCTGGGTCGTAGCTGACGTGATCCACCGGGATCACGCCAAGTCTGATTTCAACAGGAGCGCATGATGCGCAATCTTATCAAGTCGAGCTTTCTCTGGCAGTTTACTGGCGGTTTTGTTCTGGGTGCGCTGGGTCTCCTTGCGTTCCAGCCCGCCGAGGCAACGCAGCCGGTGTATGGCGCGCCCGTGCACGCCGCTCCCGCCCAGCGCTGAGCCTGCTGGATCCCGGTGATCGGTCGCCGAAAGGCATTCCGCGCCGGGGCTGGAAACGTCATCGAGACGCCCCACATGATCAACATGCACACGCCCCTTTTCGCAACGCTCGCCGCCGTCGGACTAGCCGGTGCGGTCATCGCCACCGGTTCTGCGCAGGCAGAGCGCGCGGTCATCATCCCGGCCGCGACCGTCGACGTCCCGCGGACGGGCGGCCTGCAGACCGCGGTGCTGGCGGGCGGCTGTTTCTGGGGCCTCGAGGCGGTGTTCGAGCATGTCCGCGGCGTCAAGGGCGTGACCGCAGGCTATGCCGGCGGGACGAAGGCGACCGCGAATTACGAGCAGGTGTCGAGCGAAACCACGCGGCATGCCGAGGCGGTGCGGATCAGCTATGATCCCCGCGTCGTGAGCTATGCCACGCTGCTGCGCGTCTATTTTTCGATCGCGCATGATCCGACGCAGCTGAACCGGCAGGGCCCCGACAGCGGCACCAGCTATCGCTCCGCGATCTTCCCGCAGTCCCCGCAGCAGGCGCAGGTCGCACGCGCCTATATCTCACAACTCGGTCAGACGCGGGCGTTCGCGCGGCCGATCGTCACGACGCTCGAAACCGGCAGATTCTATCCTGCCGAAGCCTATCACCAGGACTTTTTCGACCGGAATCCGACGCATCCCTACATCGTCGCCTGGGACAAGCCGAAGCTCGCGGCGTTCCGCAAGGCCTTCCCGACGATCGCCAGCTAACGCCGGCTGAGCGGCTCAGGCGGAGACGGCGATCCGCGTGTCCGGTCGCTGAGGGGCGACCGGAAAGCGCAGCATCCGGTCCGCGACCGGCAACAGCGCCTGCGCACCATTGCCCACGGCGCGGATGATCTCGGGATGGTCGACGTCCAGCCCGCCCGTCAGCGATCCGAAGGCGGGCAGGATCAGCTTGGTCTCGGTCGCGACGAAACACCGCCGCGCGACCTGCTTGCCGCGCAGCCGAAGGCGCAATTTGGGATGGAAATGGCCCGAGAGTTCGGGCCGGGTCTCGCGCGGATCGGCCTCGTGGCGCAGCACCAGGCCATCGACACAGGCCTCGTCGACGACTGTGCCACCGCACCGGTCGAGGATCATCGGGTCATGATTGCCGGTAATCCAGGTCCAGTGGGTCTTCTGCGTCATGGCGCGCAACATGTCCTGCGCGCGCTGCGGCAGCCGGTCGCAGCCGTCGCTGTCGTGGAAACTGTCGCCGAGACACCAGATCTCGGTCGCGCGGGTCGCGTCGAGCACGGCGGCGAGTTCGGTCAAGGTCGCGATCGAATCATAAGGTGGCAGCATCTGGCCACGGCTGGCGAACCAGCTCGCCTTCTCGAAATGCAGGTCGGCGACCAGCAAGGCGTGTCGCGCGGGCCAGTAAACCGCACCTGCCGCCAGCGCCGAAAGCGTGTGTCCGCCGAACGAAAAGGGAACCATCAGGTGGCCATGCCGTCGGTCGACGTTCGAATCAAGCGATTGTGCGGCGCAGCGTCGAACACTTGCGCATGGCTGCAATCGGCGTAAAGCGCGCCGTCCCATCAGGAGGAGCGCTTTTCGCGCCATGTCGTCCGTCGCCGGAACACCCCAGCCCGCTGAAACGTCCACCGATCTGTCGGCGGCGCATCTTCACCCGCATCCGGCGCTCGCCGCGCTGACCGTGGGGGCGATCGGCGTGGTGTTCGGCGATATCGGCACCAGCCCGCTCTATGCCTTCCGCGAAGCGCTTGGCCAGAGCGCTGCGGGCGGGATCGATCCGAGCGAGATTCTCGGCGTGCTCAGCCTGGCGCTGTGGTCGCTGTTCCTCGTCGTCACCGTGAAATACGTCATCTTCCTGATGCGCGCGGACAATCAGGGCGAGGGCGGCGTGCTTGCACTCGCAGCGCTCGCAAGGCGGGCGCTGGGGGTGCGGTCGAAGATCGCGATCGTGCTGGGGGCCGCCGGCGCGTCGCTGTTCTACGGCGATGCGATCATCACGCCGGCCCTGTCCGTCCTCTCGGCGATGGAAGGGCTGCGCACGATCCCCAGCGCGGCGCACATCTTCAACGAAGGCGTGGTGCGCGCGTTGACGATCGCCATTCTCATCGTCCTGTTCGTGATCCAGTCGCGTGGCACCGCGCATGTCTCGAAGCTGTTCGGTCCGGTCTGCATCGTCTGGTTCGTCGCGATCGGTGCGCTGGGCGTGTGGCATATTGCCGACGAGCCCTCGATCGTCCGCGTCTTCTCGCCGACCTACGGCGTCGCGTTTCTCGCGACCCACGGCGTCACCGGGCTGTTCGTGCTCGGCGCGGTGTTCCTGACCGTCACCGGAGCGGAAGCGCTGACCGCGGACATGGGCCATTTCGGCAAGATGCCGATCCGGATCGGCTGGTTCTTCCTGGTCTTTCCGGCGCTCGCGCTCAACTATCTCGGGCAGGGCGCGTTCGCGCTGTCGCAGCTCGAGGATGCCGCGCGTCGGGGCGTCCCGTTCGTCAATCAGGACTGGTTCTTCCTGATGGCACCCGAATCGCTGCGCCCCGCGCTGATCATCCTCGCGGGCTTCGCGACGGTCATCGCCAGCCAGGCGGTGATCACCGGCGCGTTCAGCCTGACGCAGCAGGCGATCCAGCTCGGCCTGCTGCCGCGGCTGCGCATCCGCCAGACATCGGCGGTGTTCGCCGGGCAGATCTACCTGCCCGCGATCAACTGGCTGTTGCTGATCGGCGTGCTGGTGCTGGTGATCCAGTTCAAGACCTCGTCGGCGATGGCCGCGGCGTATGGTATCGCCGTGACCGGCACGATGGTCGTCACCACGCTGCTCGCCTATATCGTCGTGCGTCACCGCTGGAACTGGTCGCGGCCGCTGGCGCTCGCCGCGATCCTGCCGTTCCTGACGCTCGACCTGATCTTCTTCGGCGCGAACATCCTGCGCGTGATCGAGGGCGGCTGGGTGCCACTGGTGATCGCGGCGTCGATCGGGCTGATCATCTTCACCTGGGTGCGCGGCAAGAAGATCGTCAGCGCGTTCGAGAAGCGGCAGAGCATCCCGCTCAGCGATCTCGCCGCCGCGCTCGAGAAGCGCCCGCCCGAGCGCGTGTCGGGGACCGCGGTGTTTCTCACCGCCAATCCGCACGCCACGCCCGGCGCGCTGCTTCACAATTTGAAGCACAACAAGGTTCTGCACGAGCGCAACCTGATCGTCAGCATCCGCACCGCGGATCGCCCGTTCGTCGATCAGGCAGGCCGCGCCAAGGTCGAGCGGGTCGATGACAATTTCTCGATCGTCGTGCTGACCTACGGCTTCATGGAATCCCCCGACGTGCCGCGCGATCTTGGTGTCGGCGCGAAGACCGAGCAGCTCGGCCTCGACCCGATGCGGACGTCGTTCTTCATCGGCCGCAACACGCTCAAGCCCGACGCGGAAAAGGGCATGCCGCCCTGGCAGGACCGGATCTTCATGTTCCTGCAGCGCAACGCGAGCGATCCGACCGATTTCCTGCGGATCCCGCCCGGCAAGGTGCTCGAACTCGGCGAGCAGGTGACGGTCTAGACTCCCTCTCCCCTAGGGGGAGAGGGAAGGGGCCCGCACGGCGAAGCCGGGTGGGAAGGGTGAGGGGCGTGTGGCTAGGGACCCCGACCCAATACCCCTCACCCTTCCGTCGCGCGCGGCTCCTCCCTCCCTCTCCCCCAAGGGGAGAGGGGTTCAGCGTCATCCCGCGAACGCCTTGACCAGATCGTACAGATAGTCGCGGCCGTCATAGAGCGACGCGATCCGGATCCGTTCGTTCAGGCCGTGGATCCCGCCCATGTCCTTGTCGATGAACACGCCCGGCGCGCCGTAGACCGGAATGCCGATCGCCTCGAAGAAGATGCCGTCGGTCGCGCCGGTCGACATCAGCGGCAGGATCGGCAGGCCGGGGAAGTGCTTGGCCGCGACCTTGGTCACCGGGCCCATGATCTTGGGATCGAGCGTCGGCGGGATCGCGGTCGGCCGGACTGGCTGGTTCGCGGTCACGCTCACCTTGGTACCGGCGAGCGACTTCAGCTTGGCGAGCGTGCCGTCGACCGTCTCGCCGGGAAAGATCCGGCAGTTCACATTCGCGGTCGCGCGCTGCGGCAGCGCGTTTTCGGCATGGCCCGCACTCAGCAACGTCGCGACACAGGTTGTGCGCAGCGTCGAATGCATCGCCTTGTCGCGGCTGACGATCGCGTCGGCCGCCTTGTCCTGCGGATTGGCGAGCAGCCGCGTGATCGCGTCGCCCATCGTGCCCGGCATCGCTTTTGCACTTGCGGCGAAGAAGGCGCGCGTCGTGTCGGTGAAGGTCACGGGGAATTCATGGCCCTGCACCGCCTTCACCGCGTCAGCGAGTTCGTAGATCGCATTGTCGGGCGTCGGCTGGGAGCTGTGCCCGCCGGGGTTGGTTGCGGTGAAAGTGTAATTCTGCGCAGCCTTCTCACCGACCTGGATCGCCAGCAGCTGGCGCTTGCCAGTATCGTCGAGCCGCCCGCCGCCGCCCTCGTTCAACGCGAATTCGGCGGCGATCAGGTCCGGCTTGCTCGCGGCCAGATATTGCGCGCCGTTCCACGCGAAGGTCGTCTCCTCGCCACAGGTCAGCGCGAGCTTGATCGTCCGCTTCGGCGTGTAGGCCGACGTCTTGAAGCGGATCATCGCGTCGGACCAGATCGCCGCCTGCGCCTTGTCGTCGACGGTGCCGCGCGCGTAATAATAGCCGCCCTCCTCGATCAGCGTGAACGGATCGCGCACCCAGTCCTCGCGCTTGGCCTCGACGACGTCGAGATGCCCGAGCAGCAGCATCGGCTTGATCGATGCGTCCGACCCCTTCAGCACCGCGACCAGCCCGCCATCCTTGGGATGCTCGGGAACCGAGAAATAGGTGATGTCGGCATCGGCATAGCCCGCGCTTTTCAGCCGTGCGCCGATCTGCGCGGCGGCCTGGGTGCAGCTGCCCGAGGACAGCGTCGTGTTGGTCTCGACCAGCTCCTTGTAGAGTCCGAAAAACGCCTTCTGGTCGGGGCGGCTTTGCGCAAATCCCGTACCGGGCATGCTGACGACACTGGCCGTCAGCATCACTCCCGCCATGACCCTGCTTACTGCGCGCATCGTCGTCCCCTTGATCGTTTATTGCAGCAGCGTTGCAGCGAATGATCGATCACGCAACCTCAACGCGGCGTAACATTGCGCGGCAGGGCAAGCCGCACCTCGCGATTGGCAAAGTCGATGTCGACGCGGCGGAACAGCGTCAGCGCATCCATGCCGAGCAGGATCGCGGGCCGTTCCGCCAGCCCGAACTGGCGAAAGGGCGGGGCGTCGACGGCCGTCAGCGCGATCGGCAGGCTGGTGATCGTCAGGCTGCCGATCATGACGCGATCGATCGTCGAATAGTCCGCCATCACCGTCTGTCCGGTAACACCGGTCAGCGCGATCGATTGCGACCGGACCGGCTTGCGCAACAGCTTGCGGCGCAACGCGGCATTGCCCATGCTGACCGATGACCCGGTATCGATGATCACGCGGATCCGGACGCCATTGCAATAGGCGTCGGTGACGACGAGCTGGCCGAACAGGCTGCGTGCCCGGACGACGATCTCGCCCCGCTCGGTCCGCTCGCGGCGGTTGCGCCGGCGCGCGGGCGTCACGGTCATCGTGCGGGTGTCGAAATCGATCCCCACCGCACGTCCCTGCAGCGTGTCGATCCCCAGCAGCCCCAGCGCGCCCAGATTCTGCGCGGCGATTGCGGGCGCTTCGATTGCCGGGCTGTCGATCGTGCCGACCCGCAGCGCCGGGATGATCACGGTCGCGACGCTGTCCGATCCGGTCATGCCCGTGACGCGGACGATCCGGCCGGGCGCAAGCCGCAACACCGCCGCAAGCTCGCGTGAGATCACGGTGCGTTGCGCGCCGGTATCGACGACGAACTTCTGCGGACTGGTGCCCGCGATCGACACGGGCACCGTCATCCGGCTCTCGTCCTGCCCGAACAGCATCACCGTGTTTGCTGCAGATGCTGCATCATCGACCGGTGCAGCATAAGCGGGCGGGGCGGCGGCTTGCGGGATAGGGTCGGGGGCAGACTGCTGGGCCGCAGCCGGGGCAGCAATGATGAGCAACACCGGGCCTGACCACCTGCGCATGACCCGATGCTGCGCCCGAAACCGACGGACGACAAGTCGTTCGTCCCTGGTTCGTCTCGGGTCCGTTCAGTCGATCCGCATCGCCTCGGCCGCCAGCGCCTCCGCCTCGATCAGCAGGGCGTCGTCGGACGTGTTGGTAGCGACCTTCTCACGCCCGATCAGCGTCAGGATCGGCACCGCGAGCGGCGTCACGCGCTCGAGATCGACATGCAGCATCGTTTCCGCCGCACGGTCGAGCAGCCCGGCCAGTCGCCCGACATCGGTCATCCGCGCCCGCGCATCCGCCCAGGCGGCCTCGAGCAGCAGATGCGTCGGCTCGTATTTGCGCAGCACGTCATAGATCAGGTCGGTCGAGAAGGTGACCTGACGCCCGGTCTTGCGCTTGCCGGGATGCTGCCGCTCGACCAGCCCGCCGATCACCGCGACCTCGCGAAACGCGCGTTTGAGCAGATGCGATTGCTGCACCCAGTCGACGAACTCATGTTCGAGAATATCGGCGGAGAACAGCGAGGCCGGGTCGGTGATCTTGTCGATCCCGTACACCGCCAGCGCATAGTCGTTCGCGACGAAGCCGAGCGGTTTGAGCCCCTGCGTCTCCATCCGCCGGGTGATCAGCATGCCCAGCGACTGGTGCGCGTTCCACCCCTCGAAGCTGTAGGCGACCATGTAATGCCGCCCCTCGCGCGGGAAGGTCTCGACGAGCAGCTGACCGGGTTCGGGCAGGACCGAGCGCAACCGTTGATATTCAAGCCATTCGCGCACGTCGTCGGGGAAGCGCGCCCATTCGCCGGGATGCGCCAGGAACCCGCGGACGCGGTCGGCGAGGTTGGTCGACAGCGGCATCCGGCTGCCGCCATAGGTCGGGATCCGCGCCGGCTTGGACGTCGCGCGGACGACGAGGTCCTCGGTGTCCATCTTGATGACCTCAAGGCTGAGGCCGGCGAAGAAGAAGGTGTCGCCGGGGCTGAGCTGCGCCGCGAAGCCTTCCTCGACGCGGCCGAGCGCGCGGCCATTGCCGAACCGGACGTTGAGCATCGTCGCCTCGACGATGATCCCGGCGTTCAGCCGGTGCTGGCCGATGCACTTGGGATGGCTGATCCGCCATGTGCCGTCCGCATCCTGCGTCAGCCGCTTGAACCGGTCATAGGCCTTGAGCGCATAGCCGCCGTCGCTGATGAAGCCGAGCACGCGCGAGAAGGTCTCGGCCGGCAGCGCGGAATAAGGGAGGGCCGAGCGGACCTCGTCGAGCAGGTCCTCCTCGCGGAACGGCGCGGCGCAGGCGCAGGCCATGACATGCTGCGCCAGCACGTCGAGCGCGCCGACGCGGAACAGGTCGGGATCGAGCTCGCCCGCCTCGACCGCGTCGAGCGCGGCGCGTGCCTCGAGATATTCGAACCGGTTGCCGGGGACGAGGATCGCCTTGCTCGCCTCGTCGAGCCGGTGATTGGCGCGGCCGATCCGCTGGAGCAGCCGCGACGAACCCTTGGGTGCGCCCATCTGGATCACGCAGTCGACATTGCCCCAGTCAACGCCCAGGTCGAGGCTCGCGGTCGCGACCAGCGCGCGCAGCTTGCCCTCCGCCATCGCGCCCTCGACCTTGCGTCGTGCCTCGCGCGCGAGGCTGCCGTGATGGACGCCGATCGGCAGCGTATTGGCGTTCACCTTCCACAGATCCTGGAAGATCAGCTCGGCGAGGCTGCGCGTGTTGCAGAACACGATCGTCGTCGCATGTTTCTCGATCTCCGCCATCACCTGCTCGGCGGCATAGCGGCCCGAATGGCCCGACCACGGAATGCGCCCCTCGGGCAGCAGGATCGCGATGTCCGGATCCGCGCCCGCCTCGCCCTGCACCATCGCGACCTGGTCGATATCGCCGTCGGGGGCGAGCCACGCGCGATAGCCGTCGGCATCCGCGACCGTCGCCGACAGCGCGACGCGCCGCATCCCCGGCGAGATTGTCTGCAACCGCGCCATGCACAGCGAGAGCAGGTCGCCGCGCTTGCCGGTCGCAAACGCATGGACCTCGTCGATCACGATCGTGCGGATCCCCTCGAACATCGTGATGCTGTCAGGATAGCTGAGCAGCAGCGAGAGCGATTCGGGCGTCGTCAGCAGGATCTGCGGCGGTTTCACGCGTTGCCGTGCCTTGCGGTCCGACGGCGTGTCGCCGGTGCGCGTCTCGACGCGGATGTCGACGCCCATCTCCTCGATCGGCGTCAGCAGGTTGCGCTGGACGTCGACCGCGAGCGCTTTCAGCGGCGAGACGTAGAGCGTGTGGAGCCCGCTGGTCGGCTCCTCGATCAACTCGGCGAGCGTCGGCAGGAAGCCGGCGAGCGTCTTGCCCGCCCCCGTCGCCGCGACCAGCAGCGCGTGGTGCCCGGCGCGTCCCTGCGCCAGCATGTCGGTCTGATGCCGGCGCGGCCGCCAGCCCCGTGTCGCAAACCAGTCATCAAGTTGGGGGGGAAGGTCGCTCACGGCCTGTTCACGCATGGTCGTCATATGGGTGCACTATGCCGCAACGCCATGGACGGCGCTCACCCGGTCGGCAATTTGTCGGACCATCGATCTGTTTAGCCTGTGAAAGACCAACCTTGTCGATTCTTCGCCATCTCGCGCCGCTGTCCCTGATCGCACTGTTGCCCTTTGCCAATGCGACGGCGGCGACGCAGAAGTTCGTCGGCGCAGGCGGCACGGTTCGCCTCGCCTATCCGTCGACCCTGACCCCGACACGCAACTTTGCAGGCCGCGCGTTGATGACCAGCGGCTGGCGGACGATGTGGGACGGCACGCTGCCCGGGCGGGGCGTCGGCATCGTCCGGTTCTGGCAGGTCGCAAAGCCGACCGACGGGCAGGGGCAGGTGACCGAGATGATCCAGGTCGGCTTCAGCCGGAGCACGGCGGTGATCGCGCGCTGCACCACCGACGGGCTGACATCGGCGAACAGCCGCCGCCTCGCCGACCGCACGCTCGGCGGCCAGCGCTGGACGACCTATGAGACGGGCGATGCCGGGATGAGCCAAGAGGTCCGCGCGCTCACGCTGCGCAGCGTAATCGGCGGCACCTGCTACGCGGTCGACCGGATCACCTATGCGGCCAAGGCGGGATCGCTGCCGCCGCGCAATGCACCGACCCAGGCGGTCGCCGCGGCGCGGATGGATGCGATCCTGAAGACGGTCAAGGTCGGGCGGCGGCGCTAGGCGGCCGCGCCGGTGTCGCTCCGCCGTCGCGCGTGGCACCGCAGCCATGGCTCGGGCGTAGTAGCGTGATGGCAAAACTCGGCGACTGGCTCGAACCGCACCCGCACGGCATCCTCGTCAAGCCGATCGACGCGTGGATCGATCCGTCGATCCCGAGCGAAAGGGCGCTCGTCACGCACGGCCATGCGGATCATGCGCGCGGCGGCCATGCCGCGGTCTGGGCGACGCCCGAGACGCTGGCGATCATGGACGCCCGCTATGGTCCGCAATCGGGTCATCCGGTCGCCTATGGCGAGACGATCCGCATGGGCGAGGTCGATATCGGGTTCGTCCCCGCCGGCCATGTCCTGGGCTCGGCGCAGATCGTGCTCGACTATCGCGGCGAACGGATCGTCGTTTCGGGCGACTACAAGCGGCGGAGCGATCCGACCTGCACGCCGTTCGAGCCCGTCAAATGCGACGTGTTCGTCACCGAGGCGACCTTTGGCCTGCCGGTCTTCCGCCACCCCGATACCGGCGACGAGATCGACAAGCTGATCGCCGCATTGCACGCCAATCCCGACCGCTGCGTGCTCGTCGGGGCCTATGCGCTCGGCAAGGCGCAGCGCGTGATCGCCGAACTTCGCGCGCGCGGGCACGAGGCGCCGATCTACATCCATGGTGCGCTCCAGCGTCTGTGCGACCTCTACGCCGATCACGGCGTCCGTTTGGGCACCCTGCTGCCGGTTGCGGACGCCAAGAAGGCCGACATGGCGGGGCATGTCGTGATGTGCCCGCCCGGCGCGCTCAACGATCGCTGGTCGCGGCGCCTGCCCGACCCGATCACCGCGATGGCGAGCGGCTGGATGCGCGTCCGCGGGCGCGCGCGGCAGAAGAATGTCGAATTGCCGCTGATCCTGAGCGACCATGCCGACTGGGACGAGCTGATCGACACGCTCGCCGAGATCGCACCGCGCGAAGTATGGGTCACGCACGGCCGTGAGGACGCGCTCGTCCACTGGTGCATGACCCGCCAGATCAAGGCGCGCGCGCTGGCGCTGGTCGGGTTCGAGGACGAGGATGACTAGGCGGATGCCGTCCGCATCGCGGGGGTGATCCGCGTTTTGCGCCACGGCAGCCGGCGCCGCTCGAGCAGCGACCGCCACGCCCATTCGACCGGCGCGATGCTGAACGCGCGCAGATAGGCATTGGCGAGCCACACCAGGCCGATATTGATCACCAGTGCGATTCCCATCAGTGCGGCCCAGCCGGACTGGCCGTACAGCCCGAGCGCAAAGGGCGGGAACAGGATCCACAGGCCGATGATCGTCTGCAGCACGTAGAGCGACAGCGCGGTCCGGCCGGCGGCGGCGAAGGGGCGCAACAGCCGCGCGCCGACGATCGTCCCGACCAGCAGATGGACGGCGCCGACATGGCCGAGCGTCATCGCCAGCCGGCTGACCTCCGCGGTCGCCCAGAGCGTCTTCGGCGCAGTGTCGAAGCGCATCTGCTCCGCCGCGCCGATCATCCGCAGCGGGATCGCGGTCCCGTAAGCGACCAGCGTCATCCGTACGTAGAAGGCGCGCGATCGTCCGCCCTGCAGGATGCCGAGCCTGTACAGCGCCGCGCCGATCAGCATCACGCCCGCCGCTTCCCACACGAACACCAGCTCGAGCCCACGGCTCTGCAGATAGGCGATGACGCTCCACTGATACGCCGCCCAGGTCATGAAGCTGCCCGTCCGCGCCTTGTCCTCGGCGGCGATCCGCGCAGCATCCTCGGCTTTGGTTTTAGCGCGTCTTGCAGCTCCCTCGGCGACCTTGGTCAGCAGCGTGCGGTCCGCGGCGGTGACCGGTCGCCCGGCGCGCTGCGCGCTTTCGATCGCGGCGACCTGCGCCTGGGTCTGCGCCGTGGACATATAGCCATAGGTGCCACCCGCGAACTGCAGCGCCGCCGCCGACAGGCCGATGGTCAGAAGCAGGCGGGGTCGCAGCCCGCGAAACAGGAAGGCGATCAGCGCCGCGAGGCCATAGGTGTGGAGGATGTCGCCCGGCCACAGCAGGATGAGGATGTGCACCACGCCGAACGCGAACAGCAGCAGGTTGCGCGCATAATAGCGCTTCATCACCACGCGCGTCCCCGCCAGCTGCGCGGCGCGGTCGGTCAGGATCACCATCCCGGCGCCGAACAGCATCTCGAGCATGCAGCGCGCGGTGCCGTTAGCGATCACCTCGCGCAGCCACCAGGCGATCTGGTCCTGTGTGGTCCAGCCGAAATGCCGGATATCGTCGAACGACGCGTAGAGCGACCCGCCCATGTCGTTGATGTTCATGAACAGGATGCCCAGGATCGCGATCCCGCGCAGGATATCGAGCACCGCGATGCGTGGCGCGCCATCGGGCTCGGCCGCGATCATCGGTGGGGAGGTCGCGACGCGCTCGGCGTCGCCATCACGGCTGGCGGAAAGGTCGTTCATCGGTCTGGGCCCCCCCGTGATGCAAGCCGGACGCTACGCCGATCCGGTGCGAAGGCAAGCTTCAGCCCGTACCCTCGAGCGCGCGCGCCCGGCGGCGTTGTACCGAACTGCCGATGCCGAGCGCCTCGCGATATTTGGCAACGGTGCGCCGGGCAATGTCGAAGCCCTTGCCGTCGAGCAATTCCACCAAAGTATCGTCGGACAGGATCTTGGCACCCTCGTTCGCGATCAGCGCCTTGATCGCGCTCTTGACGGCCTGCGCCGAAACCGCGTCGCCGCCATCCGCCGACTGGATCGCCGAGGTGAAGAAATATTTCAGCTCGTAGAGCCCGCGCCCGCACGAGACATATTTGTTGCTGGTCACGCGGCTGACGGTCGATTCGTGCATCTCGATCGCGTCGGCGACCATCCGCAGCGTCATCGGCCGCAGATGTGCGACTCCGTGGAGGAAGAACGCCTCCTGCTGCTTCACGATCTCGGTCGCGACCTTGATGATCGTGCGCTGCCGCTGGTCGAGCGCCTTGACCAGCCAGTTCGCGCTGGCGAGGCACTCGCTGAGCCACGCCTTCGACGCCTTGTCCTGCTCTCCCCGCGCCAGTTCGGTGTAATAGCTGCGGTTGACGAGGATGCGCGGCAGCGTTGCGGTGTTGATCTCGATGCTCCAGCCCGTCTTGGTCCGCGCGACGAACAGGTCGGGCACGACCGCGCGGCTCGGCTCGCCGCCGAACCGGCATCCGGGCTTCGGATCATAGCCGCGCAGCTCGCGGATCATGTCCGCCATGTCCTCGTCGTCGACCTGACACAGCCGTTTCAGGCGTCCGATCTCGCCCCGCGCCAGCAGGTCGAGATTGTCGATCAGCCGCGCCATGCACGGATCATAGCGATCCGCCTCCTGCGCCTGGATCGTCAGGCATTCGGCCAGGTCGCGCGCGCCCACCCCGGTCGGGTCGAAGGTCTGGATCACCGCCAGGACATGCTCGACCCGGGCGAGCGCGACGCCCAGCCGGTTGGCGATCTCGAGCAGCGGTACGGTCAGATACCCCGCCTCATCGATCTGGTCGATCAGATGCGCCGCGATGAACGCATCATCCGCGGCGATCGCGGGGCCCGCCTGCGCCAGCAGATGATCGGCAAGGCTGAGCCCGGTATCGGCAAAGCCGTCCAGATCGAGACCGTTCCCGTCGCCATCGCTGCCACCGCCCGCGCCGGCCCCGCTCATCGACAGCGCGCCGTCGGTGCCGCTGCCACCGTCGGCGACGCTGTCCTGGTGATGGCTCTCGGTCGCATAGTCGATGTCGAGCGCGGGCTCGTCGCTGCCGACACTGCCGCTCACCAGCTCGTCGGCGGCGACGCGTTCGTCACGGGGGGCGTCGCGGGGGGCGGCGTCCGGTTCCGGTCCGGCGTCGCGGTCGGGTCTGTCGCCATCGTCCGCAGCGCCCGCCTCGAGCAGCGGATTGCGCTCGATCTCCTCGGCGATGAACCCCTCGATCTCCAGGTTCGACAGCGCCAGCAGCTTGATCGCCTGCTGCAATTGCGGGGTCATCACCAGCGACTGCGATTGGCGAAGGTCGAGGCGAGGCGCGAGGCTCATGACACTAGAGCGAGAAGCCCTCGCCCAGATAGAGGCGGCGGACGTTCGCGTCGGCAACCAGTTCGGCCGGGCTGCCCGAGAACAGCACGCGGCCATCGTAGATGATGTAGGCGCGGTCGACGATGTCGAGCGTCTCGCGGACATTGTGGTCGGTGATCAGCACGCCGATATCGCGGCGCTTGAGATCCTTCACGAGGTCGCGAATGTCGGCGATCGAGATCGGATCGATGCCCGCAAACGGCTCGTCGAGCAGCATGATCGACGGCTCGGCGGCCAGCGCGCGGGCGATCTCCGCCCGGCGCCGCTCGCCGCCCGACAGCGCCATCGCGGGCGCGGCGCGCAGCCGGGTCAGCCCGAACTCCTCGAGCAGCGTGTCGAGCTTGCGCTCGCGCACCGCCTTGTCGGGCTCGGACAGCTCGAGCACCGTCAGGATGTTCTTCTCGATCGTCAGCCCGCGGAAGATCGACGTTTCCTGCGGCAGATAGCCAAGACCCAGGATCGCGCGCCGATACATGGGCAGGCGCGTGATATCGTCGCCGTCGAGCATGATCCGGCCCGAATCGGGCTTCACCAGCCCCATGACGGAATAGAAGCACGTCGTCTTGCCGGCGCCGTTCGGCCCGAGCAGCCCGACCACCTCGCCACGCCCGACCGACACCGACACATCGGTCAGGACGGTGCGCTTGTCATAGGACTTGGCGATCGACACGACCTGAAGGCCGTTGGTCGTCGGCGCTTCGACGATCGCGTCGCCGTGCGGGCCGTGGGTTTCGATCGGGGGCAGCGTGGGGGCATCCATCAGGCTTTGGCCTTGCTGAGGGCGGGCGGGTAAAAGCGTCGGGCGGTCGGCTGGCAACTTTCGCGGATGGCCAGCGGTGCGGTCATCGGATCAGTTGCGCTTGGGAACCGAGAAGGTGCCCGTCACGCGCCCGCCCGTCTGGGTCACGGTGCCGCCGCTGGCCGTCGCGCCGCCGCTGCCGCGGACCGACGATCCGTCGATCACCGCGCGACCGGTGTCGAGGTTCATCGTCAGCCGCCCGCCATTCACGGTGTTGCCGCCCTGGGTCAGCGTCACCGCGCCGAGCATCGTGATCACCCGCCGGTTGAGGTCGTAGATCGCATATTGGCTCTTCGCGGTCTGGTCCGGCCGGCGCACCGTCACGCCGCCCGACGCGTCGAGGCGCGACACCTGCGGGTTCCCGCCGACCACTTCGCCGGTATAGGCCACCGTCATCCGCGCGGAATTCAGCGTCATGTCCGCCTGCTTGACCGACACGCCCCCGCTCAGCACCGCGCGGTTCGCCTTGTCCTGCAGCTCGATATGGTCGGCGCCGAAATCGATCGGCGCGTTCGAGTTGTGCGCACGTTGCGCGGAGACGCCGGTCGCCGCGAGCGCGGAGAGCATCAGGAGGACGGAGCTTGGTATGAGGCGCATGGCGGCTATTTCGGCCCTCGCGGCACGATCCGCAAGCGCGCATTGCCGTCAAGCCTGACGGTGCGGCCTTCCAGATCGGCATGCAGCTTGTTTGCGCTGAAGACGCCCTGCGGCACGGTTCCCGTCACCGCACCGCCGCTATCCATCGTCCGCGCCCGCATGTCGAGCGTCGCGTTGGTGGTTTTCAGGTCATAGCCGTTGGGCCCGGTGACGTTGAGCGGCCCGTTCAGCTGCACCTTCTCGGTATCCATGTCGTAGCGCCCGGAATTCGCCCTGATGTTGGCGGGGCCGTCGGCGAGCTGGAGCTGCGCGCTGAGCGTATTGAGCTGCACGATCGGTTCGGCCGAACTCTTCTGGATCGCCGAGCGGGCGTCGAGCGTGAACGCCTGCCCCTTCGAATCCTGCCCGCGATATTGCGCGGCCTGCAGCTTCATGCGCTCCTGCGCGACCTCGACCTTGTTCTTGTCGAGCACGAACGATACGTCGCCGCCCGCGGTCAGCGGCGCCATCACCAGGAATGCGGTCAGCACGCCGATCGCGGTCGGCAGGCCGAGTCGCGCCAGCCCGACGACGCGGTCGTGGCGGCTGCCCGGCGCCGCCCAGACCTGACGCGGCGAGCGGGCCTGCCGGATCGTCTTCGCCGATGCCTCGGACGGGGGCGCCATGGTCATGTCAGGCGTGCGCGAAGATGTCGATCTCGGGCCATCCGGCGAGATCGAGCGCGGCCCGGGTCGGCAGGAAGTCGAAGCATTTCTGCGCGAGCTCCATGCGGCCTTCGCGAATCAGCCGCTTGTCGAGCTCTTCCTTCATCCGGTGCAGGAAGCGGACGTCGGACGCCGCATAGTCCTTCTGCGCCTCGCTGAGATTCGGGCTCCCCCAGTCGGAGGATTGCTGCTGCTTCGACACGTCCTGGCCCAGCAGTTCGCGGACCAGCTCCTTGAGCCCGTGCCGGTCGGTATAGGTCCGGACCAGTCGCGACGCGATCTTGGTGCAATAGGCCGGCGCCGCGACGACGCCAAGATAATGCTGGACCGCGGCGATATCGAATCGTCCGAAATGGTAGAGTTTCAGCCGCTCCGGATCCGCGAGCAGCGCCTTGAGGTTGGGCGCCGCATAGTCGCTGTCGGCCGCGAACCGGACGAGATGTTCGTCCGCGCCGCCATCCGAAAGCTGCACGACGCAGAGCCGGTCGCGCGGCGTGATGAGGCCCATGGTCTCGGTGTCGACGGCGATCGAGGCGCCCGGTGCGAAGATCCCGGACGGGATGTCGCCTTCATGAAGATACACTGTCATGCGGTGGCCCTAGCGGTCGGGGGCGCCTTGCTCAATGGTCCTCCGCGATGACGCGGGTGCGCCATGCTTTTGCCGCGATCATCGCCAATGGAGCAAGCGGACAAGATTCTGTTCGCGATAGCTTGATTTTTGCGCTATGCCCTTCCCCAAGGCGCAAAAGGTTTCGCGCCCGAGGGCCCGCGTTCGTCGTCCGGACACGCCGGCTTTTGGAGAGATTTTGCGGGCGAACCGGGAAGACGATCAGGGCTTATGGGTTTCGATAAAGGTGGCCGCGGGAACCGTGGCGGGCGTGGCCGCGACAAGCGCGACAGCTTCGGCGGCGGCAGCGACGATTTCGGTGGCGGCAGCAGCTTCGGCGGCGGCGGTGACCGGTTCGGCGGCGGCGGCAGCAGCTATGGTGGCGGTGGCAGCAGCTACGGCGGCGGCAGCAGCTTCGGCGGCGGCGGTGATCGCTTCGGCGGCGGCGGCGGTGGCGGCGGTGGTTACCGCGGCGGCGGCGGTGGCGGCGGCTTCAGCGGCGGCGGTGGCGCCGGGCGCGGCATGCCCCCCCAGGTCGTTGGTGAAGGCACCGGCGTCGTAAAGTTCTTCAACGCGCAGAAGGGCTTCGGCTTCGTCGTTCGCGATGACGGCGGCGAGGACGTGTTCGTGCACATCAGCGCAGTCGAGCAGGCCGGCATGGTCGCTCTCGCCGAGGGTCAGCCGCTCGGCTTCACGCTCGTCGATCGCGGCGGCCGCATCTCGGCAACCGATCTCAAGATCGATGGCGAGCCGATGGCCGTGACCGATCGTGGTCCTCCGCGTGATCGCGATGCCGGCCCGGGTGCACCCCGTGGCGGTGCCGATCGTGGTGCAGGCGGCGCCCCGCAGCGCCAGCTGACCGGTGAGAAGGCAACGGGTACGGTCAAGTTCTTCAACGCGATGAAGGGCTTCGGCTTCATTCAGCGCGATGATGGCCAGCCTGACGCGTTCGTGCACATTTCGGCCGTCGAGCGTGCCGGCATGGCCACGCTGAACGAGGGCGACAAGCTCGAGTTCGAGCTCGAAGTCGATCGTCGCGGCAAGTATGCAGCGGTCAACCTGAGCGCAGGCGGCTAATCCCGTCCGTCCGGTCATCGGGGTTTTTCGAACCAACATGACGATCGGACACAGCCTGATAGCGGCCGGTCTCGCACTTGCGGGGCCGGCCGTTGCCGTTCTGGCGCAGGGCGCAGCGGCGCCCCAGCCTGCCACGCGCCCATTGCCCGCTCCTGCGACAGCGCCAGCCGTGCCGATCCTGTCGGTCAGCATCGTGGCCCGCTATCCGCACGATGCGACGGCGTTTACCGAAGGCCTGTTGTGGCACGATGGCGCGCTCTACGAGAGCACGGGCAAGGAGGGGCAGTCCGACGTCCGCCGCGTCACGCTTCTCGATGGTCGTATCGTCGCGCGCCGCCGGATCGATCCGGCACAGTTCGGCGAGGGGCTCGGCCTGTGGAAGAACGAGCTGATCAGCCTGACCTGGCATGACGGCATCGCGCACCGCTGGGACGCCCGCACGCTCAAGCCGACCGGCACCAACCGCTATGCGGGGGAGGGCTGGGGCCTGACGAGCGACAAGGACGGCCTGATCCAGTCCGACGGCAGCGCGTCGTTGATCCTGCGCGATCCCAGGACACTCGCCGAACGTCGCCGGATCGGCGTGACGATCGACGGGCGTCCGCTGACGCAGCTCAACGAACTCGAATATGTCGACGGCGCGATCCTCGCCAATGTCTGGCAGACGGGATATCTCGTCCGCATCGCCCCCGGCACCGGCCGCGTCACCGCGATCATCGACCTGCGTCCGCTGGTCGCCGAGATCGGCGCCCGCGACCGCGACGCGGTACTCAACGGCATCGCCTGGGATGCCGCGAAAAAGCGGCTGTTCGTCACCGGCAAGCTCTGGCCGACGCTGTTCGAGATCCGGATCAACGGCTAGGGCGCGGGGATCATTCGGCGGAGCGTGTCGATCCGGTCGGCCTCGGCCGCGGGCTTGTCCGTCCGGATCCGCGCGATCCTTGGAAACCGCATCGCAATCCCCGACTTGTGCCGCTTCGACTCCTGCAGCGCGTCGAACGCGATCTCGAGCACCATCGTCTTGGCGACCTCGCGCACCGGCCCGAACCGGTTGAGCGTGTTCTTGCGGACGAACGAATCGAGCATCCGCAGCTCCTCGTCGGTAATCCCCGAATAGGCCTTGCCGACCGGCAGCAACTCGCCCTCTTCGGTCCAGCAGCCAAAGGTATAGTCCGAATAATAGGAGGACCGCCGGCCGCTGCCCCGCTGCGCGTACATCATCACGCAATCCGCGGTGAGCGGGTCGCGCTTCCATTTATACCACAGCCCGACGCGGCGCCCGCCGACATAGGGCGAATCGCGGCGCTTGAGCATCACGCCCTCGATCGCCGAGTCGCGCGCACCCGCGCGCACCGCCTCGAGCGCGGTGAAGTCCGCGGCGTCGATCACCTGGCTCAGGTCGAAGCGCTCGGCATCGAGCTGCGGCATGAACGCCTCGAGCCGCGCGCGTCGCTCGGTCCAGGGCAGCGCGCGCAGATCCTCGTCGCCATCGATCAACAGGTCATAGAGGCGGACAAAGGCCGGATACTCGGCCAGCATCTTCGCCGACACGGTCTTGCGCCCCAGCCGCTGCTGCAGCGCATTGAAGCTGGCTGCCCCGCCGCCCTCCTCCAGCGTGCCGCCCTGATGCTCGCCCTTGACCAGCAATTCGCCGTCGACCGTCCCCGGCGTGACGAAGGCGGCGGCGATTTCCGGAAAGCTCGCGGTCACGTCGTCGCCGGTCCGGCTATAGAGTCGCGTTTCACCCGCGACATGCACGATCTGCACGCGGATCCCGTCCCATTTCCATTCCGCTGCATAGTCGGCGAGGTCGACGCGCAGATCCTCCAGACCATGGGCGAGCATGAAGGGACGGAAGACGGGGACGTTGGCGGGTGTCGGTTGCGCGCCATGCCCCTCCGCCCAGGCGAACAGCGTCGGATAGGGGGCTGCCAGGCCATGCCAGACCTCCTCGACCGCATCGACGTCGAGCCCGAAGGCATCCGCCAGCGCGGTCTTCGCCAGGCGCGACGAAACGCCGATCCGCAGCCCGCCGGTCGCCATCTTGAGCAGGGCGAAGCGCTCCTCCGCATCCGAGCGATCGAGCATCGCGGCTAGCGCCGCCGGCGCCTCGGCGCGCGAGAGCGTCATCAGCCGGTCGACCACCTGCGAGATCGACAGCGGTTCGGGCGGCACTGGATCCGGGCCCAAGGGCTCGGGCTCGGGCCACAGCAGGGCGACGGTCTCGGCGGTATCGCCGACATAATCGCGGCTCATCCGGAAGAGGACCGGATCGACCCGGTCCTCGATCAACCCGCGGATGACCGCCGATTTGACGCCCGGCAGATCAAGGTCGCCGGTCAGCGCCGCCATCGCCCAGCCGCGATCGGGGTCCGGCGTAACGCGCAGATAATCGCCGATCAGCTTCAGCTTCGCATTGCGCGACCGCGTATAGGTGAGGGCATCGAGGAGCGCGGCGAAAGCATGCATCATCCGACAACGCGCCGCCCGGCACTCGGCTCCGGGCCGGCGTCCACGTCGCTGCGGGCGCTACATCAAAAAGGCCCCGGCCGTTCCCGGCGAGGGCCTTATCTTGGCATCGGCGAGGGCCGATGCGATCTCGTCGCGTCAGTCGATCGCGTTCTTGATTCCCTTGCCGGCCAGCAGACCGAGCACCAGGAAGATCACGAACAGCGCGATCGCGATGAAGAACAGCACCTTGGCGATGCCGATGAATGCCCCGCCGACGCCGCCAAATCCGAGCAGGGCCAGCACGAGGCCGATGATCAAGAAAGTGATGGCGAGCTTCAACATGGGCATTCTCCTGTTCCTGACAGAACCCGTCCCGCCCATGTCGGTTCCGACACGGGAAGGACGGGCGCCCGGGTTCAGGCCTTGCGGCTGGCTTCGAACAGGAACCAGGCGCGCTCCTCGGCCTGATCGGTCCACTCGTCGACGATGCCGCTGGTGGCATTGTCCTTGGCCTCGTCGGCGGCGTCCTTGACGATCCGGAACTGTTCGACGAGCTTCAGATTGTCTTCGCGCAGCTCGGCGAGCATTTCGGTCGGTCCGACGAAATCCTTGTCGTTGTCCGGGATGCTCTGGCGGCGCGAAATGTCGCCGATCGAGCGAAGTGTCGTATTGCCGGTCTTGCGGACGCGCTCGGCGATCGCATCGGTCACGCCCAGGATCTGTGCCGCCTGGTCATCGAGCAACAGATGATAGTCACGGAAATGCGGACCCGACATGTGCCAGTGAAAGTTCTTGGTCTTCAGGTACAAGGCATAGCAATCGGCGAGCGAGGCATTGAGCGCTTCGGCAACCGTCTTCGTGCTGTTGCTGACGAGATCGGTGGGCGTGTCGAGTGCGGGGTTGGTGGCGGGCATCGAAAACTCCATGCATGGGAATGTCTGTGGATCGTTGCGTCAACGAAGCGATAGCCGAAATGCTCCCGTCGCGCATGCGCCATTCCTCATCTGAGTGATCGTCCCGCTAGATCAATCGCGCAGCGCTCAGGCCCAGAATGACCCCCAGGAGCACGAATATCAGCCCGATGCCGGTGCGCAGTCGGGCGAGCGGCCATCGGCGCCACGCGGCTTCACCCATCATCGCCGCGGGGACGATCACCACCAGCGATCCGATCGTCGCGCCGACCGCCGCCAGCATCGGCACGGCGCTGCGAAGCGCGAGGGCGGCCACGATGAACTGTATGCCGTCGCCGAACGCGAGGATGAACAGTCCGAGCATCGTGGTGGCGATCGCGCCGGTGCGCCAGCCGCGCAGCGGATCGGGCGCCTTGACCGGCAGCAGCGCACCACCGCCCTGGAGGATCAGCGCCAGCGCCAGCATCAGCTGGCGCGCATTGGGGGTCAGCAGCGGCGCGACCGCGATCCCGCCCGCGACCGCCAGGCTGCCGGCGAGCAACAGCGCGAGCGCCGCCGCGAGGATCACCAGCCGGGGCTTGCGATACCGATCGGACAGGATCGCGGCGAGCCACGCGGTTCGATCGCCGACCTGCGCCAGCGCGGCGGCTACGAGCGCCGCCATCAGCGCATCCATCGCTAGCGGGTCGCGCGGTCGGGCGTCACGCGCGGGTCATCCCGCGAGCCGCACCGAACAAGCGGCGGCAAAGACATGGCAGGCCTGGACGTCCTGCCGCTCGCTGTAGATCGCGTCGCTGAGCGTCATCAGCCAGCCATGGACGAGCGCGCCATGTTCGCCGCGCGACAGTGCCGAATCGATGAAGTGCGTGACGGTCACCGCGGGATTCATCCCGTTGCGATGCGCGATCAGGCGGATCGCGTCGATATCGGGCGCGAGATCGGTCGCGCGGGTGTAGGGCGCGCGGACGTCGATCGCGGCGATCCGGGCCGCAAGCTCGGCCTTTACCAGCGCCAGATCCTGGAATTCCGCGACTCGCTCGGCAACCTGCCCCATGATCCCGCCTCCTGTCTTTCTTATCGGATGCATCATGCGCCCATGCCGATAAAGATGCGGTTAAACACCCTGTGATGCGGGATTCCGGGGCGAATATGGGGTGATATGGTTGACTTGGCCGGCAGCATGCGCCATACGCCGCGACAGATCGGGCGGTGGCATGCGTGCTGCCGCCCTAGCATTTTCAGCCTTAAGGATTGGGCTCATGGCCAAGCCGACTACCGTCAAGATCAAGCTCGTCAGCACCGCGGACACCGGCTTCTTCTACGTCACCAAGAAGAATCCCCGCACGAAGACCGAGAAGCTCTCGTTCAGCAAGTATGATCCCGTCGTGCGCAAGCATGTCGAGTTCAAGGAAGCCAAGATCAAGTAAGTCGACGCGGCGGCGATGCCGTCGCGCGTTTACGATGCGATCGCAAGGCCGCGGGTAGCGATACCCGCGGCCTTTGGCGTTCCTGCGCCGCGGGCTTCGCGGTTCGCTCAGACGAACGCGCGCACCGCTTCCATGAAGCGGGCGAGGCTGATCGGTTTCGAGATATAGGCGTCCGCGCCCGCGGCACGGATCCGGTCCTCGTCCTCGCGACCTGCATAGGCGGTGACCGCCATCACCGGGATCGCGCTGAGCACGTCGTCGGCCTTGAGTTCGAGGATGATCTCATAGCCGGTGACGTGTGGCATCTGGATGTCCATGATGATCAGGTCGGGGGCGAATTCGCGCGCCCGCATCACCGCCTCGCGCCCGTCGCGTACAGGTTCAGCAAGGTAATCATGCGCCCGCAAAAGGTCGCAGAATAGTTTCAGGTTGAGTTCGTTGTCCTCGACAACGAGCACCTTCTTTGCCACGCGAGCCACCATTCGTTTCAAGAAGGATGACAATAGGCAATGCGCGGCGCCGTTACAAATGAAGACGCTGAGGCCTTGGCACTGCAAGCCCTGGTATGGACGCTGAGCGAGCCGGACCGAGCGATGCGCCTGTTGTCGGTGACCGGACTCGACCCTGCCGACCTGCGCACCCGGGCCGGGGAGCCCGCCGTACTCGCGGCGGTACTCGGTTTCCTCGAATCGCATGAACCCGATCTTGTCGCCTGCGCCGAAACGCTCGGCATCAGGCCCGAGGCGCTCGTCCGCGCGCGGATGACGCTCGATCCGGGGTTCGAGGCATGAAGCCGCTGCTGATCAGCGATTGCGACGAAGTGCTGCTCCACATGGTCAAGCATTTCGGCACCTGGCTCGACGAGGCGCATGATATCGATTTCGAGATTGGCCACGGCGATTTCGCCAACAGCATGACGCGCCGCGACGGCGGGCCCGCGCCCACGCGCGAGGACATGTGGGCGCTGCTCGGCGGGTTCTTTCCCGCAGAGATGCACCGCCAGACGCTGGTACCGCATGCCCGCGAGGCGCTCGTGTCGCTCGCCGAGATCGCGGACATCGTGATCCTGACCAATTTGCAGGACGAATGTCGCCTGCCGCGGATCGAGCAGCTCGCCGCGTTCGACATCGCCCACCGTGTCGAGTGCAACCAGGGCGGCAAGGGCGACCCCGTCGCGCGGCTGGTCGCCGAATATGGCAACCCCGTCACGGTGTTCGTCGACGACCTTGCGGTGCATCACGAATCGGTCGCGCGGCATGCGCCGGGCGTCCACCGGCTGCACATGGTGTCCGAGCCGACGCTGGCGGGGGCGGTGCCCAGGGCGCCCGCCGCGCATGCCCGGATCGACGACTGGCGCGAGGCGCAGGCCTGGATCGCCGCGCGGTTCGCCGCGGGGGTGCCCGCGGACGCTTGACCCGCCCCCCGTGGCTGTGGTGAGACCGCGCACATGACCGATCGTATCGACCGCAAGCTCGAAGAGCTTGGCCTGACGCTGCCGCAGGCCGCCGCCCCCGTCGCATCCTATGTTCCCGCCGTCGAGGCGAACGGGCTGCTCCACATTTCGGGCCAGTTGCCGTTCAAGGACGGCCAGATCGTCACCGGTCGCCTCGGTGACGGCGTGTCGCTCGAGGACGGGCAGGACGCGGCGCAACGCTGCGCGCTGATGCTGGTCGCGCAGATGAAGGCGGCGCTCGGCTCGCTCGGCCGCGTCGAGCGGATCGTGAAGCTCGGCGTGTTCGTCAATTCGCACGGCGACTTCACCGATCAGCCCAAGGTCGCGAACGGCGCATCCGACCTGATGGTCCAGCTGTTCGGCGAGGCCGGCAAGCATGCCCGCTCGGCCGTCGGCGTTCCCGTGCTGCCGCTGGGTGCCGCGGTCGAGATCGATGCGATCGTCCAGGTCTCGGCCGCTTGAGCCCAGCCGCTTGAGCCTGACGCCTGCGCGCCTATTTTAGGAGCGCATGACAGCCATCACCGCCCGCATCGCCCAAGGCGTTACCTCGATCGCGGCGGAGGACTGGGACGCCTGCGCCGGCGACGCGAATCCGTTCGTCGGCCACGCCTTCCTCGCCGCGCTCGAGGCCTCGAAAAGCGTCGGTGGACGATCGGGGTGGCAGGCGCTGCCGGTGGTCGTCGATGGCGACGACGGCAGGCCGGCCGGGATCGCGCCCGCCTATGCCAAGAGCCACAGCCAGGGCGAATATGTCTTCGACCAGGGCTGGGCCGATGCGTGGGAGCGGGCAGGGGGGCAATATTACCCCAAATTGCAGATTGCGGCGCCGTTCAGCCCGGTGCCCGGCCCACGGCTGCTCCTGCGCGACCCGGTGGTTGCGCCCGCGCTGATCGCCGCGCTCGAGGCGGTGACCGACCAGAGCGGGCTGTCCTCCGCGCATGCGACCTTCATCGCCCCCGCCGAAGTCGCGCTGTTCGAGGCCGCCGGATGGCTGATCCGTCAGGGCACGCAGTTCCACTGGACCAATGACGGCTATGCGAGCTTCGACGATTTCCTCGCCGCCCTCGCCAGCCGCAAGCGCAAGGCGATCCGCAAGGAGCGCGCCGCTGCGGTCGAGGGACTGACGATCCGGCATCTGACGGGCGCGGAGATCACGCCGGCGCACTGGGACGCATTCTGGGTCTTCTACCAGGACACGGGCAGCCGCAAATGGGGCCAGCCCTATCTGACGCGCGCCTTTTTCGATGAGATCAGCCAGACGATGGGCGACCGCGTCCTGCTGATCCTCGCCGAGCGCGATGGTGTGCCGATCGCGGGGGCGCTCAACCTGATCGGGGCGGACACGCTTTATGGCCGCTATTGGGGCGCGACCCAGGAGGTGCCGTTCCTCCATTTCGAGCTCTGCTATTATCAGGCGATCGACGCGGCGATCGCGCGCGGGCTGACGACGGTCGAGGCGGGCGCACAGGGCGAACACAAGCTCGCGCGCGGCTATGCGCCGGTCGCGACCTATTCCGCGCATTACATCCCGGATCTGGGCTTCCGTCGCGCGATCGCCGACTTCCTCGTCCGTGAGCGCGAGGCAGTCGCCTCCGACCGCGAGTATCTCGGCGAGCTTACTCCGTTTCGGCGGGCGGAACCGCCGACCGGTTGACCTTGTACAGGACGCTGGTGCCGTCGCGGCGGATCGGGGTCAGGTCGCGGATCAGCGCGGGGTCGAACGCCGGCGGGTGGATCAGCCAGACATAATCGAACGCGTCGCGGGGGAAATGCTCCAGCGCCATCGCGATCGGCCGCCAGAACTGGCCACGACACCGGATATCCGTAACGATTTCGGACGGATCATGCGCGAAGCCGCGCGCGATGGGATAGCGCGTCGTCATCAGCTGTCCGCCCGCCATCGACCATTGGTCGTTGGTGAAGGCCAGCCGCCGCTCGAGCAGCAGCGCCGGGACATGCTCGAGCCGCGAATAGGCCCAGTCGTCGCGACAGCGCCGCCCGACGAACGAGACCACGCGCGCCCGCTCGGGTACGGTGTCGATCGCGGCGATCGCCTGGTCGTAGCTGCGGTCATAGATCAGGAAGCTGATCGTGGTGCCCGCCAGCCGGACCGCGAAGAAGCTGAACCCCAGTACCGCCAGCGTGGCGGCGCCTCGCAGCGACAGGCGGTTGCGCGGGCGCAGCGCGATGATCGCGAACGCCAGCATGAACGGCGCGAGCCGCATGTCGGCATAGGCCGAGCCGAATACGATGCGCGGCAACAGGATATAGACCAAAGCCAGGAACAGCGCGGACAGCGCGAGGTTGCGCGAATATTCGATCGTCTGGTCGCGCACGCCGCGGAACAGGATCACGAACAGCACGGTGACCGACGCGATGTCGAACGCCATCCAGCGATCGCGCAGGACCATCGTGATCCAGTTCATCTTCCAGCGCCAGTTGAACCAGTCCTGCGTCTTGCCGGTGACGTGGTCGCCCGACCGCCACAGCACCATCATCACCATCGGCAGCGCCAGCGGGACGCAGCTTAGCCCGGCGCGGATGAACGCGCCGATCCAGCCCTTGATCGCGCCTTCGCCGCGCACCCCGGTCTTGCGGATGTCGTGCTGGCGGATCAGCTCGGCGGAGAAGGCGAGCACGCCGAGCACGCCCCAGCCGAAGGTATGGCACAGCCAGAGCAGGCAGGATCCGGGCACGAACAGGATCGTGCGCAGCCGCAGCCGCTCGAGCCGCCCGAGGCGGAGCCACAGCGCGAACATGTTGAGCGCGAGCGCCATCGCCAGCGCGAAGTTCACGAAGCCGAACTGGAACGGATAGCTATAGGCGAGCGGCAGCGCGAACAGCGCGGTCGCCGGGATCCGGCCATGCACTTCGCGCGCGATCCAGAGCAGTCCGGTGACGGTAAGCGCGGGGATCGCCATTACGATCAGCTTCACCGCGAGCTGCAACCCGAAGATCGGCGCAAGCGGCACGATCAACAGGTCGATGCCAAGATTGCCGATCAGCTGCCAGCGGAAATCATACCATTGGCTGAGCCAGGGATTGTCGCCGATCGCGAGCTGGACGCGGTAGCGCCCCATATGCCCGGGCAGATCGACCAGCGGCGGCACCTCCGGCCACAGCAGCGGGATGATCGATGCCAGCGCGACGCACGCGACGAACGTGCGCGTCTGCCACCAGTGAAGTTCCGTTGTTGTCCCCCGCGCCATCCCTCGACGCCTAGCGCCGCAGGGGGGCATTCGACAAGCGCCGACCGCGCCGCATTGCGACGGAATACACCGCCAGGGCTCCCGGCCCCCGAGCGTCGGGGGACGGGAGCCGGTATCGCTCACACCTGGTCGCGGCGGCCCAGCAGGCGCAGGCGCAGCGCGTTCAACTTGATGAAGCCGGCCGCGTCGCGCTGGTCATAGGCGCCCTGATCGTCCTCGAACGTCACGACCTTTTCCGAATAGAGCGAGTTGGGCGACTTGCGGCCGACCACATACACGCCGCCCTTGTAGAGCTTCAGCCGGACGGTGCCCGAGACCTTCTCCTGGCTGTGATCGATCGCGGCCTGCAGCATCTCGCGCTCGGGCGAGAACCAGAAGCCGTTGTACAGCAGCTCGGCATAGCGCGGCGCGAGCTCGTCCTTCAGATGCGCCGCGCCGCGGTCGAGCGTCAGCTGCTCGATACCGCGATGCGCGAGGTGATAGATCGTGCCGCCCGGTGTCTCGTACATGCCGCGGCTCTTCATGCCGACGAAGCGGTTCTCGACCAGGTCGAGACGGCCGATGCCGTGACGGCGGCCATAGTCGTTGAGAGTCGACAGCAGGGTCGCCGGGCTCATCCCCTCGCCGTTGATCGCGACGCCGTCGCCACGCTCGAAATCGATCGTGATGTACTCGGGGACGTCGGGCGCGTCCTCGGGGTTCACCGTGCGCGAATAGACATAGTCCGGCACCTCGTCCCACGGATTCTCGAGCACCAGGCCTTCGGACGAGGTGTGGAGCATGTTCGCATCGGTCGAGAAGGGCGCCTCGCCGCGCTTGTCCTTGCTGACCGGGATCTGGTGCTGTTCGGCGAACTCAATCAGCCTGGTGCGGCTGGTCAGGTCCCATTCGCGCCACGGTGCGATCACCTTGATGTCGGGCGACAGCGCATAATAGCCGAGCTCGAAGCGGACCTGGTCGTTGCCCTTGCCGGTCGCGCCGTGGCTCACCGCGTCGGCGCCGACCATCCGGGCGATCTCGATCTGGCGCTTGGCGATCAGCGGGCGCGCGATCGACGTGCCGAGCAGGTACAGCCCTTCGTACAGCGCGTTCGAGCGCATCATCGGGAACACGTAATCGCGCACGAATTCCTCGCGCAGGTCGTCGACGAAGATGTGCTCGGGCTTGACGCCCATCATCTCGGCCTTCGCGCGCGCGGGCTCGAGTTCCTCGCCCTGGCCCAGATCCGCGGTGAAGGTGACGACTTCGCAGTTGTAGGTCTGCTGGAGCCATTTCAGGATCACGCTGGTGTCGAGGCCGCCCGAATAGGCGAGGACGACCCGATTGATGCCGGCGTCGCCGGCGGCGCGGTTGATCTGATCGGTCACGGGCAAGATCCTTTGGGCAATATCCAATGCCCGCGCCCCTATGCGCTGGACGCCCTGCATGCAACCGGAGCATGCAACCGGGCGCATTCATGGCGCGTACAACCAACCCGCGCTACGTGCGCCCCCAGATTATTTGGAGTGTCCCGACCGTGCTACGTCAAACGCTTACCCTGTTCGTCCTCGCCGGCCTCGCGACGCCCGCGCTGGCGCAGGAGACCCGCGCCTCCGTTTCCGCCAAGTTCAAGGCCGAGTTCGCTGCGCGCGACACCAACAAGGACGGCGTCCTGACGCGCGCCGAGGTCCAGGCGGGGATCAGCCAGATGAAGGTCGGGCCGGGGCGCCCGGATCCGGTCCACGCCAAGCGGCTCGCCGAGCTGTGGTTCAGCAGCGCCGACACCAACAAGGACGGCAAGGTTACGCAGCCCGAGGCACAGGCACTGCTCGCCGCGACCTTTGCGAAATATGACGCGAACAAGGACGGCAAGATCGGCGGCGATGAGCGGTCGGCCGCGAAATCGCAGATGCAGGGCAGCCGCTGAGGCCACCTTTATAGTATCGTCATCCCCGCGGAGGCGGGGATCCAGACCGGCTGGCTTTTCGGCTCCATCACCGGAGCCTGCCAGTCTGGATTCCCGCCTCCGCGGGAATGACGAACGGCGGGAAATCACCTCGCGCGCAACGCCCGTTCGCCCTCGATCATATAGTCGCGCGTCAGCGGCAACGTCATCCGGCTCTTCGACAGCTGGATCTGGTAATTGACCATCCCCCCGGTCCGGAACGCCGCCGCCGCGCCCGCGAGGTAGAAGGTCCACATCCGGTAGAAGCGCTCGTCATACAGCGCGACGATCGCGTCCTTCGCCGCCACCGTCCGGTCGTACCAATGGTCGATCGTCAGCGCGTAATGGACGCGCAGCACCTCGATATCGGTCGGGAAGAACTTCAGCCCCTCATAGCCGCGGACGATCTCCGACAGCGCGGGGTTGTAGCCGCCGGGGAAGATATATTTGGTCGTGAAGGTGTCGGTCACGCCGGGCCCGCCCATGCGGCCGATCGTGTGGAGCAGCATCACCCCGTCCGCGCTCAGCAGGTCGCGGCACTTGCGGAAGAACGTCTTGTACTGCGGCGGGCCGACATGCTCGAACATGCCGACCGACACGATGCGGTCGAACGTACCCGTCAGCGCGCGATAGTCGATCAGCTCGAATTTCACTTTGTCCGCGACGCCGGCCTCCTCGGCACGCCGCCGCGCGACCTTCAGCTGTTCCTCGCTCAGCGTGACGCCCAGGACCTCCGCCCCGGTCTTGGCGTGCAGGTACAGCGCCATGCCGCCCCAGCCGCAGCCGATGTCGAGCACGCGCATGCCGGGCTGGATCGCGAGCTTCGCGGCGATATGCGCCTTCTTGTCGTCCTGCGCCTGTTCCAGGCTGTTGCCGGCATCGGTGAAGTACGCGCACGAATATTGGCGATCGGCGTCGAGGAACAGATCGTAGAGCCGGTCCGACAGGTCGTAATGATGCGCGACGTTCTTCTTCGACCGGCGTGCCATGTTCACCCGGTCGACGCGGTGGACGACCTTGTCGAGCAGCTTGATCGGCAGCGAGGGATTGAGCCCGCCGCCGCGTTCCCAAGGGCTGTTGCCCTTGAGCAGGTTGACGAGGTCACGGATGTCGCCACGCTCGATCACCAGGCGGCCGTCCATGAACGCTTCCGCCGCGCCCAGCGCCGGGTGGCGGACGATCGCGCCCGCGACACCGGGGGCGGTAAGGCGGATCGTGACGGGGTTGTAGGCAGGGTCGGGCGTGCCGAATTGCTTGGTGGTACCGTCCGCGTGGATCAGCGTGAGTTCGCCGGTTTTTACCTGCCGGGCGAGAAAGCGATCGAATAGGGCCATGTCGCGTTAGCTAATGACTGGTACGGAAATGCGCCACCCCCCGGGCGTCGTCAGATTCCCGCATACCAATCATAATCCACGTTATCTTCCCAATAGCCGCCCTTGCCCTTGCCGATCCCGGCCAGGCTGGCGACGGCGTCTATCGCCATGATATATTTGGCATGTTTGTAGCCAAGCTGACGTTCGACGCGCAGCCGGACGGGGGCGCCGTGCGCGACGTCGAGAATCTGGTCATTCAACGCCCAGGCGAGGATCGTCTGTGGGTGGAATGCGTCGATCAGGTCGATCGACTCGTAATAGGGCGTGCCCCGGTACAGGTCGGCGCAGGTGAAGACGATGTAGCGCGCGGTGTCGCGGATTCCCGCAGCCTTCAACAGCGTGGCAAGCTTCGGACCCTGCCACTTGGCGATCGCCGACCAGCCCTCGACACAGTCGTGCCGCGTGATCTGCGCGCGCGCGGGCATCTGGCGGAGCTGCGGCAGCGAGAGCGACAGCGGCCGGTCGACCAGCCCGCGTACGCGCAACCGATAGTCCGCGAAGTTGTTCACCAGCAGCTCGGTATAGGCCGGGGTGCCCGGGTTGCGCGTGCCGTTCGAGCGGAAGATCGGCGACATCTGCGCCGGGCTGAACTCGGGGACGAGCGCGTTGCGGTTGGTCAGCGCGCGTTGCAGCCCGCGCTGCATCTCCTCGCCCATGAACAGGATCTTGCGCGCCTCGGGATGCTGGATGATCTTGTCGCACCCGGTGAGCAGCGCGCCGGCGCCGACCGCCGCGCCGGCGACCAGCGAGCGGCGGGTGATGATGGTGCTCATGCGGCATCCTCCCCGGTATGCGCGGGGACGTGCCCCGGAACGGTAAAGCGTCCGGTGATCATCGACCGCACCTCGTTCCACGCGCCCGCCAGAATCACGAGCGCGAGATGGGCGATGATGAACAGCACGAGCGCGACCATAGCGATGAAGTGGATCGACCGCGCCGACTGCCGCCCGCCGAAGATCTCGAGCAGCCACGGCCACGCGGCATCCATCGCCGGCGACATCGCCAGCCCGGTGAGGATCATCACCGGCAGCAGGATGAAGATCGTCGCGACATAGGACAGCTTCTGCAGGATGTTGTACGCGGCGGGCCGCTTCGGATCGTGGAAGCGCAGCGCCAGATGCTCGCGCACGTCATGCGCCACCTCGCGCGGGGCAAGCTCGCCCGCCCGGACGCGGAGGTCGCGCTGGAAATGCCGGTTGAACAGGCTGACGATCATGAAGCCGAGCAACGCGAACGACAGGACCAGCGCGAAGAACAGGTGCCAGCGTCGCGAAATGGCGAGATTGTAGCTCGCCGGGATCGTCAGCAGGTTGATCAGCGTCACCACCCAGCCCGGCCATTGGTCGAGCGTCGTCCACGCCTGGTCGAAGTTCGCGCCGTAACGCCCCCAGTAGAATCGCGGATGCGCCTTCAAGATGCCGATCCCGCTGCCGATCATGATGAACATCGCCACCGCGGTGCTCCAGTGCCACAGCCGCGTTGCGATCCGGTGGCGTTTGATGACGGTGACAGGGGCGGTGGCGATAGGGCGGGCGGGATCGTTCATGCTTGGCCTTCGCTTTAGGCGACAAGCTCCGACCATAGCAGGGATACGCGTATGACCGAATGGCATTCTTACGAACCGGCGAGCGGCCATCGCCTGCCGCATGATCCGCTCAACGCGATCGTCGCGCCGCGCCCGATCGGCTGGGTGAGCACGCTGTCCGCGGACGGCGTACCAAATCTCGCGCCCTACAGCTTCTTCAACCTGTTCAACTACACCCCCCCGCTGATCGGCTTCTCGTCAATGGGGTGGAAGGACAGCGTCGCGAACATCGCCGCGACGGGCGAGTTCGTCTGGAACCTCGTCAGTCGCGATCTGGGCGAGGCGATGAACGCGACCGCGGCCAATGTCGCAGCGGACGTCGACGAATTCGCACTCGCCGGGCTCGAGACGCTCGCCTCGCTGCACGTGAAGCCGCCGCGCGTCGCCGCGAGCCGCGCGCAGTTCGAATGCAAGGTGACGCAGATCGTCCGGCTGGAAACCAAGGAGGGGCGCGAACTCGACCAGTGGCTGGTGCTCGGCGAGGCGGTCGCGATCCATATCGACCCGGCGATGCTCGACGACGGCGTGTACCAGACCGCGCGCGGCGAACCGATCCTGCGCGGCGGCGGTCCTGCGGATTATTTCGCGATCACCGAGGAGTCGCTCTTCAAGATGCGCCGACCGGGTTGACCTGAGGAGGTTTGTTCACCCGCGAAGGCGGGTGCCCAGACGTGTGTCCCCGCCTTCGCGGGGACACACGTCTCAGCCATACGCTCGCCAGAAGAACACGATCGTCGTCGCGATCGTCACCAGCAGCGTCCACACCCGAATGACCTTGGCGGGCAGCACCAGCCCGAGCTTCGCCCCGAAATGCCCGCCGACGATCCCGCCGAGGAGCATCGGTATGCACAGCGCCCAATAGACCATGCCGGTGGCGATGAAGATGATCGTTGCCGCGAGATTGGCGACCGCGAGCATCAGCGTGCGCGGTGCGGCAAGCATGGCGGGCGTCGCGCCCGACAACAGCCCCCAGGCGGCGGTCAGCATCAGCCCGACCCCGCCGCCGAAATAGCCGCCATAGACGCCCAGCATCGCCTGCACCGCGACCAGCGATTTCGGCCCGATCTCGACGCGTGACCGCAGCCAGAGCGACGCCTGCGTGCCGAACGCGATCGCCAGCGTCGCGAACAGCAGCAGCCACGGCACGATCAGGTCGAACGCGCGTGCCGAGGTCGCGACGAGTAAAAGGCTGCCGACGAGCCCGCCGACGAAGGTGATCCCCGCCATCGTCCGCATGCCGACGCCCGACACCGGCTCCAGCCCGTGCCGATAGGTCCACGCGCTCGCCATCGCGCCGGGCTGGAGCGAGACGTTGCTCGTCGCATTGGCGAAGGTCGACGGCACGCCCAGCCCGATCAGCGCGGGCATCGTCGCGAAACTGCCGCCACCCGCCAGCGCGTTCATCGCGCCGCCCAGCAACCCCGCACCCGCCGCCAGTGCCACCACACCCAAATCAGGCAAGCGCGGCTTCGCGATCGAGTTGCGCGCGGCTCTTCTTCTCCGACGCGGTCTTCAGCTGCCCGCACGCCGCATCGATGTCGCGCCCGCGCGGGGTGCGCACCGGCGCCGAAATGCCCGCCCCGAACACGATGCTCGAGAACGACTTGATCCGCTCGGGCGTCGAGCATTCATAGGCCGCACCCGGCCACGGGTTGAACGGGATCAGGTTCACCTTGGCGGGCAGCTCGTATTTGCGCAGCAGCCGGACGAGTTCGTGCGCGTCGGCGTCCGAATCATTCTTGTCCTTCAGCATCACATATTCGAACGTGATCCGGCGCGCATTGTTGGTGCCGGGATAGTCCGCGCAGGCCTGGAGCAGTTCCTCGATGCCGTATTTGCGGTTGAGCGGGACGATCTCGTCGCGCACCTCCTTGGTCACCGCGTGGAGCGACACCGCGAGGTTCACGCCGATCTCAGCACCCGCGCGCGCCATCATCGGCACCACCCCGCTGGTCGACAGCGTGATCCGGCGTCGGCTGAGCGCGAGCCCCGCACCGTCCATCACCAGCTTCAGCGCATCGCGGACATTCTCGAAATTATACAGCGGCTCGCCCATCCCCATCATCACGATGTTGGTGAGCATCCGCCCCTCGGGCTGGCTCGGCCATTCGCCGAGCGAATCGCGCGCGAGCATCACCTGGCCGACGATCTCGGCGGGCGTCAGGTTGCGCACCAGCCGCATCGTGCCGGTGTGGCAAAAGGTGCAGTTGAGCGTGCAGCCGACCTGGCTCGACACGCACAACGTGCCGCGATCCGCGTCGGGGATGAAGACCATCTCGTAATCCTGCGCGTCGTCGCTGCGCAGCAGCCATTTGCGCGTGCCGTCGGTCGACACCTGCGCCTCGACCACATTGGGCCGGCTGATCACGAAGCGCTGCTCGAGCCACGGGTGCATCGTCTTCGAAATGTCGGTCATCGCCGAAAACTCGGTCGCGCCGCGATTGTAGATCCAGTGCCACAGCTGCTTTGCGCGCAGCTTGGCCTGTTTCTCCTCGAGCTGCGACGTCTCCAGCGCCATGCGCAGATCGGCGAGCGACAGCCCGAGCAGGTCGATACGCCCGTCGCTGCGCGGCACGAAGCTGCGGGGAACGGGCACGGGATCGATGTGCCCGGGGATGGGCATGAGGTTCGCGGCGGTCTGCATGGGGCGGCCCTTAGCGGAATTTTGCCGATTTTTCTACAGGCTGCGTCGAGCGAAGCGTTGCCGCCATGAACACCATGCGTAGCCCCACACGATAACACCTCCCCGGCGGAGGCCGGGGCCCAGTTGGGGGACGGAGGTAAGGACGGTTAGTCCGTCGTTACAACCACCTGGCCCCCGGCCTTCGCCGGGGAGGTAGAGAGAAGGGAGGCTACCCCCCGCGACACGCCAGCACCGCGGCATCGATCGCGGTCGCCGCGCCCGACAGCGCATAGACATCCGCGAACGGCCGCCCGCCGACGCCGACCGCCTCGACGCTCATGCTCCGCCCCGATCGCAGCGCGGCGACGATCGCGCGGTCGCTGGGGGCATCGCTCGCCCACGCGTCCAGCCCGTTCGCGACCAGCGCGAACCGGCGTTCGCCGACCGTCAGCGTCACCCCGGCGGAGCGATCGCGCTCGCGGCTGAGGCGGATGTACAACGAGGCGCGCAGGCCGCGTTTCGGCCAGGTCGCGATGGTCGCAAAACCCGTCGTGCGCCCGCCCGCCATCACCGGCCGCGCGATCGCGTAGCAGCGCGGCGGCGCTGTGTCGCGGAACGCGCCCCATCCCCGGTAGATGCCGATCGTGTCACGCGCCGTCGCGGGTGTCGCGACCGCGAAGGCCAGCAGGATCGCCAGCCTCACGCGGGGGCGAAGCCGGTGCCGCGGTGCGGAACCGTCGCGCGGCCCTGCTCGACCAATGTCACCGACCCCTGCGGCAACCCGGGCGCAACCGCGGCGCCAAGCACCGGATCGACCGGCGCACCCGTCATCGCGCCCAGCATCACCCGGCTCGAAATCCCGTGCATGATCACCAGCCGGTCGCCCGGATCCTGCGCGGTGTCCGCCAGCCAACCGCCGACCCGTGCGGCGATCTGCGGGTAGGTCTCGCCATCGCGCGCGGGCTTCAGCGTGCCGCCAGGCATCATCACCGGGCCGACCTCGTCGACCACATCGGCATAATAGCGGCCGCCCCACGACCCCATGTCGATCTCGACCAGCCGTGGGTCGGTGCGCGCATCGTGCCAGTCGAGCTCGAGATGCTCGCAGATCACCGCCAGCGTCTGCAGCGCACGCCCGGTCGGCGACGACCACAGCGTCAGCGCAGGCCTGGCCCCGAGCAGATCCCGCAACGCACGGCCAAGCTCGTCGGCCTGCGCGAATCCGGCGCGCGTCAGCGGCGTGTGCGCGGCATTACCCTGCAACCGGTGCGCGGCGTTGAACACGGTTTCGCCGTGCCGCGCGACGAAATCCCGGCCAAGCCTGACGGGCGGTTTGCCGGTTGGACCGAGGTCCGCTGCACGTTGCCGAGGGCTTGGAATCATGGCCCGCATTTCAACCCCCTGTTGCGCAAAAGCAACGGATTTCCGTGTTTATCTGGGGTTCATGCAACGCCTGTCGGATTGGTCCATTGGAGCCATCCACCCCGCGTTCGGGGGTGACGAAGATCAATGGAGTATCCCAATGCGTAAGCTTATCGCCGCATCGCTGTTCGCGACCACCGCCATTGCCGCCCCCGCGCTGGCACAGACCAACCCGACCTTCACCGGCCCGCGCGTCGAGGCCACGCTCGGCTACGACCACACCGGCGCCGGCAGCAGCGTGTCCAACAACAACGGGCGCGACGACCAGAAGATCGACGGCCTGCTGTACGGCGGCGGCATCGGCTATGACATCGCGACCTCGAGCAACATCGTGCTCGGCGCCGAGGCCGAACTGACCGGTTCGACCGCGAAGAGCGACCGCAACGACTATACCAGCGACTTCGGCTTCGGTCGCGTCAAGCAGGGCCGCGACATCTATGTCGGTGGTCGCGTCGGCTATGTCGTCGCGCCGACAACCATGATCTACGCGAAGGGCGGCTACACCAACGCCAAGCTGAACGTGCTGGCGGGCGACACCAACCAGACCACCGACACCGACTTCAACCTCGACGGTTGGCGGATCGGCGCGGGTGCCGAGCATGCGGTCGGCCCGAACAGCTATGCCAAGCTCGAATATCGCTATTCGAACTATGAGCGCAGCAACATCGACTACGCGACCGGCGGCACCAGCGGCCGATTCGACGTCGACACCGATCGTCATCAGGTCGTCGCCAGCTATGGCTTCCGCTTCTGATTGCGGTCTAACGCGACGTTTACCGTGATCAAAGAAGGGTCGGGGCGCTTGCTCCGACCCTTTATTGTTGGGTAAGCCATCTGCGGATTGCCCCCAGCCCCGAATCCGGCTGTGGAGGCCGGGGGAATTTTGATGAAGGCGACGATCGAACGCGCAACGCTCCTCAAGGGGCTGAGCCATGTCCAGTCCGTGGTGGAACGGCGCAACACCATCCCCATCCTGTCGAACGTGCTGATCGAGGCGACCGCCGAGGGCACGCTGAAGCTGATGGCGACCGATCTGGATCTGCAGATCAACGAATCGATTGCAGCCGCGGTCGATCAGCCCGGGGCGACCACCGTGTCCGCGCACACGCTGTTCGACATCGCGCGCAAACTGCCCGAGGGCAGCCAGGTCCAGCTCGCCGCCTCGGAAGGCCGGATGAGCATCATCGCGGGCCGCGCACGCTTCTCGCTCGGCACGCTGCCGCGCGACGATTTCCCGGTGATCGCGGAAGGCGAACTGCCGACCCAGTTCGAACTGCCTGCCGAGACCTTGAAGCAGATCATCGACAAGACGCGCTTTGCGATCTCGACCGAAGAGACGCGCTATTATCTCAACGGCATCTTCCTCCACGTCGCGGACGGCGACAGCGCGAACCCGGTGCTGAAGGCCGCCGCGACCGACGGTCACCGCCTCGCGCGCGTCACGCTGCCGCGGCCCGAGGGCGCCGAATCGATGCCTGACGTGATCGTGCCGCGCAAATGCATCGCCGAGCTCCGCAAACTGCTCGACGAGGTCGACGGCTCGGTCGGCGTGTCGCTGTCGCCCACCAAGATCCGCTTCGACCTCGGCCAGGCGATCCTGACCTCGAAGCTGATCGACGGTACCTTCCCCGATTACAGCCGCGTGATCCCGACCGGCAACGACAAGATCCTCAAGATCGACCCCAAGAGCTTCATGGAAGGCGTCGACCGCGTGTCGACCATCGCCACCGAGAAGACCCGTGCCGTCAAGATGGCGCTCGACCGCGACAAGATCACGCTGTCGGTGACCTCGCCCGAAAACGGCACCGCCGCCGAGGAAGTTCCCGGCGATTATGTCGCGCTCCCGTTCGAGATCGGCTTCAACAGCCGCTATCTGATGGACATCCTCGCGCAGATCGATGGCGACATGGTCGAGGTCCACCTCGCCGACGCCGCCGCCCCGACGCTGATCCGCGAAAACGACAAGTCGCCCGCGCTCTACGTGCTGATGCCGATGCGCGTCTGACCGGCGCACGCCGGCGATCGCGTGAAAGGCCATCCTGCGGGGTGGCCTTTTTCGTTTGAAGGCTAGAGCGGATCTGATACTGACATTGCTGTTAGTAAGGAGTCGACTCGATGGCGAAGCTTCCTCCCTTTCCTGGTACGACCGGTCGTCGCGACTGGCGGACCGCGATGGATGCGATCCGGAAGCTCCTCGCCAATGGCGACGACACGACTCAGGTGTTCCGGATCATGCGCGCGCTGAACGTCGGCAACGCGCCGATGAACTATGCGCGGCTGATCGCGACCGAGCGGGGCGGGCGGATCGCCTATGATCAGGTCGAGCTGGCGCGGCGCTTCTCCGATCCGGCGTTCGTCGCGAGCTTTGCGCCCGGCACGGTCGGCGCGGGCTATCGCCATTTCCTCGAGACCACGGGTTATTCGGCGGACGGGCTCGTCGAGGTGTCGCGGCTGGTGCCGAGCGAGGACGATCTGGCGCATCCCTATGCGTGGTTCGGCCGGCGGGTGCGCGACACGCATGACATCTGGCACGTGCTGACCGGCTACAAGGCGGACGAGAGTCTCGGTGAGGCGGCGCTCGTCGCGTTCAGCTATGCGCAGGTCGGCGGCCTCGGCTGGGCGCTGATCGGGTCGGCGGCGGCGCTCAAGAGCCTCCGCGTCACCGGCAACGCCTTGTTCGCCAAGGCGGTCTGGGAAGGCTATCGCAATGGCCGCAAGGCAGAGTGGATTTCGGGCGAGGATTATCTGACCCTGCTGCACGAGCCGCTCGATGCGGCACGCGCGCGGCTTGGGATCGCGACGCCGGTCGCCTATTTGCACGCGCAGCGCGAACTCGGTCCCGTGCTCGCCTCCTATCTGAGCGCGCAGAAGGCGGGGGCGGGCACCGGGCCCGAGCGGATCGCCGCCTGACGCGAAGGCTGACAGCGCACCGGGTCTGTCGCGGGCGGTCCTGACCAGACCGATCGCCGACTTCGCTCAGGGCGAACGGAAAAGGGCGATGCACTCGGCTGCAAAACTCCTTTAAGGCCGGTGCGATGCTGTCGCGCCTCGTCCTCACCGATTTCCGCAATCATGCCGACCTGACGCTCCAGCCGGGGGCGGGGTTCGTGGTGCTGACCGGCGCGAACGGCGCGGGCAAGACCAATATCCTCGAGGCGGTTTCGCTGCTCGCCCCCGGCCGGGGGCTGCGCCGGGCGGCGCTCGGCGAGATGGCGCGGCAGGGCGGTGCGGGCGGTTTCGGCGTCGCGGCAACGCTCTGCCCCTCCGCGCGAGGTGAGACTTCCGTAGCTGGGGCCGAACGCGACCAACATGCCGACGCCGGTAGCCACATCGGCGATGTCGATATAGCGACCGGCGCGCTGACATCGGCGCCTGAGCGCCGCATCGTCCGCGTCCAGGGTGCGACCACCACCGCCAATACGCTCGCCGAATGGCTGACGGTGCTGTGGCTCACCCCCGCGATGGACCGGCTGTTCGTCGCCCCCGCGGGCGAACGCCGCGGCTTTCTCGACCGGCTGACGCTCGCGCTCGCACCCGGGCACGCGCATCATGCCGCGCGCTACGAGGCGGCGATGCGCGCGCGCAACCGGCTGCTTGGCGACGAAGGCCGTCCCGATGGCGACTGGCTGTCCGCGCTCGAGGCGCAGATGGCCGACCATGGCGACGCGCTCGATGCCGCGCGCCGCGAAACGGTCGATCTGCTCGGCGCGCGGCTGGCGGGCGAGACGGACGGCGCATTTCCGCGGGCGGGCCTCGCGCTCGACGGCTGGGCCGGCGATGCCGCGCCGCTCGCGGTCGCGCTCGCCCAGGGTCGCGCGCGTGACGCCGCTGCCGGGCGGACCCTGGTCGGGCCGCACCGTGTCGACCTGATCGTCACGCACCACGACAAGGCGCGCGCCGCGTCGCTCGCCTCGACCGGCGAGCAGAAGGCGCTGCTGCTCGGCATCGTCCTCGCGCATGCCGAGCTGGTCGCCGAGCGGACCGGCCAGCCCCCGGTCCTGCTGCTCGACGAGGTCGCCGCGCATCTCGATCCGGCCCGCCGCGCGGCGCTGTTCGATCGGCTGGCGGGGCGCGGGCAGGTGTGGATGACCGGCACTGAGGACGCACTGTTCGATGCGATCGACGCGCAGGCGACGCGGATCGCGGTCGGGCCTGGCTGAACGCGCGCTGTCGATGCGCGTCACGAGGGGTTCAAGCGGGCGCGGGCAAATCCCGGTCCATCGCGCCCCGGTCCATAGCGGGGGCGACGGAGAGACATGATGAAGACGACTATCACACGCGCCGCATTCGGACTGGTCATGATCGCGGCAACCACCGCACCGGCATTCGCGCAGGCGCGCTATGACATGAGCAACCCGCCCTGGTCGCGCCCCGGTTACAGGCTGGCGGGTGCCGGCGTGCCGATACTGTTCCCCGAACTCCGCAATACCGCGCGGGGCCGTGCGTTCGTGATGCCCAATTTCGACGCGAACGGCGATGGTCGGATCAACCGGCAGGAAGCCGACGACGCCAACCGCGAATTCGCCCGCATCGCCGGGCCGCGTCGCGACCGGTTCGACTGGGCCGCCTATGGCCGCGACCCCGGAGGCTATCGCGGCGACCGCGGCGGCGGCACCACTGTGGTCGAGACCACCACGACGTGGGACCGCGGCGCGATGCGCAACTATGGTTTCCGCCAGACGCCGCGCGGCGCGACGCTGACCCTGCAGGAGGACGTGCTGTTCCGCACCGACAGCGCGGTGCTGCGCCCCGGCGCGATCGAGAAGCTGCGCCCGCTCGCGCGCTATCTGCGCGGCAATCCGGGTGTCCGCGTCGCGATCGACGGTTTCACCGATTCGCGCGGGTCCGATGCGCACAACCAGGATCTGTCCGAGCGCCGCGCGGCGAGCGTCCGCCAGGCGTTCGACGACATGGACGTCGTCCGCGCACGCTTCAGCGTCGTCGGCCATGGCGAGCGCCAGCCGGTCGCGACCAACGGCACCGCCGCCGGCATGCGCCTCAACCGCCGCGTCGAAGTGACCCTGCTCGGCCAGCGCGCCGACCGTTTCTGAGCGCAAACTCCCTCTCCCGTTGGGGGAGAGGGAAGGGGCCCGCGGCCCTTGCCGTGGGAAGGGTGAGGGCAAGTGAGGCTCGGGAGCGCGCGCCAAAGCCCCTCACCCTTCCGTCGCCTGCGGCGCCTCCCTCCCTCTCCCCCGAGGGGAGAGGGGCAGGCCCGCCTCTACCACCCCGGCAAAGGCCGGGGCCCAGGTGGGGGACGTCTCAGACGGAAGGGGTCGCTGCGTTACGACCGCCTTCACAACTGGGCCCCGGCCTCCGCCGGGGAGGCGACGTGTTTGGAGCAAGGCCAGAGCCGAACGCTGTCCTACGCCTCACGACCCGACCCCCGGCCCCGCAGGCCATTTCGCTTCCGTTTCGGGCGTGCGATGCCTATATGCTGGGCATGGCATCCAACCCTGAATCCAACAATCCCAACCTGCCCAACCAGGGCGACTATGGCGCAGACTCGATCAAGGTCCTCAAGGGCCTCGACGCGGTCCGCAAGCGCCCCGGCATGTATATCGGCGACACCGACGACGGGTCGGGCCTCCACCACATGGTGTTCGAGGTCAGCGACAACGCGATCGACGAGGCGCTTGCCGGGCATTGCGACCGGATCGACATCGTCCTGAACGCCGACGGTTCGGTCAGCGTCACCGACAATGGCCGCGGCATCCCGACCGGCATCCATACCGAGGAAGGCGTGTCCGCAGCCGAGGTCATCATGACCCAGCTCCACGCCGGCGGTAAGTTCGAGAACACCAGTGACGAGAACGCCTATAAGGTCTCGGGTGGCCTGCACGGCGTCGGCGTCTCGGTCGTCAACGCGCTCAGCGAATGGCTTGACCTGACGATCTGGCGCGACGGCAAGGAGCATTACATGCGCTTCGCGTTCGGCGACGCGGTGCTCCCGCTCAAGATCGTCGGCGACGCGGCCGAGGGCCAGAAGGGCACGCGCGTCACCTTCTTCCCGTCGCCCGCGACCTTCAAGATCACCGATTTCGACTTCGACAAGCTCGAACATCGCTACCGCGAGCTTGCCTTCCTCAATTCGGGCGTGCGCCTGTTCCTGACCGACGCGCGCCACGAGGAACTGAAGACCGTCGAGCTCTATTACGAGGGCGGGATTGCCGCGTTCGTGAAGTATCTCGATCGCGCCAAGCTGCCGCTGATGCCCGAGCCGGTCGCGATTTCGGGTACGCGCGACGACGTCACGATGGACGTCGCGCTCCAGTGGAACGACTCTTATTACGAGAACGTCCTCGCCTTCACGAACAACATCCCGCAGCGCGACGGCGGCACGCACATGGCCGCGTTCCGCGCCGCGCTGACCCGCACGCTCAACAATTATGCCGAGAAGTCGGGCCTGTTGAAGAAGGAAAAGGTTCAGCTCACCGGCGAGGACATGCGCGAGGGTCTCACCGCGATCGTCTCGGTCAAGCTGCCCGATCCGAAGTTCAGCAGCCAGACCAAGGACAAGCTCGTCTCGTCCGAGGTCCGCCAGCCCTTGGAAAGCCTGATGGCCGACAAGATGGCCGAATGGCTCGAAGAGAACCCCGCGCACGGCAAGGCGATCGTCGCCAAGATCATCGACGCCGCCGCCGCGCGCGAAGCCGCCAAGCGCGCGCGCGAACTGACGCGCCGCAAGGGCGTGATGGACATCGCCTCGCTGCCCGGCAAGCTCGCCGACTGCCAGGAGCGCGATCCCGCCAAGTCCGAGCTGTTCCTGGTCGAGGGTGACTCGGCAGGCGGTTCGGCCAAGCAGGGCCGCGACCGCCATTTCCAGGCGATCCTCCCGTTGCGCGGCAAGATCCTGAACACCGAGCGCGCGCGCGAGGATCGCATGTTGTCGAGCCGCGAGATCGGCACGCTCATCACCGCGATGGGCACCGGCATCCGCGACGACTTCAACGCGGACAAGCTGCGCTACCACAAGATCGTCATCATGACCGACGCAGACGTCGATGGCGCGCACATCCGCACGCTGTTGCTGACGCTGTTCTACCGCCACATGCCCAAGATCATCGAGGGCGGCTATCTCTACATTGCGCAGCCGCCGCTCTACAAGGCGACCAAGGGCCGGTCCGAAATGTACCTGAAGGACGATGCCGCGCTCGACGAATATCTGGTCGATGCAGGCGTCGGGTCGATGGTCCTTGAAGGGCCCGGTGGCGCCCGTTCGGGTCGCGACCTGAAGGATCTGGTCGATCACGCGCGGCGGATGCGCACGCTGATGCGCTACGTCCCCAAGCGCTATGACGCGGGCATGATCGAGGCGCTGGCGCTGGGCGGCGTGTTCGATCCCGAGGCGTCGGTCGCGGACCGCACGTCGCGGCTTGAGATCGTCACGCGTCGCCTCGAACTCGACGACGGCGATGCGCGCTGGACCGCCGAGCTGACGCAGGATGGCGGCATCCATTTCCAGCGCGCGTGGCGCGGGGTGACCGATCACCACATCATCGAGGCGAGCTTCCTCGTCTCGGCCGAGGCGCGCAAGCTGCACGCTTTGTCGGCCGAGCAGTCGGACAGCTATGCGCGCACCTCGAACCTCGTCCCCGCGAGCAAGGCGGCGCACGCCGACGAGCCCGAGGCGGAGGACGCCGCAGAGACTGGTGCCGGCGTGATCGGGTCCGCCACCGCGGTCGCAACGCGCGGCTCGACGCAGGTGTCGCGCCCGAGCCATTTGCTCGACGCGATCCTCGCCGCCGGCCGCAAGGGTCTCGCGATCCAGCGCTACAAGGGGCTGGGCGAGATGAACGCGGAACAGCTGTGGGAAACCACGCTCGATCCGTCGGTCCGCTCGATGCTGCGCGTCACCGCGGTCAATGCCGAGAGCGCGAACGAGATATTCACGCAGCTGATGGGCGAAGTCGTCGAACCGCGGCGTGAGTTCATCCAGGACAACGCGCTCAACGTCGCCAATCTCGACGTCTAGGACGCGCCGCCTGGCCGGACCGACGCGCAGGGATCGTCCGATCCGGGTGCGTCAGTCCGGTTTGACAAGGCGTGGTGCGTCGGTCTTGCGGATGATCGCGCCGAAATGCGTCTGGCCGTCCTCGCGCCACATCGACAGCGACAGGGTGACGGCCAGTTTCGACCCGCCGCGGTGCGTCGCTTCGAGGGTGACGGTCGTCCCGACCAGATGTGCCGCGCCGCGGGCCGCGAGTTGCTGCAGGCTCAGGGCATTACCCCGTTCTCGCGGATCGATGATGGCGATCGTCTGACCCAGCGCTTGGTCGGTGCTGAAACCGAACAGCGTCTCGCACGCCGCGTTCCAGACGATGATCCGGCCGTCATGATCCGCACATAGAATGCCATCGGGAGAGGTCGCGGCGAAATTGTCGAAGCGGGACCGGCCCGGGTCGGGCAGCTGTGGCACGTGGTCCGCCAGTGGCGACCCCTCACGCAGGCTGCGCGCGAGTTCGGGCGTGTCGAGCCAGCGTTCGCGGGGCGCAAGCCCGCCGTCGACCGCAACATAGACCATCTCCGCCACGCTGCTGACGTTCAGCTTGCGCAGCGCCTGTGCGCGATGCCCCTCGACCGTGCGCGGGCTGATCGCCATCGCCTGCGCGATCGCCTTGTTCGTCTGGCCGACGATCATCGCGCGCACGACATTGCGCTCGCGCTCGGTCAGCAGGTCGAGACGCGCGCGCGCCGCGCCGCGCTGCGCCGTCCAGTTCACCAGCGTCGCGACCCGTTCGAACGCGCGGTCCAGCGCGGCCGCCAGCGTTTCGGGCTTGAGCGGCATGTCGAGCACCTCGGTCGCGCCTAGTTTCATCGCCTCGACGGTGACCGTCGCATCGGTCCGCGCCGTGATCGCGATCGCCGGCCAGCGGATGTCGCGCAGCGCCAGCGCGGAGAGCAGCCCCAGGCCATGCGCCGGCGGCGTCCGCAGCTCGATCAGGATCGGCGCGGGCTTGAGCGTCGGCAATTGCTCGAGGAACAGGTCGGCATGGGCAAAGGGCCAGACCGTGATGCCCGACGGCTTCAGACAGGCCTGCAGATGCCGTCGCGTGCCGCTGTCGTCGTCGATGACGTATAGGATCATGGCTGCTCCGGTCGGTGGCGGTGCCAGGGGCCCGAAAAGGGTGCCGCGGCCGGGACGATGAAATTCGGCGTTACACGGTAAAGTTTAAGAGTTCGAGGGGGCTGTCGCGGGCGTTCAATAGGTGATGCTGACCCAGAGGATGTCGCTGTAGGATCCCGGCTTCAGCTGCGTCTGGCGGGCCGGCGCACGGGCATAGACGGGAATCGCGGTGCTGGTGGCGACCGCGGTGCTGCTGACGGTGCTGCTGCCATTGGTGCCGTCGCCCCAGACCCGGGAGTGCGCAGGATCGACATAGAGATTGTAGAGCAGCGCCTGGGCGCCGCCGGTCATGGTCCGCGCGCCATAGTCGCCATTGCCCGGGCCGATCGCGATGACGACGCTGGTCTCGACGTCGCAGCTGATCGCGATGCTGGTGACGGCATCCTGTGGCGCCGATGCGAACGGATCATAGCGGCCCAGACTCAGTTGCTGCGGACTGACGCTGCAACTGGCAGCCGCTGCCGGCGCCGCGGTCGCGAGTAGCGCGAAGACAAACGCGGCGGTGATCGCGCTGCGACCGATCATGAGGTGCATGTGAAGGTTCCCAGATCGGGTTGGGTCTGTCCGGCAGGGACAAAGTCGAAGGCGAACGCACACCCGCCGCCGGCAAAGGTGGCGGACACGCGATTGCGCGTGGCCAGCCCGGTCAGATAGGCGTCGCCGCCGGGCGCCAGCAGAAAGGCTTCGCCCGCGCCGTTCAGGTGAAGCACGGTGCCGGCGGGAAGCGGGTTGCCGTCCGCACCGACCACCCGGAGCCGCGCATCGCTTGCCGCGCGTGCGCCGAACCGTACCGCGACGCCGCTGCGATCATAGGGCCGCACCGTACGCTTGGTCTCGTCGATGATCGCGTCGAGCGGCAGGTCCTCGGCCTCGATCCGGATATGATTGTCCTGAAACGGCAGCAGCCGCGGGATGACCAGCACACCCGCAGCGTTCGTCCGGCCGACCAGCTGGTTGTCCGAATAGACGCGGACATTGGCGTAGGGGCCGACGCGCACGGTCCCGAAGCTCTGCTCGATCCGACGCGCGGCGAATACCGCGCCATCGACCGTCGCGACCGATCCGACCAGCTGCAGCCGCCCGCCCGACGCCCCGTTCAGCCGGGTCACCTGCGCATCGATACGGCCGATGCCGCTCTGGGCATTGACCTCTGCATCAAGCCGCTCGATCGCCCCAGTTTCCGCCTGCAGCCGGTATCCGACGCCGTCGCCATAAGGGAGGTTGCGTTGCAGCGTCGTCGTCGCGCCGAGTTCGCCGTCGCGCAACTGCACGCCGGCGGTGGCGCTCGTCCGCTGGCCGAACGGGACGGTGAGGCGGAACTGCACCGTCGTGTCGCGCGCACCGGCAAAGCTCCGGCTCGCATTGAGGCTGAGCGCGCCGATCCGACGGAGCCGCATCGACGCATTGGCATTGCCCGACAGAATATCGCCGCGCTGGTCGCGGCTGCGGCGCCACAGGAGAGAAGCGGTGACCGATCCATAGGGCGTGGGCGTGCCGATAAAGCCGGTCACCGTGCTGCGCGCGCGCCGATAGGCGGTCGAATCGCCGACCGTCGCATAGTCGGCGGTGGTGATCTCGCCATTGCCGCCCAGCGACAGGCCGCGCGTCTGGCGTTCGAACCCGATCCCGAACAGGCCACCGCCGCCCCGGTCCGAATGGCTGCCCGCGGCCGAGAGCGAGAAGATCCCGACCGCGGGCCACAAGGCGCTGACCTGCATGCTGGTCGCCTGCATCTTGCGGGTGGTTTCGCCATGCGCCTCGACCGTCAGCCGCTCGGTCACGCCATAGCGATGCGTCGCCGACAGGATCGGCGTGCCATAGTCGAAGCTCGCCCGCGTGAAATTGCGCCGCAACACGCCGATCTCGTACGAGAAATCATGCAGGCCCCGGCGCAGGATCTGCGGCGCGGCATAATAGGATTGCGTCACCCGCGTCTCGCGACCCAGCGCATCGCGCACCACCAGCTGGATATCGCCGCTGCCATTGACCACCGGGACGTCGGTCAGCGCGAACGGTCCGGACGCGACGCTCTGGCGGTTCTGGAGGATGTTGTTGACATAAAGGTCGACGACCGAGGGAACGGCGGCGCTGCCGTTCAGCGTCGGCAGCGCCATCGTCAGATAGCCCGGCTGCGTCGCGAAATTCGTCGCGAGCTGAAGGCCCGCGAACCGCAGCGCACCGGTCCCGGTGCTGCCGCGCGTCACGCCATCGCCGATCCGCAGCGATCGCAGCCGCGCCGGGTCGTCGATCGTCCAGTTGGTATCCAGCCTGACGAGGCTGCGTCGCCCGTCGCCACTGTTCCCCGTGCCGGCGATGAAGCCCGTCCCCATCGTCCCCGCGCCGCTGAACGCGCCCAGCTCGAACAGGCCGTCGAGCGAGGACGCGCCTGACGCGGTCTGTGCGGACAGGTCGTAATTGAGGAAGCCGCCGATCCCGCTGCGCGTCATCGGCCCGTCGGTCCGGCCCGACAGCAGCGCGCTCGACGGCATGAACAATGCCGCCGGCGCGGTGATCGACAATGTCTGCGTCGCATCGTCGAGGCCGGCGACAAGCCCTTCCGCCGTGTCGAGCCGAAGATAGGTCTCGCCCTCGAACAGCCGCGTGTCGTCCGCTTTCAGCACCAGCCGCCAGGCGAGCGCCGCGTCTCCGGTGACGTACAGCGCATCCGCATCGTACAGCACCCAGACCGGATCGGGCTGATCGATGCCGTTAATCCGGATCGCAAGCAACGCCAGACGCAGGTCCGCCGGCGCCGCAGCCTGCCCCGCAGCCGGGATGGGCGCGGGGTCGGCAGCGATGCCGGGCGAACCCGCGGCCAGAAGCACGATTGCCAGACTAGCGCGCGGCCAGATTCGCCGTGACTTCGTGCTCGCCATCGGCGGTGCGGATCGCGAGCGTCAGCGGCGTCCCGGTCGTGAGTTCGGGGTGCTTGCCGATCTCCCATTGGCGCATGCTCTGCGGCAGGACGACGCCCATCGCGTTGCTCAACACGGTCGATGTGCCGCCCGTCCCCGTCCCCGTCCGATGTGCGATGCCGGTGACCTGCGCGATGGCGCCGCCGGTGTTGCGCGCCTCGAGCACGATGTCGCCGGCCGGACGCCGCCAGGCGGTCCAGGCGACGGCGGCCTTGGCGGCCGGATCGGCGACGATATAGAGCGGCAGGTTCAGTTTGACCGCGATGCGCACGCCGTTCGCTGTCGCCGGCCCGGGGATCTCCTGCAGCATCACGCGATAGGCGGCATTGGGCAGGCGGTTCCGCACACCGATGCGGACGAGTTGCGGCGCCCGCGTCGCGGCGGTGAAGATGGGGGGCGACGCGATCAGGTCGTCGGTCGGCGTATAGACGTCCTTGCCGTCGACCTGGGTCCAGCGAAAGGCGGACACCCGGATCGATACCGGTACATCCTCGCCATTGGTGATGGTCAGCGATCCGACCGGGCGGTTGGCGGGCAGGGTGAGCGTGACCGGGCTGACGCGGAAGTTGCTCGCGACCGCATCGCCGGGCAGGGCGATGGCGGCGGCCATGCAAAGACCGGCCGCCGTGAGGCGACCGGTCTGCAAGAGGCTTATAAAGCGCATTGCTTGAAGAGCTTAGTAGTTAACCGTGACCTGGACGAGATCCGCATAGGTTCCTGCTGGTATGCCCGTCTGGCCAAGCGGGATGCTGCCGGCCAGCACGATCGGCACAACGACGCCGGTGCCGGTGCCGATGATCGGCGAGGTGCCGCCCGTGCCATCACCCCATGGGCTGGTCGCGGTGTTGTCGTTGTACAGGACGTAGTTCAGCGGCAGGCCGCCCCCGGCGGTCGAGGTCATCCCGCGCAAGGCCATCGTTGCGCCGGTGCCCGTGCCGACATCGGCCGTCGCGGTCCAGGCCGTGCCACTGGTGCACATGACGTCCAGACCACCGGTGCCCGCATGCGCGGCGCCATCGGTCACATCGGCGCCGCCGAACTGCAGGGCGGTCGAGGTGACCACGCAGCTCTCGGTGACTTCAGCGTTGGCGGCGATCGTCGTGCCGGTGGTCTGCGCCGATGCCGGAAGGCCGACGAAAGCGGTCAGGCCGAGCGCGGACGCCAGCGCGAATTGGACGCGCATGTTGTTGATAGCCATTGGTAATTCCCAGGACTGGGCGCAGCAGGACATACCTTGCGCCACTCATGTCGAGCCGTATCTGTCATCAAGAGGCTTCTTGAAAACATGCCGCCTCATCGATGCAGTTCTACGCCAATGGCATTGCGAAGACCTGAACAAATGTACAATATTTACCACGTAGATCTACGTGGACATGCATGGTCTTGACTTGGAATCGTCGTCGATCATTGCCGTACGTCATGACGCATCATGGTAAACGGAATGAGTTTCGATGGTTAATACTAGATGAAAGACTGAATGATGGCAAGGCGTGCCGTGCGCAGGGGCGCCACATGCCCCGGGATTGCGACGATCGCGGCCCGGGCAACGGCCCATCAGGCTAACCATCACTGTCGCGTGGCCATTCCTATAGCGCCAACGCCCCCTATATCCCGTCGGCACCCTGCTGACCGGACGCAGCTTTCGCGCATCCCGGCCGGCCAACCGACGCGGATCGCCGCGTGAGAGGACAGCATGACAGAGTATAAGAAGACCGACGCCGCGCTCGCCAAGCTGACGCCCGAGCAATATTACGTCACGCAGGAAAGCGGCACCGAGCGGCCCGGGACGGGATCCTATCTCAACACCCGCGAACCCGGTCTCTATGTCGACATCGTATCGGGCGAGCCACTGTTCGCGTCGGCCGACAAGTTCGATTCGCACTGCGGCTGGCCGAGCTTCACCAAGCCGATCACCCCCGCGCATGTCGCCGAACTGCATGACCGCAGCCACGGCATGGTCCGCACCGAGGTCCGCTCGGCAGGCGCGGACAGCCATCTGGGGCATGTCTTCGAGGACGGGCCGCGCGACCGCGGCGGGCTGCGCTACTGCATCAACTCGGCCGCACTCCGCTTCGTCCCGCGCGACGCGATGGAAGCCGAGGGGTATGCGGACTATCTCGACCAGGTCGACGCCGCAGGGGCGTGACGGAACGGCCGGCCGCTCGCGCGGCCGGCCACCCCGTAGGTCAGGCGAGCGTCAGCCCGACATCGACATTGCCGCGCGTGGCGTTCGAATAGGGGCAGATCTGGTGCGCGGTATCGACCAGCTTCTGCGCCTGCTCGCGGTCGAGACCCGGCAGCGTGACGGTCAGATCGGTGGTGATGCCGAACCCGCCCGCACTGCGCGGACCGATGCCGACCTTGGCGGTCACCGACACATCGTCGGGCAGCTTCACCTTCAGCTGCTGTCCGGCGACCTTCAGCGCGCCGATGAAGCAGGCCGAATAGCCCGCCGCGAATAGCTGTTCCGGGTTGCTTCCGTTACCACCGGCGCCACCAAGCTCCTTGGGCGTCGACAGGGCCACCGCGAACCGGCCGTCCTCCGACCGTGCCTCACCGTCACGACCGCCAGTGGCGGTTGCCGTGGTGCTGTATTTCACATCGACCGACATGCTGAATCTCCTATTTGCTTATCGCGATAACTAAATAGGAGCGCGGGTCGGCGCTGTCCAGAGCCGCACGTGCGCGCCACCATCGACAATCCTGCTCGCAACTGACGGCGGTCAGCGCACCTCGGCGCGGAGCGTCGCGCGGACGCCGCGATGCGCGCGGTCATATTCGACGATCGAATGCAGGCTCTGCGCCATCGCGCGGATCAGCTTGGTGCCGAGCCCCGTACCGCGCGGGGTGGCATCGGCGGGCATGCCGCAGCCATCATCCTCCACCGCCAGCAGGAACTGGCCGTCATCGGTCTGCGACAGCGTCACGCGGACCTCGCCCGATCCCGCGGGATAGGCGTATTTACAGGCATTGGTGACGAGTTCCGTGACGATGACGCCCAGCGACACCGCCCGGTCGGTCGCCAGCCGGATCGGTTCGGCGACCAGCCGCAACGCGCGTGGCAGCGCCTCGCTCGACCAGGTCTCCGCCAGTTCGTCGACCAGCGCGCCGAGATATTCGCGCATGTCGACGCTCTCGACATCGTTGCTCGTATACAGGCGGCGATGGACCTGCGCGATCGCCTGGATCCGCCGCTGCGTATCCTCGAGCGCCTCGCGCGCGGCCGGGTCGGTCAGCGCGCCGGCCTGCAGGCTGACCATCGCCGAGACCAGCTGCAGCGAATTGGCGACGCGGTGGTTCACCTCGCCGAGCAGCGCCTCGAGCCGCGCATTGGTCGCGCGCAGATCGGCCTCGGCGACGGCCTTGGCCTGTTGCAGCACCGATCGCGCGCCGACCTGTTCGAACGCCGCATCGAGCAGCTCGAAAAACTCCTCGCCGACGGTCTTCACGACATAGTCGGCCGCGCCCGCCTTCAGCGCGGCGACCGCGATCCGTCCCTCGTCTGACCCGGTGACATAGACGACCGGCGGCGCATCGGGCAGCGCGCGCAGCACGTTGAGCGTCTCGAGCCCGTCCATCCCGGGCATGTAATGATCGACCGCGATCAGGTCATACGCTTCGACGCGCGCCATCGCGATGCCGTCCGCGCCCGACTCGGCCAGCGTCATATGATACCCGCGACGCTCCATCGCGCGCCCGACCAGCCGCCGGATACCCGCATCGTCATCGATATAGAGAACGCGTTTGCCGGTCATTCAACTCTCGGCCGAGGGGACCTGGATCACCGACAGGAACAGGCCGAGCTGGCGGATCGCCTGGGCAAAGCTCTCATAATTCACCGGCTTGGTGATATAGACGTTGCAGCCGAGATCATAGCAGCGCTGGATCTCGACCTTGTCGTCGGTGGTCGTCAGCACGACGACGGGCGCGCGTCGGAGCGGGCTGCCCTCCGCCTTGATCCGGGCAAGGATGTCGGTGCCGCTCATGTCGGGCAGGTTGAGGTCGAGCAGGATCAGCGCGGGGCCGCTCTTCGCCGGACCATCGGCCGCATCGAACAGGAAGGCGAGCGCGGTCGTGCCATCGGTGAAATGGCGGATATCGTTGAGGATGCCCGCACGACGGATGTTCTTCTCGATAAGGCGCGCATGGCCCTCGTCGTCCTCGATCATCACGATGCCGACGGATTTGTGATCGTTCATGCCACGGGATCCTGTAACCTGAGGTCGAAGGGAAGGTTGAGCCGGAAGGTCGCGCCCTCGCCGAGCGTCGAGACCACGTCGATCGTCCCGCCCAGCCGATAGGCCAGCGCGCGGACATGCGCGAGGCCGATGCCCTCGCCGGGCTGATCCTGCGGCCCGGCACGCCGGAACAGGTCGAAGACGCGCTGGTGATCGCCCGGCGCGATCCCGCGGCCATTGTCGATGACCGACAGGATCACGCGGTTGCGCTCGCGCGTGCCGGCAAGCCGGATCACGCCCGGCCGTCCGGGCTGGAGATATTTGGTCGCATTCTCGATCAGGTTCGACAGGATCTGTTCGAGCGCGAGCCGGTCGGTGACGAGTGCGGGCAGCGGGCGGTCGATCGTGACGGTCGCGCCGCGATCGTCGATCAGATGCTGGATCGACGCGACGATCGCGTCCCCGACGGCGGCCGGGTCGACCGGTTCGGGGGTGATCGACCGCCGCCCCTCGCGCGACAGCTTCAGGATCGCGTTGATCAGCCGGTCCATCTTCTGCGTCGAGGCGCGGATGAAGCCGATCGCCTCGGGCAGATCCTCCCGCGCGGCGATCCGCGCCTCGGGCGTGACGATCTCCGGGGCGATCGCCTCCGCACGGTCGATCAGTGCGGCCAGCGGCGCGGCGGCCTCGGCCAGCTCCGCGGTAAAGCCCATCACGTTGACGAGCGGCGAGCGCAGGTCGTGGCTGACGATATAGGCGAAACGCTGGATCTCGTCATTCGCCCGGCTGAGATCCGCGGTCCGTTCGACCACCTGATCCTCGAGCGTCTCGTTGAGCAGGTGCAACCGGTCGCGCGACGCGCCGAGATCGGCGGTGTAGCGCTGGATCACCAGGATCGCGAGGATCGCCACGACGAGCAGCAGCAGCGCCGCGACGCCCGCTACCGACAGGAACAGCGCGTTTGAGCGTTGCTGGCGATCGCTGCGGATCTCGAGCAGGCGAACTTCCTCGGCAGCCATCGCCCGCAGCCGGTAGCGGATGCTGCGCATCAGCGGGACGCTCGCATCGACCGCGAACCGGCGTTGCGCCTCGCCGATCCGGCCCGCGTCGACCAGCGCGATCGACTGGGTCCGCAGGCTGCGCAACTGGCCCACCCGCGGTTCGATCAGGTCGAGCCGCGCGGTCTGGCGTGGATTGTCGTGGGTCGAGGAGCGCAGCGCCGTCAGCGCCGGCGCGAGCCGTTGGGCCGTCGTCTCATAGGCCGTCGAGAACAGGGGCAGGCCGGTGAGAAGATAGCCGCGCCGCGCGGTTTCCGACTGCTCCATCTCGACCTGCAACGTGGCGATCGCCTGGCGGACGTCCTGCGTATGGAGAATATCGGCGGTGTAGCGCGCGTTACGCACCGTGATCCAGCCGATCGCGACCGCGGCAGCGGCCAGCGCGACGAAGCCGAGCGTCATGAACGCGACCAGCCAGCGGGCGATGCGCCCTTCCGACTGGGGAAGTTTCAAGCTGATACGCGCCATATGCGACCCGTCTAGGATACCGCCTATCGTTACGCCAGCGATACTGACGGACGGCGGCCGGAGAGGGTGGATACCGGCGGCTGCGCGACGGCGATTGCGAGGATCGGGGCGTCTGGCCGCGCCGGATGGGCATCGACACCGGCCCGCCAGGGTGGGGCCGGCGCCAGCGCCGACCCCGTTATGTCTTAGTTGCTGTCGGAGTTGTTGTCGTCGTCGATCGCGAGATACAGTGCGCCGCCCACGGCGACGGCAGCGACGGCGACGATGACCAGACCGGCACCGGCAACCTTGTTCTTCTTGGCAGTCGGCGATGCCGCGCGCACCGACTTGGCGACCGACAGCGACGCTGCGGAATTTGCAGCAGCATTTGCCGCGACGGGCATGGCCGAGACGGCAACGGCAGCAGCCGTGAGAAGGATCTTACGCATGAGAACAACTCCGTAACTTTATGAGAAGAGCGCACAGTATAGGCGTTTGTATTAAAAATGAAGCAACGTTTAAACCGATCGGGGGCAATTATCGGTCGCCGACCGTGACCCTGGGGCAACAGTTTTCGGGTGCTGGCCTTGCCAACGCGGCGGTCGCCACTGTGCCGCATCGATCGCGGGATTGGCCGAGACCCGGAGATCGCAATCACGATCAATCGGGACGGCCATCAAGATCACGGATCATCATGACCCGGTGATATCGTCGTCATGGTTCGACTTTGGCAGGCCGTCTAACCAGCCCGACAAGGCGAGACCGCTGCCGTTCGAGCGGATGACATCGCTACGCCGTCCGTTTGCTCAGTTGCTGTCCGAATCATCGTCGTCGCTCGTGACGAGCAGAATGGCGCCGCCCACGATGACAACCGTTGCCAGCAGGGGGACGATCAGGCTCGGACCGGCAAGCTTGGTCTTCCTGACGGTCTGCGTCGATACACGCACCGACTTGGCGACAGACAATGGCGCCGCTGCGTTGGTGGCTGCATTCGCGGTGGCCGGCATCGTAGCGATTGCAAATGCTGCAGCCGTGATGATGAACTTGCGCATGAAGGGGTCTCCACTTCACCGAAGGAGACACGATCATAGTTCAATTCACGAATAATATAAACGTGCGCAATGTTTTGGTACGTATTATATGTATCCGCCGCGAAGTCGCGCTAAAGCAACAGTTCCTGCGCGCTCGCCTTGCCGACACGGCCGCCACCACTGCGCCGATCCATCTCGTGATTGGCGGTGAAGCGGATATCGGGATCGCGATCGGTCAGGAACGCCATCAGGGTCTCGTGATCCAGTTCGGACCATTCCTTGCCGCGGTCGGGACCATAGCGCACGCGCGGGATGAGCCCGGGATCGCGCGACCATTCGATCAGTTGCGCCAGGCTCGCCTCGTTGAGCATGTCGCGCAGATGGAAGGCGGTGACATAGGCGTCGGGAAAGGCACGATGCGCGGGCAGGCCGCGCTCATGCTCCATCCCCGCGGGCTTGCGCCAATAGCGCAGCACCTGGTTCGAAAAGCTCGGCGAATCGGGCCACAGCCGCAGCGCGCATTTCCACGTGCAGATCCATTCCGCGTCACGGGTCAGCGCGGGAGTACAGAATTTCTGTTCGAAATCGGCGCGGTGCGCGGCCAGCGCGAGCCGCCGCGGCCAGGGATCGAGCACTTGGCGCGCGCAATCATGCCACCAGGGCGCATCGGCGACATGCTCGTCGAGAATATGGTGGATCGCCTGGGTCACCGGCGGGATCAGCCGGCCCGGATTGACGAGCAGGCTGCCGCCCTCGCCGTAAATCTCCCAGCGTCCGTCCTCGCCCAGCGCGACGTCCTGCCAGCCGATCTCGCACACGCCGTGCGCGGGGGGAGCCGATCCGGTGGTCTCGAGGTCGATGACCCGGATCATCTGCGGTTGGGGCTTGGGCTTTGCATAAGATGGCGCCATGACCGCCATGTGGGGACAAAAGCGCGGCTAATCCAGCGCGTATGCACCGTCGCGGTCGATATCTACCTCGCGCACGCCGCGCCGCTGGCGCGCACGGTCGACGAGCGTGCGCAGCCCTTCGCGCCGGTCGCGCGCCATCGGCACGTCGCGCAGGACGAATTCGCCGCCGCCAGTCGTGCGGTCGGTCGACGTCAGCACGATCGTGCCGATGTCGGTCATCTGGTTGAGCAGCGAATAGCCGAGCCGGACGTCCTTGATCCGGTAGAGCTCGATCTCGTCGATCGTCTTGAACAGGATGCCGCGCTTCACGATCAGCCGCTGGTCGGTGATCTCGAAGGTCGTGCTCCGGTTCCGGAGCCAGCGCAGCCCGATCAGCACGAAACCCACGCCGACCAGGCAGGTCAGCAGCGTTCCCCAGCCGGCAAAGCTGCCGAGCAGCCAGCGGCGCGTGCTGGACCGGAATTCGTCGATGGGTCGCTCCACGCGGCACTCCTTGGGATGATGGCGGAGGGTAGGGTAGCGCGGCCCCGAGTCAATCGCGGCACGCGGATCAGGCTCGCGTCACCCCGCAGGCCGCGAGGTGCGCATCGACCGCGGCGAGCAGGCTGGCAAGCGCGTCGTCGGTGCGTGCCTCGGCGCGCACCGTCAGCATCGCCTGCGTGTTCGACGCGCGCAGCAGCCACCAGCCATCGGGCGTGGTGACGCGCGCGCCGTCGGTCAGGTCGACCACCGCGCCATCGCGCGCCAGCCGTGCGACGACCGCGTCCACCACCGCGAACTTCTCCGCGTCGTCGACCGGGAAGCGCAGATCGGGCGTCGCGACCAGCGCCGGCATCGCATCGTGCAGCGCGGTCAGCGATTGTCCCGACAGATGCACCGCGCGAATGAGGCGGACCGCGGCATAGGCGGCGTCGTCGAACCCGTAATAGTCGCCGGCGAAGAACAGGTGCCCGCTCAGCTCGCCGCCGAGCGGGGCGCCGGTGCGCGTCATCGCGGTCTTCATCAAGCTGTGCCCGGTCGGCGCCATCACCGCCTCGCCGCCAAGCGTGGTGATCCGGTCGAACAGCGCCTGGGACGACTTCACGTCCGCGACGATCGCTGCGCCGGGATGCTCGCGCAGTGCAGGCTCGACCAAGATGGACAGGATCTGATCCCCCCAGATAACCCGCCCCAGCGCGTCGACCGCACCGATCCGGTCGCCATCGCCGTCAAAGGCCAGTCCGAAGTCGAGGTTGTTTTTCGTGACGAGCCGTTTCAGATCGGCAAGGTTCGATTCTTCGGTAGGATCTGGATGATGATTGGGAAAATTGCCGTCGACTTCGGCGAAGATCACATGATGCTCACCCGGGAGGAGCTTGACCAGCGCCTCGATCACCGGGCCCGCGGCGCCGTTGCCGGTATCCCATCCAATCCTGTAGGCGCCGCCGGCATAGCCCGCCATCAGCCGGCCGACATAGGCGTCGCGCAGGTCGACGGTGGTGACCATACCGGCGCCTTCGCTCCACGCGCCCGACGCGGCAAGCGCGGCAAGATCCTGGATGTCGTCACCGAAAAATGGGGCGTGACGCAATACCATCTTGAAGCCGTTATACTCGGCGGGATTATGGCTGCCGGTTACGTGGATGCCGCCATCCACTTCTAGCGTCGCCTCGGCATAATAGAGCATCGGCGACGGGCCGAGACCGATCCGGACGACGTCGACGCCGCCCGCGACCAGCCCGGCGACCAGCGCCGCCTCGAGCGCGGGGGAGGACAGGCGGCCGTCATAGCCGACCGCCACGCGGGTGCCGCCGATGCCGCGCACGCGCGTCGCGAACCCCCGGCCGATCGCGGTGGCGTCCGCAGGGCCAAGGCTTTTGCCGACGATCCCGCGAACGTCATATTCGCGCAGCGCGCTGGGGTCGAACTGATGCGTCATACGTCTCTGTGTCGGCTTATCGCGTGCGTTTGAGCAGCAGGTCGCGCGCGGCGTTCACCCGCCGCGTCAGGTCGGTCGAGCCGCCGCGGTCGGGATGGACCGAGGCGATCAGCCGCCGGTGCGCGCTGCGGACCGCGTCCGCATCCGCGTGTGCGTCGATCCCCAGGATCGCGCGCGCTTCCGCTTCGTCGGTCACCACGCGCTGTTTCGGCTTGGGGCGCAGATACCGCCAGGCCAGCCAGATCAGCAGTGCGGTGGCGATCCACGTCACGCCGCGGCCCTGCGGCGGACAGTGGTGCGGTCCGTCATGCAGCGACATCCGACACGGGGCCGGGCGACGACGGCGTAGCGGCGCGCGGCGCGGTTTCGGCAACCAGCTCGGGCAGCTGCAGCGCCGCCATCATCTCGCGCAGTTCCTGGCGCGCGGCGACGTGTGCCAGCCCCATGCCGCCGAATTCCTTCGCATCGATCATCGTCAGCCCGGCGGGGAACATCTCGCGGTAGATGACGCGCTCGCCGAGCCCCGGGATGATCCGGAATCCGACCCGCTTCGACAGCTGGACCAGCGCATCCGAGACGCGGCGCATGTTGCGCGCCTCGATATGCTGGAGGCGGTTGCGCAGCACGACCCAGTCGATCGTCGTCCCGTCCGCGCGGGCACGCTGCTTGCGCGCGTCCCAGATCAGCTCGGAATAGAAACTCGGCCGCGTCACCTGGAAGGTTTCGGGATCGACCTGCCCGATCAGGTCGAAATCGACGAAGCTGTCGTTCATCGGCGTGACCAGCGTGTTCGACAGCGCGGCGGCGGTGCGCGCAAACGGATCGTCGCGGCCGGGCGTGTCGACGACGAGGAAATCCGAGTCCGCGCACAGCGAATGCCACAGATCCTCGAACTGGTCCTCGGTCTGCGCCGACAGCGTCGCGTGACGCGGCATTGGCAGCGCGGAGCCGGTGCGCTTGATCGTCTCGGCGCGGTTGTCGAGATAGCGGCCGACGGTGCGCTGGCGGTGGTCGAGGTCGAGACAGGCGACGCGCGCGCCCCTGGCGGCCAGCGCGATCGCGACATGGACCGCGGTCGTCGATTTGCCCGTGCCGCCCTTCTCGTTGGCGAACACGATGACGTGCGTCGAAGCGTGAGGGGAATCCGGGCCCGTGGCCAACGCGCGTTTCCTTATTGATCGTGAGTGACGCCCTTCATAGAAGCCGCGACCGTACTTATCGAGTGGGAGTTTCACGTGGACACCGTCAGGGACCTGAATATGCTGCGCGAAAGCGTCGCCGCGTTCCGCGCGGCCGGCCAGCGCGTCGCGCTCGTCCCGACGATGGGGGCGCTCCACGCCGGCCATGTCGCGCTGATCGAGGCGGCGAAACGCCCGGGAACGAAGGTCCTCGCGTCGATCTTCGTGAACCCCAAACAGTTCGGCCCGAACGAGGATCTCGCGCGCTATCCGCGGCGCGAGATGGCGGACATCAGGCTGCTGACCGAGGTCGGTTGCGACCTGCTCTGGGCGCCGGGCGTCGAGGTCATGTATCCCGACGGCTTTGCCACCAATGTCAGCGTCGCCGGGGTGAGCGAGGGCTTTGACGGGGCCGCGCGTCCCGGCCATTTCGACGGCGTCGCGACGGTCGTTGCCAAGCTGTTCAACCAGGTCGGCGCGGATGCCGCCTATTTCGGTGAAAAGGACTTCCAGCAGCTCGCTGTCATCCGCCGGATGGTCACCGATCTCGACTTCGCGATCGAGATCGTCGGCGTGCCGACGCAGCGCGACGATGACGGCCTCGCCATGTCGTCGCGCAACATCTATCTCGATGACGACCAGCGCCGGCAGGCGGTCGCGCTGCCGCGGGCGCTCGGCGTCGCCGCGCGCGCGATCGCCCGCGGCGAGGATGTCGCCGCCGTGCTCGACGACGCCCGGACCGCACTGGTCGGCGCGGGCTTCGCGATCGACTATGTCGCGCTCGCCGATGCCGAGACTCTCGTCGAGCAAACGGGGGAACAGCCCGGCGCGGGCCGCCCGCGGCGCCTGCTCGCGGCGGCGCGGATGGGCACGACCCGGCTGATCGACAATATCGCGGTCGACTAGGCAATCCTACGGAATGCCCCGTTAACCATTGTGCAGGCCGAGTCGGTCCAGTCTGTCGGCAAGAACAGCGGGGACCGACAATGGCTGGCAGGCTCAAGACCAAGAATTTCCTGATCGAACGGCGCCTCGCCGATGCCGCGCGCGGCGACGGGCGGGCCTGTTACGAACTCGGGATGGTGTATTCGACCGGCACCGCGGGCGTCGTGCTCGACCTGATCGAGGCGCATAAATGGTTCAACCTGGCGGCGGTGTCGGGCAATCACGCGGCGCAGGAATGCCGCGCACAGATCGCCGAGGACATGAGCCCGCGCGAAATCGCGGTGGCGCAGCGCGCCGCGCGCGACTGGATGCAGTTGACGCAGCGCCGCGCGGCGTAAGCCTTCTGTCTGTATCCTCCCCCTGACGGGGGAGGATCAGGGCGTTATTCGGCTGCGGCCTTCTTCTTGGGCGCTGCCTTTTTCGCAGGCGCCTTCTTGGCCGGCGCCTTCTTCGCCGGTGCCTTCTTCACAGTCGCCGCCTTCGCCTCCCCGTCCTTGGCCGCCGCGGCCTTGGCCGGTGCCTTCTTCGCCGCGGGCTTCTTGGCGGGCGCCTTCTTCTTCTTCGTCGCAGGCGCCGCCGCGGCTCGCGCGTCGATCAGCGAGGCCGCTTCCTCCAGCGTCAGCTGGTCCTTCTCGATCGACTTGGGCAGGGTCGCATTGGTCGTGCCGTCGGTGACATAGGGGCCGTAACGCCCCTCCATCAGCTTGATCTCCGCCTCGGTGCGCGGATGGTTGCCCAGAACCTTCAGCGGCGCCTGCGCCCCGCGCGCGGTGCGTCCACCGCCAGCCGCCGCTTCGGCCAGCTTCACGACCGCCGCGTTCATGCCCGTCTCGAACACGTCCGCCGTGGTGGTGAGACGCGCATATTTGCCCTGATGCTTCAGATACGGCCCGAACTTGCCGATCGTCGCGATGATTGGCTCGCCGGTCTCGGGGTGGTTGCCGACCGTCCGCGGGAGCGAGAGCAGCTTGACCGCCCATTCGAGGTTGAGCTCGCCGATATCCTTCGGGATCGACGCCATCTTGCGATCCTCGCCCTCGCCGATCTGCAGATACGGGCCGAAGCGTCCCGACTTGCGCTCGATCGGCTGGCCGGTGTCGGGATGCGTGCCCAGCGTCGACGGACCCGCATCCGCCTCAGCGTCACCGCCGGGCTGCGCGAAGCGGCGCGTATATTTGCACTCGGGATAGTTGGAGCAGGCGATGAACGCGCCGAACTTGCCGCCGCGCAGCGCGAGCTGCCCCTCGCCGCAATTCGGGCAGAGCCGCGGATCGCCGCCGTCCGCCTTGGCGGGGAACAGGTAGGGCGCGAGGAAGGTGTCGAGTTCGGCGGTGATCGCGCTGGGCTGCTGCTCCATCACTTCGGACGTGCGCGGCTTGAAATCACGCCAGAACGCGTCGAGCACCGACTGCCACTGCGCGCGGCCGCCCGAGACGTCGTCGAGTTCCTCCTCGAGCTCGGCGGTGTAGTCGTAGCCGACATATTTCTCGAAGAAGCGCTCGAGGAACGCCGTCACGAGGCGCCCGGACTCCTCGGCGAAGAAGCGGTTCTTCTCGATCCGGACGTACGCGCGGTCCTTCAGCGTCTTGATGATCGAGGCGTAGGTCGACGGGCGCCCGATGCCGAGCTCCTCCATCCGCTTGACGAGGCTGGCCTCCGAGAAGCGCGGCGGCGGCTGCGTGAAGTGCTGCTCAGCATCGACCTTCTTCTTGGCGGGGGCATCGCCCTCCTTCATCCGCGGCAGGCGACGTGCGTCCTCGTCCTGCGTGTCGTCGGCGCCTTCCTCGTACAAGGCGAGATAGCCGGGGAAGAGCACGACCTGCCCTGTGGCGCGCAGGATGTTGCGCCCCGTGCCGTCGGCCATCTCGACCGTGGTGCGCTCCATCCGTGCCGACGCCATCTGGCTGGCAAGCGCGCGCTTGAAGATCAGGTCGTAGAGCCGCGCATGATCGCCGCCGCCGGCCTTGTCCTTGCCGAAATCGGTCGGACGGATCGCCTCATGCGCTTCCTGCGCGTTCTTCGCCTTCGACTGGTACTGGCGCGGCTTGTCGGGGACGTAGCTCGCGTCGAAGCGGTTCGCGACCGCGAGGCGTGCGGCTGAAATCGCGCTGCCGTCCATCTGCACGCCGTCGGTACGCATATAGGTGATCGCGCCGTCCTCGTAGAGGCCTTGCGCGATCCGCATCGTGTGATCGGCGGAGAAGCCGAGCTTGCGCGAGGCTTCCTGCTGGAGCGTCGACGTGGTGAACGGCGGCGGCGGGTTGCGCGTGGCGGGCTTGGTCTCGACCGACTGGACCGAGAAATTGCCGTCGAGCACCGCCTGTTTGGCGCGCAGCGCGTCGCCTTCGTTGCCGATCGACAGGCGGTCGAGCTTGTTGCCCTCGAACTGCGTCAGGCGCGCCTGGAAGGCGGTGCCGTCATGCTCCATCTCGGCGGTGACGGACCAATATTCCTGCGGCTTGAACACGTCGATCTCGCGCTCGCGCTGAACGATCAGGCGCAGCGAGACCGACTGGACGCGGCCGGCGGACTTGGCGCCGGGCAGCTTGCGCCACAGCACCGGCGAAAGCGTGAACCCGACGAGGTAATCGAGCGCACGGCGCGCGCGGTACGCATCGATCAGATCGTCGTCGAGCTCGCGCGGGTTCTTCATCGCCTCGGTGACGGTCGCCTTGGTGATCGCGTTGAAGGTGACGCGTTCGACCTCCTTCGGCAGTGCCTTGCGCGCGCGCAGTACCTCGCGGACGTGCCACGAAATCGCCTCGCCCTCGCGATCCGGATCGGTCGCGAGGATCAGGCGGTCGGCGGTCTTGGCGAGATCGGTGATCGCTTTCAGCTGCTTCGACTTGTCGGCGTAATTCTCCCACGTCATCGCGAACTGGTCGTCGGGATCCACCGAGCCGTCCTTGGGCGGCAGGTCGCGGACATGGCCGTAGCTGGCCAGCACGCGATAGTCGCTGCCGAGATACTTCTCGATGGTTTTGGCCTTGGCAGGCGATTCGACGATGACAAGCTGCATGGGGAAACCGGGATCCTTACGTGTACGCGTACGAGGGTGACGGCGTTCGGGTGGTGCCGTCAAGCAGGCGCTTGGTCGGCATGAGTGCGCCAGATAGGGCGCCGGCGCCCGTTTGTCAGAGGCAGGGCGGGCGCGGTGGCGGCATCGCGGTGCGCGATCGCGGGCGCGGATCGTGCAGGCCGGATGCCGTCCCCGCCCGGGACTGGTCGAAGTGATGTCGATAGAGCATATGCTGGATAGTTGATCCAAATCAGGTTAATTGTTGGTGTAAGATCGCATCGATCGGCGCTCATTTCGGCGGATTGCATGACATATCAGGGCCCTCTGCCACGCTGCGCCGCCCCCGACCGGGAAAGCGCGTCCTACCGCGCCACGGCGTCGATCACTGTCCGGGTGGATCCGGCGGGCGTCGCATGACCCCCGCGGCACTCGTCCTCGCGCAACGCAAATGCGCGGTGCTGGCGCGACGGATCGCAACGCTCCGGCGGGCCGCGCTGCGCACGACCACGCCGCTCCTGATCGAGGACGACCAGCGCGAGCTCGACGGATTGATCGCGACGATCGAGCGGGCCTGCGACGATGCGGACGCGCTCGCCCGGAAACAGCGTGCGGCGATCGCGCTGGCGCTGGCGACCACCGGCGGCGCGCCTAGCCGGCGGGCCCGGCCCAGATCAGGCTGACGCGCCCGCCCGCATGCCGTTCCAGCCGGCCGGCCAGTTCGAGTTCGAGCAGGATCAGCTGGACGATTGCTGGCGCCCGGTGCGACTGGCGGACGAGTTCGTCGATCCCGACGGGGACGGGGCCGAGCAGGTCGGCGACCGCGCACCGGTCGGCCTCGCTCGCATCGTCGAGATGCCCGCCGCCAGCGCCCCGCCCGGTATAGGCGTCGACGGGCGAGCGGACCGAGCGGCTGTCGAGCGGGCGGATCTGTTCGAGAATATCCGCGGCCGACTGGACCAGCGTCGCCCCCTCGCGGATCAGCAGATTGCACCCCTGCGCGCGCGGATCGAGCGGGCTGCCGGGCACCGCCATCACTTCGCGTCCCTGTTCGGCGGCGAGTCGCGCGGTGATCAGCGAGCCCGATTTGGGCACCGCCTCGACCACCACCGTCCCGATCGAGAGGCCTGCGATGATGCGGTTGCGCGACGGGAAGTTGCGTGCCTTGGGTTCGGTCCCGGGCGGCTGTTCGGCGAGCAACAGGCCGTGCGCGGCGATCGCGTCCTGCAGCGCGGCGTTGTCCGGCGGATAGGCGATGTCGATACCGCTCGCGATCACGCCGATCGTGCCGCCGGATCCGGTCCCCGTCCCGTTCTTCCCGAGCGCCCCGACATGCGCGGCAGTGTCGATCCCGCGGGCGACGCCCGACACCACCGTCGTGCCCGCCTCGGCGAGCGCATGCGCGAGTTCGCGCGCGAAGCGGCACGCGGCGGCAGAGGCGTTGCGCGCGCCGACCATCGCGATGCACGGCCGGGTCGCATGCGCGATGTCGCCGCGCAGGATCAGGACGGGCGGCGCAGTCTCGGTCTCGGCCAGCAGGCGGGGGTAATCGGGGTCGTCGACAAAGAGGTAGCGGGCGCCGAGCCGCGCCGTGGCAACCATTTCGCGGTCGACCAGCGTCCGGTCCGCGACCCGCGGGACGCGCCCGCCGCCACGTGCGGCCAGCGTCGGCAGTGCGTCGATCGCGGCCTGCGCGCTGCCGAACCGCGCGATCAGCTGGCGATAGTTGACCGGTCCGATCCCGGTCGTACGGATGAGCCGCAGTCTGGCGACCGCGGTGTCAGCCACCGCGCGGCCGGTTGGTGCCACCGATCCGCGGCTCGGTCCCGGCGAGCAGCCGCTGGACGTTCTCGCGGTGCTTCCACCCGACGATCAGCGCGAGCGCGAGGAGCAGCAGGACCAGATCCGTGCGCCCGAACAGCGCGGCGGCGAGCGGTGCGCTGAACGCCGCGGCGATGCCCGCGACCGACGAAATCCGCAACGTGCCGAGCAGGCCTAGCCACACCGCCGCATAGACCAGCCCGAGCGGCCAGTGGAGCGCGACGACGATTCCCATCAGCGTCGCGACGCCCTTGCCGCCGCGGAACCGCAGCCAGACCGGGTAGCAATGGCCGATAAAGGCGCCGGCCGCCGCGAGCAGCGCGTTGCCGGGAAACAGATGCGCGACCAGCAGCACCGCGACCAGACCCTTGGCCATGTCGAGCAGCAGCGTCGCCGCGGCAAGGCCCTTGCGCCCGGTCCGCAGCACGTTGGTCGCGCCGATATTGCCCGATCCGATCGTCCGCAGATCGCCCGCGCCGCCCAGCCGCGTCAGGATGACGCCGAACGGGATCGACCCCAGCAGGTAGCTGAGCGCCAGCGACAGCGTCGGCGCGACCCAGAATATGTCCGTCTGCAAGAAAGCTCCCCCGTTCCGCCCCGCTATAAACGACCCGGGGCGGACGGCAAATGGCGCGACACCCATGCCGTCATCCTGACGAAAGTCAGGATCCAGAGCCACGCAGGACGACGCTCGCAACTCTGGATCCTGACTTTCGTCAGGATGACGGAAGAAGGGGGGCGGATACCGTACGGGCGCGGGCGGCGGAAGCGCCGTGCGGGCGACGGGCGACACCCCTGCCAACCTTCGGCCCTCCCCCCAGGCTGTCACCCGCCACCGATACCGCCTAAGGCGCGGTGATGGACGTTCGCCCCATCCTATTCTTCGATTCCGGCGTCGGCGGCTTGTCGATCGTCGGCCCCGCGCGCGCCGCCTTGCCGGACGCGCCGTTCGTCTATGCCGCCGACTCGGCCGGCTTTCCCTATGGCACCAAGAGCGAGGCGGAGATCGCCGCGCGCGTGCCGGTGCTGCTCGGGCGGCTGGCGGAGCGGTATCGGCCGCGGCTGATCGTGATCGCGTGCAACACCGCGTCGACGATCGCGCTGCCGGTGGTGCGCGCCGCGCTCGACCTGCCGGTGGTCGGCACGGTCCCCGCGATCAAGCCCGCCGCCGCGCTGTCGGTGACGCGGACGATCGGCGTGCTGGGGACCGAGGCGACGGTGCGCCAGGTCTATGTCGACGATCTCGCGGCGCGGTTCGCGGCCGACTGCACCGTCCTGCGCCACGGCTCGGCGGCGCTGGTCGAGATGGCGGAGGCCAAGCTCCACGGCCGCGCGGTCGCGCCCGATCGCTATGCCGCCGTCCTCGACGGCCTGTTCGCGCAAGCGGGCGGCGAGGCGATCGACGTGATCGTCAACGCCTGCACGCATTTTCCGCTGGTCGCTCCCGAGCTGGCCGCCGCCGCCGGGACGCGGGACATCCGCTTCGTCGATGGCGGCCCCGGCATCGCCCGCCGGATCGTCCACCTGATGCAGGGTCAGTCCTGGGCCGGTGCCGGCGCAGGGGTGGCGGTCTTCACGCGACTCGGTCCCGACGAACAGGCGCTCGCCCCCGCGATGGCCCGGCACGGGTTCACCCGGATGGAGCAGCTCTGACGCGCGGCTTGGGACAATATGCCCGCTTGCGTCAGGCGCGCAGCATGGCAATGTCCTACAAGGACGAGGAAAGCGATCACCGTAACAACGGTATTGCGCTGGATTAGACGGAAAGCGAGGCGTAGTGCCCCAGGTCATGATTACGGATGTCTCCACGACGGCCGACGGCATTGCGGGCCCACGAGTCGATTATTCGCGCGTCTTCACGCAGGCGATCGACCGCCTCCATGCCGAGGGCCGCTACCGCGTCTTCATCGATATCCTGCGCAACAAGGGCGCGTTTCCGAACGCGCGCTGCTTTGCCGGGCATAACGGTCCCAAGCCGATCACCGTCTGGTGTTCGAACGACTATCTCGCCATGGGCCAGCATCCCAAGGTGATCGCGGCGATGGAAGAGGCGCTGCACGATGTCGGTGCGGGCTCCGGCGGCACGCGCAACATCGGCGGCAACACGCATTACCATGTCGACCTCGAAGGCGAACTCGCCGACCTGCACGGCAAGGAAGCGGCGTTGCTGTTCACCAGCGGCTATGTCTCGAACGAGGCGACGCTGGCGACGCTCGCCAAGGTGCTGCCGGGCTGCATCATCTTTTCGGACGAGCTGAACCACGCGTCGATGATCGCGGGAATCCGCAATTCGGGCTGCGAGAAGCGCGTGTTCCGGCACAACGACCTCGCGCATCTCGAGGAGCTGCTCGCCGCCGAGGATCCAAGCGCGCCGAAGCTGATCGCGTTCGAGAGCGTCTATTCGATGGAAGGCGACATCGCGCCGATCTCGGCGATCTGCGATCTCGCCGATCGCTACAACGCGCTGACCTATTGCGACGAAGTCCATGCGGTCGGGATGTACGGCGCACGTGGCGGCGGCATTTCCGAACGCGATCAGGTCGCGCACCGAATCACGATCCTCGAGGGGACGCTCGGCAAGGCGTTCGGCGTGATGGGGGGCTATATCGCCGCCGATCGCACGATCGTCGACGTGATCCGAAGCTATGCGCCGGGGTTCATCTTCACGACGTCGCTGTCGCCCGTGCTCGTCGCGGGCGTGCTCGCCAGCGTCCGGCATCTGAAGGCGTCGAGCGTCGAGCGCGACGGGCAGCAGGCGTCGGCCGCGATGCTGAAGGCGATGCTGAAGGATGCCGGGCTGCCGGTGATGATCGGCGACACGCATATCGTGCCGCTGATGGTCGGCGATCCGGTCAAGGCGAAGAAGATCAGCGACGTGCTGCTCGCCGAATACGGCGTGTACGTCCAGCCGATCAACTATCCGACCGTGCCGCGCGGCACCGAGCGGCTGCGCTTCACGCCCGGCCCCGCGCATACCGAGGTGATGATGCGTGAGCTGACCGACGCGCTGGTCGAGATCTGGAGCCGTCTGGACCTGCGCAAGGCGGCCTGAGCCGGACCGGCCTATAGTGCCGCCGCCGCGAGGGTCAGGATACCGAGCCCCAGCGACAGCGGCACGCGCAGCGCCATCCACCCCGGCGGCGCGATCCCCGCGCGAACCAGCGCCCGGTCAACGAGCAGCGCGCCGATCAGGCTGATCCCGAGCACCACCAGCGACGGCCCCGGCCAGCGCAGCCCGACCATCCACGGCCAGGCGGTCACCAGCGCGATCAGCGACGGCGCGACGCTCGCGAACCACAGCCAGCGCGGCGCGCCCTCGGTGCGCGCGGCCAGTCCCCACCAGAGCCCGCCGAGAAAGCTGAGGATCAGCGCGGCATAGGCATAGGCGACCGCCAGCGCGGAAAACCGGCTCGCAGGGTCGTTGCCGAGCAGCAGCGCGACCGCGCCGATTTGCGGCAACAGTCCCGACAGCCCGAGCAGCCGCGCGATCGGCGGAATGCCACCGGAGGGCGCGGGCGCGGGTGTCATCAGACGCGCGCGACCACGCCGGTCGCGACGACCGGACCGGTCGGCAGCCCGGTCGGCGAGCCGCCCAGCGGTTCGATCGAGATCGCCAGCGTCGCGCCCGGCGCGATCCGGCCGCGATCCGCGCCCCGCGGTGCCAGCACCGTCGGCCGCGCGGCAAGCAACCCGAGCGAATGCGGCACGCCGTCGCCGCCGATCACCCAGAGCTGCGCGACACGCGCATCGGGCACGCCGGGGCCAGCCGCGACGCGCAGCGCCCCGGTCGCGGGGTCGTACACCGCGGCAACGGGCGACTTGGCATCGCCCAGCATCGCGACGAGCACGCTGCTCGGCCGCGCCGCCGGGATCGGCTGCGACACCGGCGGCGCCGACCGCGGTTCGACCGCGATGAACAGCAGCAGACACGCGGCGACCGCGCTGCTCGCCGCCGCCAGCCACGGCCAGGGCGACCGCGCCCCGCTGCGGAGCGTGGTCACGCCGTCGGCCGTGCGACCCGATTGGCGGGTGAGGGCGTCGAGACTCGTCTCGACCCGCGCCGCGAGCTGCGGTGGCGCGTCATGCTCGGGCCACAGGTCGAACAGCGCCGCGAACTGCGTGCGCCACCATTCCACATCGGCGGCGAAACCGGGTTCGGCGAGCAGGCGGCGCACCGCCGCCGCCCGCTCGTCGCCCTCGAGCAGGCCGAGGGCGAATTCGCCCGCAAGCGGATCACGATCAGCCACCGAGGCAATCCTTCAATCGGGCCAGCCCGCGCCGCACCCAGCTCTTCATCGTCCCGAGCGGCACCGCGCGACGCAGCGCGAGCTCGGCATAGGTCACGCCATCGAAGAACGCGGTCCGGATCACGTCGCGCTGCTGCTGCTCCAGACCCTCGAGACAGGCGTGCAACCGCCGCGTCGCCTCGTCGTCGAGCAGCAAGGCCTCGGCGCTCGGCTGCGGGTCGGCAATGTCCGGTGCATCGTCGATCGGCGAGGCGCGGCGGACGCCCTGTGCGCGCTGCCAGTCGATCGCACGATTGCGCGCGATCGTCGCCAGCCAGGTGATCGGGCTCGCACGACCGGGTTCCCAGCCGCCGGCGCGCTTCCAGATCGTGAGATAGACGTCGTGCAGCACATCCTCCGCGGCTTGAGCATTGCCACAGATACGCAGGGTGATCCCGAAAAGCTTCGCCTGGGTCAGCGCATAGAGCTCACGAAAGGCGTCACGGTCTTCCTCGCCGGTCCGGATCAGGACACTCGAGAGATGGGCGCGGGCGGCATCCGCCTGGGGCTTGGACAGGGTCACGCGACCGACACTAGCGCGTTGATCCGCGGCGACAATAGCCTTCGCCCGTCTTGACCGTCAGGCAGTCGGTCTTGCCGGCCAGATATTTCAGACCCGTCGCGTCGCCGTTCGTCGGCCGCAGGATCTCGCGCACGCCGTCGCGCGTGAAGACGATCGTGTCGCCGACCGCGCGCGCGTCGAACACTCCCTTGTGGTCGAGATCCCACTGCATCGCGAGCCGGAACTGCCCCGGTTCGCCCGCCGGCGTCACGTCGAGGACCATGCCCTCGACGCCGATCCACCGCCCCGACAGGTCGCGCGTCGGTTCTGCGACGACCTTTTCGGGGCGCGTCGTCTCGGTCGCGCCCGCCGACGTCATGCTCGCGTCACCGCGCGTCTCGGGCGCCGGTCCGGAACAGGCGGCGAGGACGAGGGCGGCGGTTAGGGCGAGAGCTTTCATGGGGATCTCTTTGCAGGCGGCAGGGCGGTCATTGCAATCCTTCCCCTGGCGGCGAAGGATCGTCAGGCTCCATGCGCCGCCCTCACGAACAGGTGTGGCAAATCCCGGCTCGGCTCGGTAAAGGGCTGGGCACCCGATCCCGATCACAGGAATACGCCAGGTGCGCATCGCCATCGCGTCCGACCACGCCGCCGTTTCGTTGAAAGCGGTGCTGACCGCGTGGCTGCGCGAGGCCGGGCACGACGTGCTCGATCTCGGGCCCGAGGGCACCGCGAGCGTCGATTATCCAGACTACGGCTATGCGCTGGCCGCCGCGATCGAGGACGGTCGCGCCGAGCGCGGCATCGCGCTGTGCGGCTCGGGCATCGGCATCTCGATCGCCGCCAACCGCAATCCCGCCTGCCGCTGCGCGCTCGTCTCCGAGCCGCTGTCGGCGAGCCTCGCGCGGATCCACAACGACGCCAATGCCATCGCGATGGGCGCCCGCCTGATCGGCGAAGAAATGGCAAAGGCGTGCGTCGAAGCCTTCCTGTCCGCCGATTTCGCCGGCGGCCGTCATCAACACCGTGTCGACAAGCTCTCCGCCGTCGACCGGACTTCCGCAAAGGTCCCCGCATGAGCACCCAGCCCAACACGCTCCATGACGTCCAGCCGGACGGCTTCTTCACCCGCGGCCTTGCCGATGCCGATGCCGCCGTCTTCGCCGGCGTCGCGGCCGAGCTCGAGCGCGAGCAGACGCAGATCGAGCTGATCGCGAGCGAGAACATCGTCTCCAAGGCGGTGCTCGAGGCGCAGGGCTCGGTCTTCACCAACAAGTACGCCGAGGGCTATCCGGGCAAGCGCTACTACCAGGGCTGCGCGCCGTCGGACACGGTCGAGACGCTCGCGATCGAGCGCGCCAAGCAGATCTTCGGCTGCGGCTTTGTCAACGTCCAGCCGCATTCGGGCGCGCAGGCGAACGGCGCGGTGATGCTCGCTTTGGTCAAGCCCGGCGACACGATCCTCGGCATGAGCCTCGACGCGGGCGGCCATCTGACGCACGGCGCCAAGCCCGCCCAGTCGGGCAAGTGGTTCAACGCGATCCAGTACGGCGTCGACGCGACAACGCACCTGATCGACTATGACCAGGTCGAGGCGCTGGCGGTCGAGCATCAGCCGAAGCTGATCATCGCGGGCGGCTCCGCCTATCCGCGCGTCATCGACTTCGCCCGCTTCCGCGCCATCGCGGACAAGGTCGGCGCCTATTTCATGGTCGACATGGCGCATTTCGCTGGGATCGTCGCGGCGGGGCTTCACCCGACGCCGTTCGGCCATGCGCATGTCGTGACCACGACCACGCACAAGACTCTGCGTGGTCCGCGCGGCGGCATGATCATGACGAATGACGAGGGCGTAGCGAAGAAGATCAGCTCGGCGGTGTTCCCGGGGCTCCAGGGCGGGCCGCTGATGCACGTGATCGCGGCGAAGGCGGTCGCGTTCGGCGAGGCGCTCCAGCCCGACTTCAAGAGCTATATCGCCGCGGTCGTCGAGAATGCGAAGGTGCTCGCGGCGACGCTGAAGGAGCGCGGCTCGGACGTCGTCTCGGGCGGCACCGACACGCATCTCGCGCTGATCGACCTCACCCCGCTCGGCATCACCGGTCGCGATGCGGACGAGGCGCTCGAGCGCGCAGGGATCACCTGCAACAAGAACGGCATCCCCAACGATCCGCTCCCGCCGATGAAGACCAGCGGCATCCGCGTCGGCACCCCTGCCGGCACGACGCGCGGCTTCGGCCCCGCCGAATTCCGCGAGATCGGCAACATGGTCGCCGACGTGCTGGACGGGCTCGCGAAAAAGGGCGAGCATGGGGACCCGCAGGTCGAGGCGGACGTTCGGGCACGTGTTCGCACGCTGTGCGCGCGCTTCCCCATCTATCAAGGATAACGAGCATGTCGAAGATCGATGACATCCAGAACGACATCAAGGCGACCCCGGGTCTCGGCAAGAGCATGGCCAAGTGGAGCGCACTCGGCGCGGTCGTCGCGATCCCGGTGCCGGTGATCGGCCCGATCTTCGGCGCACTCGCGGGCGCGGGCTATGCCTATTACAAGGGCAAGAAGAAGGTCTGAATGCGCTGCCCCTTTTGCGGACATGAAGACAGCCAGGTCAAGGACAGCCGCCCCACCGAAGACGGGGCGGCGATCCGGCGTCGGCGCCAGTGCGAAGGCTGCGCCGCGCGTTTCACGACGTTCGAGCGCATCCAGCTGCGCGAACTGTTCGTGCTGAAAAGCGAGGGACGCAGGGAGCCGTTCGACCGCGAGAAACTGCTCCGCTCGCTCTCGATCGCCACGCGCAAACGCGCGATCGAGCCGGGACGGATCGACAAGCTCGTCAGCGGCATCCAGCGGCGGCTCGAGACGCTCGGCGAGAACGACGTCACGTCGAAGCGGATCGGCGAGATGGTGATGGACGGGCTCAAGGGGCTCGATTCGGTCGCGTATATCCGGTTCGCTAGCGTGTACCGCGACTTCAGCGAGGCGAAGGACTTCGAGGCGTTTGCCGGGAGTGTCGAGGAGGTCGGGCGGGCGGAGTGATCTGACCGTCGGTCGTTTCCCTGGCGGGGGCCCTTCGACTTCGCTCAGGGCGAACGGAAAGCTGGTGAGGTACGCCACCCCCACTCCGTTCGTCCTGAGCGAAGTCGAAGGACTTGTTTGACCACCACGCCACCGCGTAAGCCCCGGCCATGACATTCTGGGCCTATATGGTGCGCTGCGCCGACGACAGTTATTACACCGGACATACGGACGATCTCGAACGCCGGATCGGCCAGCACAACCTCGGCGAGGTGGCCGGCTACACACAGACGCGCCGCCCGGTCGAGCTGATGTGGAGCCAGGACTTCCCGTCCCGGCAGGAAGCGCTCGCGGCCGAGTTCCAGGTCAAGGGCTGGTCGCGGCGCAAGAAAGAGGCGCTCTCGCGTGGCGATTGGGCGGATCTGCACGATGCGGCGATCCCCCCGCGGGAGCGTGCCCTTCGACTTCGCTCAGGGCGAACGGAGGGGGGTGAGGACGCCTCACCACCAGTCACCGTTGATGCAACCCCCGCTCCCTCCGCTCCCCCCGCTTCTCCCGTTCGTGCTGAGCAAAGTCGAAGCACCGTGGCGGACCCAACCCCACCCCCCGTCATAATCCTAGTCCGCCCCCAACTCGGCGAAAACATCGGCAAGGCCGCGCGCGCGATGCTCAACTTCGGGCTCGTCGAGATGCGCCTCGTCTCCCCGCGCGACGGCTGGCCCAACCCATCGGCCGGCCCCGCCGCCAGCGGTGCCGACATCGTCCTGCAGAACGCCAAGGTCTATGACAGCGTCGCCGCCGCCACCGCCGACTGCGCACAGGTCTTCGCGACAACGGTCCGCAAGCGCGGCGTCACCAAGCCTGTCGTGACCCCCGAACAGGCCGCGACCGAGATCCACGCCGCGCCCGGCCGCTCCGCCATCCTGTTCGGACCCGAGCGCTCAGGGCTCGAAACCGACGACGTCGCGGTCGCGCGGACGATCATCACCGTGCCGATCAACCCCGAATTCGGCTCGCTCAACCTCGCCCAGGCGGTGATTCTGGTCGCCTATGAATGGTCGAAGGGGCTGACTGCCGAGCGCGAGCTCAGCCAGCCCTCGATCAACCCGATCATGCCACCCGCACCGCAGGAAGAGCTCGACGGGATGATCGGCCAGCTCGACACGATGCTGATGGGGGCGGGCTTCTTCTATCCGCCCGACAAGATCCAGACGACGCGCCGTACGCTGCGCACGCTGCTGACCAAGCCTGGCTGGTCGAGCCAGGAAATCCGCACGATGCGCGGCGTGCTCTCGTCGCTGGCGGGGAAGAAGCCCAGGGCCTGACGGGGGCGAGAGGTGCGTTCGGGCCCGTTCTCCTAACCCCCGTTCGCCCTGAGCGAAGTCGAAGGGCGCGCCCCGAGCGAAGGTGCTTCGACTTCGCTCAGCACGAACGGGATGGGGGGGGAGGGGGCGGTTGCATTGCCCTCGGCCCCGTCGCGTCCCCCTACCCCCGTTCGCCCTGAGCGAAGTCGAAGGGCATGCCCCAAGCGAAGGTGCTTCGACTTCGCTCAGCACGAACGGGGCAGGGGGGCGTACGCGGGAAGCCTCAACGCCGGTCGAACGCCGCCAGCTCATACGCGATCGACGCCTCGACCAGCCCCTCCCACAGATCCGCGATCGCCGCGTCCGGCAACCCCAGCCGCGCGGCCTCGGCCCGCGCATTCTCGATCACCTGAGTCTTGCGCGCCTCGTCGCGCACATGCCCCCGCTCCGGCTTGATGCGCGCGGCGGCGTCCATATAGGCAAAGCGTCTGGCCAGCAGCGCGACGAGCTCGCGGTCGAGCGCGTCGACGCCCGCGCGGACCTCGGTCATGGTGGTGCAGTCGGGGCCGGATAGGATGGTCATGCCGCCTCTTGCCGAGCGGCCCGCACGCTGTCCAGCTTGACTCTGGCAGGCGCGGCGTCTAGGCGCCCGCCTTCGCAATGGCCCTGCACCCCGGTGAAGCGGTGGCCCTGCCTTGTCCGGACCCTTGGGTCTCACGACGACCAGCAGAGCGATACCGGGACCAACGTTGTTTGCATTTGCAAAGGTTATACTATGTCGAAGCGTCAAAGCGCAAAGTACAAACTCGATCGCCGTATGGGCGAGAACATCTGGGGTCGCCCCAAGTCGCCGGTCAACAAGCGTGAATACGGCCCCGGCCAGCACGGCCAGCGCCGCAAGGGCAAGGTCAGCGACTTCGGTATCCAGCTGCGCGCCAAGCAGAAGCTCAAGGGCTATTACGGCGACGTGACCGAGAAGCAGTTCCGCGCCTGCTATTTCGAAGCCGCACGCATGAAGGGCGATACCAGCCAGAACCTGATCGGCCTGCTCGAGCAGCGTCTCGACATGATCGTCTACCGCGCCAAGTTCGCGCCGACGATCTTCGCGGCCCGCCAGATCGTTTCGCACGGCCACATCCGCGTCAACGGCGTGAAGTGCAACGTCGCATCGCGTCGCTGCTTCGTCGGTGACGAGATCACGCTGGGCACCAAGGCGCAGGAGATGGCGCTGGTCATGGAAGCACAGACCCTCGCCGAGCGCGAGATCCCCGACTATGTCGCCACCGACGGCGCCGCCAAGGTCACCTTCACGCGCGTGCCCACGCTCGACGAAGTGCCCTACCCGGTGAAGATGGAACCGAACCTCGTCGTCGAGTTCTATTCGCGCTAAGTCGAGCAACGCGAGACCGGCCGGCGTCGCGCAGGCGACGTCCGACGACGTGGCCCCGCCACGGCGCGGTTCGAAAAAGGAAAAGGGCGGTCCTCCGGGGCCGCCCTTTTTCGTTGCGCTACATCCCCATCGCGTTGCGGAGAAATGCATCCGCCTTGGCAAGCATCAGGGTACGCGCACCATCGTCGTCCAGCTGGTGATCGAGACCGGGGAATTCGACGAGCTCGACCTTGCCGCCCGCCCCCTTCAGCCTCGATGCCATCAGCCGCGATTCGTCGATGCCGACATTTCGGTCGCGGTCGCCGTGGAACATCAGGACGGGCGCGGTGATCCGGTCGGCATGGCGCGCGGGCGATCCCGCCTGAACGTGCGGACCGTGACCAATAAAGGCGTCGACCACCGTATAACTGGTAAACCCGCGCGCTTCCTCGCGAAATGCATCGAGATCGGTCACCGGCGCGACCGCGACGATCGCCTTGAACAGCCCGGGTTCGGTGACCGCCGATTGCAGCGCGGCATAGCCGCCATAGGACCAGCCGACGATCGCCAGCGTGGCGGGCGCGGCAATTCCCTGTGTCACCAGCCAACGGCCGGCATCGTCGACATCGCCGATCGCGGTGCGCCACGACTGGAAGCCGTTTTTCTGGAACCAGGCCGAGCCATAGCCGGTCGAGCCGCGGAAATTGGGCTGAAGCACGGCAAAGCCGCGCGCGGCGAAGAATTGCGGGAGCCAGTCGAACCCCCATTCGTCGCGCGCACCCGGCCCGCCATGCGGCATCACGATCGCGGGCAACCCCTTGCCGCTGCTGCCGGCGGGCAGCGTCAGATAGCCCGGGATCATTGTCCCGTCGGCCGAGCGAAAGCTGATCGGCTTGACGCTGCCGAGCGGGATGCCGGCGAGCTGCGCGCGCGCCGGCATCACCTCGCCCATTTTCCGGGTCTTGCGGTCGAGCAGGTAATAGCGGCCGGGATCGACGTCGCTGCCCGCGAACAGCAGCAGCGTGTTCTCATCCGCACTGGCATCGATGAACGTCACGATCGGCTTCCCCGGCAGCGCCGCGTTGAGCGACGCCGCCAGCGCGCGCAGCGCAGGGTCGAAGAACGCCACCTCGCGCCGATCGGTCGCATAGGTGGCACCGACCACGCGGCTCTGCCGGCCAATGCGGATCAGGCCGTCGACATCGACATCGGGGTGGGCCAGCACGAGCTCGCGCTTGAGCGTGCCGTCCAGAGCGACTTTGAACAGCGCCTGGCGGCCATCCTTGTCGTCAAAGCCATAGGCGATGTTCAGCGCCGGATCGACGGCATAGGGATTGAACCCGGTACCGTTCTGATCGCCCTCCAGCCGGCTCAGCGGCAACCAGGCGCGATCGCCGGGCTTCCGGTACAGATAGTCGGTCCGCCCGGTTTCGTAGCCGGCGTTGCTCCGGCTGCGCAGCCCCATGATCCGCACCATGCCGCGACCGTCGCTGATATACTCGTCCGCCGTCCCGCGCGGCGCCTCGATCGTCCGCCGTGCGAGCGTGACGCTGTCGATCCGTTCGACTCCCAGGCCCTCGCCGCTGCTCGCAGTCTGCATCCCGGTCGTCATCTCGGGCACGAAGCTGCGCGTCATCAGCACAGCGCCGGCGACGCCGTCGGCGGTCCAGTCGATCACGCTGCCGCCGTCCTGCATCATGCCGAGCGAACGGTCGTTGGTGCGGGCGCTGAGCATCTTCATCGCGCTGCCGTCGCGATTGATCGCGACCGTCCGGCTGAAGCCGATCAGCCCGAAACTGCTCTTCGACGCGGTCCGGATCTGGCAGATCACGCGGATGTCGGTGGCCCATCGACAGGAGGTCAGCGTTTCGGGATCCCCCGCCGCGGACAGGATCGGCTGTGCCACTTCGCCCGTGGTCATGTTCGCGATCCGCAGCGCGGCACCGTGCCCGCGAACGGGTACGATCATCGCGACATGCGTCCCGTCGGGCGACAGGCTCATCTGCTGGACCGCCTCGCGCGCGCCGAACGCCGCCGCCATCGGCCCGGCCGGGTCCGCGGCGCCCGCCGTCGTTGAAATCCCCACGCACAGCGCCATGCCCGCGCGCACGCGCATCATCGATCGCAACCGCATTCTTATCCCCCGAACCAAGCCCCGCTACGTAACCTAGCAACGCCGCGCGCGATGACAAACGCGCACTTTCGTCCAATTTGCACCAGACCGGGGCGGGGACCGAGGCGACCACCGCGGGGGTGGCGCATGCCTTGCGCGGCGGGGGGCACGCTGCCAGAACGCGCGGCACTTACTCGGGAGATCCCTATGCGCGCTGCCCTTCTGCCCTTGCTCCTTCTCGGCACCGCCGCCTCGGCGCAGACCGCGCCCGCGATCTCGGTCGAAACGCTCAAGACCGTCACCCAGACGCTGTCATCGGACGCCTATGAAGGCCGCGCGCCGACCACGCCCGGCGAGGCGAAGACGGTCGCCTATCTCGTCGCGCAGATGAAGGCCGCGGGGCTGAAACCCGGCAACAAGGGCAGCTGGACGCAGGACGTGCCGATGGTCGAGATCACCGCCAAGGACGTCCGGCCGTTCGTCTTCACCGGCGGCACCGCACCCGTCAGCCTCGCCTATCGTACCGACATGGTCGCGGGCACCTACCGCGTCGCGCCGACCGCGACCGTGACCAACAGCGACGTCGTGTTCGTCGGCTACGGGATCACCGCGCCCGAAAAGGGCTGGGACGATTATGCGGGCGTCGACGTGAAGGGGAAGACCGTCGTCATCCTCATCAACGACGCCGACTGGCAGACGATGGGCCGCGAAGGCCCGTTCGAGGGCCGCGCGATGACCTGGTATGGTCGCTGGCCGTACAAGTTCGAGAATGCGGCCAAGCACGGCGCGGCTGCGGCGATCATCGTCCACGACACCGAACCCGCGGCCTATCCCTGGGCGGTGGTGCAGTCGTCCTGGACCGGGCCGCAGCTCGAACTCGACGAGAAGGGCGATCATCTCGACCAGTCGCAGGTGATCGGCTGGATGCAGAAGCCTGCCGCCGAGCGCGTGTTCGCGAGCGCGGGCAAGGACTATGCCGCGCTCGCCGCGGCGGCCAAGGTCAAGGGCTTCAAGGCGGTACCGCTCGGCCTCAAGCTGTCGACCGGCTTTGCCAACACGATCCGGCGCCAGGCGTCGAAGAACGTCATCGGCGTGCTGCCGGGGACGACCGCACCGGACGATTACGTGCTGTATTCGGGGCATTGGGATCATCTCGGCCGCTGCGATGCGGTGGGTGGCGACGACATCTGCAACGGCGCAGCGGACAATGCGACGGGCACCGCAGGGCTGATCGCGCTCGCACAGGCGCATGTGAAGGCCGGCCCGGCGAAGCGCTCGATCGCGTTCCTCGCGGTAACCGCGGAGGAATCGGGGCTGCTCGGCTCGCGCTATTATGCCGAACATCCCGTCTATCCGCTCGCGCGGACGGTCGGCGGCGTGAACATGGACGTGCTGAACGTCGACGGCCGCGTGAAGGACTTCGTGCTGACGGGGGCGGGCAAGTCGGAGATCGAGGATCTGGTCAAGCCGTTCGTCGCCGCGCAGGGCCGCGTGATCGGCGTCGAGGCGAACCCCGAACGCGGCGGCTATTACCGCTCGGATCATTTCAGCTTCGCCAAGCTCGGCGTGCCGATGCTCGACGGCGGCAGCGGCGAGGACCTCGTCGTCGGCGGCACTGCGGCGGGTCATGCCGCGCGCGAGGACTATGTCGCCAACCGCTATCACAAGCCCGCGGACGAATATGACGCCACATGGGACTGGTCGGGTGCGGTCGAGGATCTGACGATCTATTACGGGCTTGGCCGCAAGCTCGCCGACGACACCGCGCTGTGGCCGAACTGGTACAAGACCGCCGAATTCCGCAACATCCGCGACAAAGATCGCGCAGGAGCCAAGTAAGTGACGACACTCCCCCCGCCCGCCGAATGGGCGCATCACAAGGCCGTGTGGATCGGCTTTCCGAGCCATGCCGATCTGTGGCTCGACGATCTCGAACCCGCGCGTGACGAGGTCGTCGCCTTTGCGTCCGCAGTCCATGCCGACGGCCGCGGCGAGACGGTGATCCTGGTCGCCGCGGACGAGGGCTCGGCGCGGACCGCACGCCGGCTCGCGCCGTTCGCCGACGTCGTGGTCGAGCCGTTCGGCGACATCTGGCTGCGCGACACCGCGCCGATCATCGTCGGCGACGGCACCGCGCACCAGTTCGTCTTCAACGGCTGGGGCGGCAAATACGACCTGCCCGGTGACGACACGATCGGCCGCCGTCTGGCCGAGAGCCGCGGCAAGACGCTCGCGGCGTTCGACTGGGTGCTCGAAGGTGGCGCGGTCGATGGCGATGGCACCGGCGTAGTCGTCACGACCGAGCAGTGCCTGCTCAACCGCAACCGCAACCCCGACCTCGACAAGGCGGGGATCGAGGCGCGGCTGAAGTCCGATCTCGGCTTCAGCCAGGTCGTGTGGCTGGGCGACGGGCTCGTCAACGACCATACCGACGGCCATGTCGACAATCTCGCGCGCTTCGTCGGCGAGGGTCGCGTCGCGATCCCCGAGGCAGCCGAGAACGACCCCAACTGGCAGGTCTATCAGCTGGCGAAGCGCGATGCGGAGCGTGCCGGCCTGACGGTGGTCGGCATCCCGTCGCCCGGCCGCGTGCTGCGCGACGAGGAAATCGTCCCGGCCAGCTACATGAACTTCTACATCGGCAATGCCGCCGTCGTCGTGCCGCTCTACGGCGCGGAGAATGACGCGGCGGCCGTCGCGGCGATCCAGGCGATCTTCCCCGATCGTCAGGTCGTCGGGCAGCGTGCGGATCATATCCTGACCGGCGGCGGCAGCTTCCACTGCATCAGCCAGCAAATCCCCGGCTGATGCTCGCCTTCGCGGTCCGCGCGGTCCTGTCCGGGATCATCGTCGCGCTGATCGCGCTGGTTGCCCGGCGGAGTCCGGCGGCAGGGGCGCTGGTCGCGTCGCTGCCGCTGCTGTCGGTGCTCGGCATGATCTGGCTGTGGCACGACACCGGCGACCGTGTCCGGCTGGCCGCGCATGCCGAGGCGACCTTCTGGTACGTGCTGCCCTCGCTGCCGATGTTCCTGCTGATCCCGGTGCTGTTGCGGCACGGCGTCGGCTTCTGGGTTTCGCTTGCTGCCGGTTGCGTCCTGACGATCCTTCTCTATCTCGCGGTCGTCGCAATCGCGGCGCGCTTCGGCGTGACGCTATAGGAATTCGCATGACCGAGATCACCGTCGCCGCGCTCCAGCTCGGCTTCACTGCCGATATCGACAAGAACATCGCCAATGTCTCGCGGCTGGTCCGCGAAGCTGCGGCGCGTGGCGCGCAGGTGATCCTGCCGCCCGAATTGTTCGAGGGCGAATATTTCTGCCGCGTCGAGGACGAGGGCCTGTTCGCCAACGCCGCCCCCGTCGGCGAGCACAAGGCGGTGCTCGCGATGCAGGCGCTCGCCGAGGCGCTCAAGGTCACGATCCCGACCAGCTTCTTCGAGGCCGATGGCCCGCATCACTATAACAGCCTCGCGATGATCGGTCCCGACGGCGAGGTGCAGGGCGTCTATCGCAAGAGCCACATCCCCGACGGCCCGGGCTATGAGGAAAAATTCTATTTCCGCCCCGGCAATACCGGCTTCAAGGTCTGGCCGCATGCCGCCGCGCAGGGCCGCTCGACGCTCGGCGTCGGCGTCTGCTGGGACCAATGGTATCCCGAGACCGCGCGCGCGATGATGCTGATGGGCGCCGAAGTTCTGTTCTACCCGACCGCGATCGGCAGCGAGCCGCACGACACCAGCCTCGACACCGCGCGGCTGTGGCGGCGTGCGATGGTCGGGCATGCGGTCAGCAACGTCGTCCCGATCGTCGCCGCCAACCGCGTCGGCGTCGAGCATGGCCAGACCTTCTACGGCACCAGCTTCATCGCCGACGAGCGCGGCGATATCCTCGCCGAGCTCGGCCGCGACGATGAGGGCGTGATCACCGCGACGATCGACCTCGACATCGTCAAGCGCCACCGCGCCGCCTTCGGCTTCTTCCGCGACCGCCGCCCCGATCTTTACGGGCGGCTCGTCGCGGACGTCTGACGCAGTTTATGCTGCGGCGATGCTGCGCCGCAACTCCAGCGCCCGTGCGAAGACCGCTTCGAACATTTCGGGGGTCAGGACGCGGGTGTTCTGGTTGTAGCGCGAGCAGTGATAGCTATCGATCAGGATGCGGCCGTCGGGCATGACATGCTCGGCGAGATGCCCGAACTTCGCCTTTGGTAACCGCCCGCCGAGCAGCTTGACGCTGGTCTGGTGCGCGATCTGGCCGAGTGCGATGAAGATCCGCGCCTTGGGCAGCTCGGCAAGCTGCGATTCGACGAACGGGCGGCAGGTGCGGATTTCCTCCGGGGTCGGCTTGTTCTGCGGCGGCAGGCACTTGACCGCGTTGATGATGATCGCGCCGTTGAGTTTCAGCCCGTCATCGGGTTTCGCCGCGAACACGCCCTCCGCCAGCCCGAACTTGCCGAGCGTGTCATAGAGCAATTGCCCCGCGAAATCGCCGGTGAACGGGCGGCCGGTGCGGTTGGCGCCATGCTTGCCGGGCGCGAGGCCGATGATGCCGAGCCATGCGTCGGGATCGCCGAAGGCGGGGACGGGCGCGTTCCACCAGGTCGGGAATTCGGCGCGCAGTTCGTTGCGAAAGGCGACGAGACGCGGGCAATTGGGACAGTCGTGCGGCGGCTCGGTTTCGGGCAGCGGGGAGGGTGCGAAGTTCATCGCGGTGCGTTAGGCGGGTCGGATGGAGCGGACAACCTATGCGATCGCGCTCGGCTCGAATCGGCGCGGGATCCACGGCGCGCCCGCCGCGACGATCCGCGCCGCGCTGGCCGCGGTCGGCGATGTCGTCGCCGTGTCGCCGATCATCGCGAGCGCGCCGCTCGGGCCGTCGATCCGGCGCTATGCCAATGCGGTCGCGCTGATCGAGACGGACGACTCGCCGCCCGTGCTGCTCGCGCGGCTGAAGCGAATCGAGACCGCGTTCGGGCGGCGGCGCGGGCGCCGCTGGGGATCGCGGGTGATCGATCTCGACATCATCCTGTGGTCGGGGGGTGTTTGGAGGGGGCCGGGGCTGACCGTGCCGCACGCCGCCTACCGGGACCGCGGCTTCGTGCTGGCGCCGCTCGCGCGCATCGCGCCGCGCTGGCGCGACCCTCTGACCGGGCAAAGCGTCCGCCATCTCGCGCACAAGGTTGACCGACCGCGGCTGCGCCCCTAGTGGCTCGCAGCCGATGTACGGGTCCGTAGCTCAGTTGGTAGAGCAAGCGACTTTTAATCGAGAGGTCCCGGGTTCGAGCCCCGGCGGACCCACCATCGGCACCTCCTCCTCTCGCAAGCCCCCGATTCGCCCCCCCATTCGCACCGCTTGATCGGCCGCGCCGGCGCGCGCATCGTCGTGCGATGGACGAATTCACCACCTCGATCGTCGGCATCGACTTCCCCAATGCGGACAAGACCAGGAGCAACCGGCGGATGGAAATCCTGCTCTGTGCGCCGGGCGACCGCGTGACCTTGCGCCGCGAACCGAAGAATCCGCATGATTCGAATGCGGTCGGCGTGTGGAGCGAACGCGACATCCAGCTCGGCTATATCAGCGCCGAACGCGCGCCGATGATCGGCCGGCGGCTGCAGGCCGAGGAGACGAGCGCGCTGTTCCAGGCGATGCATCAGGGCAGCGCCTATATCCGCATCCGCTTCGGCGGGGGCGACCCTTCGCTGCCGCCGCCGATCGCCGATCCCGGCCCGCCGCCACCCCCGCCCGAACCCGACCGCGACGACGGCTTCTACCGCGACGAGGACGGGCCCGAATGGGGCGCCTGATCGCTGGGCGTGGTGAAACACCGCAGCGTGGACCTTTCCCGGATCGAAGGCCGGGCTCACGGGTTATCGCTGCCTGACCAACCCTGTATCGGCGAAGCGCAAAACGCGTTTTACCGGCTTGCCCTGCACGAGGGGCGAGGGCAGGGACGATCGCGTAACCCCGGGAGTTCAAGACATGGCCAGCAGCCTCGTAATCGACCAGAACAGCCTTACCGACAACGACCGCGAGCGGCAGGTCGAGTTCACCGCCGAGATTGACGGCGACGACCGTGATTTCGCGGTGAAATATGCCGTGCTGAAGGAACTCAGCGGCGACGAGCCCGAGGACGACGCGCTCGAGCTGTTCGAGCGTTTCAGCGACGAGATCGTCGACGTCTGCGCCGAAGCCGCGATGAAGAAGCCGTCCGCATCGCTCATCGTCATCGACGAGGGCGATCTGGAATAATTCCGCATGACGGCGTCGGCCGGCCGTGGCGACGGTGATCGCAGCGTGACGCCCGGCGTCGCCACCCCGGGCGAGGCGCATCGCCGTCGCCTGCCGGTGGTGCTTGCGGGCGCATCGGTCGGCGCGGTCGCGATCGCGCTCGTCCTGCTGATCGGTCTCGCGCTCGGCCACTGGCCGTTCGATTTCGACCGCGCGATCATCCTCAACCTGCGTGCCTGGGGCGGGCCGTCCTGGCTGCCCAAGGTCGCCGCCGACGTCACCGCGCTCGGCGGCGGCGTCGTGCTGACGATCATCGTGGTCCTGGCGGCGGGGCTGCTCGCGGTCCAGCGGCTCTGGCTCAGCGCGGCGGCGACGCTCGCCGCCAGTATCAGCGGCGGGATGGTCGTCGCGCTGGTCAAGACCGAGGTTGCGCGGCCGCGACCCGACATCGTCGACCATCTGGTCCAGGTGTCCAACATGAGTTTCCCGAGCGGGCATTCGGCGAACAGCGCGATCGTCTATCTCACGCTTGCCGGACTCGCGTCGCAGGTCACCGTGTCGAATGCGGCGCGGCGCTACATCCTCGTCATGGCGATCCTGATGGTCGGGGCGATCGGATGCAGCCGCGTCTATCTCGGCGTCCACTGGCCGAGCGACGTGCTCGCCGGCTGGAGCTTCGGAACGCTGTGGGCGCTCGGCTGGTGGCTCGCAACGGCGCGCGCCCGGGCGGCGATCGGCGGCGAGCGCCACGCCTTTGGCCGCCCGCCCGCCGACGCCTGATCGGGCCCGTTCCTAGCGCTGGCGCTCGGCGAGCGTGCGTTCCCAGGCCAGCGCATCGCGGACGATCCCGTCGAGATCGGCATGGCGCGGCTGCCAGTCGAGCGTCGCGAGGATCGCGCTGTTGTCCGAGATCAGCATCGCCGGATCGCCCGCGCGACGCCCCTCGAGACGGCGGTCGATCGTCATGTTGGTGACCTTGTCGACCGCATCGAGCACCTCGAGCACCGAGAAGCCGGTGCCATAACCTGCGTTGAGCGTGTGGCTCTTCGCCGGCTCGGCGACCAGCAGGTCGAGTGCGGCGACATGCGCGGCGGCGAGGTCGCTGACATGGATATAGTCGCGCACGCCGGTGCCGTCGGGGGTGGCGAAATCGGTGCCATAGACGCCGACATGGCTGCGCTTGCCCGTCGCCGCCTCGACCGCGATCTTGATCAGGTGAGTCGCGCCGACCGTCGACTGGCCGCTGCGCCCCTGCGGATCCGCGCCCGCGACGTTGAAATAGCGTAGCGCGGCATAGTTGATCGGGTGCGCCGCCGCGACGTCGCGCAGCATCGCCTCGGTCATCAGCTTCGACATGCCGTAGGGATTGATCGGCACCGTCGGATCACCCTCCGCGACCGGCACCTTCTCGGGCGTGCCATAGGTCGCCGCGGTCGACGAGAAGATGAAGTGCGGCACGCCTTCCGCCACCGCGCTCTCGATCAGCGACCGGCTGGCGGCGGTGTTGTTGCGGTAATATTTGAGCGGGTCGCTGACCGATTCGGGCACCACGACCGAGCCGGCGAAATGCATGATCGCGCGGACCTTGTGATCGCGGATCGCCGCGCGGACCTTCGCATCGTCGGCGACGTTCGCCTCGACCAGGGTTGCGCGCGGATCGACCGCCCAGTCGAAGCCGGTGACCAGATTGTCGACCACGACCACCTCATGCCCCGCGTCGAGCAGCGCCAGGACCGCATGGCTGCCGATATAGCCGGCGCCGCCCGTTACCATCACCCTGCCATCAAGCCTTGCACCGTCGATCACATGCGTCTCCTCTTTGTTGCGGGGTAGCGGCTTCCTATCTTGGCGGAAAGGAGATCGTGATGACGGATTATGTAACGCTGGCGGGCGGGTGCTTCTGGTGCACCGAGGCCGTGTTCAAGGACGTGATCGGCGTCGAGAGCGCCGAGAGCGGCTATATCGGCGGGCATGTGCCTGATCCGACCTACAAACAGGTGTGCGGCGGCGATACCGGCCATGCCGAGGCGATCCGGATCGGCTTCGATCCCGAACAGCTGAAGCTTGGCGACCTGCTCGACATCTTCTTCGCGACGCATGACGCGACGACGCTCAACCGGCAGGGCAACGACGTCGGCACGCAATATCGTTCGGCAATGTTCCCCGCCGACGACGCGCAGAAGGCCGAGATGCAGGCGGCGCTCGAGCGTGCACAGGCGGACAGCGCCAAGCCGATCGTCACGACGATCGAGCCGATGACCACCTGGTACGAGGCCGAAGGCTATCACCAGGACTATTGGGAAACCTCGGGGCGCTCCAACCCCTATTGCATGGCGGTGATCCCCCCCAAGCTGCAGAAGCTCCGCAAGAGTTTTGCCGCGCGGTCGAAGGCAGCGGTCAGCGCGTAACGGTGCCGTTCCCCCGCGGACGCGGGGGTCCAGCTAAATACCGGATGCCAACGCGACTCCTGGACCCCCGCCTGCGCGGGGGAACAGGATTAGCGATGTGCGGCACGGCGGAGGCGGTCGTTGATCGCCTCGCCGATGTCTTCGGACGGAATTGGCGCAACGGCGATCCTCGGATGGTCGTTCGCATCGGCAGCGTGGAGCAGGTCGAACAGCTTCGCGGCGGCTTCGACGAGGTCGCCTGACGTCGACAGCGAGACATCCCCCGCAACCGCCCCGAACCCGATCAGCCACTCTTCGGGCTCGGCATCGAGCGCGTTCAACCGAAGCAATTTGCTTGGCGCATAATGGCTTTCAAGCTGCCCGGGCGCCGTAACCGCACGCCCCCCCGGCGAAGGCCGGGGCCCAGTTGGGGGACGATCTTGAGGCCCGTCGCCCTCCGTTACAGCGACCTCTCCACCTGGGCCCCGGCCTTCGCCGGGGAGGTGGCTTAACAGCAACTCCGCCGTCACCGGCCCCGGCCGCAACACCGTCCGCCCCGCCACGATCGTCGACTCGAGCCCCGCCTCGGTCGCGCCATCGTCGAGGATCAGCGGCACGTTCCCCCCCAGACTCGCCGCGACATGCGCCGCCGTCGTCGGTGAGATCCCCCCGCTCGCATTGGCCGACGGTGCCGCGAGCGGCCGCCCCGATGCTGCGATCAGCGCCTGCATCGCGCGGTGCCGCGGCACCCGGATCGCGATCGTGTCGAGCCCGGCGGTCACCAGTGCCGCGATCCCCGAATCGCTGCGCACCGGCAGCACCAGCGTCAGCGGCCCCGGCCAGAACGCCGCGGCTAGCGCGCGCGCATCCGCATCGAACACCGCGATCCGTTCGGCCGCGGCGAGATCCGCGACATGCACGATCAGCGGGTTGAAGCTCGGCCGCCCCTTGGCCGCATAGATCCCCGCCACCGCCTGCGCGTCGGTCGCGTCCGCGGCGAGTCCGTAGACCGTCTCGGTCGGCACCGCGACGAGTCCGCCGGCGCGAATCATCGCTGCCGCCTGCGCGACCGCCGCGGTGCCGTAGGGTAAAATCAGGGGGTGTGGACGCGTCATTCTGAAGGCCTATAGCGGGCGCAAAGCATAGCGATAAGAGGATGCCATGGCCTTCACCCCAGCAACCACCGAACAGCGTTTCGTGCTCGATCACGTCGTGCGAATCGGCGAACTCGCCGCCACCGACCGGTTTTCCGCCGCCAGCGACGACGTCGTCGACGCGGTGCTCGAAGGCGTGGGACAGTTCGCCGCGGGCGAATGGGCGCCGCTCAACCGCGCAGGGGACACTGTCGGCGCGAAATGGACCCCCGACGGCGTCGTCATGCCCGACGGTTTCGCGCAGGCGTACAAGGACTATGTCGAGGGCGGCTGGGGCACGATCGGCGTCGAGGAGGAATGGGGCGGGCAGGGCCTGCCCTTTGCGATCCAGACCGCGGTGCTCGACACGCTGGGCAGCGCGAACATGGGCTTCGCGCTCTGCCCGACGCTGACCGTCGGCGCGATCGAGGCGCTCGCGCATCACGGCAGCCCGGAGCAGCAGGCGCTCTACCTTCCGCATCTCGCGACCGGCGAATGGACCGGCACGATGAACCTGACCGAGCCGCAGGCCGGCTCCGACGTCGGCGCGCTCCGCGCCACCGCGACGCCGCTGGGTGACGGCAAATGGTCGATCAAGGGCACCAAGATCTACATCTCGTTCGGCGATCACGACATGGCACCGAACATCGTCCACCTCGTCCTCGCGCGGACGCCGGGCGCCCCCGCGGGTACCAAGGGCATTTCGCTCTTCCTCGTGCCGAAATATCGTCTGAACGAAGACGGCACGCCCGGCGACTTCAACGACGTCCGCGTCGTCTCGATCGAGCACAAGATGGGGCTTCACGCCTCGCCGACCTGCGTGCTGAGCTTCGGCGATAATGACGACTGCGTCGGCGAGCTGATCGGCGCGGAACTTGGCGGCATCCGCGCGATGTTCACGATGATGAACAATGCGCGGCTCAATGTCGGGCTTCAGGGCGTCCAGGTCGCCGAGGGCGCGACTCAGGGCGCGGTCGCCTATGCGCTCGACCGCGTCCAGTCGGCGCGCGCGGGCTCGCCGAACAAGGAGTCGGTCAAGATCGTCGAGCATCCCGACGTCCGCCGCATGCTGCTGCGGATGAAGGCGCAGACCCAGGCGGCGCGCGCGCTCGTCTATTATGCCGCCGGGCAGGTCGACCGCGCCAACATGGGCGACGCCGCGGCGCGCAACCGCCTCGAACTCGTCACCCCGCTGGCCAAGGCGCACGGCACCGACATCGGCAACGAGGTCGCCTCGCTCGGCATCCAGGTGCATGGCGGCATGGGCTATGTCGAGGAAACCGGTGCCGCGCAGTATTTCCGCGATGCGCGCATCACGCCGATCTACGAAGGCACCAACGGCATCCAGGCCGCCGATCTGGTCGGCCGCAAGCTCGCGCTCGACAATGGCGGCGCGTTCGCCACGCTGATCGCCGACATCCGCGCGGAAGCCAGGGACGAGCGGCTGCTCGCGCTCGTCGACGCCTGCGACGCGATCGACCGCCGCCTCGCCACCGCGGACGCCGACGACAAGCTCGCCGCGAGCTACCCCTTCCTGACGATGCTGTCGGTCGCGACCTGCGGCTGGCTGATGGAACGCCAGGGTACGGTCGCCGGCACCGACGACTTCGGACGGATGAAGGCGGCGTCGGTGCGCTTCTACCTCGAGCAGGTCGTCCCCGAAGCCATGGGCCTCGTCGCCGCCGCCAGCGCCAGCGCCGCGGTGCTCTACGCGATCGAACCGGCGCTGTTCGCGGCGTAAGCCCCCCTCCCGTCATCCTGACGAAAGTCAGGATCCAGAGCCACGCATGCGGGCGTCCGTGGCTCTGGATCCTGGGTCGAGCCTAGGATGACGGAGGGGGCTGGTGCGCACACCCCCGTCCGCCCCACCCCCGTTCGCCCCGCTTCCATTCGCCCCGCTCCCACACCCACTCCGTTCGCCCTGAGCGCAGTCGAAGGGCTGCCCCAAGCCCAGGTGCTTCGACTTCGCTCAGCACGAACGGCGGGGGTGAGGGGCGGCGGCGGGGGTGTATCCCCGCGGCGGCGGGGGACGCATGCGCGCGGGGCCGGGGGACGTATGTTCACCCGTGCCCCAGAACCGCGGCTGCTCCTCAACTACCCCCACCCGCCCTTCAGCACTCGACGGCCGCGCCACACGCACGGTAAGGGCAAACCCAAACGAGGACCCCCCGACCGATGTTCGATCTCGACGCCTATCTGACCCGTGTCGCCATGCCCGCGCGGCCCACGCTCGATTCGATCGGCCTCGGCCGGTTGCAGCTGGCGCACCGGCTCGCCATCCCGTTCGAGGATCTCGACGTCGTGCTCGGCCGCGGCATCGCGATCGACAGCGCCTCGGTGTTCGCCAAGCTCGTGACCGCGCGCCGCGGTGGCTATTGCTTCGAGCATAACCGGCTGTTCCTCGATGCGCTCACAGAACTCGGCTTTGCCGCCCGCCCGGTGCTGGCGCGCGTCTGGATCGCCGCAACCGAAGTGCCGCCGCTCACGCACACCTTTTCGCTGGTGACGATCGACGGCCAGGCCTGGATCGCCGACACCGGCTTCGGCGGCAGCTACACGCCCGTGCTCCCGCTCGCGGACGGGGCCGAGGCGACCGCGCCCGATGGCGCGCGCTTCCGGCTCGAGGCGACCAGCCGCGATCACGGCGAACAGGGCTGGATGCTGCTGCGCGACGGCGATCCGATGACCACCGACGGACGCGGCGCGAGCGGCGGGTTCCAGCCGCAATACAGCTTCACGATCGCCGAGGTGTTCGATGCCGATCTGCTGCTCGGCAATCACTGGACGTCGACCGCGCCCGCGAGCCGCTTCACGCAGACCGCGATCGCCAGCATCGTCCTGCCCAACGGTTTCGCGTCGCTGATGGGGCGCACCTATCGCCGGCGGTCGGGCACCGACACGGCGAGCGGCGAGATCACCGACCCGCGCGTCTACCGGATCCGCATGAGCCTGTTGTTCGGGATCGACCTGAGCGTCGAGGACATCGCCGCCCTGAATCTGTTCTGAGTCACCCGCCGCTCGGGATCACCCCGCGGGGCGGCTCAGGCCCGCTCGTGCGCCAGCAGGTCGCGCGCGTCGAGGCCGAGCAGGTCGATATGCCCGAGGATGCGCGGCCAGTGCGTGGTGACGAACGTCTCGCGTTCCGCCACGCGCAGGGCCTCCGCGGCCCCCGGCAGGACGAACATGCCGACGCCGCGCCGGACCTCGACATAGCCGTCGTCCTGGAACGTCTGATAGGCCTTGGCGACGGTCAGCGGATTGGCGCCGTGCTCGGCGGCAAAGGCACGGACCGAGGGCAGCTGATCACCCGCGCGATAGTCGCCGCGTAATATCCCGGCGGCGATCGTGGCGCGGAGGCGGAGATATACGGGGCTGTCTTCGCTGCTGAGCGCTGTCATGCTGCCTTAATACAGCAATTGGCCATTTCGTCGAGTCCTAGGGCCGCCAGCGCGAGACGACACGTTCCATATCGGGGCGGGGCCGTTCGTCGAGCGGCCGGGACGGCGTGCCGATGAACAGGAACCCGGCGATCCGCTCATGGCCCTCGCCGAACGCATCGCGCACCGTGTCCGAATAGCTCGGCCAGCCGGTCAGCCAGCCGCCCGCAAAGCCCAGCGCATGCACCGCGTGGAGCAGGTTCATGCACGCAGCCCCGGTCGACAATTCCTGTTCGAACACGGGAATATGGCTCGGCTTGGGTGACGACAGCACGACGACCAGCGCCGGGGCCTGATGCGCAAACTGGTCGAGCGCCTCGATCTCGGTCCGCGACGCGGTCGGCCGCTCGACGCGGTACGCATCGATGATCAGCGCGGCGAGCGCGGTGCGCTGGTCCTGGCCGACCACCACGAACCGCCACGGCGCCAGCTTGCCATGATCGGGGGTGCGCGCCGCGATCGCCAGGATCTGCGCGAGCTGGTCGGCATCGGGACCGGGCGCGACGAGGTCGCGCGGCTTGCCCGAACGGCGGGTCGCGAGCAGCGAAAGCGGGCTGGAAGTGTCGTTGAACATCGCCCCGCAGATAGGCACGGGGCGCGGCAATTTACAGCCGCATCCGCGATTTAGCAGGCGGTCCCGCGGCCACCGATATTTACAGTCCCGGCTTTGCCGCTAGGTAAGGCCGCAATGAAGCCGCCGCGTTCGACGGCGGCCCAGCGTTTCAGGGAGCGTAAAAGATGGTGGACACCCCGACCGCGGATACGCCGCGAGAGCCGGATATCACCCATGTGAACCCCGCCAGCGGGGAGACGTGGTTCGGCCATCCCCGCCAGCTCGCGCGACTGTTCACCACCGAGATGTGGGAGCGTTTCGGCTATTACGGCATGCGCGCGCTGCTCACGCTGTACCTCACCAAGCATTTCGTGTTCGGCGACCGCGAGGCGACCGGGCTGTACGGCGGCTATACCGCTTTGGTCTATCTGACGCCGCTGGTCGGCGGCTATCTGGCGGACCAGTATCTCGGCTCGAAGCGCGCGGTGAAGTTCGGTGCGATCATCATGGCGATGGGCTATCTGCTGCTCTGCTTCGGCGGCGAGACCGCCAAGCCCTATGCGACGATCGCCAACCAGCGCTACGAAATCCAGGTCGTCGAGCAGGCCGACAGCGAGGTCCGCTACCTCGTCGACGGCGCGAACAAGCTGAAGATCAAGGGCAATGACGACGGCACCGTCTCGCTGCTCGCCGCCGACGGCGCGGTCGCGCGCACGGTGGAGAAGGGCGGCTTTGAATCGGGCGCGGAACGCAGCAGCTTCTACGTCACGATCATGCTGCTCGCACTCTGCATGATCTCGGTCGGGAACGGCTTCTTCAAGCCCAACATCTCGACGATGGTCGGCGAGCTCTATGCGCAGGGCGACAAGCGCCGCGATGCCGGGTTCACGATCTTCTACATGGGGATCAACCTCGGCTCGCTCTTCTCGCAGCTGCTCTGCCCGTTCCTCGCGGTCGCGTTCGGCTGGTGGGCCGGCTTCGGTCTGGCGGCGATCGGCATGCTGTTCTCGTGGACGCTGATCCAGTTCGATGGCGGCAAACTGAACGGATACGGTGAGCCGCCGGTGCGCAGCGGCCCCGATCGCGCGCTCGGCATCTATGCGCTCGCGCTGCTCGGCATCCCGATCTTCTACCTGCTGTTCGTCAACCTGATGAACGCCGAGCCGCCGGTGCCGGGGTCCGGGATCATCGGCTACATCGTCTCGCTGTCGCTGATGGGCAAATTGCTGTTCGGCACGTTCCTGGTCGCGGTGCCGGGCATCCTGATCTGGTCGTTCGTCAATGGCGAGCGGCGCGAGTTCCAGATGATGCTCGCGGCGATGGTGCTGATCGTCTTCAACGTCGTGTTCTGGACCTTGTTCGAGCAGGCAGGCTCGAGCCTCACGCTGTTCGCGGATCGCAACACCGATCTCAGCGTCTTCGGCCTGTTCAGCATCTCGGCCGGGCAGACTCAGTTCTTCAACGCGTTCTTCATCGTCGCGCTCGCGCCGGTGATGTCGATCCTGTGGACCAAGCTCGCCGCCCGGGGCATCGAGCCGTCGATCCCGGTCAAGTTCGGCATCGCGCTGATCGGCGTCGGCGTCGGCTTCCTGTTCCTCGTCTGGGGCGCGAGCATGGTCGGCCCGACGTTCAAGGTCGCGATCTGGTGGCTCGCCGGGCTCTACTTCATCCACTCCTTCGCCGAGCTCTGCATCTCGCCGGTCGGGCTCAGCATGATCACCAAGCTGTCGATCGCGCGCGTCGTCGGGCTGATGATGGGCGTGTGGTTCCTGTCGATCTCGGTCGCGCAATATGTCGCGGGCATCGTCGCACAGGTCGCCAGCGTCGAGACGGTCGGCGGTCAGGTGACCAATCTCAAGGTCAGCCTCGACACCTATGCCGGCGTGTTCTGGACGATCGGGCTGGTCTCGGCGGGGATCGGCGTGCTGCTGCTGCTGATCTCGCCGCTGATCAAGAAGTGGATGCACGGGGTCCAGTAAGGCCGCTGGACCTACCGACGCATCATTCCCCATGATCCGTCATCCCCTAACGATACGTCATCCCCGCGAAGGCGGGGATCCAGACACTCTGCGGTTCGTGATAGACCACGGCTTGCCAGTCTGGATCCCCGCCTGCGCGGGAATGACGATTATGAGAGGGTATGACCCGGTCAGATCCGCGTCATCGACAGCGCCTTCTCGCCATAGCGCGGCCCCGCGGTGCCACCCCTCGGGGCCGCCGCATCAAGCTTCGCCAGATCGTCCGCCGACAGCGTGATCTCGGCCGCCTTCATGCTGTCCTCCAGCGTGACGCGGCGTTTCGACCCCGGGATCGGCACGATGTCGTCACCCTGCGCCAGCAGCCACGCCAGCGCGACCTGCGCCGGGCTCGCGCCATGCGTGTCGGCGATCGCCTTCACCACCGCGACCATCTCCATGTTCTTGGCGAAGTTCTCGTCCGAATAGCGCGGGTCGTTGCGGCGGTAATCGCCCTCGGGCAGGTCTGACCGCGCGGTGATCTGCCCGGTCAGGAACCCGCGCCCCAGCGGCGAATAGGGCACGAACCCGATCCCTAGCTCACGGCACAAAGGCAGGATTGCGTCCTCGACCCCGCGCTCCCACAGTGAATATTCGCTCTGCAGCGCGGCGATCGGATGCGTCGCCGCGGCGCGCCGGATCGTGTCGAGCCCGGCCTCCGACAGCCCCAGATGCCGCACCTTGCCCTCGCGGACGAGCTCCGCCATCGCGCCCACCGTCTCCTCGATCGGCACGCCCGGATCGACGCGGTGCTGATAGAGCAGGTCGATCGTCTCGACGCCGAGCCGCTTGAGCGATCCCTCGCACGCACGCCGCACATTGGCGGGCGTGCTGTCGACCCCGGTCATGCCGTTCTCGTCATAGCGGAAGCCGAACTTGGTCGCGATCACGACGCCGTCGCGCTTGCCCCGGATCGCCTTGCCGAGCAGCTCCTCGTTGATCAGCGGACCATAGATTTCGGCGGTGTCGAACAGCGTCACGCCCAACTCGATCGCGCGGTGGATCGTCGCGATGCTCTCGTCGGCGGGGGCGCTGCCGTACATGTCCTTGCCGACCCCGGCCATCGGCATGCAACCGAGGCCGAGCGCGGAAACCTCGAAATCAGGGCCGAGCGTGCGATACTTCATGCGGAATCTCCTCGGCGCCGCCGCCGTGATCGGACCGCGCCGCGACGGAGATAGTGACGGCGGTGTCCATCGTCACGTTCCCGACGGTGCGAAACAGGTCGGGAATGGTCTCCACCGCGATGAGCAGGCCGAGCACCTCGAGCGGGATGCCCATCGCCAGCGCGACCGGCGCGACCGAGGCGACGAAGCTGATCGTGCCGGGCAGCGAGATCGATCCCATCGTCGTGATCGCCGCGGTCGCGACGCCCGCGGCCATCTGCCCCGGCCCGATCGGCAGCCCCAGCCAGTGCGCGACATAGAGCGCGACCGCGAGGTTCATCGCCGGGCTGGTCGCGCGGAACACCGCGACCGACAGCGGCAGGACGATCCCGGCGGTGGCAGGCGACGCGCCGAGCTCGGTCGAGGCCTTCAGCATCGCCGGCAGCGAGGCGAGCGACGACTGGGTGCTGATCGCCACCGCCTGCGCCGGCGCGACCGCGCGCGCGAACCGGCCCAGGCTGACCCGGCCGCCGATCATCCCGATCGGATAGGCGCTCAGCAGGACGATGAAGCCGATCGCCGAGACGCAGACGATATAATGCAGCAGCGCGCCGAACGCCGCCGTCCCGGTGCGCGCGCCGACCCCGTAGGCGAGCGCGAAGATGCCGATCGGCGCGAGCTTCAGCACCCATTTGATGATGATCAGCAAGGCGTCGACGACCGCCTGGAAGAAACCGGTCAGCACGCGGCGGCGATCATCGGGCAGTTTCGTGACGGCGAACGCGAACGTCAGCGCGAAGACGGTGAGCGGCAGGAACGAATCGCTCGATGCCGCGGCGACGATGTTGGTCGGCACGATCGTGTCGAAGAACGCGCCGATCCCCGGCACCGGCCCGACCGGGGCGGCGCCGGTCAGCGCGGCGCGGAGCGCGGCGCCGAGCCCGCGCGGCAGCGGGAAGGCATCGAGGATCAACGGCATGACCAGCGCGGACATGATCGTCGAACTCCATAGGATGACGACGATCATCACCATCGCCCGCATCGTGATCCGCCCGGCGCGTGCCGCCTCGGTCGTCGCGCCGATCCCGGTGACGAGCAGCCCGACGACGAGCGGCACGATCACCATCTGCAACCCGTGCAGCCACGCCGCGCCGATCGGCTGGGTCACCGCCGTCGCCGCGAGCGCGTGGGCCGGCGACCAGGCGGCCGCGGCGATGCCGATCCCGATGCCGCCGAACAGCGCTGCGAGTATCCGTGTAGTCTGCGACATGCTCGCCCTTCGTGTTCCACCGCGCTATCAGCGATGCCAGAGAGCGATACCGGACGGAAAGCATTGACGATGGCAAGGAAATATTTCGGCACCGACGGCATTCGCGGTGCCACCAACGCATCGCCGATGACCGCGGAGATGGCGATGAAGGTCGGCATGGCGGCGGGCGCCTATTTCCTGCGCGGCGATCATCGCCACCGCGTGGTGATCGGCAAGGACACGCGGCTGTCGGGCTATATGCTCGAATCCGCGCTGGTCGCAGGGTTCACCAGCGTCGGCATGGACGTGGTGATGGTCGGGCCGATGCCGACGCCTGCGGTCGCGATGCTGACCCAGTCGATGCGCGCGGATATCGGCGTGATGATCTCCGCCAGCCACAATCCCTATGCCGATAACGGGATCAAGCTGTTCGGCCCCGACGGCTTCAAGCTGTCCGACGAGGCGGAGACGGCGATCGAGGCGCTGATCGACGGTGATGTGCCGCTCGTCGCGTCGAGCAAGATCGGCCGCGCGCGCCGGATCGACGATGCGCAGGGGCGCTACATCCATTTCGCCAAGTCGACCTTCCCGGAAAATCTACGGCTCGACGGGATGCGGATCGTGCTCGATTGCGCGAACGGCGCCGCCTACAAGGTCGCCCCCTCGGCACTGTGGGAGCTCGGCGCGGACGTCGTCGCGATCGGCGTGACGCCCGACGGCACCAACATCAACGACGGCGTGGGATCGACCGCACCGCAGGCGCTTGCCGAGACGGTGGTCGCGAGCGGCGCGGATATCGGCATCGCGCTCGACGGTGACGCCGACCGGCTGATCGTCGTCGACGAGACCGGCACGATCGTCGACGGCGATCAGCTGATGGCGACGATCGCGGCAAGCTGGGCGCGGCAGGGGCGGCTCAAGGGCGGCGGCCTCGTCGCCACCGTGATGTCCAATCTCGGCCTCGAACGCCATCTCGCCGCGCAGGGGCTCGGACTGGTCCGTACCCAGGTCGGCGATCGCCACGTGCTCGAAAAGATGCGGTCGAGCGGCTATAATGTCGGCGGCGAGCAGTCGGGGCACATCATCCTCAGCGACTATGCCACGACCGGCGACGGCCTGGTCGCAGCCCTCCAGATCCTCGCCGAGGTCAAGCGCTCGGGCGCGCGCGCGGGAGAGGTGCTCCACCGGTTCGAACCCTTGCCGCAACTGTTGAAGAACGTCCGGTTCGGCGGCGGCAAGCCGCTCGACGACGAGGCGGTGAAAGCGGTGATCGCGCAGGCCGAGGCCGAGCTCGCCGGCAAGGGGCGGCTGGTCATCCGCCCGTCGGGCACCGAACCCGTCATCCGCGTGATGGCGGAAGGGGACGATCCGGGTCAGGTCGGGCGCGTCGTCGACCGGATCTGCGACGCCGTCCGCAAGGTCGCCGCCTGATGCTCGAGATGCGCCCCGCCTGCGAACGCTGCGCCGCCGAGCTTCCCGCCGACGCGCCCGGCGCGTTCATCTGCTCGTACGAATGCACCTTCTGCGCCTCCTGCGCCGACGCGCTCGACGAGCGCTGTCCCAATTGCGGCGGCGAACTCCTCGACCGTCCGACCCGGTTCGGCGACGCCCCGCCACAGAGACCCGCCTCGGGCCGGCGGCACTAGGCTTGCTCCAAACCTCAACCACCCCGGCGAAGGCCGGGGCCCAGTTGGCAAGGTCGCGGTAACGAAGCGCTGCGCTCAGCGAGCGCCGTTTGCCAACTGGCCCCCGGCCTCCGCCGGGGAGGATGCCCACATATGTCGCGCTTCCCTGTCCCGCACCGCACCGACTATGCCATAGCCCAGCCCATGACCTCCAACCCCGCCCGGCACCGCCAATGACCGCGAGACTCCTCATCATCGCCGGCTCCGATTCAGGCGGCGGCGCCGGCATCCAGGCGGACATCAAGACCGTCACGATGCTCGGTGGCCACGCGATGACCGCCATCACCGCGATCACCGCGCAGAACACGCTCGGCGTACAGGCGGTCCACCCGGTGCCCACCGACATCGTCCTCGCGCAGATCGACTCGGTCGTGGCCGACATCGGCGTCGACGCGGTGAAGATCGGCATGATCGGCTCGGCAGAAACCGCCAACGCCGTCGCCGACCGCCTGACGTCAATGTTCTCCCGCGACCCGATACCGATCATCTTCGACCCGGTCATGATCGCGAGCAGCGGCTCGGTGCTCGCCGCCCCCGACACGATCGCCGCCTTCGCCCGCCTCATGCGGATCGCCACGCTCGTCACCCCCAACCTCCCCGAACTCGCAGCGCTCGGCGGTGAGGCGGCGGTACGCGCACTCGGGCCCGCCGTGCTCATCAAGGGCGGCCACGCCGAAGGCCCGCGCGTCACCGACCGCCTCGTCACCGACGCCGGCGAAACCCTCTGGACCAACCCCCGCATCGAAACCCGTCACGCGCACGGCACCGGCTGCACGCTCGCCAGCGGCATCGCCACCGGGCTCGGCCAGGGCATGCCGCTCGACGCAGCCATCGCGCGCGCGATCGCGTTCGTCCGCGCCGCGCTTGCGCAGCCGCCGGGGCTTGGCGCAGGGCACGGGCCGATGGGGCACGCGCTCGGCGTCAGCCCGTTCGACCAGCTGAAAGACCGCACATGCCCGGCATGAAACATGAAAAGCTCTGCGTCGGCCCCGTCGCCGGCGTCGACGAAGCCGGTCGCGGTCCGCTCGCCGGTCCGGTCGTCGCCGCCGCGGTGATCCTGCCGCCAAAGGGCGTGCCCCGCGGCATCGACGATTCGAAGAAGCTCTCCGCTTCCGAGCGCGAACGGCTCTGTGCGCGGCTCAAGGGCTGCGCGATCGTCGGCATCGGCATCGTCGAGCCCGACGAGATCGACACGCTCAACATCTACTGGGCGACGATGAAGGCGATGACGCTCGCGGTCGACGCGCTCGCCACCGAGCTCGGCCACGCGCCGGGCCATGTGCTGGTCGACGGCAACCGCCTGCCGCGCTGGACCTACCCCGCCACCCCGCTGGTCGGGGGCGATGCGAAATCGCTGTCGATCGCCGCCGCCTCGATCGTCGCCAAGCACACGCGCGACCTGATCATGATCGCCGCCGCCGACGTCCACCCCGAGTACAACTGGCATTCGAACAAGGGCTATGGCTGCGCGCACCACATGAAGGCGCTGCGCGATCACGGTCCCACACCGATTCACCGCCGCAGTTTCGCCCCCGTCGCGGCGGCCTATCGGACGCGCGAGGGCCTTTTCGCGAAGGAAACGACGACCTGAGTCTTTCGCGCCACACCCCAAGGGCTTGAGGCGCGAGTCTGTCACGACTCAACATCTGGGCGACGGCGACTCGTTTGGTCGCACCGACGGATTCGCGCGCGCGCGCCGTTCATGAAACTCTGCTTGACGGAGTCGGACAATTCCGCAGCTATGGGGGTCGACAAGGGGCGCAAAAACATGGGTTTGATCGACACGATCGCGCGGCCGCGCGCGGTAAAGAAGGGAACGGCGCCGGCCGTGCAGCCCGCGCTGCCGCTCGACCAGATCCTGCGCGGCGACTGTATCGAGCGCATGAAGGCGTTGCCTTCGAACTCGATCGACATGATCTTCGCCGATCCGCCCTACAATCTCCAGCTCGGCGGCGAGCTCTATCGTCCCGATGGCAGCCATGTCGACGCGGTCACCGACGAGTGGGACAAGTTCGACACCTTCGCCGCCTATGACCGCTTCACCCGCGCCTGGCTGAAGGAAGCGCGCCGGATCCTCAAGGACGATGGCAGCATCTGGGTGATCGGCAGCTATCACAACATCTTCCGCGTCGGCGCGGCGGTGCAGGATCTCGGCTACTGGATCCTCAACGACATCGTCTGGCGCAAGACCAACCCGATGCCCAATTTCCGCGGCACGCGCTTCACCAACGCGCACGAGACGCTGATCTGGGCGTCGAAGGGCGAGAAGGCGAAATACACCTTCAACTACCGCGCGATGAAGACGCTCAACGACGAGCTACAGATGCGCAGCGACTGGGAATTCCCGATCTGCGGCGGCCCCGAGCGGTTGAAGAAGAACGGCACCAAGGTCCATCCGACGCAGAAGCCCGAGGCGCTGCTCTACCGGATCCTGCTCGCCTGCACCAAGCCCGGCGACGTGGTGCTCGACCCGTTCTTCGGCACCGGCACGACCGGCGCGGTCGCCAAGCGGCTGGGGCGCAGCTGGATCGGGATCGACCGCGAGGGCGAGTATATCGAGGCGGCGCAGGAGCGGATCGAGGCCGCGCTGCCGCTCGACGAATCCGCGCTGGCGACGATGATGAGCCCGCGCGCACAGCCCAAGGTCGCGTTCGGCGTGCTCGTCGAGAATGCGTATCTCGCGCCCGGCACGGTGCTGACCGACGGCAAGCGCCGCTGGCGCGCGACGATCCGCGCGGACGGCTCGCTGCTCAGCGATTGCGGCACGATCGGCTCGATCCACAAGCTCGGCTCGACGCTCCAGAACGCACCCGCCTGCAATGGCTGGAGCTTCTGGCATTATGAGAGCGACAAGGGGCTGAAGCCGATCGACGACCTCCGCCAGACCTATTTGCTGGCGACGACGGTCTAGAGAATTGCCGTTCGTGCCGAGTAGAGACCGAGCGTAGTCGAGGGCTCGTATCGAGGTACATGCCCCTCGATACGGCATCTCGACGTGCTCGATGCCTATACGGGACGAACGGGATTAGCCGTTTGAACGGCATGCGGATTTGGGGAAAAGGGGGGCATGACCAGCCTCCACCTCCGCCCCGTCCAGTTCGTCGACACCCCGATCGGCCATCCCGACGGCAGCGTCGCGCGGCTCGCGGGCGGGATGCAGTGGTTCGCCGCCTATGAGGTGATCGAGCACGGGACCCGTCGCACGATCCCGGTCGCCGACGTCGCCACGCTGGGCGACCGCGCCGCGCATCGCCACGCGCTGATCACCGCGCCGCGCGCGCCGCTCGCGCTCGGCGAGCGTATGCTGCGCTTCGACCAGCCGCTCGTCGCCGCTATTCTCAACGTCACCCCGGACAGCTTTTCCGACGGCGGCAAGCATGTCGACGACCCCGCCGCCGCCGCGGCCGCCGGGATCGACATGGCCGCGGCGGGCGCGACGATGATCGATGTCGGCGGCGAATCGACCCGCCCCGGCGCGGCGGCGGTCTGGGAAGGCGACGAGATCGCCCGGCTCGTCCCCGTCGTCGAGCGGCTTGCCCGCGCCGGCGCGATCGTCTCGGTCGACACGCGCAAGGCCGGCGTGATGGCGGCGACGCTCGCCGCCGGCGCGCATATCGTCAACGACGTCGCCGCCCTGCTGTGGGACGACCGCGCGCTCGAGGTCGTCGCCGCCAGCGGCTGTCCGGTCGTGCTGATGCACTCGCCCGACCCCCGCGAGGGCGGCCACGGGCGGACCGGCTACGGAAACGTCGTCACCGACGTCTTCGACTGGCTCGAGGCGCGGATCGCCGCGGTCGTCGCGGGCGGCGTCGATCGCACGCGGATCATCGTCGATCCCGGCATCGGCTTCGGCAAGACGCTCGCCGACAATCTCGCGCTGCTCAACGGCCTGGCGATGTTTCACGGGCTTGGCTGCCCAATCCTGCTCGGGGCGAGCCGCAAGCGGCTGATCGGCGCGCTGTCGAACGAGGCCCCGGTCGGCGACCGGCTCGCCGGATCGCTCGCGCTCGCGCTCAAGGGCGTCGAGGCGGGCGTCCAGATCCTGCGCGTCCACGACGTTGCCGAGACCGTTCAGGCGCTGCGCGTCTGGCGCGGGATGCGTGACCTCGCACTCGTCGGCGGCTGACCCCGCGCCGATCTTCTGGTCACATGTTCGGGGCGGAATATCGCCGCATTGCAGCGAAATGCGCGATCGCGCATTAGACAAGGTGTCAGCAAGGAGCCTTTCGTTTGATCGTTACCGCAACACCGCGCCTCAGCCAGATCCTCAGCGAAGTGTGGCGCCCGTTGCTCGGGCTCTTTGTCTGGGACGTCGTGGTGACCATCACCTATTATGTCCTGCCCTTTCACGCGCCGTCGCTGCCGCTGACGCTGTTCGGCACCGCGCTCGCGCTGTTCCTCGGCTTTCGCGACAATTCCGCCTATCAGCGCTGGTGGGAAAGCCGCGGCCTCTGGGGGCTGATGACCAACGCCTCGCGCAGCCTTGCCCGCATGACGCGCAACCTGCTGCCCGAACCCGAAGGCCATGATCTCAAGCGGACGATCGTCCTGCGCCAGATCGCCTATGTGAACGCGCTGCGCTGTCAGCTCCGTCGCCAGCCGGTCGCGCCCGATGTCCTGCGGTTCCTGTCGGAGGACGAGGCGTCGTTCGCGCTCGCGCGGACCAATCCTGCCAACGGCCTGCTCGACGGTACCGGGCGGCGGATCGACATCGCCCGTCGCAACGGCTGGATCGACACGATCCAGCAGGCGTCGTTCGAACGGCTGCTGGTCGATATCGCCAATGCACAGGGCGGGATGGAGCGGATCAAGAACACGCCGCTGCCCAACCAGTACCGCTTCTTCCCGACGCTCTTCACCCGGCTGTTCTGCATCCTGCTGCCGATCGGGCTGGTCGAGACGCTCGGCTTCGCGACGCCGATCGGGTCGACGATCGCAGGGCTGATGTTCCTCGCGGTGCTTCAGATCGGCGACGATCTCGTCGATCCGTTTGCCGACACGATCCATGACGTGCCGCTCAACGCGATGTGCCGCACGATCGAGATCGACCTGCTCCAGGCGATCGGCGACGAGGCCCCCGAGCCGCTGAAGCCGGTCAAGGGCGTGCTCTGGTAGGTCGCTGCCTTTAATCCGGCTCCAGCACAACGTCGCCTGGGGTCAGGCGACGTTGTCGATCCCGAGCTCCGCGAGCTTGCGGTACAGCGTCGACCGCCCGATCCCGAGACGCCGCGCGACCTCGGTCATCCGCCCGCGATAATGACCGATGGCCAGCCGGATGAGGTCCGATTCGATCTCCTCCAGCGTGCGCAGATGCCCGTCGGCACTGAACAGCGTAACCCCGCCGCCACCGGCCGCGGTCGCGGGCTCGGGCCGGCGACGGCTGCCGAGCGCCGCGATCTGCGGGAAATCGGCCCGCGTCAGCGCGTCGCTCTCGCACAGCACCGCGGCGCGGAAGAGCGCATTCTGCATCTGCCGGACATTGCCCGGCCAGTCATATTGGACCAGCAGCGCCAGCGCATCGTCGGTGATGCCGAGCGGACGCAGTCCCGGCTGCTGCGCGATCCGCGCGAGCAGATGGCGGGCAAGCGCCGGGATGTCGCCGGTTCGCTCGCGCAGCGGCGGGATCGTCACCTGCACCGCGTTCAGCCGGTAATAGAGGTCCTCGCGAAACCGGTCCGCCTCGACCTCGTCGATCAGCGTCGTGTTGCTCGCGGCGATCACCCGGACGTCGACCTGCTGCGGATGCCGCGCACCGAGTGCATGGACGTCGCCCGTATCGAGCAGATGGAGCAGCTTGATCTGCGCGTCGATCGGCATCGCGCCGATCTCGTCGAGGAACAATGTGCCGCCGTCCGCCTCGCGAAACCGGCCGATCTTGCGCTCGAACGCGCCGGTAAACGCGCCTTCCTCGTGCCCGAACAGCTCGCTCTCGACCAGATTGGCGGGGATCGCGCCGCAATTGACGCTGATCATCGGGCGTTTGGCACGCGGCGACGCCGCATGGATCGCCTCGGCCACGACCTCCTTGCCGACCCCGCTTTCGCCTTCGAGCAGGATCGCGACGCGGCCGCGCGCGGCCTTGGCGGCGATCGCCAGCGCGGCGCGGAAATCGGGCGACGAGCCGACGATCTCGTCGAACGCGAGCAGCGCGGGGATCTTCTCGGTCAGCGGGCGCAGCTCGCCCGCGGTCGTCCCGGCGACGACCGCGTCGAGCGAGGCGAGCAGCCGGTCGGGCGCGAGCGGCTTGACCAGGAAGTCGGTCGCGCCCGCGCGCATCGCGTTCACCGCATGCTCGACCGATCCGTTCGCGGTCAGCATCAGGATCGGCAGCGCCGGGCGGCGATTGCGCAGCTCGGCGATCACCGCCGATGCGTCCTCATGCGGTGCGGAATGGTCGAGGATGATCGCGTCGAGCTGCATCCCGTCCTGCGTGCCGAGCGTGGCGATCGCCATCTCGCCGTCGCTCGCGAACACGGTCCGCCAGCCGCCACGCGACGCCAGTGCGGACACCAGCCGCCGTTGTGCAGGCTCGTTGTCGATCAGTAGTAGCAGGCGCTGCCCGTTGCGCGTCATGGCGAATCCTGTCCCGTTTGCGGACAGTCTTTAGCCTTTTCAGGTAAAGGGCGACTTAAATATCGCTTTGGGGCGGTTGCGATGCGCCCCGACCGTGCCGCCGCTGCTGCACGACGGCACGAAGCCGGGGTTTGGAAGCGCGGGGGTTGAGGCTGGGGCACCGGCCCGATAAGGTCGCACCGATAACAGAATGGCGAGGGACGGATCATGGCGGACGATGCAAACATCAAGGGTCATGCTGCGACCTATGACAGCGTCATCGGTGTGATGAAGATCGGCGCGATCGCCTGTGCGGTGATCGTCGCGATCGTCATCTGGCTGATTTCCTGATCCGATGAAGATCGCCGTCCTCAAGGAGCAGGTGGACGGCGAGCGGCGGGTTGCCGCGACGCCAGAAACCGTCCGCAAGTTCGTCGCGCTGGGCGCGACGCTCGCGGTCGAGGCAGGGGCCGGCCAGTCCGCGTCGATCGCCGACGCCGCCTATGCCGATGCGGGGGCGAGCGTCGCCGACCGGGCGGCGGCGGTTTCGGGCGCGGACATCGTGCTCGGCGTGCAGGCGCCCGATCCGGCAACGCTGGCGGGCGCCGCGCCCGGCGCCTGGATCGTCGCGAGCTTCAATCCCTTTGGCGAGCGCGCCCGGGTCGATGCCTATGCCGCGGCGGGCCTTGAGGCGCTGGCGATGGAGTTCATGCCGCGGATCACGCGTGCGCAGTCGATGGACATCCTGTCCTCGCAGTCGAACCTGTCGGGCTACAAGGCGGTGCTCGATGCCGCAGCCGAATATGGCCGGGCCTTTCCGATGATGATGACCGCCGCGGGGACGATCAGCGCCGCGCGCGTGTTCGTGATGGGGGTCGGCGTCGCCGGGCTCCAGGCGATCGCGACCGCGCGCCGGCTCGGGGCGCAGGTCTCCGCCACCGACGTCCGCGCCGCGACGCGTGAGCAGATCCAGTCGCTCGGCGCGAAACCGATCTTCGTCGAAAGCGTCGCCGGGATCGAGGGTGAGGGGACGGGCGGCTATGCGGGCGAGATGAGCCCCGAATATCAGGCCGCGCAGGCCGAACTCGTCTCCGGGCACATCGCCAAGCAGGACATCGTCATCACCACTGCGCTGATCCCGGGCCGTCCCGCGCCGCGGCTGATCTCGGCCGCGCAGGTCGCGAGCATGAAGCCCGGCTCGGTGATCGTCGATCTGGCGGTCGAACAGGGCGGCAATGTCGAGGGTGCGGTCGCGGGCGAGATCGTCGAGGTGAACGGCGTCAGGATCGTCGGCCATCGCAACGTCCCCAGCCGCCTCGCTGCCGACGCCAGTGCATTGTTCAGCCGCAATTTGTTCAACTTTCTCAGTGCCTTCTGGGACAAGGAGACGGGGCGGCCGGCGCTCGATGCCGAAATCGGCGACGCGATTCGCCTGACCCGCGACGGCGCGATCGTCAATCCGCGTTTGCAGCCATGACCCGGCACGATACAAAACCCCGTTTGCGTCTCAACATTCGCAACATTCGCGGGGCTCAGGAGGGCTGAGATGGACTTTATCGCGATCCTGTCGATCTTCGTCATGGCCTGCTTCGTCGGCTATTATGTCGTCTGGTCGGTGACGCCTGCGCTCCACACGCCGCTGATGGCGGTGACCAACGCGATTTCCAGCGTGATCATCGTCGGTGCGCTGATCGCGTCCGCCGCAGCGGGATCGCCGGTCGCGAAATATCTCGGGCTGCTCGCGGTCGTGCTGGCGAGCGTCAACATCTTCGGCGGCTTTGCGGTCACCGCGCGGATGCTGGCGATGTACAAGAAAAAGGAACGGCCGGTCGCCAAGTGACCGTCACGGATCCGAGGGGAACTGAGTGATGCATGACGTAGCCGTGAACCCCTGGGTCGCGCTGGCCTATCTCGTCGCCGGCATGTGCTTCATCCTCGCGCTGCGCGGCCTGTCGAGCCCGGCGACGAGCCAGCGCGGCAATCGGTTCGGCATGATCGGCATGACCATCGCGGTCGTCACGACGCTGGTCACGCATCTCAACGTCGGCATCTGGGAGATCGTCGTCGCGATCGGCATCGGTGCCGCGATCGGGCTCGTCACCGCCCGGCGGATCGCGATGACCGCGATGCCGCAGCTCGTCGCCGCGTTCCATTCGCTGGTCGGGCTCGCCGCGGTGCTCGTCGGGGTCGCGGCCTATCTCAACCCGCAGGCATTCGGGATCTCGGACCTGATGATCCCGCTGCTCGGCGATCCGGTCGCGATCATCCGGCCGGTCAGCCGGATCGAGCTGGGGCTGGGCGTCGCGATCGGCGCGATCACCTTCTCGGGCTCGGTCATCGCCTTCCTGAAGCTCAACGGCAACATGGGCGGCAAGCCGATCATGCTGCCCGGTCGCCACGTCATCAACATTGCGCTGCTCGCGGCGATCCTCGGGCTGATCGCCTATTTCGTCACCAACCAGGAGCCGTGGATCTTCTGGACGATCACGGCCCTGAGCTTCGTGATCGGCTTCCTGCTGATCGTGCCGATCGGCGGCGCGGACATGCCGGTGGTCGTCAGCATGCTCAATTCCTATTCGGGCTGGGCGGCGGCGGCGATGGGCTTCACGCTCCACAATACCGCAATGATCATCACCGGCGCGCTGGTCGGCTCGTCGGGCGCGATCCTCAGCTACATCATGTGCCGGGCGATGAACCGCAGCTTCATCAGCGTGATCGCCGGCGGGTTCGGACAGTCTGCCGATGCCGGCGGCCCCGCGGCGGCCAGCGACCGCCCTTGGAAGCGCGGATCGGCGGAGGATGCCGCCTTCCTGATGAGCCAGGCCGAACAGGTCGTCATCGTGCCCGGGTACGGCATGGCGGTCGCCCAGGCGCAGCACGTCCTGCGCGAGATGGGCGACAAGCTGAAGGCGGAAGGGGTGCGCGTGAAATATGCGATCCACCCCGTCGCGGGGCGCATGCCAGGCCACATGAACGTCCTGCTGGCAGAGGCGAACGTGCCCTATGACGACGTGTTCGAGCTTGAGGACATCAACAGCGAATTCGCGCAGACCGACGTGGCTTTCGTGATCGGCGCGAACGACGTCACCAATCCGGCGGCAAAGACCGACAAAGCGTCGCCAATCTATGGCATGCCGGTGCTCGACGTCGAGAAGGCGAAGACGGTGCTGTTCATCAAGCGGTCGATGGGCGGGGTCGGCTATGCTGGCGTCGACAACGACTTGTTCTACCGCGACAATACGATGATGCTTCTGGCGGATGCGAAGAAGATGGTCGAAGACATCGTCAAGGCGCTCGACTGACGGCGTCTGCCTGTCCGCCGGATCCGCCGAGAACCGACCCATTTGGCGTGTAAATCGGGTACGATCCATGGCCTAATCGCGTCTGGCGGGGGATGCGGCAATGACGGCGATCGACGCGCTATCGGCGGACATACGCTATGATGGCGGTGCCGCTGCGGTTCTGATTGCGGACCTTGGCGGTGCGGGGGCAGGGGATCGGCTCGCGACCGCGCTGGGTGCGCTGGGCGGGCGCCTGATGGCCCGGATCGACTGGCACGCCCCGCTCGATCGGTCCGCGACACCGCGTATCATTCTGGTTGATACGGTGGGGATCAACGCGCCGCTGCTCGCCGAACGGATGGCGCAGATCGTGGCCTGGGCTGCCGATACCGATGCTGCGCTGGTGGTGGCGCTGCGGCCCGACCAGATCGACGCGATCACTGCGCTGACACTGGGCGGTGCGACATCGCTGCTCGTCGATCCCGGGATCGGCGAGTGCGTCGCCGCGGTGGCGATCGCGATCGAACGATCGCGCCAGCCTGCCGGGGTTTTCGACGTCACCCGCGAAAGCGACGGGGCACGGCTGGAGCGTTTGAGCGCGGAGGTCGGGCGCATTGCCGAGGCGCTTGCCCGGCTGACACAGGCAGATCATGATCGACCGTCCGATCCCCCCGCGATCGTCGGCGATCGATCGGTCGCCTATCAGGCGGCGCCCGGGGCGACGCAACACGACGCGACCGACATTCGACGCGCGATCCGCGCGCGGCGGTTGCGCGACCAGTTTTTCGGCGGCACGCTGTTCGAGGATCCGGGCTGGGACATGCTGCTCGATCTCTACGCCGCCGATCTAGAGCGGCGCCGAGTGTCGGTATCGAGCCTGTGCATCGCCGCAGCCGTCGCGCCGACGACGGCGTTGCGCTGGATCGCGCGCATGACCGATAGCGGGCTGTTCGAACGTCAGCCCGATCCGCATGATCGCCGCCGCGCCTATATGGCGCTGTCGCCGCCCGCGCGCGACGCAATGCGTGGCTATTTCGGCGCGGTCCTGCGCAACGAACTGCGGATCGCCTGAACGCATGTGCTTTGGGGCTTGCCCCGACGCCATAGCTTTGGCATCGGACCCTCACCTCAGGGTTTCATCCCGAGAGGGCGCTTAGCTCAGCTGGTAGAGCGGCTCGTTTACACCGAGTAGGTCGGCGGTTCGAACCCGTCAGCGCCCACCATATCTCCCGACACTGGACGCGGCGGCCGAACCCCGCTTTCATGCTGCCAAGGGAGTTGTGAAGCTTATGGCACGAGAGAAATTCTGGTGGGTCGCGACGGTGGTCGGGGGTATCCTTCTCGCAGGGGCGGCGCAGGCGCGCCTCACGCCGGCAGAAATGCGGGCGGTCGCGACCGTCGATGCCGAGCATGAGCGCTCGATCGGGCTGCTCGAGACGCTCGTCGACCAGAATAGCGGCACGATGAACCTCGCAGGGGTCGCCAAGGTCGGTGCGATGGTCCGTGCTGAGCTCGAACCACTCGGCTTTGCGGTGACCTGGAAACCGATGCAGCAGACGCAGCGGGCGGGACATCTGATCGCGCGGCACCCGGGCAAGCCTGGCGCAAAACGTTTGTTGCTCATCGGTCATCTCGACACTGTCTTCGAGCAGGATTCACCGTTTCAACGGTTCGAACGCAAAGGCGAGAGCGCGACGGGGCCAGGTGCGGGCGACGACAAGGGCGGGATCGTCGTGATGCTGTCGGCGCTGCGCGCGATGAAGGCCGCCGGCCTGCTGGACGCCGCTGATATCGAGATCGTACTGACCGGCGATGAGGAAGATGCGGGCGACCCGGTGGCGATCGCGCGGGGCGATCTGATCGCAGCGGGCAAGCGCGCCGACATCGCGCTCGACTTCGAAGGCCTGTCGGTCGTCGAGGGTCGCGACATGGGATCGATCGCGCGACGGTCGTCGAACGGATGGGTGCTCACCACGTCGGGCAAGACCGGGCATTCGTCGCTGATCTTTTCGGACGCCTATGGTGACGGCGCCATCAACGAGATGGCCCGGATTCTGGCGGTATTTCGCAAGGATCTGCCCGAACCCAACCTTACGTTCAATACGGGCGTGGTGGCAGGCGGTGCGACGGCGGCGCTCGACAGCGACGGCGTCCGGGCGAGCGCAACGGGCAAGGGCAATATCATCCCTGCAACCGCGGTCGCCCGTGGCGACTTCCGAACCCTGAGCGAAGATCAGACCATGCGGGTCCGTGCGAAGATGGAGCGGATCGTCGCGGCGCATGCGCCCGGTACGAATGCGACGATCCGGTTCGAAAGCGGCTATCCCGCCATGCCGCCGACGGCGGGAAATCGCGCGCTGCTCGACCGGTTGAATCTGGTCAATCGCGACATGGGATTGCCCGAGATGGCAGCGCTCGATCCGCTCAAGCGGGGTGCGGGCGACATTGCGTTCGTCGCGGGTGACGTCGACGGGCTGATCGGGCTCGGAACCGCGAGCAGCGGCGATCATGCACCGGGGGAGACGGTCGACCTTGCGAGCATTCGCCGCCAGGCCAAGCGCGCCGCGATCCTGATGGCCCGCCTCTCACGCGAGCCAAAGGATCGGTGACAAGGCTCTACGCCTCGCTGGGCTAGCGGTCGACGACGTTCGGCTTGGCGGTCGCAACGACTGAATCGTCGTCGCGCAGCTTGAGGAACAGCGTGTCGGTCGGACGCGGAATTGCGACCGTACTGGCGGTATAGCCGTCGGGAATTGCCGCAGCGCCGGTGAACTGCGCGTCTCCGCCAACCGCGGCGAGCAGATACAGCGCGTCACCGGTCAGCAGGCAGCGCGGCGCGCCCTTGTCGCATGTCACGCCCGTGATGGTCGGCAGGCGGACAAGGGTGACGAGTGGCGCCCAGTCGCTTTCCACACCGTCCTGCAGGAGGCGGTATCGCAGCGGGCCATAGGCCGATACGCCCAGCGCCTTGGCCGGTTCGATCGTCGCAATTGCGACTTGTGCGCTCTGGACGCGGTAGCCGTTCGCGGCGGCGATGACCGTCGACGCGCGTCCGTCGACCGTGGCGATCTCGACCTGTTCGCGCCCGCTGAAACGGGTCGCCCCCGCGCCGCGGATTGAAAAGGTCAGGCTGGCATCGAGCGGCATGACGGTGCTCGACGGCAATGTGATCGGCAGCGACGCTGCGTGCGCCGCCGGGGCGATGGTCTTGTCGATGAGTGTGACCGAAGGCCGCGCTAGAGCGACATGCACGGCGACCGGCAGCACGCGCCCATCTTTCAGCGTCACCCGCCCGGATCGATCCTGGCCTGCGGTCCAGGCGGCGACCGGAGCAGGCGTGTGGACCGTCATGACGCGTTCGTCGGCCTTGCCGGTCCGTACCACCGCACCAGGGCTGAATACCGCGCCATCGACGCTCAGCGAGGCGACGGTGTCGAGCCGCGTGCCCGTCAGGACACCGTAGAGATCGCCGGCGTGCAGCGTGAACGCGTCGATCCGCCCCGTCTCGGTCAAGGCCGTCAACGCGATAGTGTCGACGTCTGCGATTCCTTGCTGGCGGATAAGCAGGTTGAATTGCCCCGCCGCGATCTGCGCCTTCGGGATCGTTGCGGTGATCCGGCCATCCGGCAATGCGGCCCATTTGAGCGGCTCGGTCGTGCCGGACGTGCGGGCGAGTGCGATGTCCTCGACACAGGCGGCTGCTCCGCCCTCGATCGTCAGGCTGTTATCGCGTCCGGCGATCACCGTGGTGCCCTCGATCGCGCGCCAGCTGTTCGCGCGCGGACTCTGGATGCGAAAGCGTGGACCGTCGAACGGGGTGAAGCCCCATACGCCGTGAAGCGTGGCGTCAAAACCGGCTCGCAGGTCGCCGCCGTCACTGCCCGGGCCGGCGAGAAGGAAACCCCCGCGTTCGACATCGGCGCTGACCGGCAGATCGAGCGTGCTGCCGTCGGCCCGCGTCACGCGGACCGCCATGGCATGCGCGTAGCGCGTGGCATAGATCAGCGGCGCGCCTTCGACCGGAAGCAGCACACACTCTCGTGCTCGACACAGCGCGCGACCGGGCGCGATCGTGCGCAGCGGTGGCGGCTCGGGCGCCTCGATCGCCGGAAGTGCCGCGACCATGACCGACTTGGGCTTTGCAAAAGAAGGCGCCGCGTTCAGCAACAGTGACAAGCGCGACTCTGCCGCGCGGCCGAGGGCGGGGATATACTGGAACTGGGTCGACTGGAATGCGCCGAAAATCCGGGCAAGATCGCGAACGACACCGATATAGGAGCTGTAATAGCCGTATCCGGCCTCGGGTGTTGCGGCGAGTTGCAAGGCCAGATCGGTGGGGGCGCCGACGAGAGTTTCGGTCAGCGATGCGCTGTGACTGTCGGCCAGCAGCAGCGAGCTCCGGCTCTGCGTCAGGCAGGCCGCCTGAAGATCGATCGCCTGTTCGAGGCATTCGGCCTTGAGCGTGATCGACAGGCTGCGGGTCAGGACGGGTGATACGGCCTCGATGCGTTCGGGATGCGTGCGCTCGAGGCGGTGGATGGAGTCCAGAAACGTGTCGAGCCGCGCGCGGTCGAGCGACGCCTGATTAAGTTCCTGCGAGGCGCGGACGAACGCGCCGGGCTGTTTGCGGACGGCGTCGACGATCGAGTCATAACCCCCGCCGGTTTCCGGCGCGAGAAAGAGGATCAGCTGGCGTGCACCTGCGGGCACGGTCAGGTCGAGCGTGTTCTTCTTCCGCTCCCACGTCTTGGCCTGCGTGAACCAGTTTTTGGGGGGCGGATTGGTTGCGCCGCGCAGGAATGCGGCCACCAGCAGGTAATGGACACCCTGATCACGGGGTAGATCCGCACTCACGGTGATCCGGTCGCCTTCGCTGAGATTGGGCACCTGCCCGATCGGTAACGTCGTCGCGCCGTGTGTCACCGTCACGTTCAGCGCCGGACCAGACAGGTCGAAGGCCGCGGGGTCTGCCTGTGCCGGGGTGAGCGGCAGCAGCGCGGCGAAGAGCAGCGCGATGCGTCCCGACCGGGTAATCGACGCGCCGAGGGGGAATCGCGAAACAGCCATGGGCGCTACCCGTGGCGGCAGGGCATGGCCATTTTAGGGCGGTGGCGCAGGGTCTAGACCGCGACCTTCGCGTTCGTGCGGCCCTCGTCGCCAAAGATTCGCAGGTACCGAGCAATCTCGCCTGGATCGCCGGTCGCCTTGGCTGGATTGTCCGACAGCTTGACCGCCGGGCGTCCATTGGCCTGCGTGACCTTGGCAACCAGCGAAATCGGCTCGAGTCCGGCCATGCCATCGGGGTCGCACCCTCGGAAGTCGTTGGTCAGATTGGTCCCCCAGCCAAAACTCATCCGCACCCGGCCGTGGAAATGCCGATAGGTGTCTTCGATCGTGTCGACATCCATGCCGTCCGAGAAGATCAAGAGTCTCGTTTTCGGGTCGCGACCCTGTGCCTTCCACCAGGCAATGATCGCTTCGCCACCGGCGATCGGGGGTGCACTGTCGGGGCGGAAGCCCGTCCAGTCGGCGACCCAGTCGGGCGCGTTCGCGAGGAACGCACTCGTTCCGAACGCGTCGGGCAACGCGATCAGCAGATTGCCGCCATAATGGCGTCGCCAGTCATCGAGCACCCGGTAGGGCGCATCCGCTATCCCCCGGTCGTCGTCGGCCAGTGCGGCATAGACCATCGGCAATTCATGCGCGTTGGTGCCGATGGCCTCCAGATCGTTATCCATCGCCAGCAAGACGTTCGACGTGCCGATGAAACGGCTGCCAAGCCCTTCCTTAAGCGCCTCGACGCACCAGCGTTGCCACAGGAAGCCATGGCGGCGGCGCGTACCGAAGTCGGACAGGACCAGATCGGGCAGATCCCTCAGCCGTTCGACCTTGTCCCATAATTTGGCCTTCGCGCGCGCATAGATCACGTCGAGCACGAAACGTCCGCGATCGCGTACCGCCACGCGTGCGCGCAATTCATTGATGATCGCAAGCGCGGGGATTTCCCACATCGTCGTTTCCGCCCAGCAGCCCTCGAACCGCAGCTCGAACTGTCCGTCGACGGTCCGCAGATCGTATTCGGGCAGCCGGAAGGCGGCAAGCCACTGCAGGAATTCGGACGCAAACATGCGATCCTGGCCATAGAAGCTGTTCCCAGCGAGCCAGATCAGCTCCTTCTTCCCGAACCGCACGGTACGCGCATGATCGAGTTGCGCGCGCAGTTCGCCTTCGTCGATGATGTCCGCCAGCCGCACGCTCGTCGTGCGGTTGATCAGGGTAAAGGTCGTCTGCACCTTGGGGTGAAGGTGACGGATCATCTGCAACATCAGCAGCTTGTAGAAGTCGGTATCGAGCAGGCTGCGGACGATCGGGTCGAGCCTGAACCCGTGATCGTAGGTACGCGTGGCAATATCGGTGACGGCCATGCCGGTCTCCTTCCGGGGCGTTCAGCGCAGCAATGCAACGATATCGCGTGCAATGTCCGCTGGCAGCCGCGAAGCGCCGGCCTCGACCGTCGATACGGTCGCCCAGCGGCCGAGCAGCCCTGCCGCCGCCATCGCGGCATAGTTGATGCGGACGCGGTCCTGGAGCCCGGTATCCGCTTCATACGCGTCGAACGCATCGTCGGTGTAAGAGCGCTTGCGCTTCTGGCGGATCAGCCCGCGCGCAATGTCGGCCGGCGTATCGAGATAGACGGACAGATCAGGCATCGGCAGGGCGAAGCTGCGCGTCTCGAGATCCGCAATCCAGGCCATCATCGTATCTGCTTCGTCGACGGGCGCCTGCGCCGCCTGATACGCCATGTTCGACGCGATATAGCGGTCGAACACGACGACGTCGTTCGCCGCCATCGTTGCCATCAGGTGATCGCGCGATTCCATCCGGTCGAGCGCGTAGAGCACGGCGGCGGCCTTTGGTGACGTGCCGCGTGGCAGCGTGCCCGCGAGCATCGCCCCCAGCGCCCAGCCGCCGACCGTGTCCGTATAGCGCGGGAACGAAATGACCGCGGCGCTGCGTCCGGCGGCCTGCAACTGCTCGACGACCAGTGCGGAGGCCGTGGCCTTACCGGCGCCGTCGGCGCCTTCGATAGCGAGGAGGAAGCTCATCGCGCTCCCCTAACCGACCCGCGCGTGCAGGTCGATAAAGCTGTGCTGTAGCAAATTATACGGGGCCGTGCGGTCTGGCGGAGACGCCGCGCCGCCTTGGCGATGCCGTGCAGCGCTCAAGCTGCTGTCACCGCCCAGCGTGTCATTCGCAAAGTTTCTGGTGGTGGCGGATCACCTCGTCGATGATGAACCGTAAAAACTTTTCGGAGAATTCCGGATCGAGCTGGGCTTCCTCGGCGAGCCGACGCAACCGCGCAATCTGACGCTCTTCACGTCCGGGATCGGCGGCCGGCAGCCCGTGCTCCGCCTTGTGCCGGCCAACCGCCTGCGTCACCTTAAACCGCTCGGCAAGCATATGAATCAGTGCCGCATCGATGTTGTCGATGCTCTGGCGATAACCGCTCAGCAGGTCGTCGGGCATCGTGTAACCTCCACCTATTGCCGTCGCCTGCCTTTTGGTGAGGGTTTGCCGAGCCGGCAAGGGTTGCTTTGCGAGGCGGTAGCCGTCAGAGGCACGGGCAGATGAGCGCCACCGTCCACCGCCTCGACTCCCCTCGTTCGAATCCCGGGCCACAGCCTTCGCTGGACCCGATGGTCAAGCTCGTCACCACCGACATGGACCAGGTCAATGCGGTGATCGTCGCGCGCATGACCTCCGATATCCCGTTGATCCCCGAACTGGCGGGTCATCTGATCGCGGGCGGGGGCAAGCGGATGCGCCCGATGCTGACGCTCGCGAGTGCACAGCTGCTGGACTATGCCGGGACGCAGCATCACCTGCTCGCGGCGGCTGTCGAATTCATCCACACCGCGACGTTGCTGCATGACGACGTTGTCGATGGCTCCGACCTGCGGCGTGGGAACCGCACCGCGAACATCATCTGGGGCAATCCTGCCAGCGTACTGGTCGGCGACTTCCTGTTCAGCCGCAGCTTCGAACTCATGGTCGAGGCGGGCAGCCTGAAGGCGCTCAAGATCCTTTCATCGACCAGCGCGGTCATCGCCGAGGGCGAGGTCAACCAGCTGACGGCGGCCCGCCGCGTCGATCTGGGCGAGGAGCGCTATCTCGACATCATTGGCGCAAAGACCGCGGCGCTGTTCGCTGCCGCCTGCCGAATCGCTGCCGTGGTGGCCGATCGGCCCGAGAATGAAGAGGCGGCACTCGACGCCTATGGCCGCAATCTCGGGATCGCCTTCCAGCTTGTCGACGACGCGATCGACTATGTTTCGGATGCGGATACGATGGGCAAGGATGCGGGCGACGATTTCCGCGAAGGCAAGATGACCCTGCCGGTGATCCTCGCCTATGCGCGCGGATCGGCCGAGGATTGTCAATTCTGGAAGGATGCGGTCGAGGGGCGTCGCGACACCGATGCCGACCTGCAGCATGCCGTGCGTCTGATCCGGGCAACCCGCGCGATCGACGACACGTTTGCGCGGGCGCGGCATTATGGTCAGCGGGCGATCGATTCGATTGCAGGCTTTGCCAATGGCGAGGCGAAGGACGCGATGATCGAAGCGGTCGAGTTTGCGGTGGCTCGCGCTTACTAAGTTCAGCCGGCTGAGGCAGACACAATAACGGCGGCCGATCGCTCGGCCGCCGCATCTTCGTTTACCGAGCAAAAAAGCTCAGCGGCACTTGACGTTACCGCGGTCGACCGACCGTCCGAGCAGTGCACCGCCACCGGCACCCGCCAGCGTTCCAAGCGTGCCGCCGCCGATCAGATTGGCAAGAACGCCACCGCCGAGCGCGCCGATCACGAGCCCGGTCGTGCCATCGTTGCGCTTGCAATAGGCCCGGCCATCGTTGCCGCGATAGATCCGGTCGTTGCGACCGAGCCGACGCTCGCGGTAGTTGCCGTTCTGATAGCTGCGCGACGGATCCCAGTTGCGGTCGTCACCGCGCCAGTTGCGGTCGTTGCCGCGGCGCGAATCATTTCCCCGGCGGTCGTCATGGCCACGGCGGTCGTCATGACGCTGAGCAGCGGCTTCGACAGGCACCATTGCGGGGGCGACCACGGCAACGGACATCAGCGCGGCGATAAAATGCTTCTTCATCGGGTATTACTCCAGAACTATACTAGGATAACCCGCGCAACGCCCCAAAGGTTCATATCACCGCGTGGCGCGTCATCGAGCATGGCTGACCGTCGCCCGTCTCGACCTGCAACGTGGCACGGCCGATCCCGAAACGCTCCTGCAGCATCGTGCGGGTCGAGGTGAGGAACGGATCGCCGGGATGGCCGCCCGGCATGACCAGGTGCGCGGTCAGGACGGGCTCCGTCGTGCTCATCGGCCAGATGTGCAGATCATGGATCGCCGTCACGCCGGGCAGGGTGCATAGCGCCTCGTCGACTTGGTCGAATTCGATCCCGCGCGGCACCGCGGACAGCGCCATTTCGACAGTCTCGCGCAGCAATCCCCAGGTTTGCCAGAAGATCAGGACCGCGATGACGATGGAGACCGCCGGGTCGATCCAGGAGATCCCGGTCTGCCAGATCAGCAGTCCCGCGATCACGACCCCCGCCGATACCAGCGCGTCCGCGGCCATGTGCAGATAGGCGCCACGGATGTTGACGTCCCCCTTGCGACCACGCGCGAACATCCAGGCGGTGATCGCGTTCACCGCGATGCCGATCCCGGCCACCATCGACACGGTCAGGCCCGCCGTGGGCGTCGGATCTGCGAAACGCTGCGTCGCTTCGAGCAGGATCGCCCCGAGCGCGACGAGCAACAGCAGCGCATTGGTCAACGCGGCAAGGATCGTCGACCCCTTCAGCCCATAGGTAAAGCGCTTGGTCGGCTCGGTTCGCGCGAGCATCGTCCCGCCCCAGGCAACGACCAGACCCAGCACATCGGAGAGATTATGGCCGGCGTCCGCGAGCAGCGAAACCGAGTTGATCCGCAATCCGACCAAGGCTTCAACCGCGACAAACGCCACGTTGAGTCCGATCCCGATCGCAAACGCGCGGTCGAACGATGCCGGAGCATGGCTGTGTGCATGTCCCGCATGCCCGTGTGCATGCCCGTGCCCGTGTCCCGCATGCCCGTGTCCGCCCAAAGCCCATGCTCCAATGATTCGGCCGGCGCGTAGCATCCGTCTTGCATGTGATACTAGGACGCCGCGCTATGGGACTGCAGGCCGGATGCAAGTATCCGCGATGCTGTGGTTTTCGCCGGGTTTGCGCTCAGCCCTCGGTCGCGAGCGCTTTCAACCGGTAGAGCGCGTCGAGCGCGTCGCGTGGGCTCATCGCATCGATGTCGAGCTTCGCCAGGTCTTCGCGCAGCACGTCGCACGCCACCTCCTCGATCTGCGCGGCGGCCGCGAACAGCGGAAGATCATCCAGCCCCGCCGCCAGGCCGCCAGTTTTAGCACGCCCGGCTTCCAGCTTGGCAAGCACCGCTTTCGCCCGCTGCACGGTGACAGGCGGCATGCCGGCGAGGCGCGCGACGGCGAGGCCGTAGCTGCGATCCGCCGGCCCGTCGGCGAGTTCGTGGAGCAGCACGAGTTCGCCCTTCCACTCGCGCGCGCGAACGTGATGCAACGAAAGTGCCTCGCAGCGTTCGGCGAGCCGGGTCAGCTCATGATAATGCGTGGCGAACAGACAGCGGCACCGATTGTCCTCATGGATCGCCTCGACCACGGCCCAGGCGATCGCGAGGCCGTCATAAGTGGAGGTGCCGCGACCGACCTCGTCGAGGATCACGAAGCTCCGCGGCGTCGCCTGCGCGAGGATTGCAGCGGTTTCGACCATTTCGACCATGAAGGTCGAACGACCGCGCGCGAGATTGTCCGACGCGCCGACGCGACTGAACAGGCGGTCGACGAGACCCAGCGTGGCCTTGGTCGCCGGCACATAGCTGCCCGCCTGCGCCAGGACCGCGATCAGCGCATTCTGGCGCAGGAAGGTCGATTTGCCGCCCATGTTCGGGCCCGTGACGAGCCACAGTCGCGAGGATTCCGACAGGTTGCAGTCGTTGGCGACGAACCGGTCGCCCGACTTGGCGACGGCGGCTTCGACGACCGGGTGCCGGCCTCCCTCGATCTCGAAACAGGCATGGTCGACCAGGATCGGGCGCGACCACTGCCCCTCGGCCGCGCGCTCGGCGAGACCGGCGGCGACATCGAGCCGGGCGAGCGCGTCGGCGGTCGCGGCGATCGCCTCGCGGCCGGCAAGCGCCCGTGCGGTGAGGTCCTCGAGATGCGCCGATTCCGCCGCCGTGGCATGCGCACTCGCCTGCGACACCTTCGTTGCGACGTCGTGCAGCGCGGGCGTGTTGAAGCGTACGACACCTGCGAGCGTCTGGCGGTGTGTGAAACCGCTGTCGGGCTTCATCAGCGGATCGGCAGCCCGTGCAGGGACTTCGACATGATAGCCGAGCACGCCATTGTGCCGGATCTTGAGCGCGGACACGCCGGTCGAGGTGCGAAACTCGGCCTCCAGTGCGGCGATCGCGCGGCGTCCCCCAGCGCCGGTATCGCGCAGGTCGTCAAGAGCGGCGTCATATCCCGCCGCGATATACCCCCCGTCAGAGGCTTCGATCGGTGGCGATGGTACGAGCGCACGCTTGAGCAGGTCGATAAGGCTGCCATGCCCGCGCAACAGCGGTGCGACGTCGCTGAGCAGGCGCGGCGGATCGGTGAGCGCGTCGAGCCGCTCGCCCAGGTTCCAGGCGCCGTCGAGGCCGTCGCGCAACTGGCCAAGATCGCGCGGTGATCCTCGACCCGCGGCGAGGCGGCCAAGCGCCCGGCCGATGTCCGGCAGCGCGCGCAGCGTCGCGCGCAACCGTTCGCGCAGCGCCTGGTCGTCATGGAACAACCGGACGAGGTCGAGCCGCGCGTCGATCGCGGCCTTGTCCATCAGGGGCGCACCGAGATCGGCACCGAGAAGTCGCGCACCGGCACCGGTGACGGTGCGATCGACCGCGTCGAGCAGGCTCCCCTTGCGGACGCCGCCGGTGGTGCAGGTCAGTTCGAGGCTGTCCCGCGTCGCGGCGTCGATCGCCATCACCTGTGCTGCCCGCCCGATTCGCGGCGGCCGCAGGAAGGGCAGCGCGCCCTTCGCATTATGTTCGAGATACGCGACCAGACCGCCCGCCGCGGCCAGCGCGGCCCGCCCGAACTGTCCGAAGCCGTCGAGGGTCGCGACGCCGTAGATCCGCTTGAGCCGTGCCTCGCCCGCACCGCTGTCGAAATCGCTCCTGGGGCGCAGCGTCGTGGCGGCCTCTGCAAAACCGCTCGTCTCGGCGACGACGATCTCGGCCGCGGCAAGTCGCGCGAGTTCGGCTCCGACCGCGTCGTCCGCAACGTCGATGACCTCGAACCGGCCAGTGGACACGTCGGCTGCGGCAATCGCGACAGATCCCCCGGCTTCACCGATCGCCACGCACCAATTGTCGCTGCGCGCGTCGAGCAAGGCTTCCTCGGTCAGCGTGCCCGCGGTCACGACGCGGACGATCGCGCGGGCGACCAGCGCCTTCGATCCGCCGCGCGCCTTTGCCTCGGCCGGACTCTCGACCTGCTCGGCGATCGCGACGCGGTGCCCGGCCTTGATCAACCGCTGGAGATAGGCGGTAGCCGCGTGCACCGGCACACCGCACATCGGGATCGGCTTGCCCTCATGTTCCCCGCGGGCGGTCAGCGCGATGTCGAGCACCGCCGCGGCGATGCGCGCATCGTCCATGAACAGCTCGAAAAAATCGCCCATGCGATAGAACAGCAGGCAATCCTGCGCTTCGGCCTTAAGGCCGAGATACTGCGTCATCATCGGGGTGGCGGCGGGAGTGGACATCGGCGCGGGGTAGCGAAAACCGTCCGCACGTCCAATAGCACTGCGAAGGGTTCCCAAGGGGTGACGAACAGCCACGCGTTTCGTAAAGGCAGGGGCTCCCCCTGCAGATACCCCCGAGGCCCCGCTTATGTCCGACGACAATAATCTCCAGTTCTCCGAACGCGAAGCGCTGCTGTTCCATTCGGAAGGCCGTCCCGGGAAGCTCGAGATCATTGCGTCCAAACCGATGGCGACGCAGCGCGACCTCGCGCTCGCCTATTCGCCCGGCGTGGCGATTCCGGTGCAGGCGATCGCCGACGATCCCTCGACCGCCTATGACTATACCGCCAAGGGCAATCTGGTCGCGGTGATCTCGAACGGCACCGCGATCCTCGGCATGGGCAATCTCGGCGCGCTCGCGTCGAAGCCCGTGATGGAGGGCAAGGCGGTGCTCTTCAAGCGCTTCGCCGACGTCGATTCGATCGATATCGAGCTGAAGACCGAAGACGTCGATCGCTTCATCGATGCGGTCGAGTTGATGGAACCGACGTTCGGCGGCATCAACCTTGAGGACATCAAGGCGCCCGAGTGCTTCATCATCGAGCAGACGCTGCGCGAGCGGATGAATATCCCCGTATTTCATGACGATCAGCACGGCACCGCGATCATCTGTGCGGCCGGGCTGATCAACGCCTGCCTCGTGACCGGGCGCAAGCTTGGCGACATCAAGCTGGTCGTGAACGGCGCGGGCGCGGCGGCGATTGCGTGCACCGAGCTGATGAAGGCCATGGGCGTACGGCCCGACAACGTCATCATGTGCGACCGTACCGGCGTGATCTACCAGGGTCGCGACGATGTGAACCAGTGGCAGTCGGCGCATGCCACGACGAGCAGCGCGCGGACGCTGACCGAGGCGCTGGTCGGCGCCGACGTGTTCCTCGGCCTGTCGGCGGCAGGCGCGCTCAAGCCTGAGATGGTCAAGGACATGGCGGCTGCGCCGATCATCTTCGCGATGGCCAATCCCGAGCCCGAGATTCGCCCCGAGCTGGCGATGGCCGCACGCCCAGACGCGATCGTCGCGACGGGCCGGTCGGATTATCCGAACCAGGTCAACAACGTGCTGTGCTTCCCGTTCATCTTCCGCGGTGCGCTCGACGTCCGCGCGACGGGGATCAACGACGCGATGAAGATCGCCGCGGCCAATGCGATCGCCGAGCTGGCGCGCGAGCGTGTGCCCGAGGAGGTTGCGCTGGCCTATGGTGTCAGCCACAGCTTCGGTCCGGCCTATATCATCCCCGCGCCGTTCGATCCGCGGCTGATGGAGGTCGTTCCCGTCGCGGTCGCCAAGGCGGCAATGGCATCGGGCGTCGCGACCAAGCCGATTCTCGACATCGAGGCGTATCGCCAGTCGCTGCGCGCGCGTCTCAACCCGACCACCTCGGTGCTGTCGATGGCCTATGAGGGCGCACGGGCGCATCCCAAGCGTGTCATCTTCGCCGAGGGCGAGGAAGAGGTCGTGCTGCGGGCGGCGATCGCGTTCAAGGAGGGCGGCTACGGTACGCCGGTGCTGGTCGGTCGCGACGACGTGCCCGACCGGTTGCGCGCGCTGGGCGTCACCGATCCCGAGAGCTTCGAGCTGCACAACAGCCGCGTCTCGCCGCTGGTGCCGAAGATGGTCGAGCTGCTCTACGCCCGGCTCCAGCGTCGTGGGTATCTGCGGCGCGACTGCGAGCGGATGGTGAACCAGGATCGCAACATCTTCGGTGCGCTGCTGCTGCAGCTCGGCGAGGGCGATGCGATGATCACCGGCATCACGCGCACCTATGGCGAAACGATGCGCCAGATCTACCGCGTGATCGATCCGGCCGCGGGCAAGACGCCGTTCGGTATCCATCTGCTCGTCGGGCAGAGCCACACGGTGTTCATCGCCGACACCACGGTCAACGAGCGTCCGACCGCCGAACAGCTCGCTGATTTCGCCGAGCAGACCGCCGCGGTCGCACGTCGCATGGGGCATGAGCCGCGCGTCGCGTTCCTGAGCTATTCGAACTTCGGCAATCCGAAGGGCGAGTGGCTCGACAATATCCGCGATGCGGTGACGGTGCTCGACGGTCGACAGGTCGGGTTCGAATATGAGGGCGAGATGGCGCCCGACGTGGCGCTCAACCCGAAGCAGCTGGCGAATTATCCGTTCGCGCGACTGTCGGGGCCGGCGAACGTGCTGATCATGCCGGGTCTTCAGTCGGCGCATATCTCGGCCAAGCTGCTGCGCGAGCTTGGTGGCGATTCGGTGATCGGGCCGATGCTGATCGGCATGGAGAAGCCGGTGCAGGTCGCGCCGATGACGAGCACGGCGAGCGAGCTGGTGACGCTGGCGGTGCTCGCGGCGGGTGGGATTGCCCGGTGAACTCTCCCTCTCCCCTTGGGGGAGAGGGAAGGGGCCCGCGGCACTTGCCGTGGGAAGGGTGAGGGTTTTGAGGCTCGGACGGCGCGTCCCAACCGCCCCTCACCCTCCCACCGCTTCGCGGCGGGCCCCTCCCTCTCCCCCGGGGGGAGAGGGGCTTTGCTTAGGCGTCGATGCTGGTGCCTAGCGAGGCGTGGACGAGGCCGCCGTCGACGGTAATGGTTTCGCCGATCACGTAATCGCCGGCGCGGCTCGCGAGGTAGATCGCGGCGCCGGCCATGTCCTCGTCGACGCCGACCCGCTTAGCGGGGATCCCTTGCGCAACCGCGTCGCCGTGATCGCGGGCCGCCTTGTTCATGTCGCTGGCGAACGCGCCGGGGGCGATCGAGGTGACGTTGATCGAATCAGTCACCAGCCGCGCCGCCATGCGCTTGGTCAGATAGATCAGTGCTGATTTCGACGCGTGATAGCTGTAGGTTTCCCACGGGTTGAGGCGTTGTCCGTCGATCGATGTGATATTGATGACCTTGGCTGGCCGGTCGCGCGAGCCCGAGGCCTTGAGTGCTGCGTGCAGCGCCTGGGTCAGGAAGAAGGGCGATTTGACGTTCAGGTCCATGACCTTGTCCCAGCCGACCTCGGAAAACTCCTCGAACGGGACGCCCCAGGCCGCACCCGCATTGTTGACGAGGATGTCGAGTCGGCTCTCATGCTCGGCGAACTGGGCGGCGAGCGCCTTGCAGCCGGCGACGGTCGAGACGTCCTGCGGCAGCGCGATGCAGTTGGGGCCGAGTTCGGCCGCGGCGGCTTCGCAGGCATCGGCCTTACGCGACGAGATATAGACCTTCGCGCCCTGCGCGATGAAGCCCGCCGCGATCATCTTGCCGATGCCGCGGCTGCCGCCGGTGATCAGCGCGACGCGGCCGTCGAGACGGAACAGGGTGGTCGTATCCATGCGACATCCTCCAGAGATTTTTGCGACTGGTATCGCCGTGCGGCGTGCGTAGCAAACCCGTTTTTCGAATCGCCGTGGTTTGACGAGGTGGTGCGCCGTACTGTCATCGCAAAGCCGGTCATCCTGCGCTCTCTTGATGGGTGCGGGACTAACGATCCCGGCCCGCATGGGCGTGTCCGCTGCATCAGCGGCAGAACATCGGAAAAGGGCGGCATGGTCGGCTAAAAAAGGGGCTCGTCGGCGCGGCAACACGCTTCGTCGGATATGGTTCCGCGACGCCTTTCAATTAAATCCGCACTCCCGTAGCCAGACTGGGACGAACGGGTTTTGACCGGGGGGTCTCGATGAATTTCAAGGCGTTAGCAGCGCGTTTTGCGCTGGTGGTATCGTGCGGCCTGATGACGGCCACACCGGCAGCGGCCCAGTTCTGGCAGTGTGTGACCTTTGCCCGCTCGGTGTCGGGCATCGAGATCCGCGGCAATGCGAACACCTGGTGGAGCCAGGCCGAGGGCCGCTACGAGCGGGGCCATGCACCAAAGGCCGGTGCCGTCCTTGCTTTCTCGCCGACCTCGCGGATGCGCGTCGGCCATGTCGCGATGGTCTCGAAGGTCGTCAGCGACCGCGAAGTGCTCCTGACCCATGCCAACTGGTCGCGTCGCGGCGCGATCGAAACCAATGTCCGCGCGATCGACGTGTCCGACGCGGGCGACTGGAGCATGGTTAAGGTCTGGTACGGGCCGCAGGGCGATCTCGGTACCTCGGCCTATCCGACCAAGGGCTTCATCTATTCAGGCCATGCACCGCGCGGCGAGATGCTCGACGCCCCCGCCCAGCCGTCGCTCCAGATGGTCAGCGCGCCCAGCGCAACGCAGCGTGCCAACGCCGCTCAGCTCGCCACGGTGCAGCATGGCCCGACCGACCCGCGCGGCATCTTCACGCTCGTAAACGACGCGGGCTGAACCAGTTAAGCGATTACCGGGCCGCCATCGCCCGGAACGTCAGCGCATCGCCGTTCATGCAATAGCGCTTTCCCGTCGGCTTGGGGCCGTCGTCGAACACATGGCCGAGATGCCCGCCGCAGCGTCGGCAATGCACCTCGGTCCGCGCCATCCCAAGCGTCGAATCGACCCGGGTCCGCACCGCATTGGGCAAGGGCTGCCAGAAGCTCGGCCATCCCGTCCCGCTCTCGAACTTGGTCTTCGACGAGAACGCAGGCAGTGCGCAGCCGGCACACGAAAAGATCCCCGCGCGATGTTCGCCGTTGAGCGGGCTCGAATAGGGTCGCTCGGTTCCTTCCTTGCGCAGCACGTTATAGGCATCCGGCGACAGCTTCTTGCGCCACTGTGCATCGCTCAGCGTGACCTCGAAGCGTTCGGCGGCCTGGGCGGACTGCGACGAGCAGCCCCAGAGGGCAAAGCCCGCGGCGCCGGCGCCGGCGAGCGTGAGGAACGTGCGGCGATCGGGCGATGTGTGTGTCATGGTCATGATATAAGTACGAACCTTGCCGCGAACAGGATGCGTGCGGGGGCGGGCCATGAAAGTCAGTAGCGGCTGATCTCGACCGGGAGCGAACGATAGCCGTGGACGAAACACGCGGCGACTCGGGTGGGGGCGCCGACCACGTTGATCCGCATGCGGCGCTTCGCCATCTCCTCGAGCAGGATCGCGAGCTGCATCTCGGCGAGCCTCGCCCCGACGCAGCGATGGATGCCGTGGCCGAAGGCGAGGTGGCGCCGCGCATTGGGACGGTCGACGCGGATCGCGTCGGCATCGTCGCCGAACACGCTTTCATCGCGATTCGCCGAGAGATACCACAGGGCGAGCTTGTCGCCGGCCTTGATCGACTGGCCCTGCAGTTCGGTATCTTGCGTTGCGGTCCGCCGCATGTGCGCGAGCGGCGTCTGCCAGCGGAGGATCTCGCTCACGGCGTTGGGAATGAGCGCCGGATCCGCTTCGAGCATGGCGCGGGCGTCGGGAAATGCGTCGAGGCCATAGGCCAGCGCCGACATCGAGTTGCGGGTCGTATCATTGCCTCCGACGATCAGGAGGATCAGGTTTCCGATGAATTCGTGATGCTCCATATGCGCCATCGCATCCGAATGGATCATCATCGAGATCAGGTCGGGGGTCGGCGGCCGGTCGATCTTGGCGTTCCAGAGCGTCTGGAAATAGGCCCCGCAATCAAACATATGCGCGAGCCGCTGCTTGCGCGTCTCCTCGTTCTTGACGAGCTCGATGTCGCCCGCCCAGTCCGACCACAGGGTCAGCTTGCGCCGATCCTCCCACGGGAAATCGAACAGGATCGCCAGCATTTGCGTCGTCAGTTCGATTGCGACGCGGTCGACCCAGTCGAACGGCGTGTTCCAGTCGAGCCCGTCGAGGATCTCCGCGGTGCGCCGGCGGATGTCGGGCGCCATGCGGGTCATCTCGCTCGGCGTGAAGGCGGGGGCGACCGTGCGGCGCTGGCTGGTGTGGATCGGGCGATCGCGCGCGATGAACATCGGCATGCGAACGTCGCGATCGCGGTCAAAATCGGCGAGCGTGATGCCGCCGGCTTCGGAGGAATAGAGATCGGGCAGCGACTCGACCTCGACGATCCCCCGGTAGTTCGAGACCGACCAATAGGGGCCGTAATCCGAGCTCGCGACATGGTGGACCGGGGCATGCGCGCGAAGGTGGCGGAAGGGCGCGTGCCAGACATCGTCGCGGTAGAGGTCCGCGCGACTGACATCGAGCGGGTCGATCGGGGGTTTTCCGGTTGCCGCCCCGTTGGTTACGCGCTCGCTGATCGGAGCCGTCGTGATTTCGCCTGCAAGCGTCGCCACCCATCACTCTCCTGTTTTCAGGCAGGAGACCAAGTACTGACAGCGATGTCAACAACCTGTGTCAGTGCGGTTTCGCGCGGCGCCAGAAGGGCCGCGCGCTGCCCGACTGGAGCACGCCGCGGCGGAACAGTCGTGCGCCAACGACGATGAAGATCGTCACCCACAGGGCCTGCCAGGCCAGCGCCGCGACGTGCGGCCAGAGCTCGGGGGAATTGGCCGCGTGCCCGGCCATCGCGAAGGGCGAGGAGAGCGGGAAGAGTTCGGCGAGCGTCGCGATCCAGCTGCCGGGGCGCGAGACCGCGGCGGACGAGAGACCGAACATCGCGACCTGAAGGATCGTGATCGGCAGCGACAGCATCTGGATCTCGCGCATCGTCGAGGCCTGCGCGCCGACGCCGAGAAACACTGATCCCAGAAGCAGATAGGCCATGGTGAAATAGCCAGCGAACAGCAGCGCGAACATCGGTCCGCCGACTGCGGGACGGAGATCGCCGATCGCCGCCGCCGCGCCTGCGGGAAGCAATGTCGTGACCTGTCCGACGACGGTGCCCCAGAAGGCGACGAACAGCACCGCGACGCCGAACATGCCGATCAGCTTGCCGAAGAACACCGATTCGAGCGGGACCGCGGCGGCGAGCACCTCGATCACCTTGTTGTTGCGCTCCTCGGCCATCGTGCCGACGACCTGGCCCGAGAGGAACAGCGTGAGGAAGAAGATCCCGAACACCGCGAAGAACGCGGACTGATGCTGGCCGCCAACCGATCCGCGCGACCGCGTGATCCGGGTCTTGGTCACGTCGATCGGGGGCAGCGTGCCGCCCGCCTGTTGCGCCGCGAGCGTGGTCTGCGCGAGCGTCGCGAGATAGCCCGCCGCGCGGTCGCCGCGTGGACCATAGAGGATCTGTGGCGCCGCGAGCGGGCCGTAAAGCACTGCGGCGGCGTCGATATCGTTGCGGTTGAAGGCGTTGCGCGCCTGTGCCGCCGGATCGGCGGCGGCCGGCTGGGTGGTCAGGTCGGGCGGTCCCTCGCCTGGCCGGAAGATGCCGCGCAGCTGCGTGTCGGCCTCGGCGATCATGCGCGACTCGGCGGCGGGGAGGATCGCGATGATCTGCGCCTTGTCCTGCGCGCCGTCGGTGACGCTGGCCGCGCCGAGCCCGCCGACCGCCCCGAATGCGCCCATGATCAGCGGCGCGAACAGGAAAAGCAGGAAGATCGGGGTGAAGACGGTTGCGGTGAAATCGCGGCGGGCGATGGTGAAGGTCTGGCGCAGCGTGCGGCGGAAGCGGGTCATGGCTGCGCCTCTTGCTGGCCGACGATTCGCACGAACGCCTCGTGCAGCCCGGGGCGTTCGATCGAGAGCCCGGAAATGCCGTATCCCGCATCGATCAGCCGGACCAGCAGCGTCTCGATCCCGCCGCCCGGCAGTTCGAACCGCCAGCCGTCGCGATCGGGCAGCGCGTCGGGGGGCAGCACGCCGCGGATCGCGGGGTCGGGACGGTGCGGGGTGTAGTGAACGCGCTGGGGCAGGACGCCGCGCGCGTCGTCGACGGTGCCCTCGAACCGGCGCTTGCCGCCGGCGATGATCGCCAGCCGGTCGCACAGCCGTTCCGCGTGGCTCATGATATGCGTCGAGAACAGGATCGTCGCGCCGCGATCGCGCTCGACAAGGATAAGCTTTTCAAGACGTTCCTGGTTGACCGGATCGAGCCCGGAAAAGGGTTCGTCGAGCACGAGCAGATCGGGCTGATGCACGACCGAGCCGAGCAGCTGGACGAGCTGCGCCATGCCCTTCGACAATTTGCGGATCTTCTCGTCGACCGCATGGCCGAGCCCCGCCCCCTCCATCAGCGTCACCGCGCGCGCACGTCCGGTCTTCCAGTCGAGACCACGCAGCGCGCCCATGAACGCGATCGCCTCGCGTGCCTTCATCGCGGGATAAAGTCCCCGTTCCTCCGGCAGATAGCCGACATGATCCGAGGCGTCGCGCGGGCTGTCGAAGCCCAGCAGCGTGCGGTCGCCTTCATCGGGCTCGATGATCCCGAGCAGCATGCGCAGCGTCGTGGTCTTGCCCGCGCCGTTCGGGCCGAGCACGCCATAGATCGCGCCGGTCGGCACGGCGATGTCGACGCCGTCGACCACCCGCCGGTCGCCGAAGCGCTTGACCAGCCCGCTGGCCTTGACCGCCCATTCCTCGCCCACGCGCAAACTTCCTTCAAGCCGAGCGGCTGTGGTAGCGGGCGGACGTGCCCGACGACAAGCCATCCGACCTCGAATCGCGCGTGAAGGCCAAGGCGGCCGAACTGGGCTTTGCGGCGTGCGGGATTGCGCGCGCGGATGCGGCGCCGCTGGCGGGCGAACGGCTGCACGAGTGGCTGGCCGAAGGGCGGCATGGCGACATGATCTGGATGGAGGAGCGGCGCGCGCAGCGGGCGAGCCCTGCCGGGCTGTGGCCCGCGGTGCGCAGCGTGATCGCGCTGGGCATGAGCTATGCGCCGAAGGACGATCCGCTGCGGCTGGCGGAGCAGGGCGAGGTCGGCCGGATCTCCGTCTATGCGCAGGGCGCGGATTATCACGACGTCATCAAGCGGCAGCTGAAGGCGCTCGGCCGATGGCTGGCGAGCGACGCGGTTTCTGTCGATTACCCGTTCGATCTCAAGGTGTTCGTCGACACCGCCCCGGTGATGGAGAAGCCGCTCGCGGAGGCGGCGGGGCTGGGGTGGCAGGGTAAGCACACCAATCTGGTCAGCCGGACAGAGGGCAGCTGGCTGTTCCTCGGCGCGATCTACACGACGCTCGAGCTGAAGGGTGACGCCGCGGGTCGGGATCTGTGCGGCAGCTGTGACGCGTGCCAGCGCGCGTGCCCGACCGATGCGTTTCCGGCGCCCTACAGGCTCGATGCGCGGCGTTGCATCTCGTATCTGACGATCGAGCATGCGGGGGTGATTCCGCATGAATTCCGGGCGGGTATCGGCAACCGCATCTATGGCTGCGACGATTGCCTGGCGGTGTGCCCGTGGAACAAGTTCGCCGCGGCCGCGAACGCCAATCTCGCCTTTGCGCCGCGGGCCGAGCTGGTTGCGCCCGAGATCGCCGACCTGATCGCGCTCGACGATGCGGGGTTCCGCCAGGTCTTTGCCGGATCGCCGATCAAGCGGATCGGGCGCGACAAGATGGTGCGCAACGCGTTGATCGCGGCGGGGAATAGTGGCGATCCGGCCTTGTCGGGGGGCGTCGCGGCGTTGCTGGGCGATCCGGCGCCGGTGGTGCGCGGGACGGCGGTGTGGGCCTTGTCGCGACTCGACGCGGTGCGATTCGCGGCCGAGAAAGCGCAGCGTCGTGGCGGCGAAAATGACGACGGCGTCCGCGCGGAATGGGACCGGGCGAACTTAAGCTGACGCGGGCCAAGTGACGCGCGACAGGAGAAATTATTCACGAACGCCGGTGTAGGGGCGCGCATTCGAGACTTGCCTTGCGGGGGCAATGCGGACAGCGGTGGCGGTCCAAGGGGCGATGATTGCATATGTTGGCATTTTCCACTGCTACGATGGTCGCCGCGCTGGCGGTGCAGGCCGTCGACCCGCTGCCCGTCGCGCCGGTCCCGGTCGCGCCGTCGACGGTGGTTGCGGACGAGCAGCGCGAGCCCGAATCGCCCGTCGTGCCGGTATCGCCGCCCGTGGTGCCCGTAGCGCCGGTTGCAGCGCCCCAGACTGTCCCGGTTCCAGCGCCCGTGCCCGCCGAGCCGACTGCGCAGAAGGACATTGTCGTCGTCGGGCAGACGCGCGATCCCGGCGATCCGTTGCGTGGCGTGAATGCGCAGGCGTTCGGGGCGACGCAGGCGGTCGACAGCGCGGTCGTCGGGCCGGTGGCGCGGGTCTACAAGCGCAAGGTGCCGAGCCCGATCCGCAAGGGTATTCACAATTTTCTCTACAACTTGCGCGAGCCGATCGTGTTCGTGAACTTCCTGCTGCAGTTCAAGCCGGGCAAGGCGGCCGAGACGGTCGGGCGGTTCGTGATCAATTCGACGGTCGGCGCGGCGGGGGTCATCGACGTCGCCAAGAAGCGGCCGTTCCGGCTGCCGCGCCGGTCGAACGGCTTTGCCAACACATTGGGGTATCACGGGATCGGCAACGGGCCGTTCCTGTTCCTGCCGCTGGTCGGGCCGACGACGGTGCGCGACCTGATCGGCGGGACGCTCGACCGGTTGCTGTTGCCGACCGCGATCGGGTCGCCGTTCACCGATGCGAGCTACACGGTGCCGGCAGGCGTGCTCGGCGCGCTCGACCACCGCGCCGATTTCGACGAAACTCTCAAGTGTTTGCATGACGATGTGGGCGATCCCTATGCATCGTCGCGCGCCTTCTACCTGCACCGGCGGCAGGCGGAGATCGATCATCTCCACCGCCGGCCGCCGGCGCCGCCGCCCGAATGCCAGGCGGCGCTGCCCGCGACGCGGATCCCGGTCGGCGCGGCGGGCGCGACCGAAACGGTGCCGCCGCCCGGGCCCTGAGCGGCTTAGCGGCCGCCGTCGCGGCGGGTGAGCGCGGCGACGCAGCTGGCGCGGTCGATCGTGCTGCCGTCGAGCTCGCGCGCGTCGATATAGGTGACCTTGGGCTCGCCCGATCCGGCGGGGTAGAGATAGGCGTCGAGCACGCAAATTCCGCTCTGGAACTGGAGCTTGCGCGCTGCGCCCTCGCGGACATCGGCGTCGGGATCGCCGAACAGCCGGGTCAGCCCGGCCGCGGTCTGGCCGATCACGCGTTCGAGCCCGACGCTGGTATAGGGGATGGCGGGACGGCCGACCGGGGCGGTCGCGACCGGCGCGGCGCAGCCGGCGAGCGCGAGGCCGAGGGCCATCGCCAGGCCCGGGGCGGACCGCGAGATTGCGAAGGCTTTCAACGCGTTGACACGTGATCTCGTCATCAGCTGGTCCCCCGGGCGCGCACCGCTGCGCGCGTCCCGTGATAAAAATGCGTCGCCATCGCCGCGCCGAGCACGGGGGCGGCGATGTTGAGGATCGGAACCACGAACAGCGCGGTGTTCGCAAGACCCAGCACGAACCGCGACGCCCGCGTCGTCGCACGCCAGCCCCGCATCGCCGCGGCGTCCATGTGGCGCGCCGCGACCATGTCGCCGAGATCGCGCCCGAGCAGCCAGCCATTGACCACGAAAAACGCCGCCGCGGTCCCGACCCCGGTGACGAGCAGGCCGATATAGACGGGCAACATCAACAGGTTGACGAAGAGGACGCGGAACGCCGAGCGCAATCCCATCGCCAGGCTGCGCGCGAACGGTACGGGCCGCGCGGTGGCGAGACGGGCGGGATAATGCCGCGCCTCGACCGCGGCGACGACATCGTCGGCGAAGATCCCGACGACCGCGATCGCGACCGCGCGAAACAGGATCCAGACCGCGAGGATGGTCAGGAACAGCGCGACCGCGGCGGCGATCCCGGCCTGGTCGCTGCCCAGCCAGGCGGCGAAAATCGCCTTTGCGCCCAACCACATGAGCAGGCCGAGCGCGGCGAAGACGAGCAACGTCACCGCCATCGATTTGGCAAAGACGCGCAGCACCGGCGGATCGCCGAGCTGGCCGAGCGAGAGGAAGAAACCGCGGATCATGCGTCAGCGATGGCCCGCCGCCTCCGGGCCGTCAACGTTGGGCTGCGACTCAGAGCGTGCGGATCAGGCGGACGGCGCGGGCAATCCAGACGGGGCGCTCGATCTGCTGCGGCGCGGCATCGTCGCCGACCGGAATAAGCGTGGGACTGCCGTCGGTTAGCGCGACCAGACGGCCAAAGGCGAAGCGGCCGGCGGGGCGGGGGACGAGCACGTCGCGGTAGAGCGCGCTCTCGAATTCGTCGGGGCCGAGCGTGGTGCACCAGAGCACGTCGCCCGTGCGGTAGTCGCCGACGCCGGCGGCCACCGTCACCGCGACCTGACCCGGCTCGACATGCGGCGGGGTGGCGAGGTTTGGGCGGGTAGGGGCTTGAATTCCGGTCGAATCCAGGATCGCGACGACGGGCAGATCGGCGCGTTCGGGCATCGTCACGAGATCGACCGCGGCGACGTCGAGCGCGGCGGCGATCCGGTTGAGCCAGCCGACCGACACGGTCCGCGTCCCCGTCTCGAGCCGGCCGATCGTCTGCGCGGTTGTCGGGGGATCACAACGCCTTGCGACGTCGTCGAGCGTCAGTCCCTTGGCGCGGCGGACGGCACGGATAGCAGTGATCATCGAAAGGCTCCGTCGCTTGCAAAAACCAGATAGGTTAGTTTCTCTTGCAATTTTTGGTCGAATATGGCAAGACAATCGGGACTCGGCAAATGGAAAGGGCGGCGCATGCAGGATCTGATCGAGGTCGCGATCGCCGGGCGGGGCATGCGGCGGGATGCTGACAGGGAAGGTGAGCGGGTGGTTGAGCGGGACTCTGGCCGGGAGGTGCAGAGGGAAGGTGTAACCCGGGGCGGGCGGAGCGTCACGGTCAACCGGGCGGAGTCGCCGCTGACCTGGCTGCGGTCGCGCGGGCTGATCGATGCGCGGCAGTTTGCGGCGGGCGAGCGGTTGCGCGCGGCCTACGAGACCGCGTCGATCGCGCCGAGCGTGACGATGCGCTGGACGCCGCGGGTCGATGGCGGCGGGCACGACGCGCTCGACCCGACCGCCGCGCAGATCGCGGCGAAGCGGCGGTTCGATGCGGCGATCACGGCGGCGGGGCCGGGGCTCGCGGATATCCTGTGGCGTGTGGTGTGCGCGGGCGAGGGGCTGCCCGCGGCGGAGCGCGCGCTGTCCTGGCCGGCGCGCGCGGGGCGGCTGGCGCTGACGCTCGCGCTCGACCGGCTGGCGACACATTATGAGGGCGGAGGGCGCGAGGCTGGGGGCGGCTCGCCTTTGCGGAGCGACGCGGGTAAGGGCGCGGCATGCGCTTCGATCTGATCAAATGTCATGGCTCCGGCAACGATTTCCCGCTGATCGACGCGCGTGCGCTGTCGCTGGGCGATGCGGACTGGGCGCGCGTCGCACGCGCGCTGGCGGATCGCGCGGGGCCAGTCGGCGGCGACGGGCTGCTGCTGCTGACCGCGGGTGACGAGCAGGGGCGGGCGTTCGGGATGCGGATGTTCAATTCGGACGGGAGCGAATCGGAGACGTGCCTCAACGGGCTGCGCTGTGTCGCGCGTGCGGGGTTCGCCGCGACCGGGCTGACGCGCGCGACCGCGCGGCTGAAGACGAGCGATGCGCTGGTCGTGCGCGACGCGGAGATCGCGCCGGGCGTTTTCACGGTGCGCGAGACCGCGGGGCCGGCGTCGCTCGACGTTGCCGCCTGGCCGATGCATGTCGATGCGGACCAGATCGTCGAGACGCCGCTCGCCGGGCTGCCCTCGACGCGCGCGTTCACCGCGGTGGCGATGCCCAACCCGCATCTGGTGGCGTTCGTCGAGGCGGTCGACGATGCCGAGCTGGTCCGCGTCGGCGAGGCGTGCGAGGCGGCGCCCGACTGGCTGCCCAACCGCGCCAATGTGAGCTTTGTCGAGCTGCGCGGGACCGACCTGTTCGTCCGCACGCATGAGCGCGGGGTCGGGCTGACCGACAGTTGCGGCAGCGCGATGGCGGCGTCGACCTTCGCCGCGTGCCTGACGGGGCGGATCGCGTACGACACGCCGACGACGGTGTTCAACCGCGGCGGGCTGGTCCGCGCCGAGGCGGGGGCGGACGGGATGGTGACGCTGTCGGGCAATGCGACGGTCGAATGGACCGGGTCGGTGACGGTTGATCTGGATCCGGGCGAGCCGGGTGCGCGCGACCTGGTGATCGCGCGGCGGCATGACGAAGAGATTGCCGCCTGGGAAACATTGCGCACGGGAATGTAAAAAAGCGTGTGCATCGTTGCGGCCGGGGTGGCCGTATCTTCGCCGCGGCAGCCGGATCATCGGCGCCGATCAGGAGAGACTGTCATGACCCCCCTGTTTCGTACCACGATCATTGCCGCCGCTGTCGCCGTCAGCGGCACCGCGCTGGTCGCCGCGCAGACCAACCCGATGGTCGGCGGCGCCGCGATGTACCCGACGAAGACGATCGTCGAGAATGCGGTCAATTCGAAGGATCACACGACGCTGGTCGCCGCGGTCAAGGCCGCCGACCTGGTCGAGACGCTGTCGGGACCGGGGCCGTTCACGGTCTTCGCGCCGACCAATGCCGCGTTCGGCAAACTGCCCGCGGGGACGGTCGATACGCTGCTCAAGCCCGAGAACAAGGCGCAGCTGGCGGGCGTGCTGACCTATCATGTCGTGCCGGGGACGATCATGGCCGCCGACATCGCGGCCAAGGCGAAGGCGGATGGCGGGACTGCGAGTTACACCACCGTGCAGGGTGAGCCGCTGATGTTCATGAAGTCGGGCAGCGGCTGGGGCATCATGGACGGCAAGGGGCACAAGGGGCGGATCACGATCGCCGATGTGCGCCAGTCGAACGGGCTGATCCATGTGATCGATACGGTGATGCTGCCGTGAGGGGGTGAGGTTTCGAGCCTCACGTGCCCTCACCCTCCCAGCTTTGCGTGGGCCCCTCCCTCTCCCCCTGGGGGAGAGGGGTTTTGGGGTCCCTCGCCCCCTGGGGGAGAGGGAAGGAGGAGCCTTTAGGCGACGGGAGGGTGAGGGGTGGTTGGGATGAGCGGTCTCGAGCCTCTCGTGCCCTCACCCTCCCACGCTTCGCGTGGGCCCGTCCCTCTCCCCCGAGGGGAGAGGGGTTTGTTTAGCTGATCAGGAGGCCGGCTAGCGCGGCGGACATGAGGTTCGCCAGGCTGCCGGCGGCGAGGGCGCGGAGGCCGAGTTTGGCGATCATGGGGCGCTGGTTGGGGGCGAGGCTGCCGGTCACCGCCATCTGGATCGCGATCGACGAGAAATTGGCGAAGCCGCACAGCGAGAAGGTGATCACCGCGATCGTCCGCGGGCTGAGCCCGGGTTGCGTGCCGAGCGAGATATAGGCGACGAATTCGTTCAGCACGATCTTCTGCCCGAACAGCCCGCCGGCGATCCCCGCCTCGCTCCACGGCACGTTCAGCAGGAACATGATCGGCGCGAAGACATAGCCGAGCAGCCCCTGGAAGCTCAGCCCCGGCAGCCCGATCATGTTGCCGAGCCCGCCGAGCAGGCCGTTGGCGAGCGCGACCAGCGCGACGAAGGCGAGCACCATCGCGCCGACCGCGACCGCGAGGCGGACGCCGGTCTGCGCGCCCTGGGCCGCGGCCATGATCAGGTTGGCGGGCTTTTCCTCGTCATGCGTCGCCTGCGGCATGGGTTCGCCCGCGGACGATTCGCCGGGCAGGTCGCCGAGCGCGAGCTCGCCCTCGGGCGGCGTGACGCGGTCGGGCATGATGATCTTCGCCATCAGGATCCCGCCGGGCGCGGCCATGAAGCTGGCGGCGAGCAGATAGTCGATGCGGATCCCCATCGAGGCATAGGCCGCGAGGATCGTGCCCGCGACGCCCGCCATCCCGCTGGTCATCACGGTGAAGAGCTGCGCGGGGGTGAGGCCGGCGAGATAGGGGCGGATGACGAGCGGCGATTCGCTCTGGCCGACGAAGATGTTGGCGGCCGCGCAGAGCGATTCGACCTTCGACACGCCGATCACCTTCTCGATGCCGCCGCCGACCCAGCGCACCACGAACTGCATGATGCCGAGATAATAGAGGATCGAGACGAGGCTGGCGAAGAAGATGATGACGGGGAGCGCGGCGATCGCGAAGCTCTGGCCGCCGATCTCGGGGGTCGCCATCTTGCCGAACAGGAATTCGGTGCCCTTTTGCGAATAGCCGAGCAGATTGGCGACGCCGCCCGACATGCTGCCGAGCACGACCTTGCCGAAGCTGGAATAGAGCACGAGGATCGCGATGCCCGCCTGGAGCGCGAAGGCGGCGCCGACGATCCGCAGCCGGATCGCGCGGCGGTCGCTCGACAGCAGCACCGCGATGCCGAGGATGACGGCGATGCCTGCAAGGCCGATGATCAGTCTTTCCATGGACGCCCTGCGTTTTGGTACGGTGACACACGCGGCCCCCCGGCTGCGCAAGCGGCCGACATGACACGGGTACGCCGTGCTCGCCAGTCATTTGACGCCTGCACGCTTTCACGGCGCGGTTTCATGGGGGCTAGGCATTTGACGGCGCGCGGCATTTCGCTAGCGTCCGGCGCGATGACCACAGACCTTCCCGCGTTCCCGCGTTCGCTCTTCATTTTCTCTGTCCTCTATGGCGGCATGGTGTGCATCGCCGGCGTGCTGGGGGTGAAACAGGTCGCGCTCGGGCCGCTCGCGGTCGAGGCGGGGATCTTCGCGTTCCTGCTGCTGGTGGTGATCAGCAGCGCGATTTCGGAACTGCACGGGCAGAAGACCGCGACGTTCCTGGTGCGGCTGGGGTTCATCCCGCTGCTGGTGTCGGCCGCGCTGATCCAGCTGGTGCTCGCGCTGCCGCATGATCCGGGGATGTACCCGCCCGCGGTCGACGCCTTCCCGGTCGTCGTCGGGCAGGGCGCACGGATGATGATGGCGGGGCTGATCTCCTACGGGATCTCGCAGACGCTCAACGTGCTGATCTTCGCGCGGCTGGCGGGGCCGGTCGGCGGCGAGGGGCGGCTGGTGTGGCTGCGCGGCATGATCGCGAGCATCGTGTCGCAGGTGATCGACACGGTGCTGTTCATCACCATCTCGTTCCTTGGCGCGCGGCCGATCGTCGAGCTGATGGCAGGGCAGATGCTGACCAAGGTGGTGCTGTCGGTGGTGCTGGTGCCGTTTGCGATCACGTTCTTCGTGCGGCTGGGGCGGCGGCTGGACCGGGTTTGACGGAAGGGGGTGCGTCCCCCTCTTTGTCATCCCCGCGGAGGCGGGGATCCATAGTCTCGGACGGCGGTGAGTCCGCCGCCAGGCCAGCCAGTCTGGATTCCCGCCTGCGCGGGAATGACGGGTTGGGTGATGCCCGGTGACGGTGGGTGAGCGGGAATGACGGGGGGGAGGTGGCAGCGCGGCTTTCGCTAACCCCTCGCACTGGCTAAGGGGGCGGGATGACCGATCATACGCCCGATCCCGCCCTGCTCGCCAAGGCCGAGACGCTGACCGAGGCGCTGCCCTATCTGCAGCGTTATGCCGGCAAGACCTTCGTCGTGAAATATGGCGGCCACGCGATGGGCGACCCCGAGCTGCAGCGCGATTTCGCCGAGGACATGGTGCTGTTGAAGGCGGTCGGGATCAACCCGGTCGTGGTGCATGGCGGCGGGCCGCAGATCGGCTCGATGCTGAAGCGGCTGGGGGTCGAATCGCGGTTCGTCGACGGGCTGCGCGTGACCGACAAGGAGACCGCGCAGATCGCCGAAATGGTGCTGGCGGGATCGATCAACAAGGAAATCGTCGGCTGGATCGGCCAGGCGGGCGGCCGCGCGGTCGGGATTTCGGGGAAGGACGCCGGCCTCGTCCTCGCGCAGAAGGTCGGGCACGGGCGCGAGCCCGACAAGCTGCAGGGGATCGAGCGGCATGTCGACCTGGGGTTCGTCGGCGAGCCGATCGCGGTCGACCGGACGATCCTCGACACGCTGATCGCCGCGGACATCATCCCGGTGATCGCGCCGATCGGGATCGGTGCGGACGGGCACACCTACAACATCAACGCCGACACGATGGCGGGCGCGATCGCCGCCGCGATGGGCGCGGCGCGGTTCTTCCTGCTGACCGACGTGGTCGGCGTGCTCGACAAGCAGGGCGAATTGCTGACCGACCTGGATCCGGCGAAGATCGCCGAGCTGCGCGCCGACGGGACGATCACGGGGGGGATGATCCCCAAACTCGAGACGTGCGTCGCGGCGGTCGGGTCGGGCGTCGACGCGGCGGTGATCATCGACGGGCGCGTGCCGCATGCGATGCTGCTGGAGATTTTCACGCGGCAGGGGGCCGGGACGCTGGTGAGTGCGCGGGGTGGGGCGCGGTAGGGGTTTTTCTGCCGTCATCCCGGGCTTGACCTGGGATCCAGGGTCACGGGCCGTGGTGCTGCTTGGCTCTGGGTCCTGACTTTCGTCAGGATGACGGAAGGGGGTTGTTTGGAGGCGGCGGGGTTCTCGTTGTCGGTCCGCTGCCTTATATAAGGCATACACCAGCGGAGACCCTTGCCTTGCTCGCCCTTCTTCAGATCGTCCAGTTGCTGCTCAACCTCGTCTGGTGGGTCATCATGATCCAGGCGGTGATGTCGTGGCTCATCGCGTTCAACATCATCAACACGCAGAGCAATGTCGTCCGGTCGGTATGGGAGGCGCTGCAGCGGATCACCGAGCCGCTCTATCGGCCGATCCGGCGGATCCTGCCCGATTTCGGCACGCTCGACCTGTCGCCGCTCGTCGTGCTGCTGATCCTGTACATCCTGACCAACATCGTCGTGCCCAACATCGCGCAGAGCCTGCTCGCCCCCGGGCTGTGAGCGAACCGGCCGCCTGGCGTGCGGTGGACGGCGGTCTGGCGATCGCGGTCCGCGTGACGCCGCGCGGCGGGCGGGATGCGCTGGCGGCGGGGACGCCGGAGCATCTGGCCGCAAGGCTCGCGGCGGCGCCGGTCGATGGCGCCGCGAATGCCGCGCTGATCGCGCTGGTCGCCAAGAGCTTCGGCGTGCCCAAACGCGCGGTGAGAATCGTCGCGGGCGAGACCGCGCGGCTGAAACGCCTGCATGTCGCGGGCGACACGCCTGCGCTGGCGGAAATCGCCGCCGCGCTTTAGGACGGCGGGCATGAGTGCGACCATCATCGACGGCAAGGCCTTCGCCGCCGGCCTCCGGGCCCGTATCGCCACCGGCGTCACCGCCTTTGCCGCAGCGGCGGGCCGCGCGCCCGGGCTCGCGGTGGTGCTGGTCGGCGAGGACCCCGCGTCCAACGTCTATGTCCGGTCGAAGGGCAAGGCGACGCGCGAGGCGGGGATGGTGAGCGTCGAGCACCGGCTGCCCGCCGATGTCGGGGCCGAGGCGCTCCTCGCGCTGGTCGCGGACCTGAACGCCGATCCGACGATCGACGGGATCCTCGTCCAGCTGCCGCTGCCCAAGCATATCGACGAGCAGGCGGTGATCGCGGCGATCGATCCCGACAAGGATGTCGACGGCTTCCACCCGATCAATGCGGGGCGGCTGGCGACGGGGTCGGCGGGGTTCGTGCCGTGCACGCCGCTCGGCTGCGTGATGCTGCTCAAAAGCGTCGTGCCGAACCTGAGCGGGATGGAGGCGGTGGTCGTCGGCCGGTCGAACATCGTCGGCAAGCCGATGGCGCAATTGCTGCTGCGCGAGAGCTGCACGGTGACCGTCGTGCACAGCCGGACGCGCGACGTGCGCGCGCATGTCGGCGCCGCGGATATCGTCGTCGCCGCGGTCGGGATCCCGGAGATGATCAAGGGCGACTGGCTGAAGCCCGGCGCGACCGTGATCGACGTCGGCATCAACCGGACCGAGGCGGGGCTGGTCGGCGATGTCGATTTCGCGAGCGCGGTCGCGGTCGCGGGCGCGATCACGCCGGTGCCGGGCGGCGTCGGGCCGATGACGATCGCGTGCCTGTTGCGCAATACGCTGGTGTCCGCCGGGCGACGCGAAGGTGTCGCGATCGACGAGGCGGCGCTCGACCGGGCCGGAGCATGATCGAACTTTATATCTCGTCGCTGATCACCTTCTTCGTGGTGATCGATCCGCCGGGCTGCGCGCCGATCTATGCCGGGCTGTCGGCGAGCGCGTCGGCGACGCAGAAGCGCGCGATGGCGATCCGCGCGGTGGGCGTGTCGGCGGCGATCCTGTTCGTGTTCGCGCTGTTCGGCGAGGCGTTGCTGAAAGGGCTGGGGATCAGTCTGGCGAGTTTCCGGATCGCGGGCGGGATCATGCTGTTCCTGATCGCGCTCGAGATGGTGTTCGAAAAGCGCACCGAACGCCGCGAGGACCGCGCCGCCAAGGTCGCGAGCGATCCCGAGGCCGACGACGTGTCGATCTTCCCGATGGCGATGCCGATGATCGCCGGGCCGGGTTCGATCGCGTCGGTGATGCTGCTGATGAGCCGCAACAGCGGGATCGAGCGCTCGGCGGTGGTGCTGGCGGCGATGGTGACGATCCTGTTGCTGACACTCGTCGCGCTGCTCGCGGCGGGGCCGATCATGCGGATCCTGGGCGCGAAGATCGAGGCCGTGATCACGCGGCTGCTCGGCGTGCTGCTGGCGGCGCTGGCGGTGCAATTCGTGCTGGATGGGTTGTCGGTGGTGTTGCGGTAGCCTGGGGTCGGCGTGCGCGGTGCGCCGATTGCCGTCATCCTGACGAAAGTCAGGATCCAGAGCCAAAAGCGATACCGCACGTAACTCTGGATCCTGACTTTCGTCAGGATGACGGGGGGTGAGGTGACGGTGTCGCCGCCCCTGCTACGTCATCCCCGCGGAGGCGGGGATCCATAGGCTATGCGTTTGCCGATGACTCGCAGCGGTTGCCAGTCTGGATCCCCGCCTTCGCGGGGATGACGGTTGGGGGGCGGGGATGACGGCGCGCGTGCGCGTCCGCGTGCGCGTCCGTCGTGCGTGGGTGCCTGGACCTTAGTCGACCTTGAAGAGGCGAAGCGGGGAGTTGCGGGGGAGGGGAAGCGGGGTGAGCCACGCCGGGACCTCGTTCTTTGCCATCTGCGCGTAGAAGCCGTTGGGGCTGCGGGCCTTGTAGTTGGTTGATTCGGCGGCGTTGGGGCAGAGCAGCAGCATGGTCGCGCCGTGGCGCTTGATGATCGCGTGCGCCTCGTCGGGGGTGCGGGCGAAGGCGTGCTGGACGTCGAGGATCGCGGCGCCGTTGCGGTGATAGGGGCCGGCGATCGCGTTGTGGTGCGTGATCGTGATCAGCCGCGGGCCCATGTCGACAAAGGTGAAGATCGTCTGCGCGGGGTATTTGTTGAGCGCGAGGAGGACGGTGGTGCGCAGGCAGTTGCCGGTCGCCATGTTGACGCGCTTTTCATAGCCCTTGGGCTTGCCCACGGGGACGTATTTGAGCGCGATGCCGACGAAGAAGCCCGAGACGATCACCAGCGCGCCCGCGGTGCCGAGCACGCGCACCAGCATCGAGCGGTGGCCGAGCAGCCGGGGGACGATGACCCAGGCGAGCGCGACGCCGCCGGGGACCGCGAGCATCTGCGCGGCGGGACCGGCGCGGACCTGCCACAACAGCATCAGCACCGCGAAGGTGGTGAACAGCGCGACCGCGACCCAGCCGATCGCGCTCGGGCGGCGGCGCGCGCGCCACGCGGCGAACAGCGCGCCGAGCAGGCCGATCACCGGCAGCGTCGCGATCGCGACGCCGGTGCGCCAGCTGTGCTTGTAGATCGGCTTGGCCTCACGGACATTGTTCAGCCAGTTGCGCTGAAGCTCGGGCGAGACGCCCTCGGGCCGGGCGAGGCATTGCGGGAACATCAGCGCGAAGCCGATGACGATCGCCGCGCCCGCCGCGACCGCGAGCGCGAGACGCACCCCGCGCGATGCAGGGCCGAAGCGCGCGAGCAGGAAGAGGAGCATTCCGGCGGCGATCATCACGCTGAGCCACACGGGCGTCAGCGCGTCGCAGCGCATCGCCTGGTTCGCGTTCGAGGCGAACAGCGCGAAACCGAGCGTGCTGCCGCCACCCAGGGTCAGCGCATAGACCGCGAGCCGCGGCGCCTCGGCGCGGTCCCAGACCCAGCGCAGCGCGATGATCGCGCCGGCCATCGCGGCATAGGGGAGGAGTTCGAGCCCGATCGACAGCGACACCGCGCTCGCGATCCCGACGAGCGCGCCGCCACGGCGGGCCTGCGGGTCGCAGAGCCCGGCGAGCGTGAGGCTGAGCATCGCGAGCTGCCAGCCGTGATGGTCGATGCGTTCGGGCATGTACATCAGCATCGTCGCGGTCGCGCCGACGAGGAACAGGATCGCGAGCGGCCAGGCGAGCGGGTGGATCAGCCGCCGCACGGTCGCGCCGATGCCGAGCATCGCGATCGACAGCGGCAGCAAGGGCGCGATCCCGCAGGCGAGCCGTTCGGCCCAGCTGTTGCTGGTGAACAGGCGGAAGAAGAGGATGAGGCCGGCGATCGGCAGGTCGACGATCCGGCTCCAGTGGATGTCGAAGCCCGCGGGCGGGTTCATCCGGTACTGGCGCAGATCGTACCAGCCCTGGCCGTCGAGCCATGCGCGGACCTGCATCAGGCGCATGTTGTCGTCGGTATCGCCGAGCGACAGCCAGCGGACCTGACCCCAGCGGTCGGCCAGCGACCAGGCGGCGACGCCGAGCCATGCCAGCAGCGTCAACGCGACCCAGTGGCGATCGAGCAGGTCGCGCCCCCGCTGCCATGGGGACTGGTGGGGCTGATCCAAAACGCTTTCCTCCTGACCGCGCGCGGACTAATGCGCGGGGCGTGACGTTGAGCGCCGCTGTATCGACGCGCGTGTAAAGAACAAGGCGGGCATGCAGGCGATCAGGCGACAGATGGACCAGATGCGGGCGAGCGGCGTGCTCGGCCAGCTCTTCCGCTTCGGGATTGCGGGCGGGCTGTCGAGCGTGATCTATTCGCTCGTCTATCTGCCGCTGACCAAGTTCGTGTTTCCGCCCGAGCAGGCGGTCGCGGCGGTGCCGTTCGCCTTCGCGGTGGCGGTGACCGCGGGCTATTTCCTGCACAGCCGGTGGAGCTTCAAGGGGCATGCCGCCGAGCCGGGCGGGGCCAAGCACGTCAAGTTCGTGCTGGTGCAGGGCACGGGGCTCGCGCTCAACGCGCTGATCACCTGGGTCGGCACCGCGTTCCTTCATCTGCATCCCTGGGTGCCGCTGGTCCCCGCGGTGTTCCTTGCCGCGATCGTGACGTTCGTGCTCAACCGCTTCTGGGTATTCTCTTGATTATGGCCGATTGCTGATGGACCGCATCGTTTACGACCGGATGGCCGCGCATGATTCCACCCATTGGTGGTACCGCGCGCGCCGCGACATCCTGGCGGATTATCTGACGCGCTATGGCGGCCTGCCGGCGGATGCGAAGATCCTCGAGATCGGCTGCGGAACGGGGCATAATCTGCCGATGCTGGCGGGGTTCGGCGAGATCGACGCGATCGAGATCGACCCGGCGGCGCGCGAGATCGCGAGCGCACGGCTCGGCAAGCCGGTCGGGGCGGCGCCTTTGCCGGAGCTGCCGGGGGTGCCGCGCGGGCATTACGACCTGATCGCGGTGCTCGACGTGGTCGAGCATATCGCGGACGACGTCGCGGCGCTGAAGGCGATGGCGCAGTGCCTCGCGCCCGGCGGCAAGATCCTGATCGCGGTCCCGGCGCACCAGTGGCTGTGGAGCGCGCACGACACGGTCAACCATCACCATCGCCGCTATTCGAAGGCGACGCTGAAGACCGCGATCGCGGCGGCGGGGCTGAAGCCCGACAAGCTCGGCTATTTCAATTCGCTGCTGTTCCCGCTGGCGGCGGCGGCGCGGATTGCCGGGCGGCTGTCGGGTCGCGACGACAGCGACGATTCCCCGCCCGCCAAGCCGCTGAACGCGCTGTTCGAGCGGATCTTCCGGCTGGAGCGGCATCTGGTCGGGCGGGTGCCGATGACGCCGGGGGTTTCGATCGTGACGCTGGCGGTGCCGGGGTAGGGGTTGGGGGGGAGCGCGACGATGTGTCTGCGCTCTCCCTCACTCTTGCTGGTCCGGTGATTGCCGATAGTTGTCCGGGATCGGACGGACGAACGCCGCCAGGACGCACCCGACGATCAGCGCGCCGAGCTTCACCAGGTCGAAAGCGTCGCCGTTCTGCACGGTCTCGATCAAGCCGGTCAGGGCGAGCCAACCGATCACAAACGACAGAAATGGCGTCATGGCCATACGCAGCCGCGGGGGCAGCCTGTTCGCCAACCGTGCTGTTACCGTCGTCATCCCAATCTCCTCTGCGCGAAGGCATGTCACGACGGTCTTATGTCCGCAATCTGGCCAGGCGCCGCCCCATGTCCGTTCGCCCTGAGCTCAGTCGAAGGGTGGGTGTCGGGGGGGTGGTGCTTCGACTTCGCTCAGCACGAACGGGGGGGGGTGGTGCTGCGGTTGGGTGTGGTTCGCACGTGACGTCTCGCCAATTCCTCCCCGGCGGAGGCCGGGGTCCAGTTGGGGGACGGTGCTGACGGGCGTTGCGCTTCGTTACTCTGGCTTTCCCATCTGGGCCCCGGCCTTCGCCGGGGTGGGGCTCAGGTGTAGGGTGCGTGCCGGGGGGTGCTTCGACTTCGCTCAGCACGAACGGGGGTTTGGGGCGGTGGTGCGGTTGGGTGTGGTTCGCACGTGACGTCTCGCCAATTCCTCCCCGGCGTAGGCCGGGGTCCAGTTGGGGGACGGTGCTGACGGGCGTTGCGCTTCGTTACTCTGGCCTTCCCATCTGGGCCCCGGCCTTCGCCGGGGTGGGGGCTCAGGTGTAGGGTGCGTGTCGGGCGGTGCTTCGATTTCGCTCAGCACGAACGGGGGTTTGGGGCGGTGCTGCGGTTGGGTGTGGTTCGCCCGTGACGTCTCTCCAATTCCTCCCCGGCGGAGGCCGGGGTCCAGTTGGGGGACGGTGCTGACGGGTGTGGCGCTTCGTTACTCTGACCTTCCCGGCTGGGCCCCGGTCTTCGGCGGGGTGGGGGCTCAGGTGTAGGGTGCGTGTCGGGCGGTGCTTCGACTTCGCTCGGCACGAACGGGGACTTTGCGAGCCGGTGCTTGCGGGGTGGGGCCCCACCCCAACCCCTCCCCTGAAGGGGAGGGGCTTTTTGGTTACGTGAGGGGGGTTTCCGTGGGTTCGGCGCGGAAGCCCAGCGTGGCCTTGCCCTGGATCGGGCCGGCGATGTCGGCGACGATGTAGAGCGGGCGGCGTTTGGATTCGACGTACAGCCGGCCGAGATATTCGCCGATCATGCCGAGCACGAACATCTGTACCGCGCCGAGGAACACCGTCACCAGCATCGTCGAGGTCCAGCCCTGCACCGCGCTGCCCGAGAGCCAGCCGATCGCGATGTAGACGAACAGCAGCAGCGAGACGCCGGTGAGCGCGAGGCCGGCATGGCTGGCGAAGCGCAAGGGGGCGGTCGAGAAGCCGGTGACCGCGTCGAAGGCGAGGCGCATCATCTTGGCGAGCGGATAGTTGGTCTCGCCCGCATGCCGCTCGGCGCGGTCATAGGCGAAGGGGATCTGGCGGAAGCCGATCCAGGCGACCATGCCGCGGATGAAGCGCGCCTGTTCGGGGAGCGACAGGAACGCGTCGAGCGCACGCCGGCTCATCAGCCGGAAATCGCCGGTGTCGACCGGGATCGGCGTGTCGGTCATCTTGGTCAGCAGCCGGTAGAAGGCGGCGGCGGTGGCCTTCTTGAAGACGGTCTCGCCCGCGCGCTGGCGGCGGACCGCGTAGACGACGTCGGCCTGCTGCTCGGCCATCGCGGCGCGCATCTGGGGGAGGAGCTCGGGCGGATCCTGGAGATCGGCGTCGATGATCAGGATCTGCTCGCCCGCGCACAGGTCGAGCCCGGCGGTGAGCGCGAGCTGATGCCCGTGGTTGCGCGACAGGTTGATCGCGACGAGCCGGGGATCGGCGGCGGCGAGACGCTGCATCACCGACCAGCTTTCGTCGCGCGAGCCGTCGTTGATCAGGACGATCTCGTAATCCTCGCCGACCGCGCTCTGCGCTGCGCCCGATATGCGCGCGTGGAGGAGGTCGAGGCAGGCGGCCTCGTTGTAGCAGGGGACGACGATCGAGAGCGCGGGACGGTGCATCCCCGCTCTCTAGCCGCCCCGTTGCGCGGCGTCATCGTCCGAAATCGCCGCCCCGCGTCGGGCCCCCCGTGTCAGGCCTTGGCGAGGGCCGTCGCGCGGGCCTCGACGAGGCGTTCGAGGATCGTGAGGGGGACGGCGCCATCGCGCAGGACTTCGTGGAACTGCTTCACGTCGAACTTGTCGCCGAGGATCTTCTTCGCGGTGTCGCGGGCGCGGAGCCAGCTGATGTGGCCGAGCTTGTAGCTGCAGGCCTGGCCGGGCATCGTGCAGTAACGCTCGATCTCGCGCTGCGAACGGGGGCGGGCGAAGCCGACGGTGTCGACGAAATAGTCGGTCGCCTGTTCGCGCGTCCAGCGCTTGGCGTGGATGCCGGTGTCGGCGACGAGGCGCGCGGCGCGGAAGAGGAAGGACTGGAGATAGCCTGCGCGTTCGATCGGGCCGGCATAGCCGCCGAGCTCGTCGGCGAGCTGTTCGGCGTAGAGCGCCCAGCCCTCGACATAGGCGCCGAAGAACGAGAATTTGCGCAGCAGCGGCGTGTCGAGCCCGGCGACGAGGCTGAGCTGGAGATGATGCCCCGGCACGCCCTCGTGATAGGTGAGCGAGGGGAGCGTGTATTTGGGCCAGTCGGCGACGCTTTTCAGGTTGATGAAGTAGATCGCCGGGCGCGACCCGTCGAGCGCGGCGAGCCGGTAATAGCCGTTCGAGGCGCCGTCCTGGATATCGGTCGGGACCGCGCGGATCTGGAGTGGGGCGGACGGCGGGTTTATGAACGCCTGGGGGAGCTTGGCCTGCATCGCGGCGAGCCCGGTGTTGAGCCCGGCGATGAGGTCGGTGCGGCCGGTGGGCGTGTCGGGATAGAGCTGTGCCGGGGTGGCGTTGAAGGCGGCGAGGCGTGCGCCGATGCTGCCCTTGGTCAGGCCTTGCGCCTTGAGGATGGTGTCGAGTTCGGCGCCGATCTGCGCGACCTGGTCGAGGCCGAGTTTGTGGACCTCGTCGGGGGTGAAGTTGGTGGTGGTCGCCTGGGCGAGCGCGGCGGCGTAGATCGCGTCGCCGCCGGGGACCGCCCAGAGCCCGGCCTCGGCGCGGGCCGTGGTCCGGAGCTGCTTGACCAGTGCGATCTGGCGGTCGAGCGCGGGATAGACCTTGTCCGTCACGAGCGCGGTGGCGCGGCGGTCCCAGTCGCCGGTCAGCCCGGCGGCCCTGGTGCGCGTCGCGACCGAGGTGACGAGGCCGCTCTGCGCGGGCGCGGGAGCGCGCAGCGCCGCCATCTGGCCGAGCGCGAGGTCGAGCGAGAAGCCGGGGGCGACGAGGCCGCGTTTCGCACGCTCGGCCTGCGTCGCGGTGTCGCCGTCGAGCGCGGTCGCGAACGCGTCGAGGCGCGCGCAATAGGCGTCGGCGTCGGCGGCGGTCTTGATCGTGTGCGCGCTGTCGAGGAAGTCGGGGACGTCGAAATAGGCGCCGTCCTGCTGGCTGATGACATAGGGGTTGGTGGGGGAGCCGAGCCCGAATTTTTCGGCGGCGGTGCGCTGCTGGTTCTGCGAATAGAGCACGACCTCGCGGTTGAGGCGGCCGGCGTCGGAGAGCGTGGCGGGGGGCACGGCCTCGATCTGCGCGATCGTGCGGGTGGTGCGCGCGAGGTTCGCCCTGACCGCGCCGGGGGTGTAATCGCCGAGCCGGCTTTTCAGCGCGGCGTTGGCGCCCTTGTCGAGGCCGAGCTGGGTGGCGAATTCGGGGGCGTATTTGAGGTTCGCGTCGAAGATCGAGGTGAGGAGCGCGTCGAGCTTCGCGTCGCCGGGGGTGGCGCCGGCGGCGAGGGCTGCGCGCGGGACGAGGGCGAGGGTGGCGAGCATGCTCGCGGACGAGAGGAAGGCGCGACGGTTCATGTGATGGGTCCCCCGGGGTGTTGGGGGGGATAGTAGCTGGGGAATTGTGCGGGGCAAGCGCGGGGGGGCTTGTCCGCCCGCGTCGTCATCCCCGCGGAGGCGGGGATCCATAGGCTATGCGTTTGGTGGTGGATCGCGGGCGGTCGCCAGTCTGGATCCCCGCCTGCGCGGGGATGACGGGGGAGGGGGCGGCTCTCCCCTTTCGTCATCCTGGACTTGATCCAGGATCCAGAGCCACGGGCGGGGTGCTGCTTGGCTCTGGATCCTGACTTTCGTCAGGATGACGGTGGGAGGTGGGGCACGTTCGCGCGCTTCGTCAGCGGGGGCGGGGCGGGGGCTTGTCCGGCCGCTCCGTCATCCCCGCGGAGGCGGGGATCTATAGTCTATGCGGGTGTTGCCGGATCGCGGGCGTTCGCCAGTCTGGATCCCCGCCTGCGCGGGGATGACGGGGGTGGGGGTGCTCCTTCTTCGTCATCCCGGGCTTGACCCGGGACCCAGGGTTGCGGGCGGTGGTGCTGCTGGGCTCTGGGTCCCGACTTTCGTCGGGATGACGGAGAGGGGGATGGCGCGGGGGACGGCGTGGAGTGGCGGTTAGACGCGTTCGACGGTGTTGACGGCGTCGGCGGCGCGGAGGCCGGCCATGAGGCGCATGAGTTGCTGGATGTCGTGGACCTCGACGTCGATCTCGTTGGTGTGGAAGCTGGTGTCGCGCGTGTCGAGGCGGAGGTTGATGATGTTGGCCATGTGCGTGCCGATGATCGACGCGACCACGCCGAGCGAGCCGGGTTCGTTCTTGACCATCACCGAGATGCGCGCGACCGCACCTTCGGTCTTTTCGCCCCAGGCGACGTCGACCCAGTCGGTTTCGTTCTCGGTCCGCTCGGCGAGTTCGGCGAGCACGCGGCAGTCGATCGCATGGACCTCGATCCCCGCATCGGGGCGGCGCAGGCCGACGATGCGGTCGCCGGGCACCGGGTGGCAGCAGGTGGCGAGGTCATAGGCGACGCCCGGCGTCAGCCCCTTGATCGAGATCGCGCTCGACTGCGGGGCGACCGCGTGGCCGAGATCGGCGCCGGTCGAGCCGGGCATCAGCGCCTCCATCACCTGTTCGTCGGACACGGTGCGGCGCGCGATCGCGACCATCAGCGCGCCCTCGTCGGCGAATTTGAGCCGCTTGAGCGCGGGCTCGGTCGCGTCGGGGCCGATCGGGGCGGGGAGGCGCGAGGCGATGTCGTCGAACAGCGTGCGGCCGAGCGCCTCCTGCTCGACGCGCTCCTTGTGGCGCAGATGGCGGCGGATCGCGGCGAGCGCCTTGCCGGTGGTCGCGACGTTGAGCCAGTGGGGTTGCGGCGACTGGCCCTTCGAACGCAGGATCTGCACCTGGTTGCCGTTTTCGATCACGGTCGAGAGCGGCACGACGCGGCCGTCGATCTTCGCGCCGACCGCCTGGTCGCCGAGATCGGTGTGGACCGCATAGGCGAAGTCGATCGGCGTCGCGCCCTTGGGCAGCTGGATCAGTTCGCCCTTGGGGGTGAAGGCGAAGATGCGATCGGCGTACATCGCCATCCGGGTGTGTTCGAGCAGCTCCTCGGGGCTTTCGGCGGTGTCGAGGATCTCGACCAGGTCGCGGATCCAGCTGACCTGATGCTCGCCGCCGCCGATCGTCTGGCCGCCGCTCTTCTGCTTGTAGGCCCAGTGCGCGGCGAGGCCGAATTCGGCCTGGGCGTGCATCGCCTCGGTCCGGATCTGGATCTCGATACGCGCATTGTCGGCATGGATCACGCTGGTGTGGAGCGAGCGATAGCCGTTGCGCTTGGGCGTCGAGATGTAATCCTTGAACCGGCCGGGCACCATCGGCCAGCGCTGGTGGATGATGCCGAGCGCGGCGTAGCAGTCCGCCTCGGTCGGGACGATCGCGCGGAACGCCATCACGTCGGACAATTGTTCGAAATTGATGTGCCGTTCGGACATCTTGCGGAAGATCGAATAGGGATGCTTCTCGCGCCCCGCGACCTCCGCCTCGATGCCGGCGCGCGACAGCACGAGTTTGAGCCCCGAGGCGATCTTGGCGATGCGGTTGCCGTCGCCGTCCTTCAGCTGCTCGAGCCGGCGGTTGATCGATTCGGAGGCCTCGGGTTCGATCTGTTCGAAGGCGAGCGTCTGCATCTCGCGCATGAACTCGTACATGCCGATCCGCTCGGCGAGCGGCGCGTAGATGTCCATCGTCTCCTTGGCGATGCGACGGCGCTTCTCGGGCTTGGCGATGTGATGCAGCGTGCGCATGTTGTGCAGCCGGTCGGCGAGTTTCACCAGCAGCACGCGGATGTCGTCGGACATGGCGAGCAGGAACTTGCGCAGGTTCTCGGCGGCGCGCTCGTTCTCGGTCTGCGCCTCGATCTTGCTGAGCTTGGTGACGCCGTCGACCAGCCGCGCGACCGACGGGCCGAACAGCCGCGTGATCTCCTCGGGCGTGGCGACGGTATCCTCGATCGTGTCGTGGAGGATCGCGGTGGCGATCGTCTCGTCGTCGAGATGCAGATCGGTGAGGATGCCCGCCACCTCGATCGGATGGCTGAAATAGGGATCGCCGCTCGCACGCTTCTGCGACCCGTGCGCCTGCATCGAAAACACATAGGCGCGGTTCAGCAGGGCCTCGTCGGCATCGGGATCGTAATCGAGGACTCGATCGACGAGTTCATATTGGCGCAACACCCGACATAGATGGGGCCGCAGCGTGTTGCTTTGCAACCAAAAGCGTCCGGTCACCGTGATAGACGCACTCGATGAGCGCATCGCGCGGCGGGATGCTATAGGCTAGACCGGGGTCGGGGGGAGCCGGGACTATGGGGATTTCGGGGGGGATTTCGCGGGGAATTTCGCGGGGGATTTCGCGGGGGATTTTGCGCGAGCCGCTGCGCGAATGCAGCCTGCCGGCGGCGCTCGAGGCGATGGGGGAGCGCTGGTCGTTCCTGATCCTGCGCGCGGCGTTCAACGGGCTGCGTCATTTCGAGGAATTCCAGGCCGAGCTGGGCATCGCGCGCAACATCCTGGCGAACCGGCTCGCGCGGCTGGTCGAGCACGGGATCCTCGCGCGGCGGCCGCTGCCCGAGGATCGCCGCAAGATCGCCTATGGGCTGACCGAAAAGGGCTTTGCGCTGCTGCCGACGATGATCGCGCTCCGGCAATGGGGCGAGCGGTGGGAGACGCGGATCCCGGCCTTCCCGATCCTGGTCGATGCGCGCGACCGGCAGCCGATCGAACAGGTCGCGGTGCGCGCGCATGACGGCCGCGTGCTGGGCCGGGGCGAGCTGATCTGGGCGCTGCCGGGGGAGATCGGCGCGACGGACTGAGCGGTCAGGCGGGGGTGGCGAGCCGCGCGATATGGTCGCGGATCGCTGGCGACAGGGGTGCGGGGCGGCCGGTCGCGAGATCGACATGGACGCTGACCATCGTGATCACGGTGTGGAGCGCGCCGCTTTCGGCATGCGTCAGCTCGATCCGCTTGGTGAGGCTCGACGTGCCGACCCGCTCGATCCGGACATGCGCCGCGATCGTGTCGCCGAGGCGGAAGGGCGCGAGATAGTCGATCTCGGTGCGGCGGACGTTGAACTCGGTGTCGTCCCAGCCGGGCACCGCGGCGGCGATCCCGCTCCAGTCCCAGAAGTCGGTGATCGCGACATCGGCATATTCGAGATAGCGCGAGTTGAAGACGATCTTCTGCCCGTCGATCTCGGCGTAGCGGACGCGCAGGGTGGTGGAGAAGGCGAAGCCGGGGCGGGTCATGGCTTTGGGGGATGGCTGGGGCGGGGGGTGGCGTCAACCTTTCGGGGGGCTGCTCTTCCCGCCGTCATCCCGGGCCTGACCCGGGACCCAGAGCCGCGGGCGGGGTGCTGCTTGGCTCTGGGTCCTGACGTTCGTCAGGATGACGGGTGGGGAGGGGGCGCTGCTTCCTCCTTCGTCATCCCGGGCCTGACCCGGGATCCAGAGCCGCGGGGGTGGTGCTGTTTGGCTCTGGGTCCTGACGTTCGTCAGGATGACGGGTGGGGGCGGCGGGTCAGCCGGCGCCCTGGGCGGGGGTGTTGACGCCCATGCTCTGGAGGTAGCGCTTCACGTTGCGCGCGGCCTGGCGGAGGCGTTGTTCGTTTTCGACCATCGCGATGCGGACATAGCCCTCGCCATTCTCGCCATAGCCGACGCCGGGTGCGACCGCGACGTGAGCATGGGTGAGGAGCTGCTTGGTGAATTCGAGGCTGCCGAGATGCGCGAGCGCGGGCGGGAGCGGCGCCCAGGCGAACATCGAGGCGCGCGGCGAGGGGATGTCCCAGCCGGCGCGGCCGAAGCTTTCGACGAGCACGTCGCGGCGCTTGTGATAGAGCTCGCGGTTGCGCGCGACGATGTCCTGCGGGCCGTTCAGCGCGGCGCAGGCGGCGGCCTGGATCGGGGTGAAGGCGCCGTAGTCGAGATAGCTCTTCACCCGGGCCATCGCCGCGATCAGCGTCTTGTTGCCGACCGCGAAGCCGATCCGCCAGCCCGCCATCGAATAGGTCTTGCTGAGCGAGGTGAACTCGATCGCGATGTCCTTGGCGCCCTTGACCTGGAGGATCGAGGGGGTCGGATTGCCGTCGTAATAGAGCTCGGAATAGGCGAGGTCGGAGATGATCCAGACCTTGTTCTCCTTCGCCCAGGCGACGAGCCGTTCGTAAAAGGCGAGGTCGACCGCCTCGGCGGTCGGGTTCGACGGATAGTTGACGACGAGGATCGACGGGCGCGGCACGGTGAACGCCATCGCGCGCTCGAGGCTCTCGAAATAGGCGTCGTCGGGGGTGGTCGGCACCGCGCGGATCGTCGCGCCGGCGATGATGAAGCCGAAGGTGTGGATCGGATAGGACGGGTTGGGCGCGAGCACGACGTCGCCGGGCGCCGTGATCGCGGTGGCGAGGCTGGCGAGCCCTTCCTTCGAGCCCATCGTCACGACGACCTCGGTCTCGGGATCGACATCGACGCCGAAGCGGCGGCCGTAATAGTTCGCCTGCGCCTTGCGAAGGCCGGGGATGCCGCGCGACTGCGAATAGCCGTGCGCGCCGGGCTTGCTGGCGACCTCGACGAGCTTGGCGATGACGTGCTCGGGCGGCGGCAGGTCGGGATTGCCCATGCCGAGATCGATGATGTCCTCGCCGCCCGCCCGCGCCGCCGCCCGCATCGCGTTCACTTCGGCGATGACATAGGGTGGCAGGCGTTTGATGCGGTAGAAATCGTCGGACATGATCGGCCCCGAGCTGGAGGAAGGGGTGCTGTACCGTATGCCGCGGGGGGCGTCATCCACCGCGTTTGGGTTCTGGCGGGAAAGGTGGGGGCGTGCCGGCCCTTCTTCGTCATTCCGGGCTCGACCCGGGACCCAGAGCGGCGGGCGTGTACGCTGCTTGGCTCTGGATCCTGACTTTCGTCAGGATGACGGAGTGGGTGGGGTGCGGGGGTGCTTTCGCCGGGTGGGGGAGTGGGTTAGGCTTGGGCAAAAGGAGAGGTCGCCCATGTCCGAGACGCCGGGGATTGCCGCACCGACGCTGGCCGAGCTGCAGCACTGGACCTGGGTGATGGGGCGCGCGCAGCAGATGATGATGGCGCAGGGGCTCGATGCGATCACCGCGCCGCTCGATGCGGCGGTGCCCGAGGCGATGGTGGTGCCGGGGTTCAACGATCCGGCGACGCTGTCGCGGGTGCGCGATTTCTGGCGGGACGGCTTTGCGCTGTGGCAGCAGATGCTGGTGCCCGCGGGGGGCGGCGCGGCGCCCCAGCCCGAGCCCGGGCCCGCGACCGACAAAAGGTTCAAGGCGGCGCAGTGGCGCGAGCCGGTGTTCGACCTGATCCGGCAGAGTTACCAGACGATCGGCGACCAGATGCTGCGCAGCGTCGACGCGGTCGAGGGGCTGGAGCCGCGGCAGAAGGAGCAGCTGCGCTTTGCGACGCGCGGCTTCGTCGATGCGATGAGCCCGACCAACTTCGCGCTGACCAATCCCGAGGTGATCGAGAAGACGATCGAGACGCGCGGCGCCAACCTGTTGCAGGGGCTGCAGAACATGATGGCGGACATCGGCCGCGGGCAGCTGAGCCACACCGCACAAGGCAGTTTCGAGCTGGGCCGCAACCTGGCGATGACGCCGGGCAAGGTCGTGCTGCGCACGCCGCTGTACGAGCTGATCCATTATGCGCCGACCACCGAGCGCGTGCAGGCGACGCCGCTGGTGATCTTTCCGCCGTGGATCAACCGCTTCTACATCCTCGACCTCAACCCCGAGAAGAGCTTCATCCGCTGGGCGGTCGAGCAGGGCTTGAGCGTCTTCATGGTGTCGTGGAAGTCCGCGGATGCGAGCATGAAGGACGTGATCTGGGACGATTATGTCGCCGCGCAGATCGAGGCGATCGAGACGGTGCGCGGCCTGCTCGAGGTGCCCGCGGTGCATACGATCGGCTATTGCGTGGCGGGGACGACGCTGGCCGCGACGCTGGCGGTGCTGAGCGCGCGGGGGCAGGCGGACCGCGTCGCGAGCGCGACGTTCTTCACGGCGCAGGTCGATTTCGCGGATGCGGGCGAGCTCGCGCATTTCATCGACGACGAGCAGATCGCGCTGCTCGGCACGCTGTCGCCCGAGGGGTTTCTCGACGGGCGCTATATGGCGGCGACGTTCAACCTGCTGCGCGGGCGCGACCTGATCTGGAATTACGTCACCAACAACTATCTGCTCGGCAAGGATTATGTGCCGTTCGACCTGCTCCACTGGAACGGCGACACGACCAATCTGCCGGCGAAATGGCACAGGGCCTATCTGACCGACCTGTACCGCGACAATCTGCTGGTCGAGCCGGGCGCGATGGTGGTGGACGGCACGCCGGTCGACCTCGGCCGTGTGACGACGCCGGCCTATGTCCAGGCGGGGCGCGAGGATCATATCGCGCCGGCGGCGAGTGTGTGGAAGCTGACGACCGCGCTGTCGGGGCCGGTCCGCTTCGTGCTGGCGGGGTCGGGGCATATCGCGGGCGTGGTCAACCCGCCCGCCGCGGGGAAATATCAATATTGGACGCTCGATCCGGCCAGCACCGACGCGCCGGCGAGCCTCGACGCGTTCGTCGCCGCGGCGGTCGAGACCAAGGGGAGCTGGTGGCCCGACTGGGTCGCGTGGCTGCGCGCGATGGGGGACGAAACGGTCGCGGCGACGGGGGCGCGGATCCCGGGCGAAGGGGCGCTGCCCGCGCTTGGCGAGTCGCCGGGAGACTATGTGCGGATGCGGTGAGCTAAGGCCGCGTCCAGCGCCCGTTAACCAACACGTTGAATCGGGGAATATATTGCACTGCACAATGACGATTGTCGGGGCGTTGCAACTGTGATATATTGCGACGCAACACGATAAGGCGGGGGCAGATGTGATGCGGGGGTCTGGTTCGAAGTCGGGCGATCGCGGGACGGTCAAATCCGTCGCGCCGGCGCGAGCCAAGCGAGTCGCCAAGCCCGTCGCGTTGCCCCCGGCCGAGATGGTCGCGGCGGTTGAGACGGCCCTGGTCGCGGAGCCTACCCCGATCGTGGAGCCGGCTCCGGCAGCCGTGCAAGCCCTCGAAATCGCACCGCCCGAGACCGCGCCCGTCGCGCTTCCCGAGACTGCGCCCGAGACGGCAGTCGCCGCGGTCGAGGGGGCGGCGGGGATCGCTGCGGCGGACATCGCCGCGCAGCCCGCAAGCCCCGACGAGGCGCAACCCGCAAGTACCGAAGACGCGCAGCCCGCCGTGACCGGCGTCGCGGTGCCGCTTGCAACACCCGTTTCGACACCAGCAGACATCGTCGTTCCCGTCGGAGCGGCGCGTACAGGAAAGGATGGCATGATGAATTTCGACACCGGCACGATCGAAAAGACCCAGGCAATGTTCGCCGACCTCTCGACCCGCGCGAAGGGCGCGATGGAGAAGAGCGCGGCTGCGTTCGAGGACGCCAATGCGTTCGCCAAGGGCAATATCGAGGCGATCGTCGAATCGTCGAAGATCGCCGCCAAGGGCGCCGAGACGCTGGGGCACGAGGTTTCGGCCTATGCCAAGGCGTCGTTCGAGGGCGCGACCGAGGCGATGAAGACGCTCGCCGCGGCCAAGTCGCCGACCGAGTTCATGAAGCTGCAGGGCGATTACATGCGCACCGCGTTCGACACGCTGATCGCCGACAGCGCGCGTTCGACCGAGATGATGATGAAGATGGCGGGCGAGATCACGCAGCCTTTGTCCAACCGGGTCGCGCTGGCGACCGAGAAGCTGAAGATCGCCAACTGAGCCGGTGACCGGGGTCGGCGCTACGCGTCGTCTCCGGCCGGATGCGAGACGGGAGGGGCGGGCAGGGGATCCCTTGCCTGCCCCTTTTGCGTGGCGCTTGTGCCTTACCCTTTTGCCGGGCCCTTTTGCCGGGCCTCATAGGTTGCCCTTTTAGCGGGCGGGGCTTGCTCTTCGACCATCAGGTGCCATATTTTCACGTCATGGCGCTGACACCGAAAATACTGGTTCCGATGACGATGACCGAGCGACGCTATAGCCGTGTTGAAGACGGGATCCGTGCCGAAGACGGGAATTCCGACGGCAACGGGGATTCCGGCGGCAACGACCGGGGCAATGTCGGCATCGCGACCAAGACGCGGTCGCGCACCAAGCAGCCGACGCCGTACCGCGTGCTGATGCTCAACGACGATTACACGCCGATGGAATTCGTCGTGCTGTGCCTGCAGCGCTTCTTCCGCATGGACATGGAGGCGGCGACGCGGGTGATGCTGCACGTCCACCAGAAGGGCGTCGGCGTGTGCGGGACGTTCAGCTACGAGGTCGCCGAGACCAAGGTCAGCCAGGTGATGGATTTCGCGCAGCAGAACCAGCACCCGTTGCAGTGCACGCTCGAAAAGGCCTGATCGCGCGGTTGTGAGGGCGCGTCGGGCGCTGGACCCGGCGGCGGGCCAGGGCGGTCAGCGCGCGGGCGGGAGCCAGCGCAGGTCGAGACCGTCGAACCGGTTCACGTAATTGGCGGCGCGCAGCAGCGCGGTCTCGTCGGTGAACGACACGCGGCCAGCACCACGCGCGATCAGCCCGTCCTCCTCGAGCTGGCGGAGCATGCGGTTGACATGGACCGCGGTCAGCCCGGTCGCGTCGCCAATCTCCTCCTGCGTGAGCGGCAGCGCGAAATCGGTGGTCGCGGCCTGTCCGGTCAGCCGGATGCGGTTGCGGATCTCGAGCAGCAGCGCGGCGACGCGGACCTTGGCGGAGGTCCGGCCTAGGGCTGCGAGCCGGTCGGTCAGCGCGACCTTTTCCATCTGGTTCATCACCATGATGACCGCGGCGAGGCGCGGATGTTCGGTCAGCAGCCCGGCCATCAGCGTCCGGTCGAACGGGCAGACGGTCAGGTCGGTCATCGCGACGATCGTCTCGGGCGAGTCGCGATAGACCAAAGCCGAGACCGCGAGCATGTCGCCGGGAAACAGGAAGCGCAGGATCTGGCGGCTGCCGTCGTCGAGCAGGACATAGCTCATCGCCATGCCGCGCTGGAGGATGAAGAGCTCGGCCATCGGGTCGTGCTCGCGCAGCAGGATCGTGCCGCGGCGCAGGTCGCGCGGGCGCTCCTCGAGGCGCGTCAGTGCCGTCGTCTCGCTCTCGGTCAAGGTGATGTAATCGCCGAGACGTTCGGCGAAGCAGCTGTGCGGCACTGTGATCGGCTCCCCGTCGTTGCTCCACAGAGCAAACCCCCCGATTTTACGCATTAAAGTCGATCAATAGGGCCGGTCTGGACCGCATTTGGTTGACCGCCATGCGCGCCTGCGGAGGCAGGCCCGCCATGCGGCCGGGCTTGCGCGGATCGTGCGGGGCGATAGACAGCCGGGGATGGACCGTATTCTCATTCGCGGCGGCAACCGCCTGACCGGGCGCCTGCCCATTTCCGGCGCGAAGAACGCCGCGCTCACGCTGATGCCCTGCGCATTGCTGACCGAGGAGCCGCTGACGCTGCGCAATTTGCCGCGGCTGGCCGATGTCGACGGGTTCGGGCATCTGCTCAACCAGCTGGGCGCGTCGACCGCGATCCAGGGGACGCGGCCCGAGGATTTCGGGCGGGTGATGACGATCCGCGCGGGCAATCTCACCTCGACCGAGGCGCCCTACGACATCGTGCGGAAGATGCGTGCGTCGATCCTCGTGCTCGGGCCGCTGCTCGGGCGCGGCGGCGAGGCGACGGTGTCGCTGCCCGGCGGCTGCGCGATCGGCAACCGGCCGATCGACCTGCATCTGCGCGCGCTCGAGGCGATCGGCGCCGAGCTCGAGATGGCGGCGGGCTATGTGAAGGCGACCGCGCCAGGCGGACGGCTGACCGGGGGACGCTACCGCTTCCCGATCGTGTCGGTCGGTGCGACCGAGAATGTCGTGATGGCGGCGGTGCTTGCGCGCGGGACCAGCGTGATCGAGAATGCGGCGCGCGAACCCGAGATCGTCGACCTGTGCCGCTGCCTCGTCGCGATGGGCGCGTCGATCGACGGGATCGGCACCGAGACGCTGACGATCGAGGGCCGCGACCGGCTGCACGGCGCGACCTATGCGGTGATGCCCGACCGGATCGAGGCGGGCAGCTATGCCTGTGCCGCGGCGATCACCGGCGGCGACCTCGAGCTGACCGGCGTGACCGCGTCGGACATGGGCGCGACGCTCGACGCGCTGGTCGAGGCGGGGGTGAGCGTCACCCCGACCAAGGACGGCATCCGCGTCGCGTCGGACGGGCATCTCCAGCCGCTGACGCTGTCGACCGCGCCCTATCCGGGCTTTGCGACCGACATGCAGGCGCAGTTCATGGCGATGCTGTGCAAGGCGGACGGCGCGAGCGTGCTGACCGAGACGATCTTCGAGAACCGCTACATGCACGTGCCCGAGCTGGCGCGGATGGGCGCGGACATCCAGGTGCGCGGCCGCACCGCGGTGGTGCGCGGCGTCGACAAGCTGGTCGGCGCGCCGGTGATGGCGACCGACCTGCGCGCGTCGATGAGCCTGATTTTGGCGGGGCTGGCGGCGGATGGGGAGACGTCGGTCGGGCGGGTCTACCATCTCGACCGGGGGTATGAGCGGCTCGAGGAGAAGCTCAGCGCGGTCGGGGCGGATATCGAGCGCGCCAGCGACGGGTGAGGCTTCGGGCGTCGGACGTCCCTCCTCCGTCATCCTGACGAAAGTCAGGATCCAGAGCCATTAAGCGCGGCGCCTGTAACTCTGGATCCTGACTTTCGTCAGGATGACGGGTTTGGGGGGATGCGCGGAGCCTGTAACCCTGGGTCCTGACGTTCGTCAGGATGACGGGGTTGGCCGCGCGTCAGGCGATGCGGTCGGGGACTTCGGCGGCGTCGTGTTCGATCGTGGTGGCGGGGGCGACGGCTTCCCAGGGGAAGACGAACCAGTCTTTGGTGTCGCGGCGGTCGATCGTGCGCGCGGTGTAGTCGATGCGTTCGGCGGAGCTGAGATTGTCGATCAACGTCGCGAAGCGGATCGCGCCGGGCGTCGCGCCTGCGGCGGCGAGGGCGGTGCGCAGATGCGTGATCGTGCGGCCGGAATCATTGATGTCGTCGAGGAAGAGCAGGCGTTCGCCCGACTGGGTGCGCGCGGCGAGCTTGACGAGCGGCTGGTCCGCGAAATCCTCGACCTGGCTGGAATAGTCGACCGAGAGCGTCGGGAGGCCGATCGCGTGGCTGAGGAAGACCGCGGGGACGAGACCGCCGCGGCCGATGCCGATAATGAAATCGGGAGTCCAGTCGGCGTCCGCGCGCAGCTGTGCGGCGAGGGTGTGGATCGCGGCGACGAAATCGTCCTGCGGGATGGGGGTGAAGATCGGCATCCGTTGCGCTTTAACGGGTGGGGGGCGCTGGGGCCAGCCGGTGTTCGGATCGGGTTCGGGTAGGGTGGGTTTGCTGGGCTCTGGATCCTGACTTTCGTCAGGATGACGAGGAGGGGGGCGCCCGCTGGTTTAGCGGGCGCCCGGTTGGTCAGATCGCTTCGAGCGCTTGCGTGAAGTCGGCGATCAGGTCGTCGGCATCCTCGACGCCGATCGAGATGCGCACCAGATTGTCGGTGATGCCCAAAGCCTGCTTGCGCGCGTCGGGGACCGAGAGGTGCGTCATGCCGGCGGGGTGGCTGGCGAGCGTTTCGGTGCCGCCGAGCGAGACCGCGAGTTTGGCGATCTTGAGCGCGTCGAGGAAGGCGAAGCTCTCGCGCTCGCCGCCTTTCAGGTAGAGCGAGAAGGTCGAGCCGCCGCCGGTGCAGTGGCGGCGATAGATGTCGGCCTGACGCTCGGCGCCGGGTTCGTCGGCGAGGAAGCCGAGATAGCCGACGCGCTCGACCTTGGGGTGATGGCGCAGATAGGCGCAGACCTTGGCCGCATTCTCGCCCGCGCGGCTCATGCGGAGCTCGAGCGTCTCGAGACTGCGCAGCAGCATCCAGGCGGTGTTGGGATCGGTGATCGTGCCGATCGTGTTGCGCATCGTCCGGATCGTGTTGATGTGCGCCTTGGTGCCGAGCACCCCGCCCGCGACGAGATCCGAATGGCCGCCGACATATTTGGTCAGCGAATAGACGACGATGTCCGCGCCGTGCTTGAGCGGCTGGAACCAGAGCGGTCCGAGGAAGGTGTTGTCGATCGCGATCGGCGGCTTCTCGTCACCAAATATTGCGTCGCGGCTGGCGGCGACCGCCTCGACATCGACCAGCGCGTTGGTCGGGTTGGCGGGGCTTTCGAGATAGATGAGCGCGACGTTGCCGGTCGCGGCCTCGGTCATCACCGCGTCGATCTCCTCGCGCGTGGCGCCTGCGGGGAAGTCGAGCCACTTGACCCCGAACTTGCCGAGCACGCGGCCGATCAGCGTCTCGGTCGCGGCGTAAAGTGGCCCCGAATGGACGATGGTGTCGCCGGGCTTGACCATCGCGAGGAACAAGGTGGCGATCGCGGACATGCCGGACGAGAAGGCGAGCGCGTCCTCCGCCTCTTCCCAGACGCCGAGGCGATCCTCGAGGATCTCCTGATTGGGGCCGTTGAAACGCGAATAGACGAGGCCCTCGGCACCGCCCGGGCGCTTGCCGGTGACGCCCTCGAAATGGCGCTTGCCCGCGGCGGCGTTGGGGAAGACGAAGGTCGAGGTGAGGAAGATCGGGGGCTTGAGCGACCCTTCCGACAGCGACGGGTCGTAACCATGGCCCATCATCAGCGTCGAGGGCTTCAGCTTGCGGCCGCCGATCTTCTCGACCTCGGGCTTGGGGGCGACGCGCGCGGCGACGCCGGTCAGGTCGGCTTCGGTCTCGGCGGGCATGCCGGTGGGGGTCGGGGTATCGGACATTCTGGGCTCCTGCATGACCCGTCTGGTGCGGGCCGATGCGGCGAGCCTAGCGATGCGCAGCCGGTTTGGGGAGGCGTCAGAGGCCGATGATACTGATCTGGCGACCATAAGTGGGTTCGCCGCGATGGGTCGCGCGGCGATAGCTGAAGAAGGCGTCGTCTTCGGTGTAGGTGTCGCGGCCGAGCGCCTCGACCCGGCCGACCCCCGCGGCAGCGAGCCGGTTGACGACATAGGCCTCGAGATCGAACTGGTAATGGTCGGTGCGGGCATCCGCGAAGAAGCGTTCGTTTTCGGGATCGGCCTCGCAGAAGCGGCGGAGGAAGCCGGTGTCGACCTCGTAGTTGGCGCGCGCGATGCACGGGCCGACCGCGGCGACGATGCGGTCGCGGCGCGCGCCGATCGCCTCCATCGCGAGCAGGGTGGCGTCGGTGACGCCGCCGAGCGCGCCCTGCCAGCCGGCATGCGCGGCGCCGACGATCCCCGCCTCGCTGTCGGCGAAGAGGACGGGGGCGCAGTCCGCGGTGAGGATGCCGAGCGCGAGCCCGGGGCGGTCGGTGACGAGCGCGTCGGCGCGCGGGCGGAATGTGTCGTCGACCGGGGCGGTGATCGTCACCGCCTCGGCCGAGTGGATCTGGTAGAGGCCGACGAGCTGCGCGCCGGGGAGGACGGCGTCGGTCGCGCGGCGGCGATTCTCGGCGATCGCGGTGGGGGAGTCGTCGGAGCCGGTGCCGGTGTTGAGGCTGGCGTAAGGGCCGGTCGAGACTCCGCCGGTGCGGGTGAGGAAGCCGTGGGGGATGGGGGCGAGGGATTTTGCGCGGATGGGGGTGGGGGCGGGATTCATGCTCGGATGTCCTGTCTGTGGTCCAGCACCACCCCGGCGAAGGCCGGGGCCCAATTGGGGGACGGTTGTGATGGGGGGCGGCGCTTCATTACCGGGGACGTGCCAACTGGGCCCCGGCCTTCGCCGGGGTGGGCTGGGTTGGGAATCTGGAGCGGGGCGCTGGCGTGTTGCACCACCCCGGCGGAGGCCGGGGCCCAGTTGGGGGACGGGTGTGACGGGGGGCGGTGCTTCATTAGCTGGGCCTTCCCAACTGGGCCCCGGCCTTCGCCGGGGTGGAGGTTGGGTGGCTGGTCACAGGGGCAGGCGGAGGATGCGGTCGTCGTCGGCCTTTTCGCCGACCATGAAGACGTAGCGGCCGATCTCGGTGAAGCCGTAGCGCTGGTAGAAGCGGTGGGCGCGGTGGTTGTCGACATAGACGCTGAGGATCATCTCGGTCCGGGCGTCGGCGCGCGCGGTGGCGAGGGCCCAGTCCATCAGCGCGGGGCCGACGCCGGCGCCGTGCTGGTCGGCGCGGACATAGAGCTGGTAGAGCTCGACCGCGGTGGCGGGCCAGTCGCCGGGGAAGGCGACCGGGCCGGTCTTGGCGAAGCCGACGATCGCACCCTCGTCGAGCGCGACATGGATGCGGAAGGCGGGGTCGCCGATCTGCGACGGCAGGCCCTGCGGCCCGAACGCCTGGTCGAGGAACGCGGCGAGATCCTGCGGGCGGTAGAGCGTGCCGAACGTCTCGGTGAACGACGCGCGCGCCATCGCGGCGAGCGCGGGGCCGTCGGCGGGGCGTGCGTCGCGATAGGCGATCATGCGAAGGCGGCCGGGTTGGGCCAGCCGGGCGACGTGATCGCGAGCGCTTTGAACAACGACCCCATGTCGTCCATCAGCCGGCGGCGGTCGGCGGCGAGCGCCTCGGCGCGGTCGGGCGAGGCCTTGGCGAGTGCGGAGGTGCGCGTGTCGATGCCGAGACCGCCGAGCAGGTCGCGCTGTGCGACGGGGCCCCAGGCGACCGCGCCATCGGCCTGCGCGGCGGCGGCGAGCGTGGTGAAATCGACATGCGCGGTCAGGTCGTGCTCGCCGGGCGATTCGAACGGGTTGGCAAAGGCGTGCGCGCGGACCGCCTGGAGCGTGTCGCCGAGCGCGGGGCCTTCATAGCCGTAATCGATCGCGAGCAGCGCGCCGCCCTGCGCGACGAGGCGTTTCGCAAGCGTGCGGACGATGCCGACCGCGGCGGGGGCGGTCTCGAGGATCGATCCGGCGGGCGCGTCGCGGAAGGGTTCGGGGATGACGGCGTCGGGAAGCGGCTTGCCCGCGATCGGGAGGAACAGCAGGTCCTGCGCGGCGACGAGGCGTTCGTGCCAGGCGTCCTCGCGTTTGAGCAACTGACGGATCGGCAGCGCGTCGAAGAATTCGTTCGCGACGACGATCAGCGGAAGCCCGGTCGGCAGCGTGTCGATGGCGTCGTGCCAGGTCGCGGCGGGGACGCGCTCGGCCTGCGCGGTGCGGAGCGCGGGGCTGGTCTCGACGAAATGCACGGGGGGCGTCAGGCCGGCCTTGGCCATGGCGCGGAGCGCGTCGGCGGCGAGCGTGCCGCGGCCGGGGCCGAGCTCGACCCAGGCGACGTCCGGGCGGCCGGCGCGGTCCCACAGGTCGGCGCACCACAGGCCGAGGAGCTCGCCGAACATCTGGCTGATCTCGGGCGCGGTGGTGAAGTCGCCGGTCGCGCCGAGCGGGTCGCGGGTCGCGTAATAATGCGCGTTGGCGGCGGCCATGTACTGCGCGACGGGGACGGGACCGGCGAGGGTGATCGCGCGGGCGAGGCGTTCGGGGAGGGCGGTGTCGGGGGTGGTGTCAGTCATCGTAAAGCTCTCTGCCTCCCCGGCGGAGGCCGGGGCCCGGTTGGGAGGGCGATGTCACGACGCGCGCCGCCCGTCACGAGGGACGTTCCAACTGGGCCCCGGCCTTCGCCGGGGTGGGGATGAGGGTGAGGGTGGTGTCCGCTACGCGACGCTCTGCGCGCCGGCGATGGATTCGACGCGGATGCGGCGGCGGGCGGCGGTGAGGATCAGGAAGAGGCCGCCGAGGATCATCGGCACGCAGAGCCACTGGCCCATGTGGAGCCCGGTCTTCTCGGCAAAGGCGCGCAGCTGCGAATCGGGTTCGCGGAAGAATTCGACGGTGAAGCGCGCGAGGCCGTAGCCGAGCACGAACAGCCCGACGAGCTTGCCCGGGTCATAGCGCGCCTTGGTCTTCCAGAAGGCGAACCAGAGCAGCGCGAACAGCGCGAGGCCTTCGAGCCCCGCCTCGTAGAGCTGGCTCGGGTGGCGGGCGGGTTCGATCATGCCGAAGGGGACGGTGCGCGCGAAGACGATGCCCCAGGCGACGTCGGTCGGCTTGCCCCAGAGCTCGCCGTTGACGAAGTTGGCGAGCCGCCCGAAGAACAGCCCGAACGGCACGCAGCAGGCGATATAATCGTGGACGCGCAGCCAGTTGAGCTTGTGCTTGCGCGCGAACAGGATCAGCCCGAGCGACACGCCGATGACGCCGCCGTGGAACGACATGCCGCCGTCCCAGAGCCGGAGGATGCGCAACGGCCGCAGGATCATCTCGGGCGCGTAGAACAGCACATAGCCGAGCCGCCCGCCGAGGATGATGCCGAGCGTCGCGTAGAAGACGAGGTCGTCGGCATGACGCCGCGCCATCGGTGCGCCGGGCTGGGCGAGCAGTTTCAGCAGATACCACCAGCCGAGCAGGATCCCGCCGATATAGGCAAGGCTGTACCAGCGCAGCGTGAAGAAGCCGATCGAGAAGACGTCGGGGTGGAGCCCCAGGTCCTCGAACCGGATATGTTGGCCCGTAGCGGGGCTAGGCAGGCCACCGGCTACGGCGGCTAAGGTCGACAGGATCAATGGCTTTTCCCCACGCGTTCGCGCCTGCATAATGAGCGGTGACGATAAGACCAAGGCGATAAGACCGGGGTCATCGGAGCAATGGGAGAGCGATATGCGGACCGAGCTAGACGCGGCGATGGATTCGACGATGGCGGCACTGACCGCGCCCGGCGGGATGCTCGGGCTCGGATCGATCGAGCGGTTCGGCGTGACGCTGCCGACGATCGCCGTCGCGCCGCCCGCGCTCAACGCCTATTTCGCGCATTATGCCGGTGAGCACCGCGACCAGGTGTTCCTGGTCGCGGGCGACGAGCGGCTGACCTTCGCCGAGGTCGAGGACGCCGCCGAGCGCGTCGCCTGCGCGCTGGTGTCCGCGCACGGCATCCAGCGCGGCGACCGGATCGGCATCGCGATGCGCAATTCGCCGTCGTGGATCGTGCTGTACATGGGCATCATCATGGCCGGCGGGGTCGCGACGCTGCTGAACGGCTGGTGGCAGTCGGACGAGCTCGAGGCGGCGATCCGCGACGTCGACTGCAACATGGTGTTCGCCGATCCGCCGCGCGTGAAGCGGCTGGCGCAGATCGCCGGGCTGGCGACGCCGGTGATCGGGATCGACGATACGCTGCCGTTGCGAATCGCGCTCGACGTGCTGCTGAAGGAGGACCCGGTCGGCGTCGCGCTGCCGCCGCTGGGGCCCGACGACCATGCGACGATCCTGTTCACGAGCGGGTCGACCGGCCAGTCCAAGGGCGCGCTGTGCGATCACCGCGCGATCATCCAGGCGATCTTCAACTATCTGGGGCAGGCGATGATGATGCTCGGCATCGCCACCGCGCAGGGCAACCCGCCGGTCGGCCAGCCGGTCACGCTGCTGACGATCCCGCTGTTCCACATCACCGGCGAGGTGCCGGTGTTCCTGCAGAGCTTCGCGATGGGGCGGAAATTGGTGCTGATGCCCAAATGGGATGCGCGCGAGGCGATGCGGCTGATCGAGGCGGAGGGCGTGACCTATTTCGTCGGCGTGCCGCTGATGAGCTTCGAGATCCTCAACCACCCCGATCGCGGTGACTATGACCTGTCGACGGTGACCGACTTCGCCGCGGGCGGTGCGCCGCGGCCGGTCGAGCATGTCCGGCGGCTGGGCGAGGAGATGGGCGGCAGCGCGCCGCTGATCGGCTACGGCCTCACCGAAACCAATGCGGTGGGGACGGGCAACTGGCGGAGCAATTATATCGCCAAACCCAATTCGGCGGGGCGGGCGAGCGCGCCGCTGGTCGACCTCGCGATCCTCGACGATGACGGGCGTGCACAGCCCGCGGGGGTGCGCGGCGAGGTGGGCATCCGCAGCGTGTGCAACTTCAAGGAATATTGGAACCGGCCCGAGGCGACCGCGGCGGCGTTCACCGCGGACGGCTATTTCCGGACGGGGGATATCGGGTTTCTCGACGAGGACGGCTATCTGTTCATCGTCGACCGCAAGAAGGACATCATCATCCGCGGCGGCGAGAATATCTCGTGCCAGGAGGTCGAGGCGGCGCTGTACCAGAACCCCGCGGTGGCGGAGGCGGCGGTGTTCGGGCTGGCGGACGAGCGGTTCGGCGAGGTGCCGGGCGCGGTGGTGGTGCTGCAGGAGGGCGAGACGCTGAGTGCGGACGATCTGTGCGCGTTCCTCCACCAGCATATCGCGGCGTTCAAGGTGCCGCAGCGGGTCTGGATCGCCGACGTGCCGCTGCCGCGGCTGGGGACGGAGAAGATCGACAAGGTGACGATCCGGGAGCGGTATCGGGGGATGGTCTGAGGGGGGTGCCTTCGGCCGGCGGGGCGTCGGCCGGGGGTGGCGTTCGGGGCTCTGGATCCTGACTTTCGTCAGGATGACGGACGGAGCGAGGCACCGGCACGCCCACCCACTCCCGTCATCCTGACGAAAGTCAGGACCCAGGGCCCAGCGGCGTTGCGTCCTGTTACCCTGGGTCCCGACGTTCGTCGGGATGACGGAGGGGGTTGAGGGGCGGACGGATGACCCACCCACTCCCGTCATCCTGACGAACGTCAGGATCCAGAGCCCAGCAGCGTTGTGGCCTGTTACCCTGGGTCCCGACTTTCGTCGGGATGACGGGAGGGGGATGAGGTGCGGGCGGATGATCCACTTCTTTCGGCGGGATGACGAGTGGGGGGTGGCGCGCTGCCCCGCATCCGGCGGTTTGCGGCGCCTTCACCGCGGGGGGGAGACGGGGTAGGGGCGCGGGATGATCGGCAGGCGGGGGATTTTGGCGGGAGGCGGCGTGGGGATCGGGCTGGTCGTGGCCTGGGGGCTGTGGCCGCGCGACTATGCGCCGACGCTGGTGGCGGATCCGGGGGAGAGCGCGTTCGGGGCGTGGCTGAAGATCGGCAGCGACGGGCATGTGACCGTCGCGGTGCCGCAGGCCGAACAGGGGCAGGGCGTCTATACCGCGCTGGCGCAGATCGTCGCGGACGAGCTGGGTGCGGACTGGCGGACGGTGGGCGTCGAGCCCGCGCCGCTCAACCCGCTCTATGCCAATCCGGTCGGGCTGAACGCGCTGTTCGAGGGGATGCCGGGCGTGGTTCCCGCAGCGGTCGCCGGCCCCGCGCCGATGCTGACCGCGGGATCGAGTTCGGTGCGGATGTTCGAGGCGGCGTGCCGGAGCGCGGGTGCTGCGGCGCGGGTGTTGCTGTGCAAGGCGGCGGCGCGGCGCTGGGACGCGGACTGGGCGGACTGCCGGACCGAGGCGGGGTTCGTCGTCCAGGGCACGCGGCGGATCCGCTTCGCCGCGCTCGCCGAGGACGCCGCGCGCGAGACCTTGCCCGACGAGCCGGTTATCGGCGGGCCGGGCGCAGGCGCGCTCGCGGGGCGGTCGGTGCCGCGGATCGACACGCCCGCCAAGGTCGACGGATCCGCCAATTTCACCGGCGACGTCCGCCTGCCCGACATGGTTCATGCGGCGATCCGGCAGGGACCGGTCGGCGATAGCCGGCTGATCGGCGTCGACCGCGCCGCCGCGGACCGGGTGCGCGGCGTGCTGCAGATCGTCGAGACGCCGGCTTGGGTCGCGGCGGTGGCGACGACCGGCTGGGCGGCGCAGCAGGCGCTGTCCGCGATGGCGCCGCGGTTCGCCACGCAGGGCCCGCTGGTCGACAGCGGAACGATCGCCGCCGCGCTCGACGCTGCGTTCGAGACGCCGGGCACGACGATGGCGCAGAGCGGGGAGATCGGCACGCTGCTCGACGGGGCGGGGGTGGTCACCGCCGCCTACCGCGTCGCGCCCGCGGTGCATGCGGCGATCGAGACGCGCAGCGCGACCGCGGCGTACCGCGACGGAATCCTGGAGCTGTGGCTGCAGACTCAGGCGCCGGGGCCCGCGCGTGCGGCGGCGGCGGCCGCGGCGGGGATCGCCGAGGCGCAGGTGGTGATCCATCCGATGCCGGTCGGCGGGTCGTTCGGCGCCGCGCTGGAGCATGACGCGGCGGCGCAGGCGGCGGTGCTGGCGGTGCGGCTGAAGCGCCCGGTCAGCCTGGTCTGGTCGCGGGCCGAGGACCTGATGCACGACCGCTATCGGCCCGCGGCGGCGGCGCGGCTGGCGGCGCGACTCGATGCGCGCGGGCGGATTCTTGCCTGGCGCACGGCGATCGCGGCGCCCGCGACCGGCGCGGAGATCGCGGCGCGGGTGCTGCCCGGCATCGCCAGCCGGGCGGCGACCGCGCTGACCCGCGGCGATCCGCATGCGGTCGGCGGTGCGCTGCCCGCCTATGCGATCCCGGCGGTGGCGGTCGTGCATCATGCCGCCGAGATCGGCGTGCCGACCGGCGCGCTGCGCGGCGGCGCGCATGGCTATACCGCGTTCTTCACCGAGACGTTCGTCGACGAGCTCGCGCGGATCGCGGCGACCGAGCCGATGTCCTACCGGATCGGCATGCTGGGCGGCGGCGCGAGACTCGCGCGGTGCCTGTCGACCGCGGCGTCGCTGGGCGGGTGGAATGGCGGGGTCCCCGGCAGCGGGCAGGGGATCGCGGCTCACGCCTTTCGCGGCAGTTTCATCGCGGTGCTGGCGGAGGCGCATCTCGGCGCGGACCGGCGGCCGGTGGTCGAGCGGCTGGTCGCGGCGGTCGATTGCGGGGTGCAGATCAACCCCGATCTGGTCCGCCAGCAGATCGAGGGCGGGCTGATCTTCGGACTGGCGACCGCGCTGGGTGCGGCGACCGGCTTCACGCGCAACCTGGCCGATGCGCGCGGCTTTGGCGACCTGCACCTGCCGCGGCTGGCGGACACGCCCGACATCACGGTCGAGCTGATCCGCAGCGACGAGGCGCCGGGCGGGGTCGGCGAGCTGGGCGTGCCCGCGGTCGCCCCGGCGATCGCGAATGCAATCTTCTCCGCAACGGGCTTTCGTCTGCGCGATTTGCCTTTAAGACCCTCGACATGACCCTGCCCCCCGACCATCCCGCGATTCCGAAGCCCCGGATCGGCGTCCTGCTGATGAACCTGGGGACGCCCGACGGCCCCGACGTGCGATCGGTCAAACGCTATCTTGGCGAATTCCTGTCGGATCGCCGCGTCGTCGAGATCCCGGCGATCGCGTGGCAGCCGATCCTGCGCGGCATCATCCTGAACACGCGGCCGAAGAAATCGGCGCATGCGTACAGCCAGGTGTGGCGCGAGGACGGTTCGCCGCTCGCCGCGATCACGCGGTTGCAGGCGGCGGCGGTGAAGGATTCGTTCGGCCCCGAGGTGATGGTCGACTGGGCGATGCGCTATGGCCGGCCGGCGATCGCCGAGCGGCTGAGCGCGATGCAGGCGGCGGGCTGCGAGCGGATCCTGCTCGCGCCGCTCTATCCGCAATATTGCGCGGCGACGACCGCGACCGCGAACGACAAGGCGTTCGCGCATCTGGCGGGGCTGCGCTGGCAGCCCGCGCTGCGCACGCTGCCGCCTTATTATGACGATCCCTTGTATATCGACGCGCTGAAGACCGATCTCGAGACGTCGCTCGCCGCGCTCGACTTCGTTCCCGATGCGATCGTCGCAAGCTTCCACGGCATGCCCAAGCGCACGCTGGAGATGGGCGATCCCTATCATTGCCACTGCCAGAAGACCGCGCGGCTGCTGAGCGCGGCGATGGGGCGCGAGCTGACGGTCGCGTTCCAGTCGCGGTTCGGGCCGCAGAAATGGCTTGGGCCCGCGACCGACGAGACGCTGGTCGAACTGGCCAAGGCGGGGAAGACCAAGGTCGCGATCTTCGCCCCCGGTTTCTCGGCGGACTGTCTGGAAACGCTCGAGGAATTGTCGATTCGCGGGCGCGAGAGCTTCGAGGAGGCGGGCGGCAAGGACTTTGCCTATCTGCCGTGCCTGAACGACGGCCCCGCGGGGATCGCGATGCTCGAGCGGCTGCTCGCACGCGAGCTTGAAGGTTGGACGCGCCGCGGTTAGCCTCCGGTAAAACACGTATGGCGGGAGAGAAGGCATGGCACGCGTCGCGATCGTAACCGGGGGAACGCGTGGCATCGGCGAGGCGATCAGCCTTGCGCTGCAGAAGACCGGGCTGACCGTGGCGGCGACCTATGCGGGCAATGCCGAACGCGCCGAGGCCTTTGCCGCGCGGACGGGAATCGCGGTCTATCAATGGGATGTCGCGGATTACGACGCATGCCAGGCGGGCTGTGCGAAGGTCGCGGCCGACCTGGGCGATGTCGACATCGTCGTGAACAATGCGGGCATCACGCGCGACGGCACGATCCTGAAGCTGAGCTATGACGACTGGAAGGCGGTGATCGACACCAATCTGGGCGGCTGCTTCAACATGGCCAAGGCGGTGTTCCCGGGGATGCGGACGCGCAAATGGGGGCGGATCGTCAATATCGGCTCGATCAACGGGCAGGCCGGGCAATATGGCCAGGTCAATTACGCGGCGGCGAAATCGGGCATCCACGGCTTCACCAAGGCGCTGGCGCAGGAAGGTGCGCGGGCCGGCGTGACGGTCAACGCGATCGCGCCGGGCTATATCGATACGGACATGGTCGCGGCGGTGCCGGCGGACGTGCTCGAGAAGATCGTCGCGAAGATCCCGGTCGGGCGGCTGGGCCAGGCGAGCGAGATCGCGCGCGGGGTGGTGTTCCTGTGCTCGGAAGAGGGCGGGTTCGTGACAGGCTCGACGCTGAGCATCAATGGCGGGCAGCATATGTACTGACGGTTTTGGCCCGGCTGCGCGGCAGCCGGGCCAAAACCGGCACGGCCGGCGGACGGGTGCAACCCGGTCCGGCCGACGGCTTTGCCGGCGGCGGGGGGATTGGGGGAGCCGCTGGGGACGGTGGCCTGGGCTCTGGATCCTGACTTTCGTTAGGATGACGGGGTTGGGGATGTCGATCAGCGCCACCAAAAACCACCGTCATCCTGACGAAAGTCAGGACCCAGAGCCGCGGGCGTTGCGGGTGGTACCCTGGGTCCCGACTTTCGTCGGGATGACGGAAGAGGGGTGTGATGACGGGGTGGGCGTGATGGTGGCGTAGGCGGGCCTGCCGTCGGCGAAGCCGTCGGCCGGGTTGGCGCTGGCGCCACCCGCCGGCCGGTCCGGCTCCGCGCGGTGCGCGGCTCCGGACGAACACGAGGCCGGCCCCTTGTAGGGGACCGGCCTCTGCCCTCGATACGCTACGCGAGGGAACTGGGGGAACTGGAGCAGGCCCGGAGCGGACGCCGGCTAAGCCGTCGTCGGACGGGTGGCTTGGGGCCACCCGCCGGCCGTGCCGGAGGTGCTCGCCGGGCGAGCACCCGCGCTTTCGCGCTTAGCGGCGGCAATACCGAGGGTTGTCCGACTTATCGATCGCGTTGCCGGCGAGGCCGCCGCCGGCGGCGCCGAGGAGGGCGCCGATCGTGCCGTTGCCGCGACCGGCAACCGTGTGGCCGAGCAGGCCGCCGGCGAGGGCGCCGACGATCGTGCCGCCGGTGTTGTCGCAGCCGCGACGGTTGTTGCGGTCGTTGCGGTAGTTGTAGCGGCGGTCGTTGCCGCGATATTCGCGGTCATAGCCCCGGCCACGATCATAGCCGCGCCCGTCGTAACCGCGGTCATAGCCGCGCTCGTAGCCGTAGCGCTGTGCCTCGGCGGCGACGGGGACCAGGGTCGCGGTGCCCATTGCGAGCGCGCTGACGGCGAGGGTGAAGGTCTTGAACATCAAACGTCTCCCATTTGGGACCTGGGGGAGTGCGCCGGTGGCGGGCCCTTCGATCCTGATGACAGCCTTATGGTCGAGTCGGATTGAGCCGAGCCTGAATGCGTTCGTTATCAACGGTTCAGGCGCGACTCCGGTCCCACGCCCTATCGCGCGCGCCTGACTGGAAGCGGGTGCCCCCGGGCGCGGCAGCGGCTATGGGGCGGGCGTGCGGCGTATCCCGACCCTGTTGTTCGTGCTGGCGAGCGTGCACCTGCTGGTGCCCGGATGGAGCGGCACGTCGCGGCTGCCGCTGCTGGGCGCGGCGGCGGACATGACCGCGACGCGGGTGCGGATCGATCCGGCGGATCCGTCGCGGCGGCGGCTCGGCGGGCTGACCTATCTGGGCGGGGTGGTGCTGCGCAGTCGCGATTCGGCGTTTGGCGGGTATTCCTCGATCGCGGTCCGTCGCAGGGCTTCGCGGACACAGGTGACGTTGCTCAGCGATGGCGGGAATATCGTCCGCTTTCATATCGGTGACGACTGGCGGCCCGCAGGGATCGGCTTTGCCGCGCTGCCGGGTGGTCCCGGACAGGGCTGGTCGAAGCGCGACCGGGACAGCGAATCGCTGACGATCGATGCCGCGACGGGGACCGCCTGGGTCGGGTTCGAATATTGGAACGCGGTCGGGCGCTATGCCGCAGGGGCCGACGGTACGCTGCTGGCGCGATTCGAGGGGATGGTCCGGCCGCGGGCGATGCGCGAATGGCCCGACAATGGCGGGCCCGAGAGCATGGTGCGGCTGCGCGACGGGCGATTCGTCGTGCTGTCGGAGACCGCGCGGCCGCGGGTGCGGACGAGCGCGGGCGGGGTCGGGCGCGGGACCGGGCGGCGGGGGCTGCTGTTCGCGGGTGATCCGCTGACGGCGCGCGGGGTCGGCTTCACCTATGTGCCGCCGGTCGGGTTCAGTCCGGTCGATGTCGCGGAGCTGCCCGATGGGCGGCTGATCGTGCTCAATCGCGCCTTTGCCGCGCCGTTCGCGTTTTCCAACACCGTGACGGTGATCGAATCGGGGGCGATCCGGGCGGGGGCGGTGGTGCGGGGGCGCGAGATCGCGCGGCTGGCGGCGCCGCTGGTGCACGACAATTTCGAGGGGATCGCGGTGGTGCGCGAGGGGGACGACACGGTGGTGTGGATCGTGTCGGACGACAACGAGACTGCGTTGGAGCGGACGCTGTTGCTGAAGTTTCGGCTGGAGGGGTAGCGGGGGGCGAGCGGGGCTAGCGGTGGTGTCTCGACTTCGCTCGACACGAACGGGAGGGGGGCGCTCGACACGAACGGCGGGGGTCGAGCGGGGATGGCGGTGTCTCGACTGCGCTCGACACGAACGGAAAGAGGGGTGGAACGGGTTCGGCGGCGCGTTTCCGTGCGGCGGGCGCACAAACGCCGACGGCCCGCGCTCCGGTTGGAGCGCGGGCCGGGGCCGTGTCGCAGTCGCGCGGGTTAGGCGGCGGCGGCGATCTTCTTGACGACGTCGCGCTTCAGGCGGCGGGCCTTGAGCGAGAGCTTGTCGTCCGAGGTCTTGACGAGCCAGTTGTCGAGGCCGCCATTATGCTCGACCGAACGCAGGCCGTGCGTCGAGACGCGGAGACGAACGCTCTGCTCGAGCGAGTCGGAGATCAGCGTGACGTTCTGCAGGTTGGGCAGGAACGTACGCTTGGTCTTGTTGTTGGCGTGGGACACGTTGTTCCCGACCATCCGGCCTTTGCCGGTCAGTTCGCAAATGCGCGACATCTGTCTACCTATCAAGTGTCGGGAGGAACCCCGGAAAGGCGCGCGGATACCCGGCAAGCGCGGCCGCGTCAACCGATTCACCCGTTTTTGCCGATCGGTGCCCACGCGGATGCGGCGAACGGGGCGGCAGAGCGGGGCGTGCAACCGCGCGGGGTTGATCGACGTTGTTACGCCATCGAACCGGTCGACGCCCGCCATGGGTCGTGGCCTTATATAAGGGGAATTCCATGCGTACGCTCTTGTCTCTGGTCGCGATCGCGCTGCTCGCCGTCGTCGCGCTGATGTATTTCGGGATCATCAACATCGACCAGACGCGTGCCGGCGCGATCCAGACGCCGAAATTCGAGGCGGACGTCGCCAAGGTGCGGCTGGGGACCGAGACCAAGACGGTCGCGGTGCCGACGATCTCGGTCGACAAGCCGGGGACCGCGGCAGACAATGGCCAGGTGCCCGCCAACTGATCCGCGCCCGCCCTGCCCTGTGGCTTTACCTGATGGGGAAGGCAGGGCAGGGCGGGGCATGTTTCCGATCCCCGACCCGATGCGGCGCGCGCTCGACGCCGCGCGCGATGCCGCGGCAGCGGGCGAGGTGCCGGTCGGCGCTGTCGTGGTGCGTGCCGGGCAGGTGATCGCGACTGCGGCCAATGCGCCGCGCGCGCTGTGCGATCCGACCGCGCATGCCGAGATGCTCGCGATTCGCGCGGCGGCCAGGGCGCTGGGGCGGGATCGGCTGGAAGACTGCGATCTGTGGGTGACGCTCGAGCCGTGCGCGATGTGCGCGGGGGCGATCGCGCATGCGCGGATCGCGCGGCTCTATTACGGGGCGGCGGATGCGAAGGGCGGCGCGGTCGAACATGGCGCGCGGTTCTTCGGCCAGCCGACGTGCCATCACCGGCCTGAGGTCTATGCGGGGATCGGGGAGCGGGAAGCTGGCGCGTTGCTGACGGGGTTTTTCCGGGGGCGGCGTTAGGGGGCTGTAGGCAGCTTTTTGGCTGGGCGTCGAAAGAGTGGGTTCACGCGAAGGCGCGAAGGCGCAAAGATGTTGCGAGCGTGGAACCGCGATATTTCAATCGCATCTGCAAAGTCGAATTGTGTCTGCCGGCCGAGAGGCCCGAATTTATGACTTCGCGCCTTTGCGCCTTCGCGTGAATGCGGTTCTTCTCTCTCTCTCTCTCTCTGCGCCTCCGCGTCTCCGCGCCTCTGCGCGAACCCCCTTCTTCTGCTGCCGGCCCGCCCGCGGCCTTGGGTCCCGGCTTTCGCCGGGATGACGGAGGGGGGCGGGCGGACAGAGTTGGTTAGCGGAGGTCGTTCTGGGTGATGGGGACGATCTTCACCTCGACGCGGCGGTTGGCGGCGCGGCCGGCGTCGGTGTCGTTCGAGGCGATCGGCTGGCTTTCGCCGTAGCCGCGGGTGCCGATGCGGGCGGACTGGACGCCGTGGCTCGACAAATAATCCGCGACCGAGGTCGCCCGACGCTGCGACAGGGTCTGGTTGTAGGAGTCGCTGCCGGTCGAGTCGGTGTGGCCGTACACGTCGATATAGGTCTGGTTATACTGGCCGAGCGTCGAGGCGACCTGATCGAGCGTGCGCTGGAACTGCGGCTGCACGGTCGCGCTGTCATAGGCGAAGGTGATGCCCGACGGGATGTTGAGGACGAGGTCGTCGCCCTGGCGGATCACCTGGACGTCGGTCCCTGCGGTGCGCGCGCGCAGGTCGCGCTCCTGCTTGTCCATGTACGCGCCGACGCCCGCACCCGCGAGGCCGCCGATGCCGGCGCCGAGCAGCTTCTCGGTCCGGTCGTTGCGGCCGCCGACGATGTCGCCGAGCAGATAGCCGCCGAGCGCGCCGCCGATGCCGCCGAGCGCGGTCTTCGAGATCGTCCGCTGGCCCGTCTCCGGATCGGTCGTGCAGGCCGACGTCGTGACGAGTGCGGCGAGCGCTGCGCCGATGAATATACCCTTGGCCTTCATGTCTCTGTCCCTTTTGATCATGCCGCAGATAACCCGGCATATTCGGCGATTGTTCCACCTGCGCACTGAACGCCGGATGACGATAAGTGTCGAGACCGGTTGTGAAGCGCGCGAATGTGCGCCAAGAGACGATCGAGCCAATGGCACCGCTTCCCCCCTTCCCCTGGATCGACGTCGCGATCATCCTCGCGCTCGTCGCGTTGAACGGCGTGTTCGCGATGAGCGAGCTTGCGATCGTGTCGTCGCGGCGTGCGCGGCTCGATGCGCTGGCGCGGACCGGGCGGAAAGGCGCGAGCGCCGCGCTGCTGCTCGCCGCCGACCCCGGCAAGTTCCTCTCGACCGTGCAGATCGGCATCACGCTGATCGGGATTCTCGCGGGTGCCTATTCGGGCGCGAGTCTCGGCACGCCGACCGCGGCGCGGCTGCAGGCGCTGGGGCTGAGCGCGAGCACCGCGGAGACCACGGGCTTCGCGATCGTGATCGGCCTGACCACCTATGCCTCGCTGATCATCGGCGAGCTGGTGCCCAAACAATTCGCGCTGCGATCGCCCGAAGTCATCGCCTCGTTCATGGCGCTGCCGATGCGCTGGCTCGCGATCATCACCGCGCCGATCGTGTGGGTGCTCGATTCGACGAGCGCGCTGATCTTCAAGGCGCTGCGCCTCAACCGCGAATCGGAGGAGCATGTCACCGCCGAGGAGCTCCACCTGATCGTCGCCGAGGCGTCCAAGTCGGGCGTGATCGAGGAGCATGAGCGCTCGATCATCTCGGGCGTGGTGCGGCTTGCCGACCGGCCGGTGCGCGAGGTGATGACGCCGCGGACCGATATCGACTGGCTCGACTGCAACTGGGATGCCGACGAGATCCGCGACACGCTGCTCGCGTCGCAGCATACCCGGCTGCCGGTCGGCGACGGGTCGATCGACCGGGTGCGCGGCGTGGTGCAGGCGCGCGACATCGCCGCCGCGCTGTTCCGCGGGGAGCCGCTCGACCTCAACGTGCTGATGCGCAAGGCGCCGGTGGTGATCGACCAGATCGACGCGATGGACGCGCTGATCGCGCTGCGCCAGGCCGAGGTGCCGATGGCGCTGATCCATGACGAATACGGGCATTTCGAGGGGATCGTGACGCCTGCCGACCTGCTCGCGGCGATCGCGGGTGAGTTCAAGTCGGATGCCGACCCCGATGATTCGCCGTCGGTGGTGGTGCGCGACGACGGCTCGCTGCTGGTCGCGGGCACGATGGCGGCGGACGCGCTGGCCGACCGGCTGGGCATCGACCTGCCCGAGGACCGCGACTACGCGACCGTCGCAGGGCTGGCACTCGCGGTGTTCCGCCATCTGCCGGGCGAGGGCGAGAGCTTCGTCGAACAGGGGTGGAAGTTCGAGATCGTCGATCTGGACGGGCGACGGATCGACAAGCTGCTCGTCAGCGAGGTCTGAGGCTGGGGGGGCGGGGCCCCGAACGCGCCGGATCACCGACCCGGTTGATTTACCCGGGCGCTCGTTGTTTCGACGCTTAGCGGTTGCCCGAGATTTTAAGCCGTCGCGACACGTACCGCACGCAGGCAAAAACCGCGATTCCGACTACAAGAGACGGCGCATAGATCATTCCGACCCCGTAGATCGGGACGTCGCGAAGTGATTGGTAGTCATACCACGAGCTATAGATGACGTAGACGCACAGTGCGACGAACAGGATTGCGCACACGAGGATGGCGATCCTTGCTTCGGCGTCGACCTCCTCGTGTGCGACGGTTTCCGCATGCTCGCTGTTTGCCAGACGGTGCAGGACGGGACCGAGGAACACGCCAACGGCCAAACCGACCGCCAGGATAATGACAGGCTTGTCGAAGGCGACAGCAGCGCAGACGATCGGACCCAGACACAGATACGCAAGGATCAGCAGCCCCTTTGCCATCCCGTATCGTGGTTGCTGCATAGCCTGTCCGCCGCCTTATTAGTTTTCCTTGTCGTGGATGAAATTCGTTAACGGTGCGTGAGGCAGCGTCCGCGTCAACGCGGGCGGTGGCGGATGTTCGTGCTAGTGTCGGCCATGACCACCATAGCCTTTGTCTTATTGCTGCAAGCTGTCTCGGGGCAGATGGCGCCACCCGTGATCGTGCGGCCGGCGGATGTCCGGACGGTGTCCGCCCCGCTTCGTGGGCTGGGCGACACGATGGAAATCGCGGGTCGCTGTTCGCGCTTCATCGCACCGGCCGACATGGACATGTTCCTTGCCGTGGCCAAGACCAACGCCGCCGACGAGCCGTATCTCATCAGCCGGATCGGCAAGGGCAGCCAGCATCCGAAGGACCCCGCATGGTGCAATGCGGCGATCAAGACGCTCGGTCGGAAATAGTCTGTCCGGGTGACGCAGGCCGCTGACGCGCGGCCTGTGCGTCAGAGTTTGCCGAAGACCGCTTCGAAGCCGGGTTTGTCGCCGGCGGCGAGGAGGCGGGATTGTTCGATCCAGCGGTCGCGGCCCATGCGGCCGGTGAAGGCGCCGAGCTGCGCGTCGATGTTCTGCGCTTCGGTTTCGGAGAGTGCGGCCATGTCGCCGACGGTGGTGACGCCCAGCTCCGCGAGGCGGGTGGCGACCTTGGGGCCGAGGCCCTTGAGCTGGGTGACGGGGGCGGCTGCGTGGTCGACCGCCGGGGTCGGAGCCGGTGCCGGGGCGGGTGCCGGGGTGGGTGTCGGAGTGGGGGCTGGCGCCTCGGTCGGGGTGGCGGCTTCGGCGGCGGGGTTGGCGTCGAAGCTGGCGGCGGCGATCGGTTCGTCGGACAGCGGCGCGGGGGCCGGCGCGGGCGCGGCAGCAGCAGGCGCGGGAGCGACTGGCTGCGGTGCAGGCGCGACCGGGCGCGCGACCGGAATCGGGGTCGGGGCGGTCTGGACCTGCGACTGGCTGGGTGCGGGGGTCGGCTTCGGGGCCGGCTTCGGGGTTGGGGCCGGGGGCGTTTCGGGAGCGGGGGCGGCGGCGGAGGTCGGCGCGGCGGGGAGATCGGGGGTCGGCTTGGGTGCGGGTTCGACGCCGGCTTCGCGCGCGTTGGCGATGACGTCGCGCGACGCCTTTTTGCGGCTGCGCTTGGCCTTGATGCCCCAGAGCAGCCCGGCGATCACGAAGAGCGCGAGCACCGCGATGATCGCGAAATGGATCGTCGTCAGCGTGGTGATGCCGTCGGGGAGCAGGCTGTCGCCCGAGGCGGACGTCGCGGAAGTTTCGTTCATTTGCCTATAGTAGCGGGGTGGGTCGGGGGGGGCGAGACTTAATGCGTGGTTCTCGGCGCTATCGCTGGCGTTGCGTTTGGGGATGCGCCCCACCCCCAACCCCTCCCCTGAAGGGGAGGGGCTTTTTGCTTCGGGTCAGCGGGCGAGTTCGCGCCAGCCTATGTCGCGGCGGTAGAAGCCTTCTGCGAAATCGATCGCCTCGACCGCGCGGTAGGCGTTGGCCTGGGCGGAGGCGAGGTCGTCGCCGGTGGCGGTGACCGCGAGGACGCGACCGCCCGCGGCGACGAGGCCGCCATCCTCGAGCCGGGTGCCGGCGTGGAAGACGGTGCCGCCCGCCGCGCGCGCCGAATCGAGGCCGATGATCGCGCCGCCGGCCTTGGGCGTGCCGGGATAGCCCTTGGCCGCCATGACGACGGTCAGCGCGGTGGCGTCGCTGAAGCGGGCGGGGGGCAGGTCGGCGAGGCGGCCTTCTGCGACGGCGAGCATGGTCGCGATCAGGTCGCCCTCGAACCGCATCATCAGCACCTGCGTCTCGGGATCGCCGAAGCGCGCGTTATATTCGATCAGCTTGGGGCCCTGCGCGGTGAGCATGAGGCCGGCATAGAGGACGCCGCTGAACGGGATCCCGTCCGCCGCCATCGCCGCGACCGTGGGCGCGACGATCTCGTCGAGCGCGCGCTGTTCGAGCGCGGCGGTGAGGACGGGGGCGGGGCTGTAGGCGCCCATGCCGCCGGTATTGGGGCCGGTATCGCCCTCGCCGACGCGCTTGTGATCCTGCGCCGAGCCGAACGGCATCAGCGTGGTGCCGTCGGTGAGGACGAAGAGGCTCGCCTCCTCGCCTTCGAGGAATTCCTCGATCACCGCTTCGGCCTCGCCGTCCGCGAACAGCGCGTCGAGCGCGGCATCGGCCTCGGCGCGGGTGAAGGCGATGACGACGCCCTTGCCCGCGGCGAGCCCGTCGGCCTTGATGACCACGGGCAGCGAGAAGGTCCGGGTGAGCGCAACGTCGGCGTCGGCGCGGCTCGCGACGCGGACATAGCCTGCGGTCGGGATGCCGGCGCGCGCGCACAGATCCTTGGTGAAGCCCTTCGACCCTTCGAGCTGGGCGGCCGCTTTCGACGGACCGAAGACGGGGATGGCGGCGGCGCGCAGGGTATCGGCGAGGCCGTCGACGAGCGGCGCCTCGGGGCCGATGACGACGAGGCCGATGGCTTTCTCGCGGACGAAGGCGACGACGGACGCGTGATCCGTCGCATCGAGACGCACGAGCGTCGCAAGGCTGGCAATGCCGGGGTTGCCCGGCGCGGCATAGAGCGTATCGAGGCCTGGAGAAAAGCTGGCCGATTGCACCAGCTTCCACGCGAGCGCATGTTCGCGGCCCCCCGAGCCCAACAGCAGGACGTTCATGCCCGATCCCTTTTCCGATGACGTCGTGTCCAGCGACATGCTGGCGAGCGATATGGGGCGGCTGGTAGCCGAGCCGGTCGCCGGCGACAACGCACTCGCCATGTCGGTCGGCGAACTCGCGTTCAAGCTGAAGCGGATGGTCGAGGGCGAATTCGGCCATGTCCGCCTGCGCGGCGAGATTTCGGGATGGAAGCGCGTCGCGTCGGGGCATTGCTACATGGCGCTGAAGGACGATCAGGCGGTGATCGACGGCGTGATCTGGAAGGGGAGCGCGGCGCGGCTCGCCTTCGTGCCGCAGGACGGCGTCGAGGTGATCGCGACGGGCAAGCTGACGACCTATCCCGGGCGGTCGAAATACCAGATCGTGATCGACCGGATGGAGCTGGCGGGCGCGGGCGCGCTGATGGCGCTGCTCGAGAAACTGAAGGCGAAGCTCGGCGGCGAGGGGCTGTTCGACGCGGGCCGAAAGAAGCCGCTGCCGTTCATGCCGCAGGTGATCGGCGTGGTCACGTCGGGGACGGGCGCGGTGATCCGCGACATTCTCCATAGGCTCGAGGATCGCTGTCCGACGCACGTCATCGTCTGGCCGGTCAAGGTGCAGGGCGAGGGATCGGCCGCCGAGATCGCCGCGGCGGTGCGCGGCTTCGATGCGATCGCGCCCGGCGGGCCGGTGCCGCGCCCCGACCTGGTGATCGTCGCGCGTGGCGGCGGGTCGGTCGAGGACCTCTGGTCGTTCAACGAGGAGGTCGTCGTGCGCGCGGTCGCCGCCTGTTCGATCCCGATCATCTCTGCGGTCGGACACGAGACCGACACGACCTTGTGCGACTATGCCGCCGACCTGCGCGCGCCGACGCCGACCGCGGCGGCCGAGATCGCGGTGCCGGTGCTCGCCGACCTTCGCCTCACGATCGACAGCCATCGCAACCGGACCGAGCGGTGCGCGCGGCGCTATGTCGAGCGCGGGCGCGAGCGGCTCGATGCGCTCGCTCGGCATCTGCCCAAGCGCGACCAGCTGCTCGGGCCGCAGCGGCAGCGTGCAGACGATGCCGGGCAGCGGCTCGACCGCGGGCTCGAGCGGCGGCTGACGCTGGCGCGCGGGAGCCTCGACCGGTCGGGCGCGGCGCTGCGGCCGGCGACGCTCGAGCGCAAGCTGGAGGGCGCGCGCGCACGGCTCGATGCGACGTGGCGGCTGGTCCAGTCGCTCAACCCCGATGCGATCCTCGACCGTGGGTATGCGCGGGTGACGTCTCGGGCTCCGGGGGGCACGACGCTCGCGTCCGCGGCGGCGGCGCGTGCAGCGGGGGCGCTGACGCTGCATTTCCGCGACGGGATGGTCGATGCCACCGTCGATGGGGGTGAGGGCGAGGTCGCCGCCAAGCCGAAGCCGGCGAGCCGGCCGACGCCGTCTGCCGCCCCGTCCGCTGCCGCCGGTGCCGCGCCGCGCCAGCCGACCCTGTTCTGATCCTTCCCCCTGTGACGACGAGAGAAATCCGATGCTGATGTCCAATTCCGACCGCGCCGCCAAGCTGCATTACATGGCGAACGGGTTTCGCGTGCTGAGCCCGGGGGATCATGTCGTGTGCGCGGTCACCGGCCACCGCATCCTGCTCGAGGATCTGCGCTACTGGAGCGTCGAGCGGCAGGAGGCCTATGCGACCGCGGCGGGCGCCGCCGAGGCGATGAAACCGCGGTGATCCGCCCGCTGCTGCTGCCGTTGGTGCTGCTGGCTTCGGGTGGCATCGCGCAGACCGGGCTGGCGCCTGTTGCGGCCGTTCCCGCGGCGACGGGGTTCGTCTGGACCGGGACACTGAGCCAGGGCGGGCTGATCCTGGGCACCGCGCCTGTGGGGACGCGCGCGCTGACGCTCGACGGGCGGGCGGTGACGGTCGCGCCCGATCGCCGGTTCGTCGCGGGGTTCGACCGTGATGCGGGGACGCAGGCGCTGCTCGTCGCGACGCTGGCGGACGGGCGCGTCGTGCAGCAACCGCTGGGAATCGCAGCGCGCGGCTGGGACATTTCGCGGCTGTCGAGCCTGCCCAAATATCCGGTCCCCGCGCCCGAATTCGCGCGCGTGCGCCCCGGCGAACTGGCGCAGATCGTCGCGGCGCGGCGGATCGCGGCGGTGTCGGACGGCTGGCGTCAGGCGTTCGTCTGGCCGGTGACGGGGCGGATCTCGACGCTGTTCGGGTCGCAGCGCGTCTATGCCAATGGCGAGGCGGGATCCTATCATTCGGGGATCGACATCGCGCGGCCGACGGGGACGACCGTCGTCGCGCCCGCGGACGGCGTGGTGATCCTGGCGGCGGATCACCCCTTCACGCTGGAGGGCAATCTGCTGATGATCGACCACGGCATGGGGCTGAACAGCGCGTTCCTGCATCTGTCGCGGATCGACGTGAAGCCGGGCGACCGGGTGACGCAGGGCCAGCCGGTCGGCGCGGTGGGGAATAGCGGCCGTGCGACGGGTCCGCATCTCCACTGGAGCCTGCGCTGGGGGGATGCGAAGCTGGATCCGTTGTTGGTGGCGGGGGTGATGAAGTAAGAGCGCGCGCGACGTCTAGTTGAGGCGGCGGACCTTGACCGCGGGCTGACCGCCGACGCTCATCCGGAAACTGCCGAGTGCGGCGCGCTTGATGACGACCGCATCCTTCGCGCGGGGGCGCCGGGCGATCACATTGTCGTCGGTCTGGATCCAGCGCGCGCCGTCGGCGAGCTCGAAGCGCCAATGGCCGGAGTCGTCGACCGACGCACCCGCGAGAACCGCCTCGATCTGCGGCAGGTCCTCGGCCTTGCCGAGCAGGCCCGTCTCGGGAAGCGCGATGCCGAACACCGCGCGTCGCGTCTCGCGCACCTGCTGCTGATCGATGATGACGATCGTCCGGTTCGCTTCAGCCTGTTCGAGCGCGGCGACCGAGCGGTCGAAACAGGCGAGCCGCGCGGCGGTCTCCGGCAGCGTGCGGCACTGGGTGAGCGCGACCAGCACGGGCGCGCGTCCGCCGCGGGGCGACCCCGCGGTCGCGGCGGACGGCAGGGCCGCGATCAGCAGGGCGGTGGTCAGCAGCGCGGCGATCAGCAGGCCGGGGGCCGCGCGTCGTGTCGATATGTGCATGTCCGTGTCATCCTCGTATCGGCTTCGGCAATCCGGGGCCGATCCGCGGCGGGGGCGCGCAGGGCCCGCCATCCCCGGAATATCCCCTTTGATTCCTTCGGAAAACCCGCCGCAGGGCGCCGGATTCACGATGTTGCCTTTTTGTAACAATGGTACGTCAATGCGATGATCCGTTACTATTTTACAATTTTATTTTGGACAAAAGCGCTGCCGTTTGCGTAACCGGCCCCCAGTCAGTGCGCCGGAGCGCGCCGCAACACATCGCGTCAGTCATCACGGATCGACGGCGCGAAAGGGGAATGAATACATGCGGACTCATATGTTTCGGGATTGCCTGCTCGCGTCCACGATGATCGCGGGCGCCGTCGTGGCGCTTCCGGCAGCGGCCCAGACCGCACCGGCTCCTGCACCGGCGGCCGAGCCGGCTCCAGCACCGCAGAGCACGACCAGCGACGACGGCGCGGCAGCGACGACCCCGGCAGTCTCGAACACGCCGAGCGAGGATCCCGCTGCAGCCGGAACCGCCGCGGGCACCGACATCGTCGTCACCGGATCGCGTATCTCGAACCCCAACCTGACCTCTGCCAGCCCGATCACCGTGGTCAACGCGGCGGACATCAAGCTGCGCGGCGCGACGCGGATCGAGGACGTGCTCAACAGCCTGCCGGCGTCGTTCGCGACGCAGACCTCGTCGGTGTCGAACGGGTCGACCGGTACGGCGACGATCAACCTGCGCAACCTAGGTGAATCGCGCACGCTGGTGCTGATCAACGGCCGCCGCCTGATGCCGGGCAACCCCTCGTCGAGCAGCACCGCGAGTGCGGCCGCCGACGTCAACATGATCCCCGCCTCGCTGATCAAGCGCGTCGACGTGCTGACCGGCGGCGCCGGTTCGGTCTATGGGTCGGACGCGATCGCGGGCGTCGTCAACTTCGTGCTCGACACCGATTACGAAGGCTTCAGCGTCGACGTGTCGGGCGGCATCAACAACCACAACAACCGCAGCGAGCGGTTCCAGGCGCTGTCGGCGGCAAGCGGCTATCCCGCGCCGAGCGGCCAGGCGTTCGACGGCACGCAGTTCGACATCAACTTCAAGGTCGGCGCGGCAACCAGCGACGGCCGCGGCCATGTCGTCGGCTATGGCGGCTATCGCAAGATCGGCGCGATCCTGCAGGGGTCGCGCGACTATAGCTCGTGCGGGCTGAACGCGCCGTCGGGCAATGTCGGCAACGATTATGTCTGCGGCGGATCGGCCACCGCATTCCCGGCGAACTTCACGCTCGGCGATGCGACCGAGGGCGGGCCGCCGACCGGCTATACGCTGAACGCAGCAGGCCAGCTCGTCGCGGGGCGGACGCTCTACAACGCCAACCCGCTGAACTATTACCAGCGTCCGGACACGCGCTACACCGCGGGCTTCCTCGCCAAGTATGAAGTCAGCGACGCGTTCAAGCCCTATGCCGACTTCATGTTCATGGACGATCGCTCGGTCGCGCAGATCGCTCCGTCAGGTGATTTCAACAACACGACGGTCCTGAACTGCAACAACCCGCTGCTGTCGGCGGCGCAGGTCTCGACCTTCTGCCGTGCGTCCAACCTGGTGACCGACGCCAATGGCGCGGTGGTCAACCTGACCAACCCGGACGGCTCGCAGTATCAGCAGGCGAAAGTCCGCATCGGCCGTCGCAACGTCGAGGGCGGCGGGCGCCAGGCGGATCTTCGCCACACCCAGTATCGCTTCGTCGCGGGCGCGACCGGCGATATCGACAAGGGCATTTCGTACGAGGCCTATGGCCAGTTCGGCAGCACCGTGTTCAGCCAGGTGTATCGCAATGAATTCTCGATCTCGCGCACCACGCGCGCGCTCGACGCGATCACCGACACGCGTCCCGGCTCGGCGACGCTCGGCCAGGCGGTCTGCCGCTCGGTCGTCGACGGCACCGATCCGAACTGCGTCCCGCTCAACATCTTCGGCGCGGCCGGGATCACGCCCGAGGCGCTGAACTATGTCCAGACCCCGGGCTTCCAGTCGGGCGAGAACAAGGAAACCGTCCTCAACGCGAACTTCACCTTCAAGGGCGCCGAATACGGCGTGCAGTCGCCGTTCGCGAGCGAGGGCATCGCGCTGAACGTCGGTGGCGAGTACCGCAAGGAATCGCTGAGCCTCGAAGTCGACAACGCGTTCCTGAGCGGCGATCTGGCCGGCCAGGGCGGCGCGACGCTGCCGATCCGCGGCAGCTACACCGTCAAGGAAGTGTTCGGCGAAATCCAGGTGCCGCTGGTCAGCGACCGCCCGTTCGTCAACGAGCTGACGGTCAATGGCGGCTATCGCTATTCGAGCTACAGCACCGCGGGTTCGGCGCATTCGTACAAGGGTGAGCTGGTCTGGGCGCCGATCTCCGACGTCCGCTTCCGCGGCGGCTACAACCGTGCGGTCCGCGCACCGAACACGCAGGAGCTGTTCGCACAGCAGTCGGTCCAACTCGACGGTGCGACCGATCCCTGCGCCGGCGCCGCGGTCAACGGTCTGGTCAACGGCAACACGGCCGCGCAGTGCGCGCTGACCGGCGTTCCCGCGAACCGGTTCGGCCTGATCGCCGCCAACCCGTCCGAGCAGTATAACGGCCTGCTCGGCGGCAACCCGAACCTGCGCCCCGAAAAGGCCGACACGTTCACCGCGGGCGTGATCCTGCGGCCGTCGTTCCTGCCGGGCTTCAACCTGTCGGTCGACGGCTTCCGCATCAAGCTGAAGGACCGGATCGGCGTCGTCGGCGCGGACACGATCATCGCGCAGTGCCTCCAGACCGCGGACGACCAGTTCTGCGGCGCGATCAACCGCGATGCCAACGGCACGCTGTGGCAGGGCAATGCGGGCTTCATCGTCGACACCAACGTCAATGCAGGGTCGCTGACGACGCAGGGGATCGAGACCTCGGCGGGCTATACCTACCGCTCGGACAGCATCGGCACGATCGGGCTGTCGTTCAACGGCACCTATGTCGACAAGTTCACGTCGGACAAGGTCGGCACCAAGTTCGATTGCGCAGGCCTGTACGGCGCACAGTGCGGCTATCCGATGTCCAAGTGGCGTCACCAGGCGCGTCTGTCGCTGACCACGCTGGGCGGCATCGGCCTGTCGGGCAACTGGCGCCATCTGTCGGCGACCAAGTTCGAGCGGACCAGCGGCGATGCCGACCTGGCCGGCCCGTTCTTTGCCAATGACGGCCGCGTGAAGGCGCAGGACTATTTCGATCTCGCCGCGACCATCCGGGTCGCGGACAAGGTCACCTACCGCCTTGGCGTCAACAACGTGCTCGACAAGACGCCGCCGATCCTCAGCGCGACGGCCTCGCCGATCGGCTCGTTCGGCAACGGCAACACCTATCCGGGCATCTATGATGCACTCGGCCGGTACCTGTTCGTCGGCCTGACGATCGACATGTAAGCGATCCTTCCGGACGCAATATCGGGGGGGCGGCGGATCATGGATCCGCCGCCCCCTTTTTTGGTTCGGGCGGCCGGTCCGGAGTGACGCTGAAGCCCGGACCAAGGCCTCGCCGAGCGCCTGTCGCGGGTGCGACGTGAAAATGCCTTTGCCTAATTATTATGCGTAGCGATGATCTGCTGTCGGAAAAAGCAACAGATTGTAAGAAAAAGCACCAGTGATTGTGTCTTTTTCGCTACACGAGATTGCCAAAGCATTCGGCCGCCCGGATGCATTCTTTACAGGATGCGACAGCACCTCCATCCCATCGCCATGTCCTTCGGGGTCGTGCTTCGGCGCGATGAAAGGGGCGGAAAATTGCCCGGCGTACCGCGATGCGGGCGACCGGGTTCAAGCGAGGGATCATGATGACCAGCATTTCGTTGACCAAGAAGGCGCTCCTGCTCGCGGCTGCGACGCCGTTCGCGTTCGCCATGGCGGCGCCGGCGTTCGCGCAGCAGGCGACGCCGCCCGAGCAGAACGGTGTCCCGTCGAGCGACGTCGCCGCGCAGAACCAGCCCGCCGCCGGCGACGAGATCGTCGTCACCGGATCGATCATCCGCGGTACCGATACCGGCATTTCGCCCGTCACCACGCTGACCACCGAAAATTTGGATTCGCGCGGCATCAACACGGTGCAGGCCGGCATCCAGGCGCTGTCGTCGAACAACGGCCCGGCGCTGACCAACTCGTTCACCGCCAACGGCGCATTCGCCGCGGGCGCGTCTTCGGTGTCGCTGCGTGGCCTGTCGACCAACTCGACGCTCGTGCTGTTCGACGGCCTGCGCGCCGCCTATTACCCGCTGTCGGATGACGGATCGCGCAACTTCGTCGATCTGAACACCATCCCCGACGACATCGTCGAGCGCATCGACGTGCTGCGCGACGGCGCATCGTCGAGCTACGGTGCCGATGCCATTGCAGGCGTGGTCAACGTGATCACCAAGCGCAAGTTCAACGGCATCAGCGGTCGCGCCGAGGCCGGCATCTCCGAGAACGGCAACAACGCCAACCAGCGGCTGACGCTGACCGCGGGTACCGGCGACCTCGACGAGAAGGGCTACAACGCCTATGTCAGCGGCTTCTATTTCCGCAACGAGGGCGTGTACCAGCGCGACCTGCCGGCGCCCTTCAATTCGGACAACCTGACCGGGATCTGTTCCAACCGCACCGGCACCACGCAGTGCGGCCCGAACAACACGGCGAACGGCCTTGACGCGAACGGCGCCCTCAACGGCTTCGCGATCGGTACGGGCAATTTCTACGTCCGTCCGGCCGACGCCGCGAACACGGTCGCATCGGGCCGGTACCAGCTGCTGAACCCGGCAGCGGGCTGCCTCAACGGCACCCCCTACAACCCGACCGCCGCGCAGCTCGCCACGCCGGCGAACGTGACGACGCCGACCACGGTCTGCCAGGTCGACAACACCAACAAGTACGACATGGTGACGCCGAACATCGAGCGTTTCGGCGGCTCGGCCCGTTTCAGCGCAAAGGTCGGTGCCGACTCCGAGGCATATCTGCTGGTCAATTTCGCCCAGTCGGCGAGCAACTATACCGGTCGTCCGTCGGTCATCCGCGGTAACGCACCGGCCGGCATCCTCTCGCCGCAGTTCTCGACCTCGCAGGCGCAGACTGCCGCGCTGGCCGCGGGCTCGGGCGTCCTGGCATTGCCGGTCTATGTCTGCGCCGCGCGCGTGAACTGCGGTCCGACGAACGGCACGCTGAACCCGAACAACCCGTTCGCGGCACAGGGCCAGGTCGCGCGTCTCGTCGGCGCGCTGCCCGATACCGTCACGCAGAACGAGACCCGCAGCCGCGTGTACCGTGCCGCATTCGGCCTCAAGGGCACCGTCCTCAACGGCTTCGACTATGACTTCAACGCAACGGCGATGCACACCGACCTGCGGGTGAAGACCAACGGGTATGTCTATATCCAGAACCTGCTCAACGTCATTGCCGACGGCAGCTACAACTTCGTCAACCCGGGCCTCAACACCCAGGCGGTGCGTGATTATCTGACGCCCGAGAACATCACCGACACGACGTCGGATCTCTATCAGGCGCAGCTGACCGTCCAGAAGTCGCTTGCCACGCTGCCCGGCGGCGACCTGCGCGTCGCGGTCGGTGGCTCGATCTTCTACGAAGCGGTCGACGCGCCCAGCGCGAACGACGACTATAACGGCGCGACGCAGCGGTACTTCACGCTGAACGCCTTCGGTACCAAGGGTAACCGCACGGTGAGCTCGGCCTTCGCCGAAATCAACGCACCGGTGCTCGACGTGCTGACGCTCAACGGTTCGGGCCGCTACGATCACTATTCGACCGGGCAGAGCAACTTCTCGCCGAAGGTCGGCGCGATCTTCACGCCGCTCCAGCAGGTCACGGTGCGGGGTACCTATTCGCGCGGCTTCCGTATCCCGAGCTTCGGCGAGGCGAATGCACTGCCGACGACGGGCTATGTGACGCAGCAGATCTCGGCGATCCCCGATGCGTTCCTTGCCCAATATGGCGCAGGCTGTTCGCAGGCGAACCCGACGGCGTGCCCGGCCTATCTGACGTCCTACTCGATCGGACAGACGACGCTGGCATCGCCGGAGCTGAAGCCTGAAAAGTCGCGCAGCTTCACCGGCGGGCTCAAGTTCGACCCGATCCGCAGCGTGTCGCTGACCGTCGACTACTACAACATCAAGAAGACCGGTGCGATCACGACGCCGGACAATTCGGCCGCGATCGCAGCCTATTATGCCGGTGCCGCACCGGTTGCCGGGTTCGAGGTCATCGCCGACGCACCCGACGTCAACAACCCGAACGCACGTCCGAAGATCGCCTTCGTCCGCTCGCAGCTGATCAATGCCGACACGATCAAGTCGTCGGGCATCGATTTCGGCATCAACGGCGCGTATGACTTCGGTCCGGTCAAGTGGACGTCGAACCTGAATGCGAGCTACATCATCGAGCTCAGCACGACGATCGACGGCGAGAAGCAGCGCTATGAGGGCACGCTCGGCAACTTCAACCTGACCGCAGGGTCGGGGACGTTCGAGTGGAAGGGCAACTGGCTCAACACGTTCGACTTCGGCGACTTCGCGGTCAGCACCACGGTCAACTACACGTCGGGCTATGACCTGTCGGCGACCGACCAGGGCGACGAATACAAGGATTGCGGCCAGGCTGCCGTGTACAACGACTGCCACGTGAAGAGCTACATCACGGTCGATGCGAACGTGAACTTCAAGGTCACCGACAAGTTCAGCTTCTACGTCAACGCGCTGAACCTCTTCGATCGCCTGCCGCCGGTCGATACCGTCACCTATGGCGCGTATCTGTACAATGCGATCCAGGGTGGCGACGGCATCTTCGGTCGTCAGTATCGTGCAGGCGCGAAGTTCAACTTCTAAGCCGATACCCACGCGACATATCGGGGCGGCTCCTTCGGGAGCCGCCCTTTTTTTGTGCCTGCCGTTCGGGGGCTCACCCGACCGCCAGCACCAGTTTCCCGTCGCCCTCGTCGATATGGACGGTGGCGCCGTCCTTGACCTCGCCGCGCAGGATCATGTCGGCGAGCGGGTCCTGGAGGTAGCGCTGGACCGCGCGTTTGAGGGGCCTTGCGCCGTAGACGGGGTCGTAGCCGACGCGGCCGAGCCAGGCGCGGGCGGCTTCGGTGAGGTCGAGCGTGATCTTGCGGTCGGCCAGCAGCTTGTCGACGCGCGACACCTGGATGTCGACGATCGGCGCCATGTGCGCCTGGCCCAGACGGTGGAACAGGATCACCTCGTCGAGGCGGTTGAGGAATTCCGGGCGGAAGTGCGACCGGACGATCTCCATCACCTGCGGTTCGACCGACGAGACGTCGTCGCCCTCGGCCATGTTGGCGAGATACTGGCTGCCGAGATTGCTCGTCAGGATGATCAGCGTGTTGCTGAAATCCACCGTGCGGCCCTGGCCGTCGGTCAGGCGGCCGTCGTCGAGCACCTGGAGGAGCACGTTGAACACGTCGCCATGCGCCTTCTCGACCTCGTCGAACAGGATCACCTGATAGGGGCGCCGGCGGACCGCCTCGGTCAGCACGCCGCCCTCCTCATAGCCGACATAGCCGGGAGGCGCGCCGATCAGCCGCGCGACCGCGTGCTTTTCCATGAACTCGCTCATGTCGATGCGGACCATCGCCGAGGGATCGTCGAACAGGAATTCGGCGAGCGCCTTGGTCAGCTCGGTCTTGCCGACGCCGGTGGGGCCGAGGAACAGGAAGCTGCCGAGCGGCCGGTTCGGATCCTGCAGCCCCGCGCGTGCGCGGCGGACCGCGGTCGAGACCGCCTTCACCGCATGGGCCTGGCCGATGACGCGCTTGCCGATCGTCGCCTCCATCGCGAGCAATTTGTCGCGCTCGCCCTGGAGCATCCGTTCGACCGGGATGCCGGTCCAGCGGCTGACGACGCCGGCAATGTCGTCGGCATTGACCTCTTCGCGCAGCATCGCGCCCTTGGTCGCGCCCGCGGCCTCGTCGAGCTGGCGCTGCAGGCCGGGGATCGTGCCGTAGGAGAGCTCGCCCGCGCGGGCGAGGTCGCCCGAGCGCTGCGCCTGGTCGAGTTCCAATCGCGCGGCGTCGAGCTGTTCCTTGAGCCGTGCCTCGGCGTTGATCTTGTCCTTCTCGCCCTTCCAGCGCGTCGTCAGCTCGGCGGACTGTTCCTCGAGATTGACGAGGTCGCCCTCGAGCGTGTCGAGCCGGTCGATCGAGGCCTCGTCGGTTTCGCGCTTCAACGCCTCGCGCTCGATCTTGAGCTGGATGATGCGGCGGTCGAGGTTCTCGATCTCCTCGGGCTTGGATTCGACCTCCATGCGGATCCGGCTTGCGGCCTCGTCCATCAGGTCGATCGCCTTGTCGGGGAGGAAGCGGTCGGTGATGTAGCGGTTCGACAGCGTCGAGGCGGCGACGATCGCGCCGTCGGTGATGCGGACGCCGTGGTGGAGCTCGTATTTCTCCTTGAGGCCGCGCAGGATCGAGATCGTGTCCTCGACCGTGGGTTCGCCGACCATGACGGGCTGGAACCGGCGCTGGAGCGCGGGGTCCTTCTCGACGTACTTGCGATATTCGTCGAGCGTGGTCGCGCCGACGCAGTGGAGCTCGCCGCGGGCGAGCGCGGGTTTCAGGAGGTTGCCTGCGTCCATCGCGCCTTCGGATTTGCCCGCGCCGATCAGCTGGTGCATCTCGTCGATGAACAGGATGACGTCGCCCTCGGCGGCCTTCACCTCGTCGAGCACGCCCTTCAGCCGCTCCTCGAACTCGCCGCGATATTTCGCGCCCGCGATCAGCGAGCCCATGTCGAGCGACATGAGGCGGCGATCCTTGAGCGTATCGGGGACGTCGCCGTTCGCGATGCGCAGCGCCAAACCTTCCGCGATCGCGGTCTTGCCGACGCCGGGTTCGCCGATCAGCGCGGGGTTGTTCTTGGTGCGGCGCGCGAGGATCTGGATCGTGCGGCGGATCTCCTCGTCGCGGCCGATGACGGGGTCGAGCTTGCCGTCGCGTGCCGCCTGGGTGAGGTCGCGCGCGAATTTCTTGAGCGCGTCATAGCGGTCCTCGGCGCCCGCGGTGTCCGCGGTGCGGCCCTGGCGGACGCTGTTGATCGCGGTGTTGAGCCCCTCGGGGGTGACGCCGCCGGTCTTGAGCGCCTTGCCCGCGGCGGTGTTGAGCGAGAGCGCGAGCGCGACGAGCAGACGCTCGACGGTGACGAAGCTGTCGCCCGCCTTGGTCGCAATCTGTTCGGCCTGGTCGAGCACGCGGACCGCGTCATTGTCGATGCCGGGCGTGGTCTGCGCGCCCGAGCCCGACACCGCGGGGATCTTCGCGAGCGCGAGATCGGTCTCGGCGGTCGCGCGCTTGGCGTCGCCGCCCGCGGCCGCGATCAGCCCGGCGGCCATGCCCTGTTCGTCCTCGAGCAGCGCCTTGAGCAGATGCTCGGGCGCGATCCGCTGATGGTTCATGCGGATTGCGACGGTCTGCGCGGACTGGAGGAAGCCTTTCGCGCGGTCGGTGAATTTGTCGATGTTCATGGGCGTATCCCTGTGATCTTTGGCCAGAGATGGTGTTGTATTTGGGCAACACAAGAGGGCGGCGTTGCATCATGCTAGGGACAAGCGCGGCGGGCCGGAATAGCGTTTATTGTCGGTGTCGAAGCAGCGTCGTCATCGCTATAAGCCCCCGCCCATGCTATATAGGTGGGGTGTCAACAGCCATTCCCCATATCTACGCCATCGGCATCGAGCCGGCCGACATCGACTTCATGGGTCACGTCAACAACGCGAACTATCTGAAGTGGGTACAGGCCGCGGTGATCGATCACTGGCAGCGTCTCGCCCCGGCCGAGGCGGTGGCGGGGCATTTGTGGGTCGCGCTGAAACACGAAATTACCTACCGCAAGCCGGCGTTCCTGGACGACGACGTGATCGCGACGGTGCTGCTCGAGAAGGTCCAGGGCGCCCGGGCGTTTTACGAGACGATCATCAAGCGTGGCGAGGATGTGCTGGCCGAGGTGAAGTCGAGCTGGTGTTGCCTGGATGCGGAGACGCTTCGGCCTTCGCGACTGGCGAGTAACGTGGTGGAGCGGTTCTTTCCGAAGGATTGAGGGGCCTAGACCCGCCGTCATTCCCGCGGAGGCGGGAAGCTAGACTGGCAGGCCTTTGTGGGTTTCAACTTGGTTTGCCAGTCTGGATCCCCGCCTTCGCGGGGATGACAGGTTTTGGGGCTGAGTGCGGTCGTCGGTCTGGGGTCGCTCGATTGGGGCGAACGTTCAGCCACGTACACCACCTCCCCGGCGGAGGCCGGGGCCTAGGTGGGAAGGCCCTCGTGACTCCGCATCGCCTCACGTTATTTCCGGCCCCCAACTGGGCCCCGGCCTTCGCCGGGGAGGTGGCCTAGTCGTCACACCACCTCATACGGCACCGCGCCGCGGCGGTTGGGGTCGACGCGGATTTCGCTGGCGGCCGGCGGAAACGCGCGCTGGTCGCAGTCGGGGCGCAGGCAGATGCGGCAGGAGGCGCCGATCGGGGTGGCGATGCCGCCGGTGCCGAGCGCGTCGGCATAGATGAATTCGGACGCGTTCGCCTCCTCGCAGCCGAGCGCCACCGCATAGCGGCGGGCGGGCCGGGTATAGGTCTCGGAGGGTTTCACCAGCCCCTTGGCCATCGAGACGTAGCGGATGCCGTCGCTGGTCTCGAGCAATTGCGTGAGGATGCGGTCGGGGATCGCGACCGCTTCGTGGACGATCCACAAGGGACAGGCGCCGCCGAAGCGCGCGAACTGGAGGCGAGTGGCGGAGTGGCGCTTGGTAATGTTGCCCGCCATGTCGACGCGGCAGAAGAAGAACGGGATGCCGAGCGCGCCGGGGCGCTGCAAGGTCGAGAGCCGGTGGCAGGTCTGTTCGAAGCTGGTGCCGAAGATTCGCCGCAGCCGGTCGATATCGTGGCGGACGCTGCGCGCCTCGCTACGGAAGCGGGTATAGGGCATGACGATCGCGCCTGCGGCGTAGTTGGTGAGCCCCGCGGTCAGCAGCGCGCGCGCGGTCTCCGACGCCATGTCGGAGGCGGCGACGATGTCGGCGATCAGATCGGCGAATTCGCCGCGCGCGACCTGATGCGCGAGCGAGAAGAGCGTGGTCTCGCCGGGCTGCGATCCGTCGAGCCGCAGCGTCGCGCCGTCATAGTCGCGTAACGGCGCGGCGAGTGCGCCCGAGATCGTCACCGAGACGCCGCGCGCCGCGAGCCGCGCCTCGAGGGCTGCGATCCGGTCGCTGCCGAGCGTCTCGCCGATTTCCTCCGCGCGGCGATCGAGCGTGTCGACATAATTGCCCGCGGCGTGAAACCAGTCGCGGACATCCTCCCAGGGGAGCAGCCCGGGCGCGCCTGACCCCGCCACCAGCCGGTCGTCGAGCGCGCGCAACTGTTCCTGCGCGCGGCGATAGGCGTCGTGCATCGCGACGAGGCGCTGGGCGAGCAAGGGCTGGTGCTTCACCGCGCGGCGGATCGCGCTTTCGTCCAGAGTCGGCGCCGCGACGCTGGTATCGGTGACGGCCTCGAGCGTCGCGACGAGCAGCGCGGTGTCGTCGGCGGCGTCGATGCTGCCCCAGTCGGCGGGGAATTCGCGTGCCAATGTGACGAGCACGGCTTCGCTGACCGGGCGGTCGCCATTCTCGATCTGCGAGAGATAGCTGACCGAGATGCCGATCCGGACCGCCATCGCCGCCTGGCTGATCCCGAGCGTGCCGCGAAGGTCGCGCAGCCGGTGTCCGACGAAGAGGCGGCGTGGGGGATTGGTCATGCGGAGGGTGTAGTTTGCAAACATGGGTGGCACAAGTTTGCAACATTGCATTTGCGCATTGCGTCCCGCTCTGTGAAAGCCCCCAGCAGGACGGAGAGACGATGTCATCGACGATCGAAGAGCTTGAACGACGCCGCGAAGCCGCAAGAGTGGGCGGGGGTATCAAGCGGATCGGAGCGCAGCACGCCAAGGGAAAGCTTACCGCAAGGGAGCGCCTTGACGTGCTGCTGGACGAGGGATCGTTCGAGGAGCTCGACATGTATGTCGAGCATAACTGCGTCGATTTCGGCATGCAGGACCAGGTGATCCCCGGCGACGGCGTGGTCACGGGATCGGGCACGATCAACGGCCGCCTCGTCTTCGTCTTCAGCCAGGATTTCACGGTATTCGGCGGGTCGCTCAGCGAACGCCACGCGCAGAAGATCTGCAAGGTGATGGACAGCGCGATGAAGGTCGGCGCGCCGATCATCGGGCTGAACGACAGCGGCGGCGCGCGCATCCAGGAGGGCGTCGCCAGCCTTGGCGGCTATGCCGAGGTGTTCCAGCGCAACGTGCTGGCGAGCGGCGTCGTGCCGCAGCTGTCGCTGATCATGGGGCCTTGCGCGGGCGGCGCGGTGTACAGCCCGGCGATGACCGACTTCATCTTCATGGTGAAGGATTCGAGCTACATGTTCGTGACCGGCCCGGATGTGGTCAAGACGGTGACGAACGAGGTGGTGACGCAGGAGGCGCTGGGCGGCGCGGTGACGCACACGACCAAGACGTCGGTCGCGGACAATGCGTTCGAGAACGACATCGAGGCGCTGCTCGCGGCGCGCGACTTCTTCGACTTCCTGCCCGAATCGAACCGTGCGGGCGTGCCCGAGCGGCCGACCGCGGATGACTGGGACCGGGTCGAGGAAAGCCTCGACACGCTGATCCCGGCGTCGGCGAACCAGCCCTATGACATGCACGAGCTGATCCGGAAGGTCGTCGACGAGGGCGATTTCTTCGAGACGCAGCCGGCGCATGCGGCCAACATCATCACCGGGTTCGGGCGGATCGAGGGGCGGACCGTCGGTTTCGTCGCGAACCAGCCGATGGTGCTCGCGGGCGTGCTCGACATCAACAGCTCGAAGAAGGCGGCGCGGTTCGTGCGCTTCTGCGACGCGTTCGAGATCCCGATCGTGACCTTCGTCGACGTCCCCGGCTTCCTGCCCGGCACCGCGCAGGAGCATAACGGCATCATCAAGCACGGCGCAAAACTGCTGTTCGCCTATGGCGAGGCGACCGTGCCGAAGATCACCGTGATCACGCGCAAGGCCTATGGCGGCGCGTATGACGTGATGGCGTCGAAGCACCTGCGCGGCGACCTCAACTATGCATGGCCGACCGCGGAGATCGCGGTGATGGGTGCGAAGGGCGCGGTCGAGATCATCTTTCGCGGCAAGACGCCCGAGGAGATCGCGGAGCGGACCGCGGAGTACGAGGCGCGCTTCGCCAACCCGTTCGTCGCGGCGAGCAAGGGCTTCATCGACGAGGTGATCCAGCCGCATTCGACACGGCGGCGGATCGCGCTGGGGCTGCGCAAGCTGCGCGGCAAGAGCATCGAGAATCCGTGGAAGAAGCATGACAACATCCCGCTCTGACCGGGCGGCTTGTTGGGTCATGCCAAGCACATTATCATGTCATGCGAAGGAGTCGTGACATGCAGACCGAACGCGTGACGTTTCTGACCACCCCCGATCACAAGGCGGCGCTCGACGCGTTCGCGGCGAGCAACGGCATGTCCGTGGGGCATGTCGTTCGCGAGGCGACCTCGCGCTATGTCGTCGAGGGCGACATGACCGAGGACGACCGCTTCAAGCTGTTGATCCATGAACTCGACGAGGCGCTCCCGGCGATGCACGCCGCGCTCGATGCGGCGATCGAGGGGCAGCAGCGTCTGCGCGCCGATATCGACGCCAGGCTGCGCGAGGCCGGGTTGTCCGACGCAGAGCATGCCGCATGGGCATGATCGGCGACGCGATGCGGACGATCGAATCCGTCATCCTGCTCCGCAGCAAGGTGGAACGGTTGAATGAGGAACTTGCCGCGACCAACGGGCAGGTGCGACGTGTGGTCGACTCGGTCATCCAGATCAACGGTCGCCTGATCCGCCTGGAAACGTTCGAGGAAATGCGGTCGGGGATACGGCCGACCCCGAGGATCGAGCAATGATCGCGCTTCTGCTTCTCCAAGCCGCGGCTGCGACAAGCACAGCAACGCCCGCATGGAAGCTCGCCGACCGGACCAATGCGACGGGGGTGCGGAGCATCTCCACTTCGGTCACGGGCAATGACGGGCTGTCGCGGTTCGTGGTGAAGTGCGACGTCGGCACCGAGTCGATCGTGTCGATCCAGTTCATCCAGCCGCAGTCGCTCGGCCAGGGCGCGGACAAGCCGGTCGCGGTGCGGTTCGATGGCGGGCCGGCCTTCACCTATAACTGGCAGTTTCCGGGGACGGGGACCTACATCACCGATCCCGTGGCGATCACGCGGCTGACGACGTTCCTGGTGAAATCGAAGACGGTGCGGGTCGAGGCGACCAACGGCGCGGGCTTTGCGGTGCAGGCCAATTTCGTCGCGCCGGCGAGCGATGCGATCGTGCGGCAGGTGCTGGGGGTGTGCGGCTACACGCTGGGCGTCGTGCCACCGCCACCGCCTGCGCCGCCCGCGGCGGAGGATGCGCAATGACCCTGGGCCGCCTCAACCATGTCGGGGTCGCGACGCCGTCGATCGCGAAGTCGGTCGAGACGTACCGGTCGTTGCTCGGTGCGACCGCGATCGGGGAGCCGTTCGACCTGCCTGCGCAGGGCGTGAAGGTGTGCTTCATCGATGCGCCCAATACGCAGATCGAGCTGGTCGAGCCCTATGACGAGAGTTCGCCGATCGCGGGGTTTTTGCGCAAGAACCCGGCGGGCGGGCAGCATCATGTGTGTTTCGAGGTGCCCGACATCGCGGCGGCGGTCGCGGACTTGAAGGCGAAGGGGGCGACGGTGCTCGGCGAACCGCGGATCGGTGCGCATGGCACGCCGATCGTGTTCGTCCACCCGAAGGACTTTGGCGGGATGCTCGTCGAACTGATGGAGACGCCGGGGGAGGATCATTGACCCCGCATCCTCCGTCCGTTCGTGCTGGGCGTGGTCGGAGTGCGTGGGACTCAGGCCCTTCGACTTCGCTCAGGGCGAACGGCGGGGGTGGGGCTTGCGGATTGGGGCGTAATCGATGGGGGAGACTGGCATGACCGCCTATGAGCATATCCTGAGCGAGCGGCGTGGCGACGTGCTGGTGCTGACGCTCAACCGGCCCGACCGGCTGAATGCGGCGCCGCCGGCGATGTTCGAGGAGCTGCGTGCGGCGCTGGGTGCGCTGGACGGTGCGCGGGCGGTGTTGATCGCGGGTGCGGGGCGGGCGTTCTGTTCGGGCGCGGATGTCGGTGGCGGGGCGCTGGGGTCGGATGATCCGGGTGCGGCGACCTATCAGGCGCTGACGGGCAGCTATAATCCGGCGATGGCGGCGATCGCCGATCTGGGCGTGCCGGTGGTGAGCGCGGTGCGCGGGCCGGCGGCGGGGATCGGGTGCAGCCTCGCGCTTGCTGCGGATTTCTGTGTCGCCAGCGAAAGCGCGTATTTCCTCCAGGCGTTCGTCAATATCGGGCTGGTGCCCGATGGCGGCGCGTCGTGGATGCTGCCGCGGCTGATCGGGCGTGCGCGCGCGACCGAGATGATGATGCTGGGCGAGCGGGTGCCCGCGGCCAAGGCGCTCGACTGGGGGATGGTGCACAAGGTCGTCGCGGACGACGCGCTCGACGCCGAGGCGTTCGCGCTGGCGGAGCGGCTGGCGGCGATGCCGACGGTGGCGCTGGGGCTGATGCGGCGTGCGATCACGGCTGCGTATGCGAGCGATTATGCGGGCGCGATGGAGGCCGAGGCGGTCAACCAGCGTGCCGCGCGCGGGTCTGCGGATTCGATGGAAGGCGGGATCGCGTTCCTGACGAAGCGCAAGCCGGTGTTCACGGGGACGTGACGATCGGTTCGCGCTCCACCCCGGCGGAGGCCGGGGCCCAGGCTCGATGCGCAGCATCGAACGCGCTGCCGCGCGCGATTTATTTTAGGGCTGGGCCCCGGCCTTCGCCGGGGAACTAGAGTATGACTGATAAACCGAATCCGACGCTTGCCGAGTGGGAGGCCGCTGCCGCGAAAGAGGTGAAGGGCGCCGACCTGACATGGGCGACCCCCGAGGGGATCGACGTCAAGCCGCTCTATACCGCGGCGGACGTGACCGCCGACCCTGGCCTCCCGGGGTTCGCGCCGTTCACGCGCGGGGTGCGGGCGTCGATGTATGCGGGGCGGCCGTGGACGATCCGGCAATATGCGGGGTTCTCGACCGCGGAGGCGTCGAACGCGTTCTACAGGCGGAATCTTGCCGCGGGGCAGAAGGGGCTCTCGGTCGCGTTCGATCTGGCCACGCACCGCGGCTATGACAGCGACCATCCGCGCGTGACGGGCGATGTCGGCAAGGCCGGCGTCGCGATCGACAGCGTCGAGGACATGAAGATCCTGTTCGACGGCATCCCGCTCGACAAGATGTCGGTCAGCATGACGATGAACGGCGCGGTGATCCCGATCCTCGCCTTCTTCATCGTCGCGGGCGAGGAGCAGGGCGTGCCCCGCCACCTGCTCGACGGGACCATCCAGAACGACATCCTCAAGGAGTTCATGGTCCGCAACACCTATATCTACCCGCCCGAGCCGAGCATGCGGATCATCTCGGACATCTTCGGCTACACGTCGCGCGAGATGCCCAAGTTCAACAGCATCTCGATCAGCGGCTATCACATGCAGGAGGCGGGGGCGACGCAGCTCCACGAGCTCGCCTTCACGATCGCCGACGGCATGGAATATGTGAAATACGGCGTCGCGAGCGGGCTCGACATCGACAAGTTCGCCGGGCGGCTGTCGTTCTTCTTCGCGATCGGCATGAACTTCTTCATGGAGATCGCCAAGCTGCGCGCGGCGCGCGTCCTCTGGCATCGCGCGATGACGGAGCTGGGCGCGCAGGACGAGCGGTCGAAGATGCTGCGGACGCATTGCCAGACGAGCGGCGTGTCGCTGACCGAGCAGGACCCGTACAACAACGTCATGCGCACGACGATCGAGGCGATGGCGGCGATGCTGGGGGGCACGCAGTCGCTCCACACCAACGCGCTCGACGAGGCGATCGCGCTGCCGACCGACTTTTCCGCGCGGATCGCGCGCAACACGCAGATCGTGCTGCAGGAGGAGACGGGGATGACCAAGGTCGTCGATCCGCTCGGCGGCAGTTACTATGTCGAGAGCCTGACCCAGAGCCTGGTCGACGGCGCGTGGACGCTGATCGAGCGGATCCAGGCCGAGGGCGGGATGGCGAAGGCGGTCGCGGCGGGCTGGCCCAAGGCGATGATCGAGGAAGCCGCGGCGGGACGCCAGGCGCGCGTCGATCGCGGCGAGGACGTGATCGTCGGGGTGAACAAGTACAAGCTGGCCGAGCAGGACGCGATCGAGATCCTCGACGTGGACAATGTCGCGGTGCGCGCAGGCCAGGTCGAGCGGATCGCGCGGGTGAAGGCGACGCGGGACGAGGAGGCGTGCCGCGCGGCGCTGGATGCGCTGCGCGAGGGGGCGAAGGGGTCCGAGAACCTGCTCGCGCTGGCGGTCGAGTGCGCGCGGGCGCGGGCGACCTTGGGCGAGATCTCGTCGGCGATGGAGGATGTGTTCGGGCGCTATGGCACGCAGCCGACGCCGGTGTCGGGCGTCTATGGCGGCGCGTATGAGGATGATGCGCGCTGGACGCGGCTGACCGACGGGGTCGAAGCGACCGAGCGGCGGCTGGGACGCAAGCCCCGCATGCTGGTCGCCAAGATGGGGCAGGACGGGCATGACCGCGGCGCCAACCTCGTCTCGTCGATGTTCGGCGATCTGGGGTTCGAGATCGTGCCGGGCGCGCTGTTCCAGACCCCGGCGGAGGTCGCCGCGCTGGCGCTGGCCAAGGACGTCGACGTGGTCGGTGCGTCGAGTCTGGCGGCGGGGCACAAGACGCTGATCCCCGAGCTGATCGGCCACCTGCGCGAGGCGGGACGCGCGGATATCAAGGTGATCGCGGGTGGCGTTATTCCCGCACAGGACTATCAGGCGCTGCGTGATGCCGGGGTCCAGGCGATCTTCGGACCCGGCACCAACCTGATCCAGGCCGCCGAGGACGTGTTGAAGCTCCTCGGCCATAATATGGGCCCGCAAGAGGAAGCCGCAGAATGACCGATACGATGATCCGCACGAGCCCCTCCGGTGACGGCTATGGGGCGCCTGCGAGCCCCTCCCCTTCAGGGGAGGGGTTGGGGTGGGGTTCCGCCGCGAGCGCGACGTCGGATATGCGGACGGGCCCCACCCCCAGCCCCTCCCCTGAAGGGGAGGGGGGCACGGTGCGTATGGACTGGACGCGCGCGGAGATCGCGGCGCTGTTCGACCTGCCGTTCGACGACCTCATGTACCGCGCGCAGACCGTGCACCGGGCGCATCATGCGGTGAGCGAGGTGCAGCTGTGCACATTGCTGTCGATCAAGACCGGCGGGTGCCCCGAGGATTGCGGCTATTGTTCGCAGTCGGCGAGCTCGGACACGCAGCTGAAGGCGGAAAAGCTGATGGACGTCGATGCGGTGCTCGCCGATGCGGCGCACGCCAAGGCGGCGGGATCGCAGCGCTTCTGCATGGGGGCCGCCTGGCGCAACCCCAAGCCGCGCGACATGCCGAAGGTCGTCGCGATGGTCGAGGGCGTCCGCGCGATGGGGCTGGAGACGTGCATGACGCTCGGCATGCTCGACGCGGAGCAGGCAAAGCAGCTCGCCGATGCGGGGCTCGATTACTACAACCACAATATCGACACCTCGCCGGAGAATTACGGCAACGTCATCACCACGCGGACGTTCGAGGACCGGCTGGAGACGCTGGCGAACGTGCGCGATGCGGGCATCTCGGTGTGCTGCGGCGGGATCGTCGGGATGGGCGAGACGCGCGGCGACCGCGTCGGCTTCGTCCACGCGCTCGCCACGCTGCCGCGGCATCCCGAGAGCGTGCCGGTCAATGCGCTGGTGCCGGTCAAGGGGACGGTGCTCGGCAACATGCTCGCCGACACGCCGCTCGCCAAGATCGACGATATCGAGTTCGTGCGGACCGTCGCGGTCGCGCGGATCACGATGCCGCTGAGCATGGTGCGGCTGTCGGCGGGGCGCGAGAGCATGTCCGAGGCAACCCAGGCGCTGTGCTTCATGGCGGGGGCGAATTCGATCTTCACCGGCGACACGCTGCTGACGACGGGCAATGCCGGCGACAGCGCGGATGCGGCGTTGCTGGCGAAGCTGGGGATGACGCCGATGACGGGTGCCGAACCGATGCGCGAGGCCAAGACATGCTGCTGATCGCACTCCTGGTTGCCGCCGCGCCGATGCAGCCCCAGTCGCACGCGCAGGCGCAGATGACCCGGTCTGCGGGCAGCAGCTATGCGCAGGCGGACGCGGCGATGACCGCGCAGTGGAAGCGGACCTACGCCTATATGAAGCGGCGCGATGCGCAGGACACGTCGCGTGGCGGTGGCTTCGGGTTTGCGGGATCGCTGCTCGAAAGCCAGCGCGCGTGGCTGAAGTTCCGCGACACGCAATGCGTGATCGAGGGCGGGCAATATGCCGGCGGTTCGGCGCAGGCGATGACGATCGCCGGCTGTCGCACCGGCCTGACCAAGGCACGGACCGCGCAGCTCAAATCGATGATCTGGTACCAGTAAATACACGTCCGCACCCGGCGCCAAGCCGGGGAGACGGCACAGTTTAGGGCGAGAGATGTTCAAGAAAATCCTGGTCGCCAATCGCGGCGAGATCGCATGCCGCGTGATGCGCACCGCCAAGGCGATGGGGATCAAGACCGTCGCGGTCTATTCCGACGCCGATGTGCGCAGCCCGCACGTGCTGATGGCGGACGAGAGCGTGCGGCTGGGGCCAGCGCCCGCGGCGGAGAGCTATCTCAAGGCCGAGCTGATCCTGCTGGCGGCCAAGGAGACGGGCGCGGACTGTATCCATCCGGGCTACGGCTTCCTGTCCGAGCGCGAGAGCTTTGCGCGGGCGTGTGCCGAGGCGGGGATCGCGTTCGTCGGGCCGCCGCCCGCCGCGATAGCGGCGATGGGCGACAAGATCGAATCGAAGAAGCTCGCCAAGGCGGCGGGCGTCAACGTCGTGCCGGGCTATCTGGGCGAGATCGCGGACACCGACGAGGCGGTGCGGATCGCGGGCGACATCGGCTATCCGGTGATGATGAAGGCGTCGGCGGGCGGCGGCGGCAAGGGCATGCGGCTGGCTTACAGCGAGCAGGACGTCCGTGAAGGCTTCGAGGCGACCAAGCGCGAGGGGCTGGCATCGTTCGGCGACGACCGCGTGTTCATCGAGAAGTTCATCGAAAGCCCGCGGCATATCGAGATCCAGCTGATCGGCGACCAGCATGGCAACATCGTCTATCTCAACGAGCGCGAATGCTCGATCCAGCGGCGCCACCAGAAGGTCGTCGAGGAGGCGCCGTCGCCGTTCGTGACGCCCAAGATGCGGAAAGCCATGGGCGAGCAGGCGGTCGCGCTGGCGCGGGCGGTGGGCTATTATTCGGCGGGGACGGTCGAGTTGATCGTGTCGGGCGCGGATACGACCGGCGAGGGGTTCTACTTCCTCGAGATGAACACGCGGCTCCAGGTCGAGCATCCGGTGACCGAGGAGATTACCGGGCTGGATCTGGTCGAGCTGATGATCCGGGTTGCGGCGGGCGAACCGCTGGGGTTCGCGCAGGACGCGGTGAAGCTGAACGGCTGGTCGATCGAGAACCGGGTCTATGCGGAGGATCCGTATCGCGGGTTCCTGCCGAGCATCGGGCGGCTGGTGCGGTATAATCCGCCCCTCCCGTTCGCCCTGAGCGAGAATGCTTCGACTTCGCTCAGCACGAACGGTGTAGACTCCGCCGAACCCCGCGTTCGTGTCGACGACGGCGTGCGCGAGGGGGGCGAGGTCAGCATGTTCTATGACCCGATGATCGCCAAGCTGATCACCTGGGCGCCGACGCGCGAGGGGGCGGTCGCGGCGCAGATCGCGGCGCTCGACGCGTTCGAGCTCGAGGGGCCGGGGAACAACATCGATTTCCTGTCGGCGATCATGCAGCATCCGCGCTTCCAGTCGGGGGCGCTGACGACCGGGTTCATCGCCGAGGAATATCCCGACGGCTTCCACGGCGCGCCCGCGGATGCGGTGTTGCTGACGACGCTTGCCGCGGTCGCCGCGTTCGCCGCGACCGCGGAGGCCGATCGCGCGCGGCGGATCGACGGGCAGCTCGGGCGGCGGCTGCGTCCGCCCGCGGACTGGGTGGTGACCATCGGCGGGACCGATCACGACGTGCGCGTGTCGACCGACGGGATTTCGGTCGATGGCGTCGAGCTCGATTTGTCGCTCGAATATACGCCGGGGGACCGGATGGTGATGGCCGAGGGCGACGAGCATCTCACGATCCGCATCGCCAGGGCGCGCGCGGGGTTCAGGCTGACGACGCGCGGCGCGAGCCATGTCGCGCGCGTGCTGCCCGCGCGGGTCGCGCCCTATGCCGCGCACCTGATCGAGAAGGTCGCGCCCGACCTGTCGAAATTCCTGATCTGTCCGATGCCGGGGCTGCTGGTGCGGCTTGACGTGGCGGCGGGGGACCGGGTCGAGGCGGGGCAGGCGCTCGCGGTGGTCGAGGCGATGAAGATGGAGAATATCCTGCGCGCGGAGAAGACCGGCGTGGTGAAGTCGGTATCGGCGGCGGCGGGCGACAGCTTGGCGGTGGATCAGGTGATTTTGGAGCTGGAATAGGTTTCAGCTCTTGTGTCCCCGCGCAGGCGGGGACCCAGACTGGGCTCCCGCCTTCGCGGGAGAACATGGGCTCCACCACCCCGGCGGAGGCCGGGGTCCAGTTGGGGGACGTGGCTGGGCTGATGCTGCGCGTCGTTACTCGAGCCTTCCCACCTGGGCCCCGGCCTTCGCCGGGGTGGTTTGGGGTGGGGTGGGGTGGGGCTATCGCTCCGTGCGCCACCCCGGCGGAGGCCGGGGTCCAGTTGGGAGACGTGGCTGGGCTGATGCTGCGCGTCATTACTTCAGCCTTCCCACCTGGGCCCCGGCCTTCGCCGGGGTGGTGTGTAGGGGGGGCGGGCCATCGCGGCGGGCTCTCCCGTTTTTGGCTGTGACGCTGTAGAGCCGGGCGGATGATCGTTTTGCGCTATTTCGCCGCGTTGCTGCTGCTCGTGTCCGCTGTGCCCGCCCTCGCGCAGGACGAGGCGAAGGTGGCCTCGGTGGCGGCGGGGCTGACGCGGGCGTCGGCGGAGTTGCAGGCGGTCGACGATGCGGCGGTCGAGGCGCGTGACGATGCGGCGCGGCAGGCGTTGCGGACGCGGGCGGAGGCGGTGCAGGCGACCGCAGCGGAGGCGGTACGGGTGCTGACGCCCGAAATGGCGCTGGTCCAGGCGAGGGTGACCGAGCTGGGCGCGGCGACGCCGGGGGTGGTCGAGGCGCCCGAGATCCGCCAGCAGCGCCGATTGCTCGCGCAGAGCCAGTCGGCGATCGATTCGGCGATCAAGCGCGCGCGGCTGATCGGGGTCGAGGCCAAGCAGCAGATCGACGATATCGGGGCAGCCGAGGCGGAGGAGCTGGGCCAGCAATTGTCCGAGCGCAGCGCGTCGCCGCTGTCGCCGACGCTGTGGACCGCGATCATCGATCACCTGCCGCGCGACACCGCGCGGCTGAACCGGTTCGCGGCGACCGGCGCGCGCCAGTTCGCCCAGCGGTTCGACATGCAGGCGGCGATGATCGCGCTGACCGGGCTGCTCGCCGCACTGGTGCTGCTCGTGCCGGTGCGCGGTGCGCTCCACCGGCTGGGGCGCGGCTATGCGACCGATCATGCGCCGGGGGGGCGGATCCGGCGGTCGGCCTATGCGCTGTGGCTGGTGGTGATCGGCACGATGTTGCCCGGATTCGCCGCGCTGGCGTTCGTCCAGTCGCTGCGCTGGTCCGCCCTGCTGTCGCCCGCGTTCGACCAGATCGCGGCGCGTTTCGTCGGATTGTCGTTCTTTGCGGCCTTCCTGTCGGCGTTGGGCGGCGCGTTGCTGTTGCGCGCGCAGCCGAGCTGGCGGCTGTTGCCGATCGGCGACAGCGCAGCGCAGACGCTGCGCCCCTTCACCTGGGCAGCGGCGGGGGTGGTGTTCTTCGGCCAGCTGCTGATCACCGCCAACGCGCTGGTCGGCGCGAGTGCGGCGGCGTCGACCGCGGCGAACGCGCTGATCGCGCTGCTCCACCTGGCGCTGATCGCCGGCGTGCTGGTCGCGCTCGGGCGACTGAGGGCGGCGGCTCAGCCCGATCCCGAGAAGCCCGCCCGCAACAGCCTGCTCGCGATCGTCGCGCTGGTCGTGTGGCTGGCGGTGCTGGTCGCGTTCGTCGCGACGCTGACCGGATACGTCAATTTCGCGCTGAAGACCGCGCAGTGGATGGTGTGGGGGGCGATCGTCGGCGCGACGCTGTACCTGATGATGACCTTCACCGACGACGCCTGCCGCGCCGCGCTGTCGAGCAGCAACCGGATCGGCCGCAGCGCGAACAGCGGCTTCGGCGTCGGCAACCGGACGGTCGACCAGATCGGCGTCCTGCTGTCGGCAGTGCTGCGGCTGATGCTGATCATGCTGGCGTTCGGCGCGGTGATGGCGCCGTTCGGGGCGGGCGTGACGTCGGTGTTCGAGCTGTTCGGGACGCTTGCGGGCGGGATCACGGTGGGCGAGATCACGATATCGCCGGGCGCGGTGCTGCGCTCGATCGCGGTGCTGTTCGTCGCGCTGGCGATCATGCGCGGGCTGCAGCACTGGCTGGTCAACAGCTATCTGCCGACGACCGCGATGGATGCGGGCGCGCAGAATTCGGTGACGATGGTCGCGCGCTATGCGGGAATCATCGCCGCGGTGCTGTGGGCGCTCGCCGCGCTCGGGATCGGGATGGAGAAGCTGGCGGTGGTGCTGGGCGCGCTGTCGGTGGGCATCGGCTTCGGCCTGCAGGCGATCACGCAGAATTTCGTGTCGGGGCTGATCCTGCTCGCCGAGCGGCCGGTCAAGATCGGCGACTGGGTGCGGATCGGCAACCAGGAGGGCGATGTGAAGCGGATCAACGTGCGGTCGACCGAGATCCAGGTCGCGGACCGATCGACGCTGATCGTCCCCAATTCGGAGCTGATCACCAAGACGATCCAGAACATGACGCTGGCCGCGCCGATCGGGCGGATCCAGCTGCAATTCTCGGTGCCGATCGAGAGCGATCTCGACGCGGTGCGGACGATGCTGTTCACCGCCTTTGCCGACCAGAGCGAGGTGCTCGACGATCCCGAGGTGAAGGTGTTCATCGATTCGGTCGATAGCGGGCGCGCGAAGCTCAACTGCTTTGCCTATGTCGCGAGCCCGCGCGACGCCTATCCGGTGCGCAGCGCGCTGCTGTTCACGCTGTTGCGGCAGTTCCGCGAGGCGGGGATCGATCTGGGCGCGACGACGACGCGGATGGAGCTGATCGGGACGCCGCCCGCCGTCGGGCCCGCCGTCGGGGCTGCCGGAATCATGGCCGGACCGACCGACGCGGCGCGGTGAAGCGGCATAATCCTGCGACAATTGGCCCCTAGGTGCCGGGGTCAGGTCGATGGGATGTCAGGGTTATGCGTACACTGGGTTTGATGCTGGCGGTGAGCCTGCCGGCGATGGCGGCGGCGCAACAGGCGCCTGCGCCGGTGCCAGCGACGGATGCCGCGCAGACGGACGGCGCTGCAGCCGAGCCGGAGGATAGCGTCGAGGGCGAGGAGATCGTCGTCACCGGATCGCGCAAGCTGCCGGGGTCGGTGGTCGGCGACATTCCGCCCGATCAGACGCTCGGCCAGGCGGACATCCGCTCCTACGGCGTCAGCTCGGTGTCCGACCTGCTCGCCGAACTCAGCCCGCAGACGACGAGCGGGCGCGGTAGCGGGGGCGCGCCGGTGGTGCTGCTCAACGGGCGGCGGATCTCGAGCTTCTCCGAAATCCGCGACATCCCGACCGAGGCGATCCAGCGCGTCGAGATCCTGCCCGAGGAGGTCGCGCTGAAATATGGCTATCGCGCGGACCAGAAGGTCGTGAACTTCGTGCTGCGCCGCCGCTTTCGCGCGGTGACCGCGGAGGCGATCGACCGGATGCCGACCGAGGGGGGCACGAACACGCCGCAGGCCAAGCTCGACCTGCTGACGATCGCGCGCGACCGGCGGGTGAACCTGCACGCCGAATATACGTCGAGTTCGGCGCTGACCGAGGCGGAGCGCGACATCGTGCCGATCGCGGGGGGCAACGGCAGCGGGGCGGTGGGAGCGGGCGGCACGGTCGTCGATCCGACGCCGTTCCGCACGCTGCAGGGCCAGACGAGCACCTTCACCGCGAACAGCGTCTATGCGCGCAACATCTTCGGCAATGTCGGCGCGACGATCAACGGACGGCTCGAATCCACCGACAGCCGCAGCCTGAACGGCCTGCCCGTCGCGGCGCTGACGCTGGCGGACGGCAGCGTGATCAACCGTGCGCTCGACGATCCGGGCTTCCTGCCGCTGGCGCAGCGCGCGTCGTCGATCGCGGCGCATCTGGGCACGACGCTGAACGGCGATGCCGGCACGTGGCGCTGGACGGTGACGGGCAATTACGATCGCAGCGACACGCAGACCTTCACCGATACGGGCGTCGATGCGGGCGCGTTCAATGCGCGGCTGGCGGCGGGCGATCCGACCGCGGTGCCGCTGGGCGCGCTGACCGCGGCGGATATCGGCGCGGCGGCGGGCAACCGCGCCTATGCGACGCAGAGCATCGGCGGGATCGACGCGGTCGCCAATGGCCGGCTGTTCGCGCTGCCCGCGGGCGACGTGTCGACGACGCTCAAGCTGGGCGCGGAGACCGCCGATTTCGACAGCCGGTCGGATCGCGGCGGGTTCGCGCAGCGCGGGCAGGTGGCGCGCGACACGGTCAACGGCCAAGTCAATGTCGACCTGCCGATCGCGAGCCGGTCTAAGGACGTGCTGCCGTTCCTCGGCACGCTGTCCGCGAACTTCAACCTGGCGCAGGATCATTTGTCGGATTTCGGCACGCTGACCACGCTTGGTTACGGCGCGAACTGGGCGCCGATCCCGGCGGTGCGGCTGATCGCGTCGGTGACCGACACCGACCAGGCGCCGACCGCGCAGCAGCTGGGCAATCCGTCGATCACGACGCCCAATGTCCGCGTCTTCGATTATGTCCAGGGCACGACTGCGACGGTGACGACGATCAGCGGCGGCAATCCCGGGCTGAGTGCGGACAATAACCGCGTGACCAAGCTGGGGTTGACGGTGAAGCCCTGGGCGGGGCGCGAGGTGACGCTGACCGCCAATTATGTCGACAGCCGGACCGACAATCCGATCGCCGCCTTCCCGGCCGCGACCGCGGCGATCGAGGCGGCGTTTCCCGACCGGTTCGTCCGCGACGCAACGGGGGCGCTGTTGCAGGTCGACCGGCGGCCGATCAATTTTGCGCGCAGCGAACGCTCCGAACTGCGCTGGGGGATCAATTTCTCCGCGCCGCTGAAGTCGAAGATCCAGCGCGAGCTCGAGGCGTTTCGCGCGGGGACGGGGCCCAATCCGTTTGCCGGGATGCAGCCGCCGGGCGGCGGGCGGCCGCGGGGTGAAGGCGGGCGGGGTGAAGGCGCGCGGGGTGAAGGACCGCGGGGCGAAGGCGCCGGGCCGGGTGAAGGACGTGGCGGCGGTGGCCCGGGCGGTCCGGGCGGCGGAGGCGGCGGCTTCGGGCGTGGCGGGCGCGGGCAGGGCGGCGGGCGTGTGCAGTTCGCGCTGTATCACACCTGGCGCTTTACCGACCGCGTGCTGGTCGCGGAGGGCGGGCCGAGCCTGAACCTGCTCGACGGCGATGCGATCGGCAATAATGGCGGGTCGGCGCGGCACAGCCTGGAGGCGCAGGCGGGCTATAGCAACAACGGCCTCGGCGCGCGGCTGTCGGCGAATTACGCGGCGGGCACCCGGGTCGATGGCGGGACCGCGGCGGCGCCCGAGACGCTCAATTTCGGCGGGCTGGCGACCGCAAACGTGCGGCTGTTCGCGGATCTGGGGCAGCGGCTCGAATGGGTGAAGGCGCGGCCGTGGCTGCGCGGGATGCGCGTCACGCTGTCGGTCGACAATGTGTTCAACACGCGGCAGCGGGTGACCGATGCGAGCGGGGCGGTGCCGAATACCTATCAGCCGGATTATCTGGATCCGCTGGGGCGGACGGTGCGGGTGAGCGTGCGGAAGCTGTTTTTCTGAGGCTCGCGTCATCCTGACGGAAGTCAGGATCCAGAGCCCAACAGCGCCGCCCTCCGTGGCTCTGGATCCTGACTTTCGTCAGGATGACGGGGTGGGGGCGGTTCAGCGTTCGGGTTACAGGCCGATCTTGCTGGCGAGCCAGCGGGCGGCGGCTTCGGGGGTCTGTTTGTCGGTGTCGCGGTCGACCTGGTAGTTGGCGGTGCGCATCGCCTCGACCGGGATGCGGCCGATAAGCGGGCGGAGCGCGGCGGTGAAGCGCGCGTCGTTCGCGCGGGCGGGGGCGACCATCAGGATCGCGTCATAGCCGGGGATCGCGTGGCGCGGGTCGGTGAGCACGGTCAGCGTGTCCGCGGCGATCCGGCCGTCCGAGGAAAAGGCGGAGATGACGTCCGCCTTCCCGCTCTGCAGCGCGCGGTACATGAAGGTCGGGCTGTACGGCGTGGTGCGCGCGAAGCGGAGCGGATAGGCGCGTTTCACCGCCGCCCATTCGGGGCGTTCGAGGAATTCGAGGTCGCTGCCGAGCGTCAGGCCGGGCGCGGCCTTCACCAGATCGTCGAGGCTCGCGATGCGCTGGCGGCGCGCAGGCTCCGCCTTCATCGCAAAGGCATAGGCGTTCTCGAACCCGAGCGAGCCGACCAGGCCGACGCCGTGCGTGCTCTTCGCCCAAATGCCGATATCGGCGACCATCTTGGTGCGCTCGGGCACGTCGCTGCGCTTCATCTCGTTGGCCCAGATGGTGCCGGCATAATCGACATAGACGTCGATATCGCCGCCTGCGAGCGCACCGAAGACGAGCGCTGAGCCCAGGCCGTCGCGATAGGTGACGGTGTAGCCCGCGCGCGTCAGCCGGTCGCCGATCAGCCGCGCGAGGATATATTGCTCGGAGAAGTTCTTCGCGCCGACGACGACCGTCCGGTCGCCGCCGCCGCGGGGCCAGAGCGGCGCGGTGGCGAGCGCGGTGCCGGCGACCAGCAGCGCGGCACTCGCGATCCACAGCCAGCGGCGGCGCGCGCGGATGCCCTGTTCGATCCCGCCGATCAGTGCGTCGACCGCGAGCGCGAGCGCCGCCGCGCTGACGCAGCCGGCAAGCACCAGCGCCCAGTTCTGCGTCTGAAGCCCGGCGAAGATCAGGTCGCCCAGACTCGGCTGGCCGACCGTGGTCGACAGCGTTGCCGCGCCGATCGTCCAGACCGCGGCGGTGCGGATGCCGGCGACGACGACGGGGGCGGCGAGCGGAGCCTCGACGAGGCGGAGCTTCTGCGCGGGGGTCATGCCGACCGCGTCGGCGGCCTGCGACACCGCGGGATCGAGCCCCTGCAGCCCCGCGACCGCGTTGCGCAGGATCGGCAGCAGCGCATAGAGCGTGAGCGCGATCAGCGAGGGGAGGAAGCCCAGCGCCGGGATCCCGCCGCCGACCAGCGCGGAGAGGCTGAGCAGCAGCGGATAGAAGAGCGCGAGCAGCGCGAGGCTGGGGACCGTCTGGACGAGGCTGGCAAAGCCCAATGCGACGCGCGCGACCGCGGCGTTGCGCGCGGACCAGATCGCGAGCGGCAGGCTGATCGCGATGCCGAGCAGCAGCGCCGCCGCGGACAGCAGGACGTGGCTGGCGAGCAGCGGCGGCACGCGGGTCAGCGCGTCGAGGAACGCACTCATGCGACGAGCGCCCGGAGGCGGTCGGCCTGCGCGCGCGGGACCTGGACCAGTGCCTGGGCGTCGTCGCCGCCCTCACCCGCGACGAGCGCGGCGGGGGTCGCATCGGCGACGATCCGCCCGGCCTTCATGACGAGCACGCGGTCGGCGAGCAGCAAGGCCTCCGCCATGTCGTGCGTGACGAGGATGGTGGTGAGGCCCAGCCGGTCGTGAAGCTCGCGGATGCGCGTGCCGAGTGCGTCGCGGGTGACGGGATCGAGCGCGCCGAACGCCTCGTCGAGGAGCAGCAGCTTTGCCCCGGGTGCGAGCGCGCGGGCGATGCCGACGCGCTGGCGCTGGCCGCCCGACAGCGCGTCGGGCAGGCGCCCGGCGATGGCGCGCGGCAGGTCGACGAGATCGAGCAGCGCGCCGACATCGGCCTCGGCGCCGCGGCCGGCGATGCGCAGCCCGATCGCGATGTTCTCGGCGATCGTCATGTGCGGGAACAGGCCGATGTTCTGGAAGACATAGCCGACCCGGCGGCGCAGCGCGGGCGCGGGGCCGTACGTGACGTCGGTGCCGTCGAGCAGGACGCGGCCGTCGCTGGGCTCGACGAGGCGGTTGATCGTTTTCAGCAGGGTCGACTTGCCCGATCCCGAGGTGCCGACGAGCGCGACGAAGCTGCCGCCCGCGATCTCGAGCGAGACCGCATCGACCGCGATCGTCGCGCCGTAAGCCTTGGTGACGCGTTCGAAAGCGAGCGCTGGAGATTGATCTGGCATCTGGGCGCAGGATGCGGGAAACATACCGCAAAATCAAACGGAGAGGATCGGCCATGAGCCAGCAGAGCATATTCATCACCGGCGGCGGATCGGGGATCGGTCGCGCGACCGCTTTGCTGTTCGCGCGCAAGGGCTGGCGGATCGGGCTGGCCGACGTCAGCGCCGCGGGGCTGGCGGAGACCGCGGAGCTGCTGCCCGAGGGGGCGTCGACCTATGTGATGGACGTGCGCGACCGCGCGGCGTGGGTGGCGTCGCTCGATGCGTTCACGGCCGTGACGGGCGGGCGGCTCGACGTGCTGTTCAACAATGCCGGGATCGGCTCTGGCGGACCGCTCGCGACGACCGACTTCGCCGAGATCGACCGGGTGGTCGGGGTCAACCTGGTCGGCGTGCTGAACGGCGCGAAGATCGGTCATGGCTATCTGAAGCGGACGCCGGGATCGTGCCTGCTCAACACCGCTTCGGCGTCGGCAATCTATGGCTCGTCGGGGCTGGCGCCCTATTCGGCGACCAAGTTCGGGGTGCGCGCGATCACCGAGGCGCTCGACGGCGAATGGGCGGGCGACGGGATCAAGGTGCGCGCGATCGTGCCGAGCTTCATCGACACGCCGCTGTTGAACACGACCGCGGGGGGATCGAACCGGTCGATCCGCGAGACGGTGACGGGCGCGGGGCTCGAGCTGACCGGGGTCGAGGCGGTCGCCGACGCGGCCTGGGCGGCGGTGCACGGCAACGCGGTCCACACCTATGTCGGCAAGACCGCGCACCGCATGGCGTTCGCTGCGCGCTGGATGCCGGGGTCGCTGCGCAAGCGGATGCGGCGGAGTGTGAAGCGCTAGGGGGGGGCTTCCGTCATCCCGGGTTTGATCCGGGACCCAGAGTCACGGGCGTTGCCGTTTGGGGCTCTGGATCCTGACTTTCGTCAGGATGACGGGAGGGGCGTCAGGATGACGGTTCGGCGGTCAGGAGTCGCCGACGATGGCGTCGATGGCTTCGGCCATTTCGATGTCGCGGGGGGAGAGGCCGCCGGCGTCGTGGGTGGTGAGCAGGATCTCGACGCGGTTCCAGACATTCTTCCATTCGGGATGATGGTTGGCGCGCTCGGCGATCAGCGCGACCTGGGTCATGAAGCCGAATGCCTCGACGAAATCGGCGAACACGATCGTCCGCGTGATCGCGTCGCGGCCATCGTCATAATCCCACTCGTCGAGTCCATCGAGCGCCTCGGCCCGCTCGGTCTCGTTCAGTGCCTCGATCATTCGCGTACCCTTGCAGCTATGGATCGCCAACGCGTATGGCTGGAGCCATGAGCGGGCAAGCGACAATCCATGGCGATACGCAGGGGCTCGCGCCCGATGCGGCTGCGATCGAAGCGATCGGGCGCGCGACGATCGCGCGGCTGCCCGCCGAATTCCGCGTGCATCTGGGCGACGTCGTCTTCGCTATCGAGGAATTCGCCGACGAGGAGACGCTGGCAGAGCTCGGCATCGAGCATCCGCTCGACCTGTCGGGGGTGTATCAGGGGCGGCCGCTGGGCGAGAAATCGTCGATGGATACCGGCGCGATGCCCGATCGCATCACCTTGTACCGGCGGGCGATCCTCGAGGAATGGATCGAGACCGGGGTGCGGCTCGACGATCTGGTCGCGCATGTCACGATCCACGAGATCGGGCATCATTTCGGGCTGAGCGACGACGCCATGCATGCGCTGGAAGACGCCGCGGCGTGAGCCTGGCGTGTCGCCGTGTCGCCTGCGACCGCGGCGGACGGCGGCTGTTCGACGACGTGTCGTTCGCGCTGGCGGCGGGTGAGGCGGCGGTCGTCGCGGGGCCCAACGGCGTCGGCAAGTCGAGTCTGATCCGGATCGCCGCGGGGCTGTTGCCGCCCGCCGAGGGTGCGGTGACGGCGACCGGGCGCATCGCGCTGCTGGCCGAGGCGGCGGCGCTGGATGCGGAGCGCACGGTAAGCGAGGGGCTGGCGTTCTGGGCGGCGCTCGACGGCGCGGATAGCGCGGCGGTGGCGCAGGCGCTCGACGCGGTCGGGCTCGCGGCGCTGGCGGCGGTGCCGGTGCGGATGTTGTCGACCGGGCAGCGGCGGCGGGTGGCGATGGCGCGCGTGGTCGCGTCGGGCGCGCCGATCTGGCTGCTCGACGAGCCGGGCAACGGGCTCGATGCGGCATCGGTCGGGCGGCTCGAGGCGCTGATCGCGCGGCACCGGGGCTCGGGCGGGATCGTGCTGGCCGCGACGCATCTGCCGCTGGCGATCCCGGGGGCGCAGACGATCCATCTAGCGGGTGAGGAGGCGGCGTGATGCTGGCGCTGACCTTGCGCGACGTGCGGCGCGGCTATGCGGGGGGCGGGGCGGCGTTGGTCGTCGCGTTCTTCCTGCTGGTCGCGGTGCTGTTTCCGTTCGCGATCGGGCCCGATGCGGCGGTGCTCGCGCGGGTCGGGGGCGGGGTGATCTGGGCGGCGGCGCTGCTCGCGGCGCTGCTGCCGGTCGAGCGGCTGGTGGGGCCCGACCTGGAGAGCGGGGTGCTCGACCAGTTGCGCGTGCGCGGGGTGTCGCTGGCGCTGGTCGCGGCCTGCAAGGTCGTTGCGCACTGGGTGGCGTTCGCGCCGCCGCTGATGCTGGCGGCGGTGATCGCGGCGGGGTTGCTCGATCTGTCGGGGGCGACGTTGCTGCGGGTCGAGATCGGGCTGGCGATCGGGACGCCGGGGCTCGCCGCGCTCGCGGTCGCGACGGGGGCGCTGGTCGCGGGGTTGCGCGGCGGGAGCGCGGTGGCGGGGCTGGTGATGCTGCCGCTCGCGGTGCCGTTGCTGATCTTTGGCGCAGGCGGGCTCGATCCGGTCGGCGGGGCGGGGGCGTTCAAGCTGCTCGGCGCGGTGAGCCTCGTGCTGGTGGCGGGGGCGCCGTTCGTCGCGGGGGCGGCGATGCGGGCTGGGATGGAGTAGGCGGGGGTTGGGGCAGGTGTTGGGGATGGTGCTTCGACTTCGCTCAGCACGAACGGTTTGGGTTGGGGCGGGGCTGTGCTTCGACTTCGCTCAGCACGAACGGATTTTAGGGGTGGTCCCGCGTCAGTCGCGGGACCAGCGGGCCCAGATGGCGGTGGGAAGGGTGAGGCCGCGGGTTTCCTCGCGGACGCCGAGTTCGCCGGCTTCGACCTTGCCGGGCAGGTCGGCGAAGACCTGGTTCAGCAGTTCGCCGATCGCGAGCGCGGACATGCGGACCGCGTAGACGGTGAGGAACAGGAAGCGCGAATTCTCGTCGAGCAGCTTGCGGCAGTCGGCGATGAGGCGGGGGAGATCCTCCTCGAGCCGCCAGACCTCGCCCTCGGGACCGCGGCCATATTTGGGCGGGTCGAGCAGGATGCCGTCATAGCGACGACCGCGACGGACCTCGCGCGCGACGAACTTGGCGGCGTCGTCGGTCATCCAGCGGATCGGCGCGTCGGCCATGCCCGACAGGCGCGCATTGGCCTTGGCCGCCTCGACCGATTTCTTCGACGCATCGACATGGACCATGCGGACGCCCTTGGTCGCCATCGCCAGCGTGCCGACGCCGGTATAGCCGAACAGGTTCATGCATTCCGGACTGTCGAGCCCGGCGACGCGCTCGCGCATCCAGCTCCACACCGGCGCCATGTCGGGGAAGAAGCCGAGATGGCGGAAGGGGGTGGTCTGCGCGGTGTAGGACACCTCGTTCCACTTGAGCGTCCAGCCCTCGCGGGGCACGGGTTCCGAGAATTCCCAGCGGCCGCCGCCATCCTCGTCCGAGCCGGGGACGAACTCGCCCTGCGCCTTCCAGTCAGTCGAGGCGGGGGCCCACATCGCCTGTGGTTCGGGGCGGATGAAGCGGAAGCGGCCATAGCGTTCGAGCTTCTTGCCGTGGCCCGAATCAATCAGGCCGTAATCCGCCCAGGGTTCGCCGATGAGGGTGTCGAGCGTCTTCATGCCGACGGCTTTGCGCGGTCGGCGATATAGGCGGTGATCGCGTCGAAGGTCGCGGGCAGCGTGACGTAACGCTCCTCGCGCTGGAACAGGTCGCCGACACGTGCGGGGAGCGAAGGCCGGACGCCAGTCGCGCGCTCGACCGCGTCGCGGAACTTGGCGGGATGCGCGGTGGCGAGCGTGACGATCGGAGTGCCGGGCGGAACTTCGGTGCGCAGCGCGGCGGCGAGGCCGATCGCGGTGTGCGGGTCGATCACCTGCCCGGCATGCTCATGCGCCCAGCGCATCGCGAGCGTCATGTCGTCGAGATCGACGCGGTCGCTCTGGAACAGCGCCGCCGCCCCTTGCGACTGTGCGTTGGTCAGCCGCATCGCGCCAGACGATTCGAAGCCTGCCATCTGCGCGGCGAGCGCCGTGCCGTCGCGGCTGCCGAGGTCGAACAACAGGCGTTCGAAGTTCGAGCTAACCTGGATGTCCATCGACGGGGTCGGGGTCTGTTCGACGCCGGTCTTCGAATAGTCGCCGCTGCTCAGCGCGCGGTGGAGAATGTCGTTGACGTTGGTCGCGACGATCAGCCGCGCGACGGGAAGGCCCATGCGGGCGGCGACATAGCCCGCGAAGACGTCGCCGAAATTGCCCGTGGGCACGGAGAAGGCGACCGCGCGGTCGGGCGCGCCGAGGCGGACCGCGGCGTAGAAGAAGTACACGACCTGCGCCATCAGCCGGGCCCAGTTGATCGAGTTCACCGCCGACAGCGCGAACCGGTCGGAGAAGCCGGGGTCGTTGAACATCGCCTTCACGAGTGCCTGCGCATCGTCGAAGCTGCCTTCGATCGCGATGTTGAAGACATTGGGGCTGAGCACCGTCGTCATCTGGCGGCGCTGGACGTCCGAGATGCGGCCGGCGGGGTGGAGCATGAAGATGTCGATGCCCTCGCGCCCCGCGACCGCGTCGATCGCGGCCGAGCCGGTGTCGCCGCTGGTCGCGCCGACGATCGTCAGGCGCTTTGTGGTGCCGGCGAGGAAGCGTTCGAAGAAGAGGCCGAGCAGCTGGAGCGCGACGTCCTTGAAGGCGAGCGTCGGGCCGTGGAAGAGTTCGAGCAGCCACTGGTCGTGGTCGAGCTGGACCAGCGGGACGACCGCGGCGTGCGAGAAGCGGCCATAGGCCTGGTCGCAGAGCGCCTTCAGCTCGTCGCGGGTCATCGCGTCGCCGACGAACGGCGCCATGACGGCGACCGCGGTGTCGACATAGGAGAGGCCGGCGAGCGCGGCGATCTCGTCGCGGCTCATCGTCGGCCATGTCTCGGGGAGGTAGAGGCCGCCATCGGATGCGAGACCGGCGAGCGTCGCCGCTTCGAAATCGAGGACGGGGGCCGAGCCGCGGGTGCTGATGTAACGCATGGCCAAACCGGTTAGCGGGACGCAGCTTTCGACACAACCTTGCCGCGCCTGCCCAGTGCCAGGACATAAATGATCGCGGCGATGGCGGCGAAGAAGAACCACTGGCCGGCATAGGCGAGATGGTTGTTCGGGACCGCGTCGAGGTCGGGCTTGCCGTTGGGGGCGAGACCGGCGGGCGGCGTGTCGGCGACGAGCATCAGCCGCGCCGGGGTCGGGTCGAACAGCGAACCGATCAGCGACCGGCCGTCGGGGGCGTGGGTGATATAGCCCGAGACCGCGCCGCCGGGCCATTGCGGCTTGCGCTTCGGATCGCGCGTCGTGCCGAGCTGGACGATCATGCCGGGGCCCTCGGCGCCGGTGCGGCAGTCGGCGATGACGCGGAAGCCCGCCTTGCCCGCGCCGGCGAGGCGGATTGCGGTCGGCTCGAGGCAGACGCCCGTCGCGCGGCGGAACAGCAGCGTCTCGTCGGGCAGGGGCGGGAACGCCATCGGCGGACGCGCGGGGTTGGCGGCGAGCTGAGCGAGGAACGCCTCCTTCTTCGGGAGGCGGTCGAGCAACTGCCACAGGCCGAGCGCGATCATCGCCGCGACCGCGAGGGCGACGAGGAGGGTCGGGAGGACGGGGAAACGCCGGGTGGTCGTCACGGCTGGCTGCGACCCTCGCGCGCGGCGTTGCGATATTCGGCGGACATGAGCGCACCCTTGGCGGCGCGGAGCGACAGGATGACGCCCGCGGCGGTGAACGGGATCCAGACCAGCATGTGCACCCAGAGCGGCGGGTGCAGCGTCAGCTCGAGCGTGATCGCGAGTGCGACGACGATCGCGCCGAGGATTAGTGTCAGGAACGCGGCGGGACCGTCGCCGACGTTGAACTTGCTGAAGTCGAGGCCGCAATTGGAGCAGCGGTCGGCGAATTCGGCCCATCTGGCGAAGAGGGTGGGCTTGCCGCAGCGCGGGCAGAGGCCCTTGAGCGCGACCTGGGCGATCGGGGGGGCGGAGGCGAGGGGGTAGGGGTCGGGGGTCATGCGCGGTCGCCTTGCCCGGTGTGGCTCCCCGCGGGGGCGGGGAGCCAGGCTGGGCTCCCGCCTTTGCGGGAGAACAGGGTGGGGCGGGCGGGCGGTTCGCCGGAGGCCACCTCCCCGGCGCAGGCCGGGGCCCAGTTGGGGGACGTTGCCAACGCAGGGCAGTGCTTCGTTACTGCGGCCTTCCCAACTGGGCCCCGGCCTTCGCCGGGGTGGTGCCTACCGGGGTGGGGCCTACCGGGGTGGTGCCTACCGGGGGGGAGGCTAGTGGAGCGGGCGGTGCTCAACCGCCGTGGACGGGGGCGCCCCAGCCGCCCCAGACATAGACGGTGACGAACAGGAACAGCCAGACGACGTCGACGAAATGCCAGTACCAGGCGGCGGCCTCGAAGCCGAAATGCTGGCGCGGGGTGAAGTCGCCCTTATAGGCGCGGACGAGGCAGACGATCAGGAAGATCGTGCCGATGAGGACGTGGAAGCCGTGGAACCCGGTCGCCATGAAGAACGCGGCGCCATAGTTGATCCCCTTGAACGGGAACGGCGCGTGCATGTACTCATAGGCCTGGATCGCGCTGAACAGCGCGCCGAGGATGACGGTCAGCCAGAGGCCCTTGAGCACGCCGTCGCGGTTGCCGACGCCGATCATGCCCCACAGCCCGGTCTTCTCGCCACCGCGCTGGTTGTGGATCAGCGCGTGGTGCGCCCAGGTGACGGTGGTGCCGGACGTCAGCAGGATCAGCGTGTTGAGCAGCGGAAGCTCGAACGGGTTGATGACGGTGAGGCCCTTGGGCGGCCACTGTGCGGCGACCGCAGCCGCACCTTCGGCAGCGCGTTCGACCTGGCCGTCGACGATGCTCATCGCGGTCGGGAAGAGCGAGAAGTCGAAGAACGCCCAGAACCAGCCGACAAAGAACATGACTTCGGAGGCGATGAACAGGATCATGCCATAGCGGAAATGGAGCTGGACGACGGGGGTGTGATCGCCCGCGCGTGCCTCGGCGATGACCTGGGCCCACCAGCTGTAGAAGGTGAAGAGCAGCCCGGCGAGGCCGATGAAGAAGATCCAGCCGCCGCCATTGGGCTTGTCGACATGGCCGCCATGCATCCACATGACGCCGCCGACCGCCATCACGAGTGCGGACATCGACCCGACCAGCGGCCAGACGCTGGGCGGCAGGATGTGATAATCGTGGTTCTTGGCGCCGGCCATGGTACTCCCCTATGTTCTTTACGACTGTCCTAGCTTGCGTTTTTCGCGGAATCCACCGGGTAAAACGTGTAGCTGAGCGTGATCGTCTGGATATCCGCCGCGTCGGGATCCTTGAGGATCTTCGGATCGACGAAGAAGATCACCGGCATCCGCGCGGTCTCGCCGGGCTTGAGCGTCTGCTCGGTGAAGCAGAAGCACTGGATCTTGGTGAAATATTTGCCGGCCTGCGCGGGCGTTACGTTGAACGTCGCGGTGCCGGTGATCGGCCGGTCCGAGGTGTTGGTCGCGGTGAAGAACGCCATGTCGCGCGCGCCGACCGCGATCGTGTCCGACGGGTTTTCGGGCGCGAACTTCCACGGCAGCTTCGGGTTCACATTGGCGTCGAAATCGACGCGGATCTGGCGATCGGTCCCGCCCGGGGCGACGAGCCCGCGCTGCGTCGTGCCGTTGAGGCCGGTGACCTGGCAGAACAGGCGGTAGAGCGGCACGCTGGCAAAGGCGAGCCCGGTCATGAAGCAGATACCGAGCACCGCGAGCAGGGCGGTTCGCGTGGTGCGCTCGACCCGCATCAGTGCGGCATCCCCGCCTGGATCTTGGCGATCGAGATGGCGAAGACGAGGATGACGAACGCGCCGAGCAGCAGCGCCATCACCTTGGCCCGGCCCATCTGGCGGCGGCGGATCAGGTCTTCGCGGGTCTTGTCGTCGTTCATGCCAGCCACCTATCGACGACGAGCGCGCCGAACATCGCAAAGAGATACAGGATCGAATATTTGAACAAGCGCCGCTCGGGCTTCATCGCGTCGTCAGTGCCGGTCGTGCGCGTCGCGACGACGACCACGAGCCAGGCGAAGATCCCGGTCAGGACGGTCGCGACGACGCCGTAGAAATTGCCGACCAGGCCGAGCGGCCAGGGGAGCACCGCGGCGGCGGCCATCGGGATCGTGTAGAGGCCGATCTGGGTCCGGGTGACGCGCTCGCCCGCGACGACGGGGAGCATCGGCACGCCCGCATTGGCGTAATCGGTCTTCACGAACAGTGCGAGCGCCCAGAAATGCGGCGGCGTCCACAGGAAGACGAGCCCGAAGAGCAGCAGCGGGAGCAGCGCGACGTCGCCGGTCGCGGCCGCCCAGCCGATCAGCGGCGGGAAGGCGCCCGCCGCACCGCCGATGACGATGTTCTGCGGCGTGCGGCGCTTGAGCCAGACGGTGTAGACGAGGACGTAGAACAGGATCGAGACGGTCAGGATCGCGGCCGCGGCGAGGTTGACCGCGAGCCCCATCAGCAGGACCGAGAAGCTGGCGAGCCCGACGCCGAAATGCAGCGCGGCCTGACGGTCCATCCGGCCGGCGGGAAGCGGGCGCTTCTGCGTGCGGCGCATCACCGCGTCGATATCGGATTCATACCATTGGTTGAGCGCCCCCGCCGCACCCGCGCCGAGCGCGATGCACAGGATCGCGGTGAAGCCGATCACGGGATGGATGCCGACGGGCGCGGCGAGCATGCCGCACAGCCCGGTGAACACGACGAGCGTCATCACCCGGGGTTTGGTCAGCGCCAGAAAGTCGCGCCATTCGGCGGGGGGAAGCAGGGGCGTCGCAGTGGTCATGGTTGCGCAGGCCTATACGCGACCCGGCGGTTCGGGGAAAGCCATGGTTCTGCTGGGCTTCTGCTGGGGAAATCGAAACCCGGGTATGGTGGCGGGCGCCGATCAGGCGGCGGTGATCGGCTGGCCGAGGTCGAGTCGCTCGCCATCGGTGACGATCACCCGGTCGCCCAGCTTCACCGCGTCGAAGATCCGTTTCGCGAACGCCCTGGGCACGCCGATACAGCCATGCGTGGCATAGCCGTCGCCGACGTCGCTGCCATGAATCGAGATGCCGTCATTGGTCAGCCGCAGCATGTACGGCATCGGCGCATTGTAGAGGTTGGAGACGTGATCCGCGTCCTTCTGCGTGATCGGGAAGACGCCCAGGGGAGTCGGCTTCTCGTCCGCGCCGTAGATGATGACCGCGGTGCCGATCTCATAGCCGGCGCGGAAGACCGAGACGGTCTGCGCGGCGAGGTCGACGGTGACGACGACGGGGCCCTGGGGCGCGCCGGTCTCGTCCCAGTAATGGTCCCCCTGACGCATCGGCCCCGGGATCTGGAGGATGCGCTTGACGGTGTAGGCGGCGGGATCGGGGGCGGCCGGTTTGGGGGCAGGTGCCGCTGGGCGGGCCTTTGGCGCGGTGCGGGGAAGGGCGGGGTCCTGGGTCGCCGTCACGGGGCGGGCGCCGGTCAGCGCGATCGCGGTGCCGCCGGCGAGGGTCAGGCCGAGAATCGAGACGGCGAGGTGCTGGAGCGTCGGCATGCGCCGTGTTTGGGGACCCGCGCGGGGTTTGGCTAGCGGGGGATTTCGGGGCGTGCCGGGGTGGGACGATTTTCGGGCGAGCTGTCCGGCTGGGCTCTGGGTCCTGACGTCCGTCAGGATGACGGTTTGGGGGAGGACGGCGGATATGAAAAAACGCCCCGGGTTGCCCCGAGGCGTTTTCTGGCTGGCCCCGACACGGGAGCAAGTCCCGTGTCGTCGGACGCGGCGTTGCCGCGCCGGCCGGGCGGGGGCCTGATGGCCCTGATCCGCCCTCAGTCGATCTTCGGCAGGGTCTCGAACTGGTGATAGGGCGGGGGCGAGGAGATCGTCCATTCGAGCGTCGTGGCGCCTTCGCCCCAGGGATTGTCCGCCGCCTTCTTGCCCGCGATCAGCGACCAGATCAGGTTGACGAAGAAGATCGCCATGCCCGCGGCCATGATCATGTAGCCGACCGTCGCGACATAGTTCCAGTGCGCGTAGGCGTCGGGATAGTCCGGGTAACGGCGCGGCATGCCCTGCAGGCCGAGGAAGTGCATCGGGAAGAACATGACGTTCACGCCGATGAAGAACACCCAGAAGTGGAGCTGGCCGAGGAACTCGTTGTACATCTTGCCCGACATTTTCGGGAACCAGTAATAGAAGCCCGCGAACAGCGAGAACACCGCGCCGAGGCTGAGCACGTAGTGGAAATGCGCCACCACGTAATAGGTGTCCTGCATGTAGTCGTCGATGCCGCCGTTGGCGAGCACGACGCCGGTCACGCCGCCGACGGTGAACATGAAGATGAAGCCGATCGACCAGACCATCGGCGTCTTGAAGCTCATCGAGCCGCCCCACATCGTCGCGATCCACGAGAAGATCTTGATGCCGGTGGGGACCGCGATGACCATCGTCGCGGCGGTGAAGTACATCTTGGTGTTCACCGACAGGCCGGTGGTGAACATGTGGTGCGCCCAGACGACGAAGCCGACCACGCCGATCGCGACCATGGCATAGGCCATGCCGAGATAGCCGAAGACGGGCTTGCGGCTGAACGTCGAGATGATCTGGCTGACGATGCCGAAGCCCGGCAGGATCATGATGTAGACTTCGGGATGGCCGAAGAACCAGAACAGATGCTGGTAGAGGACGGGATCGCCGCCGCCGGCCGGATCGAAGAACGTCGTGCCGAAGTTGCGATCGGTCAGCAGCATCGTGATCGCGGCCGCGAGGACCGGGAGCGCGAGCAGCAGCAGGAACGCGGTGACGAGCATCGACCACACGAACAGCGGCATCTTGTGCAGCGTCATGCCCGGCGCACGCATGTTGAAGATGGTGGTGATGAAGTTGATCGCGCCGAGGATCGACGAGGCGCCCGCGAGATGGAGCGCGAGGATCGCCATGTCGGTCGACGGCCCGGGCTCGCCATAGGTCGAGAGCGGGGCGTAGAGCGTCCAGCCGTTACCTGCGCCGCCGAAGAAGGGCGAGGCGAGCAGCAGCGTGAAGGCGGGGATCAGCAGCCAGAACGACACGTTGTTCATGCGCGGGAACGCCATGTCGGGCGCACCGATCATGATCGGCACGAACCAGTTGCCGAACCCGCCGACCATCGCCGGCATGACCATGAAGAACACCATGATCAGACCGTGCGCGGTGATCAGCACGTTCCAGAGGTGAAGCGATTCGTCGAGGCTGGCGCTGCCGCCGTGGAGCATGCCGGCCCAGCCCTGCAGATACTGGATGCCGGGTTCGGCGAGCTCGGCGCGCATGAGGCCCGAGACCGAGCCGCCGATGATCCCCGCGACGATCGCGAAGATCAGGTAGAGCGTGCCGATGTCCTTGTGGTTGGTCGACATGAACCAACGCGCGAAGAAACCGGGCTTGTGATCGGCGTCGTGATGATGCGCATGCGCATCATGGGCGACGAACGCCGACGGGTTGAGAGCGGTGTCGGTCATCTTAGAGTCCCGCGTTGCCGGCGCCGGCCGGGTTGGAGGTCGCGCCCTGCGTGGTGGCGGGCGCTGCGGTGGTCACGTTTTCGACCGGGCCGGTGGCGTTGGCGGTTTCCGCCGCCTCCTCGACCTTGGCCGCGGAGCCGTCGGCGCCGGGCTGCGGAATGACCTTGTCGGAGGCCTGGCCCGGGGTCGGCATCGAGCCGCCCTTGGCCCGGACCCACGCCGCGAACTGCGCGGGCGAAACGGCCTGGACTGCGATCGGCATGAACGCGTGACGCGCACCGCAGAGCTCGGAGCACTGGCCGAAATAGAGGCCGGGCTTGTCGATCGTGAAGCTCGTCTCGTTCAGGCGGCCGGGGATCGCGTCGAGCTTGATCCAGAAGGCGGGGACCGCCCAGCTGTGGATCACGTCGTTCGCGGTCGTGATGAGGCGGATCGGCACGCCGACCGGCAGGACGATGCGGTTGTCGGTCGCGAGCAGGCGCGGGCCGTCGGCATCAGTGCGCGCACGTTCGCCCGCGCCGACGTCCTTGGCCTCCTTCAGCATGTTCGCGGTGACTTCGAAGCCGCCATTATCCGGATACTGGTAGGTCCAGTACCACTGGTTGCCGATCGCCTTGATCGTCACCGCGCCCGCGGGCGCCGGCTTGAACTGGGCGGAGAGCAGACCGATCGATGGGACCGCGATCAGCACGAGGATGATCACCGGGGCGAGCGTCCAGATGATCTCGATCACGGTGTTGTGGCTGGTCTTCGACGGCACCGGGTTGGCGGCGCGGCGATAGCGGAAGACCACCCAGAAGAGCAAAGCGAGCACCAGCAGCGAGACCGCGGTGATCGTCGGCATCAGGATCGCATTGTGCATCCAGTGCGCGAAGACGCCGTTCTTGGTGACCTGTGGCTGGAGGCCGACGGTGCCGGGGGTGGGCTGGCCCACGCCGGGGGTCGGGGCCATCGCATAACCGCCATCCTCGGCGAGCGCCGGGCTGGAGGGATTCGCGGTCGCCGGGGCGGCAGCGCTGGTGGGTGCGGTGTTCGACACGCCGGCCGGGCCGGCCGCGGCCTGTGGTGCAGCGCCCACGGCGCCGGTGTCAGGCGCGGTCGCGGCGGCCTGCGAAGCCGGTGCAGCCTGCCCGGCGACGCCGCCAAGACTCGCCAGTGCGAGCCCCGCTGCGATCGCCAATCCTCTCATCCCCAGTATGCGCATCGTTTTTCTTGACCCCGGTTTGGTGCGAACCCGTATCACGGACGCGCGGATGTCTGCTTATCATTTTGACATTCGGCTATAGGCGGCGGCGGGGCGAGCCTCAACCCCGGTGCGGGCTTTGTTGAATTTGTTGCACGGGCCGGCAAATTTTTCGGGGCGTATGACGTCCGGCGCGGGGGCGGTGGCGGTTGTCATTGCGTGGACTTTGCCGCGATCGTACAGCGCGACAGATTTCATTGGAGCGATGACCCGCGATGACCGAAGACGACGTGCTCGCCGAATTCCGCGCTGCCGAGGCGCTGCTCGAGGGGCATTTCATCCTGTCCTCGGGCCTGCGCAGCTCGCGCTACCTGCAATGCGCGCGCGTGTTGATGGACCCCAGGCGTGGCGCGCGGCTGGCGGAGGCGCTGGTCGCGCGGATCCCGGAGAACCTGCGCGCGTCGATCAGCGCGGTGGTGTCGCCGGCGATGGGCGGGGTGATCTGCGGTCACGAGATGGCGCGCGCGCTGGGCGTCGAGGCGATGTTCCTCGAGCGGCCCGACGGCGTGTTCGAGCTGCGCCGCGGCTTCCGGCTGGCGCCGGGGCAGCGCGTGCTGATGATGGAGGACGTGGTGACCACCGGGCTGTCGTCGAAGGAAGCGATCGCGGCGATCGGGCGCGCGGGCGGCGAGACGGTCGCGGCGGCGGCGCTGGTCGACCGGTCGAACGGCGCAGCGGATCTGGGCGTGCCGTTCTTCCCGCTGATCCGGCTCGACGTGCCGACCTACGCTGCGGATGCGCTGCCCCCCGAACTCGCGGCGATTCCGGCGATCAAGCCCGGTAGCAGGGCGGCGGCATGAGCCCCCCCGGCACCGCGCATCTGCGCCTCGGCGTCAACATCGATCACGTCGCGACGGTGCGCAATGCGCGCGGGGCGGGCTATCCCGATCCGGTCCGCGCGGCGCTGGTCGCGGCGGCGGCGGGGGCGGACGGGATCACGGCGCATCTGCGCGAGGATCGCCGGCACATCACCGACGACGACATCGCGCGGCTGTCGACCGAGCTTGCGATCCCGCTCAACCTGGAGATGGCGGCGACCGACGAGATGCTCGGCATCGCGCTGCGCCACCGGCCGCATGCGGCGTGCATCGTGCCCGAAAAGCGCGAGGAGCTGACCACCGAGGGCGGGCTCGACGTGGCGGGGCATTATGACCGGATGGCACGGCTGGTCGACGCGCTGGCGGGGGCGGGGATCCGTGTGTCGCTGTTCATCGAGCCCGACGCGCGGCAGATCGAGGCGGCGGTGCGGCTGAAGGTGCCGGTCGTCGAGCTGCACACGGGGCGTTATGCCGAGCTGTCGGGTGATGCGCGCAGCGTCGAGCTGCGGCGGCTCGAGGACGCGGCGGCGCTGGCGGCGAAGAACGGCATCGAGGTGCATGCCGGGCACGGGCTCACCTATGACAATGTCGCGCCGATCGCGGCGATCCGGCAGGTGCGCGAGCTGAATATCGGGCATTTCCTGGTGGGCGAGGCGCTGTTCGTCGGGCTTGGCGAGGCGGTGCGGCGGATGCGCGAGGCTATGGATGCGGCGCGGTAGCGTGCAGATGGGGTTCACGCGAAGGCGCGAAGGCGCGAAGAGTCTGAAGACCGCCCCGGGCTCGCGTCTCCCGCTCGCTTCGCGCCTTCGCGCCTTCGCGAGAACATATCTTGTCTTCCGACTCCAGGCGTCGCGATGATCATCGGGTTGGGGTCCGACTTGTGCAATATCGAGCGCATCCAGGCATCGGTCGACCGGTTCGGCGAGCGGTTCGAGCAGCGGGTGTTTACCGAGGTGGAGCTGGCCAAGGCGGCGCGGCGGCCGTTTACCAAGGCGGGGACGCTCGCCAAGCGGTTCGCGGCGAAAGAGGCGTTTTCGAAGGCGGTCGGCACCGGGTTTCGCGCGGGCGTGTTCATGAAGGACATCGGCGTCGTCAACGCCGCGAGCGGTGCGCCGACGCTGGCCCTGACCGGCGGGGCCAAGGCGAGGCTTGACGCGTTGACCCCCGAAGGCCACGCCGCACGCGTGCACCTGACCATGACGGACGATCATCCCTGGGCGCAGGCCTTTGTGATAATCGAAGCTATACCCCTGTTATCCGCGGATAAAGATCGATGAAGGAAGCGGCGTTGGACGGCAAAGAGTCGCTCGAGAATCCGGCAGCATCGCGGGTCGGCGCCACACCCGTCCCGCCCCCGGGCAACGACGGTTCCCCTCCCACCACGAAGACGGCACCCGCGCGCCGCGGGACCGACTGGTGGGGCGAGGTGAAGGGCATATTCTGGCTGGTGCTGGTGGTGCTCGGCTTCCACAGCTTCATCGCCAAGCCCTTCTACATCCCGAGCGAATCGATGCTGCCGGGCCTGCGGATCGGCGACCGGCTGGTCGTCACCAAATTCGCCTATGGCTGGTCGTTCGTGTCGCCGACGATCCCGAACCCGGTCGCGATCTTCAAGAGCGTCGTGCTTCGCCAGCAGGAAGACAGCTGGAGCGTGCAGATCCCCTTCATCAAGGGGCGGCTGTTCGGATCGCTGCCGACGCGCGGCGACGTGGTGATCGTGACGCCGCCGGGGACGCAGAACGACTATATCAAGCGCGTGATCGGCCTGCCGGGCGACCGGCTGGAAGTGCGCGGCGGGACGGTGATCCTGAACGGCGTGCCGGTAAAGCGCGGTCCCGTCCACGACACGCTGATCCCGGTCGACACCAACAGCCCGTGCAGCGAGGACGAATATCCCGGCGCGCGCGAGACGCGGGCCGACGGCGCGATGATCTGTCGCCTGCCGACGATCACCGAGACGCTGCCCAATGGCCGGCGGTTCGACACGATCGAGATGGGCTGGAGCCCGGGCGACGATTACGGGCCGATCACGATCCCGGCGGCTCATGTCTTCCTGATGGGCGACAATCGCGACCGGTCCGCGGACAGCCGTTTCGCGCTGACGCAGCTCGGCCTTGGCGGGCCGGTGCCGTACGAGAATCTGGGCGGGCGCGCGGAGTTCATCACCTTCAGCCTCGACGGCGATGCGACCTACAACCCGCTGACCTGGTGGGGATCGCTCCGGTCGGATCGCGCGGGCACGTCGCTCCACCCTGCAACGGCGAACTGAGATGGCCGACGATAGCGGCGCGACCAAGCGCGTCGACGAGGCCAGCCCGGTCGAGATGCGCGACCCGGCGCTGCGCACCGAAGTGCGGCGCGCGACGATCTGGCTGGGGCTCGCCTGCCTGATCGCACTGGCGATCGTGCTGGTGCAGCCGTTGCTGTTGATCTTCGCCGCGGTCGTGTTCGCGTCGCTGCTCGACGGCGGCGTCCGGTTGCTCGGGCGGGTGCTGCCGATCAGCCGCGGATGGCGACTGCTGATCGTCGTGGTGCTGGTGCTGGTGTTCATGATCGGCACGTTCGTGCTGACCGGCGTGCAGGTGACCGAACAGGTGACGCAGCTGCGCTCGACGCTCGAGCTGCAGGCGAACCGGTTCACGGGCTATCTGGCGTCGCAGGGGCTGATGCCGGGCGTGTCGGACGTGAGCGGGATCGCCAAGCAGGCGCTGGGGTCGGTCGGGCGCGTGACATCGTGGGTCGGCACCGCGATCGGCGCGCTGACCAGCCTGTTCATGATCCTGGTGCTCGGGCTGTTCATCGCGATGGATCCGGGCACCTATGCGCGCGGCGTCCAGTGGATGGTGCCGACCGACCTGCGCGACGAATTTGCCCGGACGATGGTGACGATGGGCGAGACGATGCGGCGGCTGCTGGCCGGGCGCCTACTCGGCATGGCGGTCGAGGGGGTCGCGACGGGGATCGCGCTGGCGATCGGCGGCGTGCCGATGGCGATGCTGCTCGGGATCATCGCGGGCATTCTTGCCTTCATCCCCAATATCGGCGCGATCGTCACGGGCGTGCTGATGGTCGCGGTCGGCTTCAGCGCGGGCGTCGACACCGGCTACTGGGCGATCGGCACCTATTTCGTGGTGCAGACGATCGACGGCTATGTGATCGTGCCGATGGTCGCCAAGCGCACCGTCGACCTGCCGCCCGCGCTGACGCTGGGGGCGCAGATCCTCGCGAGTGCGCTGTTCGGAATCCTCGGCCTTGCGCTTGCCGATCCCCTGACCGCGATGCTCAAGACTGCGCTCGAGCGTCGGTCGGACCGCGAGGACGAGAAGGCCGCGGACTGACGAGCGTGTCGAACAGCGCGAGATAGCGCTGCGCCGAGTCGCTGCCGGGTTGCGGGACGGGTGCGGGCCGCGGCGTACCGGGTGTGAGCCAGGTGTCGAGGGCTGTAACGAGTGCGGGGCCGTCGTCACGCGCGACGATCGTGCCGCGTGCGGGGGTGTCGACGATCTCGGCAATTGCATGGCTCGAATCGGTCGCGACGACGGGGGTGCCGACCGACAGTGCCTCGCGCAGGACCCCCGGCACGCCTTCGAAATCCGAGGTCAGCGCGACGACCTGTGCGCGGGCCATCGCCGGGAGCGGGTCGGCGACATGGCCGGGCAGGTGCACGCGGGGAGCGAGGCCCAGTGCCGCTGCCTGCGCCGCGAGCATGCCGCGACATGCGCCCTCGCCGAGGATGACGAGCGCGATGTCGTGGTCGGCGAGCGCGGCGACCGCGGCGAGCAGCCGGTCCCAGCGCTTCTGCGGTTCGAGCCGGCCGACGCCGAGGATGAACCGCGGGGGCAGCACGGGGAGCGTCGCGCCGGGCGCCGCGAGTGCCGGCGGGTTGGGGATGACGCTGACCCGGCCCGGCATGCGCGTCGCGGCGGCGGCCTGGACCGCGGTGGCGGGGGTCATCGCGACGAGATGATCGAGGAACCGGCCGTGCCGCGCGAGCCAGATGCGGTGTGCGGCGTGGAGGAGGCGGCCATGATCGCCGCGGTCGGGCGCGTTCGACATCTTGGCGACGATCGGCGGACAGGCGCGGCCGAGCCTGAGCCGGATCCAGGCGGCGATCCCGGTATAATGATTGCCGGGGCAGAAGAGGATGTCGGGGGCCATGCGGCGGACGAGGCCGGGCAGCGTGCGCGCGGTGCCGGCGACGATCGCAAGCCCATCGGGCAGCTCGGCGGCGAGCGGGCCGGTCGGGTCGCCGATCACCAGCGTGACGCGGCGACCCGCGGCGAGCCAGCCGCGCGCGAGCCGCAGCTGCGCACGCTCGACGCCGCCGCCGGACAGGTCGTCTGCATAGGTCAGGATGTGGTGCGCGCCGGGCATCGCGCACAGATGGCGCGGCCGGGGCGCGATGGCGAGAGGGTAAGCGGCGGCGAACCGCGCAGGTTCGGGGACGGATGACTCGATCTTCACGTGCAAGCCGGCGGCGGGGCGGCTATTGGCGCGGCGTGATGGCATGCCCGGAAAGGCCGGGTGCGCGGTACAGGACGAGGATCGTTCGATGCGTACGCGTATGACGGGCTCCGCGCTGACGGCCGGGAACCCGCCGGGTCGTTCCGCGGCGGGTGTGGTGCAGGCGGGGGTGGTGCAGGCGGGAGCCGATATCGTCGGGCTCGAACCGCTCAAGACCTTTCGCAGCCGGTGGCCGGCGATCATCGGCGCGGTGCTGACGCTGGCGATGATCGCGGGGCTCGCGCGCGAGCTGTTCGCGCACGGGCTGGCCGGACTGTCGCGGTCGGTGCCGTCCGACCCGCGATTCTATCTGTGTTTCGCGCTGCTCTACATGTCGCCGCCGACGGGGGATTACGTGATCTTCCGCCGGTTGTGGGGGATCCCGGTCGCGGGGCTGGTCGCGCTGATCAAGAAGCGGATCGCGAACGAAGTTGTGTTCGGCTATTCGGGCGACGCCTATTTCTATGCCTGGGCGCGCGCGAAGGCGCGGATGGTGGCGTCGCCGTTCGGTGCGGTAAAGGACGTGACGATCCTGTCGGCGATCGCGGGCAACGCGATCACGCTGGCGATGGTGGCGATCGCGCTGCCGCTGAGCCGCGACCTGCTGCCACCCGACCTGTTCAAGACGGTGCTGGGGTCGGCGGCGATCACCTTTGCGATCTCGCTGCCGTTCCTGATCTTCTCGCGGCGCGTCTTCTCGCTGCCGCGTGCGACCCTGTGGTGGGTGTTCATGATCCACTGCATCCGGCTGATGTGCGGATCGCTGCTGATCGCGCTCGCCTGGCATTTCGCGCTGCCCGGCGTGTCGATCGCGATGTGGCTGTTCCTCGCGGCGGGGCGGCTGCTGGTGTCGCGGCTGCCGCTGGTGCCGAACAAGGACCTGCTGTTCGCCAATTTCGCGATCCTGTTGATCGGGCAGGACCAGGCGCTGTCCGAGCTCGTCGCGTTCACCGTGGCGCTGACGCTGCTCGTCCATGTCATTCTGATTGTCATATTCAGCGGGCATGCGATCGCGATGAGGACGCGTGCGTGAACCGATTCATTGGGGCGGGACTGATGCTGGCGGGGCTGGTCGCGGGCGCCGGCCCGGCATGGGCCGGCGGTCGGACGGCGATCCAAGAGCCGATGCTCGGCAGCGACGCGCAGGCGTGCGAGCGTGACGAGGGGCCGGCGATCGCCGCGACGATCGTCGGACTGAAGGATCGCAAGGGCAATCTGAAGCTCGAACTCTATCCGCCCGACGAGGCCGATTTCCTGCGCGGCGACCGCGAGCTGATCGCGGCGGGCAAGACGTTTCGCCGCATCAGCGTGCCAGCCCCCGCGACCGGCCCGACCGCGTTGTGCATCCGCGTGCCGCATCCGGGCCGCTACGCGCTGCTGTTCACGCATGACCGTGACGGCCGGGCCAAGTTCAGTGTCTGGTCGGATGGCGCGGGGTTCGTGAAGGGCGACCGGCTCGGCCGATCGCGACCCAAGGTCGATCAGGCGATCGTCGAGGCCGGGCCCGGACTCACGCATGTCACGATCCGCGCGCAATATCTGCGCGGGCTCAGCGGGTTTGGCCCATTGGACGGCAAGTGAGGGGGCGGGCGGGCTGAGATGCGGATCGTCGACGTCAACGAATTCTACTCGCCGACCGGCGGTGGGGTGCGCACCTATATCGACCGGAAGATGGGGATCCTCGCCGATCTGGGGCACGAGCTGATCGTCGTCGCGCCGGGCCGCGAGGACCGCGTCGAGGAGCGGCCGGGTGGCGGGCGCGTGATCTACCTCAAGTCGCCGGGGATGCCGTTCGATCGCAATTACGGGCTGTTCTGGGACCGTGCGGCGATCCACCGGGTGCTCGACGAGCTCGATCCCGACGTCGTCGAATGCTGTTCGCCGTGGCGGCCGGCCTGGTTCGTCGGCGACTGGACGGGGCCCGACGGGCAGCAGCGCGCGCTGAAATCCTTCTTCATGCACAACGACAATATCGCCGCCTATGCGCAGCGCTGGTTCGCGGGGTTCGCCAGCCACGACCGGATCGAGCGCGCGTTCGGCTGGTACAGCCGCTACATGAACCGGTTCCTGACGCGGTTCGACACGGTCGTCACCAACGGACCCGCGCTGGAGAAACGGTTGCGCGCGCGCGGCGTGCGGATCGACGCGGCGATGCCGCTGGGGATCGAGCGCGGCCATTTCTCGCCGCGGCTGCGCGACGAGGCGCTGCGGGGGCGGCTGTTGCAGCAATGCGGGTTGCCAGCGGACGCGATGCTGCTGATCGGGCTTGGCCGGCATCACGGCGAGAAGCGCTGGCCGCTGGTCGTCGACGCGGTCGCGCGCGCGGGCACCGACCTGCCGATCGGGCTGATCCTGTTCGGCACGGGCAGCCAGAGCAAGGCGATCGCGCGGCGGATCGGCGGGTCGCCGCATATCCGGATGTTCGCGCCGGTCTATGATCGCGAGCGGCTGGCCGCGATCATGGCGAGCTGCGACGCGCTGATCCACGGATCGGAGGCCGAGCCGTTCGGGCTGGTCGCGTCGGAGGCGATGGCGTCGGGGCTGCCGCTGATCGTGCCCGATACGGGCGGGTGCGCCGAGATCGCGGACCGGCATGCCAGCGAGCTCTATACCGCGCGCGATGCGACCTCGGCGGCGGCGGCGATCGCGCGGCTGTTCGCGCGCGACCGCGGGATGCTCAGGCGCGCGGCGGTCGTGGCGTCGGCGCAGGTCCGCTCTGATCACGCGCATGCGGTGGAACTGGTGGACTATTATGCCGGGCTGATCGCGGCGCGACGGGGGCGGCTGGCGGCGTGACCGAGAGCCGGAAGCGGGTGCCGGGGACGGCGACCGTTCCGGATGCCGCTTTTTCGAGCGCGGCGTCCAGCCGGGGATCGCCCGCGGTCGCGGCGGATTCGCCACCGGTGAGGATGACGGTGCCGGGGGCGAGGCGCAGGCGATCGCGCGCGACGAGGTGGAGCCGGGCCTCGGCGGCAGGGTCGAGCAGGGTGCGGCTGCGGAAGTAGAAGGGGCCGGCGGCGAAGCGGGGATCGGGCAGGCGGCCGGTGGCGGGCAGGATCTGCGGCGACAGCGTGACGATCGGGCCGGCGATCCGGCGCGCGTCGAGCGTTCGCCTGAGCGTGGCGGCTTCGCGCATGGCGGTGACGAGCGGGAGGCGGCCGGGCTCGACGAGCGTGGCAAGTGTCGGTGCGAGGCCGAGCAGCGCGAAGACCGTCATGATCCGGGTGGTTGCGCGGGTCGGCGGCTGCGCGGTCCAGACGGCGGCGAGCGCGACGAACAGCGGGGGGAGCATCGGCAGCAGATATTGTCGCCAGGTCGGCACCGGGAGTAGCGCGGCGACCAGCCCGGCGAGGACGAGCAGGTCGGGCAGGGTGACGCGCCGACGTCGGATCGCGGCGCGCGCGACGAGGACGAGGGCGGGAAGCGCGGCGCCGAGCGCGAGGAACTTCAGCGTATCGAGCGCCTTGGCGGCAAGCGAGAGCTTCCAGGGCCGGGCCGCGTAATATTCTGCGGGCGCCTGGGCGGGAAAATGCAGCGTGCCGAACAGGAAGCCTTCGGGCGACAGCGCGAAGGTCCAGCCGACGAAGGCGACGACCGGGAGCGCGCCGAGCGCGACCAGCCAGACGCGGTGGCGGGGATGGACCAGCGCGTAGAGGCCATAGGCGGCGGCGGGGAGGGCGTAGGAGATCTTTGCGGCGACCGCGGCGGCGAGCAGAAGGCCGATGCCCAGCGCGCCGGCGCGGGTCCGGTTGTCGCGGAGGATCAGCCAGAGCGCGGCCGCGAGGCAGGCGGCGGGAAGCGCGTCGTTGCGCGCGGTACCGATGCTGAACAGCAGGATGTCGGTGGTCGCGAACAAGGCGGCGCAGAGGCGCGCGGTGGCGGGGCTTGCACCGGTGCGGCGCGCGGCGGCGTGGACGAACGCTACGCTCGCGAGGCCGAGCAGCGCGTTGGTGAGGCGGAGGGCGGGCCAGGTCCAGGCGCCGGTCAGGACGGCGATGGGTGCGAGGAGGAAGGGCTGGAGCGGGGTCTGGAGATAGGCGAAGTCGCGATAGGGGAGCAGGCCGTGCGCGGTGAGGACGGCCGCGGCGACATACTGGCTTTCGTCGTGGTCGACGGGGCGGAGGAGGGCGAGCGCGATGTAGAGCGTCGCCAGGGCGGTAAGGAGAAGGATGTTCACCCGCGAAGGCGGGTGTCCAGTCTGGGCACCCGCCTTCGCGGGTGAACAGGGGTGGGGCGGGCTAGGCTCCATTATTTGGTTCCACCCCGGCAGGATTCTGTTCCACCCCGGCGGGATTTGGTTCCACCCCGGCGGAGGCCGGGGCCCAGTTGGGGGACGGTCATGGCTGAGGGTCGCGTTCCGTTACTCAGGCTTTCCCAACTGGGCCCCGGCCTTCGCCGGGGTGGTAGCGCCCGCTGAGATGGTCGCGCCCGCTGGGGTGGTAGTGCCTGCCGCGGTGGTAGCGTGCACTGGGGTGGGAGCTCCCGCCGGGGTGGTGGTGCCGACTGGGGTGGTGGTGCCCGCCGACCTGGTGCCCGCCGGTGTGGTGCCGGGCGGGGCAAGGGTCAGGCTTTTACCGCGGTCAGGAAATAGTCGAGGCTGGTCGAATCGCTGAGCGCGAAGCCGGTCGCCGGCGAGAAGCCGAGGCCTTGCGTGTGGACGACGTGGAGGCCGGCGTCGCGGAGCAGCGCGGTCAGTTCTTCGGGGGTGAGGAACTTGTTCCAGTCGTGCGTGCCGCGCGGGATGCGGCCGGTGCCTTCCGCGATCGTGATCATCGCGAGCCGCGACAAGGGCGTGCGGTTGGGGGTGGACAGGATCAGCAGGCCATTGTCGGCCAGCACGCGCGCGAGGCCGCGGACGAAGCCTGCAGGGTCGCTGACATGTTCGATCACCTCGAGGCTGGTGACGAGGTCGAACTGGCCGTCGTGCCCCTCGACGCCGCCTGCGCGATAGTCGATCGCGAGCCCGCTCTGCGCCGCATGTATTTCTGCCGCGGCGATATTTTCGGGCGCGGCGTCGATCCCGGTCACGCTGGCGCCGAGCCGCGCGAGCGGCTCGCAGAGCAGCCCCGCGCCGCAGCCGACGTCGAGCGCGGTCCGGCCGGCGAGCGGGGTGAAGCCGGTGCCGTCGCCGTGCCAGTGCGTGTCGACCCGGTCGCGGATGTAGCGCAGGCGGGGCGGATTGAGCTGGTGGAGCGGCGCGGACGAGCCCTTCGGGTTCCACCAGTCGGCCGCCATCGTGCCGAAATGCGCGGCCTCCCGGGGATCGATTGTTGCGCTTTCGTTGCGGTCACTTGCCAGTATCATGCGCGCTACCTATCAGGGCCGCCGCTTCGACCCAAAGGGATTTACGCTGCCCATGGCCCGTATCGTGATGAAATTCGGCGGGACGTCGATGGCCGGGATCGAACGTATCCGCAACGTCGCGGCGCGCGTGAAGCGCGAGGTCGATGCGGGCAACGAGGTCGCGGTCGTCGTCTCCGCAATGGCGGGCGAGACCGACCGGCTGGTCGGCTTCTGCCGCGAGGCGTCGTCGCTGTACGATGCGAAGGAATATGACGTCGTCGTCTCGGCGGGCGAGCAGATCACGAGCGGGCTGCTCGCGATTGCGCTGCAGGCCGCGGGTTGCAAGGCGCGGTCGTGGCTGGGCTGGCAGCTGCCGATCAACACGTCGGACGCGCATGGCTCGGCCCGGATCGGCGAGATCGACACGGTCGCGCTCGATGCGAGCCTGGCGGACGGGGTCGTCGCGGTGATCCCGGGGTTCCAGGGCGTGGCAGACGGCCAGCGCGTCACCACGCTGGGGCGCGGCGGATCGGACACGTCGGCGGTCGCGATGGCGGCGGCCATGAAGGCCGATCGCTGCGACATCTATACCGATGTCGACGGCGTCTACACGACCGATCCCAGGATCGTGCCGCGGGCGCGCAAGCTCGGCAAGGTGACGTATGAGGAGATGCTGGAACTCGCCAGCGTCGGCGCCAAGGTGCTGCAGACGCGGTCGGTGGGCCTGGCAATGAAAGAGAATGTGCGCGTGCGCGTGCTGTCCTCGTTCGAGGATGGCGATACCAGTGACGGACACCGCGGCACGCTGATCGTGGGCGAAGAGGAAATCGACGATATGGAACGCCAGCTCATCACCGGCATCGCGCATGACAAGAACGAGGCGAAGATCACGCTGACCCAGGTCAGCGATCGCCCGGGATCGGTCGCGGCGATCTTCGCGCCGCTCGCCGATGCGGGGATCAACGTCGACATGATCGTCCAGAACGTCGCGCATTCGACCGGGTCGACCGACGTGACGTTCACCGTGCCCTCGGCGGATCTGGCGCGCACGCTCGACGTGCTCGACAAGGCGAAGGACGCGATCGGTTTCGCGAGCCTGGTCCATGACACGCGCGTCGCCAAGGTGTCGGTGGTCGGCGTCGGGATGCGCAGCCATGCGGGCGTCGCCTCGACGATGTTCACGACGCTCGGCGAGCGCGGCATCAACATCCAGGCGATCGCGACGTCGGAGATCAAGGTCAGCGTGCTGATCGAAGAGGATTATACCGAGCTGGCGGTGCGCGTGCTGCATACCGCTTACGGGCTCGATGCCGAGGATGCGGCTTGACGGACACCGTCCGTTCGTTTCGAGCATTGTCGGGAAATATGTCACGGATACTGCGCGGGGTTTCTCGACTTCGCTCGACACGAACGGGAGTTTTGTAATGACCATCGGCAGCGACCGGCTTCAGCGCCGCATGGCGCGCGGCGCCGCATTCCTCGGGTCCGAGGTCGCGATCCTTGGCGGGGCGATGTCGTGGGTGAGCGAGCGCAATCTCGTCTCCGCGATCTCGAATGCGGGCGGGTTCGGGGTGATCGCGTGCGGGGCGATGACGCCCGCGTTGCTCGATGCCGAGATCGCCGCGACCCAGGCGATGACCGACAAGCCGTTCGGCGTGAACCTGATCACCATGCATCCCGATCTGGTCGAACTGATCGCGGTGTGCACGCGTCACAAGGTCGGCCATGTCGTGCTGGCGGGCGGATTGCCGCCCAAGGGCAGCCTCGAGGCGATCAAGGCGGGCGGCGCCAAGGTCATCTGTTTCGCGCCGACGCTGGCGCTGGCCAAGAAGCTGATCCGCAGCGGCGTCGATGCGCTGGTGATCGAGGGGATGGAAGCCGGCGGGCATATCGGCCCGGTGTCGACGAGCGTGCTGGCGCAGGAGATGCTGCCCGAGATCGCCGAGCTGGTGCCGGTGTTCGTGGCGGGCGGGATCGGCCGCGGCGAGGCGATCGCGGGCTATCTCGACATGGGCGCGGCGGGCGTCCAGCTCGGCACGCGGTTCGTCTGCGGGACCGAATCGATCGCGCATGCCAATTTTAAGAAGGCGTTCATCCGCGCGTCGGCGCGCGATGCGATCGCCAGCGTCCAGCTCGACGCGCGGCTGCCGGTTATCCCCGTGCGCGCGCTGAAGAATGCGGCGGGCGAGCTGTTCTCGGCCAAGCAGCGCGAGGTTGCGGGGCATCTCGACGAGGGGCGCGTCGCGATGGGCGAGGCGCAGTTGCAGATCGAGCATTACTGGGCGGGTGCGCTGCGCCGCGCGGTGGTCGACGGCGATGTCGAGCATGGGTCGGTGATGGCGGGCCAGTCGGTCGGCATGGTCACGAAGGAAGAGCCGGTCGCGGACATCATCGCCGAGCTGATGGCACAGGCCGCGGCGGCGCTCGAGGCGCGCGCGGCCTGATCCTTCCCGGCCTAACACGCTGCGATCGTGCCGTTCGTCGCATTAGGGTTGCAGTCGCGTACGCGTTTTATACCCTGTTAACCTTATCGCGGCAGGTCTGTCTCGGTCGGGGGACAGCGAGGACTTGAGTCGATGAAGCGTCAGTTTGCGATGATTGCGGTGACCGCAGCCCTGCTCGCCGGGTGCGCGCGGAAGCCGGTCGAGGTCGCGGCGCCCGCACCGGCGCCGGTCGCGCCGGTACCGGTCGCGGCCCCGCTGCCCAAGGGTGCGTTTCCGGGGATGAAGATCCCCGCTGTGCTCGCCGACGGCACCTATCCGACGCCGAACCGCAACCTGACCGAATCCGCGAAGATCTGGCACCTGCGCGCCGCGCTGAACGTCGCGGCGCTCGCGTGCCGCGGAACCGACGAGGCGGTGATCGTCGCGGGCTACAACGCGATGCTCGCCGCGCAGAAGCCGGTGCTGGCCAAGGCCGAGGCAACCTATTCGGCGGAATATCGCGCGGGCGGCGGCGACTGGCAGGATCGCTACGACGATTCGATGACGCGGCTGTACAATTTCTTCTCGCAGTCGCCGTCGCGCGATGCGTTCTGCGAAGCGGCAGGGCGCGTGCTCGCGGAGGGCGCGAGCGTGCCGGGGTCGATGCTGGCGAGCTTTGCTGCCACGCGGCTGCCGATGCTGGAGCAGCCCTTTACCGATTTCTACCGTGCGTTCGACGCCTGGCGCGGCACCGCGGTGCAGCCGCTTCCGGCACAGCGCGTGATCTTTGCGAGCAACGGCACAGTGCCGGTCGGCGGTTCCGGCGCGGCACCGCTGCCGTCCGCCGCGGCCGCCACGCCGGGGTTGCAGGCGCAGCTCCGGCCCGTCACGCAGCCGCCGCTTCCCGCCGCGCCGCGTCCGCAGCTGCAGGTCGATCCGGGCGCCCTGCAATAAGACGAGGCGTATCCGCCTGCGCGGGTGCGAAACCGCGGGCCGGGCGACGCGAATGCTTTCTTCGCGGCGATGCTTGGGTTAACAGCCCCCGGAATGGCTGACGCAGAGCAGGATCAACCGGCGGGAGGGCGCTTTGCGGGGCGCGAGCACCGGTTCGCGCTGCGCGTGTACTTCGAAGACACCGACCTGTCGGGCGTCGTCTACCACGCCAATTACCTGCGCTACATGGAGCGCGCGCGGTCGGACATGCTGCGCGTCGGCGGGATCGACCAGCGCGCGGCGTTCGAGGCGGGCGAGGGCTCCTATGCGATCGCAAGCCTCGCCATCCGCTATGCCGCGCCCGCGCGGCTGGACGATGCGCTGGTGATCGTCTCGCGGATCACGCAGGTCCGCGCGGCCAGCGTCGCCATTCATCAACGAGTCATGTGCGGCGGGCTTGTCTTGGCCGAGGCGGACGTGGTGGCGGCGCTGATCGCCCCCAACGGCCGGCCGCGACGCCAGCCGCGCGCATGGACTGACATCTACGAACGCCTTGTCTGGCAGGGGGAAGCATGAATCCGGTTCTGACTATGGATAGCGCGACATTGTCGCCGATCCACTTGTTCCTACAGGCCGATCTGGTCGTGAAGGGCGTGATGATCGGGCTGCTGCTCGCCAGCGTCTGGACCTGGGCGCTGATCGTCGCGTTCTGGCGGCGGCTGGGCAAGACGCGCAAGGGACTGGTGCGGTTCGAGCGCGACTTCTGGAAGGCCGAGGACATCGACGTGTTCTACAAGGCCGAGAGCGAGACCGACCTGCCGTCGGCGCGCGTGTTCGCGGCCGGGGTGACCGAGTGGCGGCGTTCGACCGCGGGCGGCACGATCGACAAGGCCGGGACGCGCGAGCGGCTCGCCACGACGATGGGCGCGGCAGTCGCGCACGAGATCGACACGCTGTCGGACCGGCTGAACGTGCTGGCGACGGTCGGGTCGGTCGCGCCGTTCGTCGGGCTGTTCGGCACCGTCTGGGGCATCATGCGCAGCTTCACGAGCATCGCGGCGGCGCAGAACACCTCGCTCGCGGTCGTCGCGCCGGGGATCGCGGAGGCGCTGTTCGCGACCGCGATCGGCCTGTTCGCGGCCATCCCGGCGGTGATCGCGTACAACCGCTTCAGCCACGGCATCAACCGGATCGAGGCGAGCCTCAACCGCTTTGCCGACGGCTTCCACGCGACGCTGTCGCGGCAGCTGGACGGCGCGCGATGAGCGGCCGGCCGGTGCTGCGCACGGGAGGCGCGTAGATGGCGATGAACCTTCCTTCGGGGCGCGGTCGCGGGCGGCGCGCGCCGATGGCGGACATCAACGTCACGCCGATGGTCGACGTGATGCTGGTGCTGCTGATCATCTTCATGGTGACCGCGCCGCTGATGACCGCGGGCGTGCCGGTGAACCTGCCCGATGCACGCGCCAAGGCACTGGACCAGGAGCAGAAACCCGTCGAGATCTCGATGGATGCGACCGGCGCGGTGTTCATCGACCAGGACCAGATCGGCGAGGACGCGCTGCCGGTGCGGCTCGCCTCGATCGCGGCAAGCCGGGCGGTCGGCAACGAGCCACAGGTGCTGCTGCGTGCGGACCGCAAGCTCGATTACGGCCGGGTGATGCGCGTGATGGGCGAGCTCAACCGCGCCGGGCTGAACCGCGTCGCGCTGGTGACGGTCGAGGGCACCCCCAACTGATGTCGCGGCGGTGATGGGCCCTTGGTGATGGATCGCTCCGAAAAGATCGGATTCGGCGTCGCGCTGGTCGGGCATGTCGTGCTGTTCGCGCTGTTGTCGGTCGGGTTTCTCGACACGCCCGAGCCGCCCAAGCCCGTCCAGCAGCCGATCGACATCAGTCTGGTGCCGGACGTCGCGCTCGAGGCGACCGCGCCGCAATCGGCGGAGACGCCCGCCGAATCGGTCGCGCCCGACGAGGGTTCGCCCGAGGATGCGGCACCGCCCGCGCCGCAGGAGGCCGAGCCCGAGCCACAGCCGGATCCTGTGCCGCCTGCGCCGCAGCCGGCCCCACCCAAGCCTGCGCCCAAACCTGCGCCCCCCAAACCGACGCCCAAGCCTGAGCCGAAGCCCGAGCCCAAGCCGGTGGCCAAGCCCAGGCCCGCGCCGCCGAAGCCGGTGGCGAAGCCCGCGCCCGTCCCGAAGCCGGTGGCCAAGCCTGCGCCGGCCAAGCCGAGCCCGGCGAAATCCAAGCCTGCGCCCGCGAAACCGGCGGCCAAGCCATCGCCCGCCAAGGCGGCACCGGCGAAGAGCGCGGCCAAGTCAGACGCTGCGCCCGCCAAGAGTGCGGCGTCCTCGGCAAAGCCCGCCAAGCCTTCGGCGACCAAGGGCAGCGGATCGACCGCGGACGCGAAGGCGGCGCGGCCGCGCGGGTCGCGGCTGGGCGACAATTTCCTGAAAGGCCTGTCGGCGGATCCGTCGCCGAGCAAGTCGGAGGCGCCCAAGGCGGCCAAGCTGGGCGCGCAGGCGGCGGCCAATATCGGCTCGGCGATCCTGCGGCAGGTGCAGCCCTGCGCGAACCGGCAGGTGACGCCGGGGCCGGGCGCGGAGCGGATCCGCGTGACGATCAACCTGAAGCTCAACCGCGACGGGACGCTGAAGTCGCGGCCGACGATCACCGGGCATGCGGGCGTCGACGACGAGAACCGGCGCTATGTCGATCGCGTCGACGATCTGGCGATCGCGACCTTCACGGGCTGTTCGCCGCTGCGCGGTTTGCCCGATGACCTGTATGACGTGCAGAATGGCTGGAGCAATTTCAGCCTGCGTTACAAGCTTCCCGGATGAGGATGTCCGTTATGTTCCGATCGCTGTCCCCCCGCCGGCCTGCCATGATCTCCAGCCTCCTCCCCGGCGAAGGCCGGGGCCCAGGTGGAGAGGTTTTCGTGACGGCGCGCACCGTGCTCGCGGCAGCGTCTCCCCACTGGGCCCCGGCCTTCGCCGGGGTGGGGACTGGGGTGAGGGCGGTGCTGGCTTCGGTCGGGTTGATGGCACTCGTTGCCGGCGGTGCGGCCAGTGCGCAGGATGCGCCGGCGCCCGTGCCGCAGGCGGGGGCGCCCACCGCAGCCGACGATCAGGCCGGCGGGCTGGTGGTCGACGTGACGGGCGGGATCTCCGCGCCGATGCCGATCGCGGTGCCGGTGATGCCGACGTCCGCGGTGGTGTCGACGCCGGCGGGGTCGACCGACGTGCTAGGCCGGCAGCTGGCCGATATCGTCACCAACGACCTGCGCAATTCGGGTCTGTTCACGCCGCTCGCCCCCGGGCAGCTGCGCGCGATCGGCTTTCCCGAGGTTACCGCGCCGGGATTCGACTACTGGGGCAGCACGGGTGCGCAGGCGCTGGTGCAGGGCTTCATCCGCGCGAATGGCGACGGGAACCTGACGGTCGGCTGCTATCTGTACGACGTGTCGTCGCGTGCCGAGCTGACCCGGCAGGGGTTCGTCGTGCCGCCGTCCGACTGGCGGCGTGCCGGGCATAAATGCGCGGACATGGTCTATACCCGACTGACCGGCGAGGGCGCCTATTTCGACAGTCGCGTCGTCTATGTGTCGGAAACCGGGCCGAAGAATCGCCGGATCAAGCGGCTGGCGATCATGGACCAGGACGGTGCGAACCACCGGTTCCTGACCAATGGCCAGTCGATCGTGCTGACGCCGCGCTTCGCGCCGAACCAGCAGTCGATCGTGTATATGAGCTATGTGAACAACCGGCCGGCGATCTATGTCTACGACATCGGCACCGGGCGGCAGCGGCTCGTGGTGCAGAATGCCAGTCTGACCTTTGCGCCGCGCTTCTCGCCCGATGGCCGCAACATCCTGTTCTCGATGGCGCAGGGCGGCAACACCGACGTGTACCGCGTGTCGAGCCAGGGCGGCGCGCCGCAGCGGCTGACCAATTCGCCCGGCATCGATACCGGCGGGAGCTATTCGCCCGACGGATCGAAGATCGTGTTCGAGAGCGACCGGTCGGGCGGGCAGCAGATCTATGTCATGAACGCCGACGGATCGAACCAGCAGCGGATCAGCTTTGGCGGCGGGCGCTATGCGACGCCGGTGTGGAGCCCGCGCGGCGACCTGATCGCGTTCACCAAGCTCGGCGGCGGGTTCCGGATCGGGATCATGAGCCCGAGCGGCGGGGGCGAGAAGCTGCTGACCAACGACTGGCAGGACGAGGGGCCGAGCTGGTCGCCGAACGGCCGCGTGATCAACTTCTTCCGCTCGGGACGCGGTGGCGGGGGCAAGGCGGATCTTTGGTCCGTCGACCTGACGGGCGTCAACGAGCGCAAGATTCCGACCCCGCTCGACGGGTCGGATCCAGCCTGGGGCCCGCTGCGGCCCTAGACCGATTATGTAATCTATGTTGGAATATGTTCCGACCACGGGAGAAGATGTGATGGCCAAGTTTACGACAACGCTGCTGTGCGCGACCGCGCTGATCGCCGTCGCGGGCTGCGCCAAGAAGCGCCCCGAGACCCTGCCGCCCGCCCCCGTCGATTCGTCGGCGGGCGTCGACCCGACCGGCGGGCTGGCCAATGGCGGTGCGAACGGCGCGATCGTGCCCGGGTCGGACGCCGATTTCCGCCGCTCGGTGCAGAGCAACACGGTCAATTTCGCGCTCGACATGTACGATATCGATCCGACCGCGCGCGCGATCCTCGACAGCCAGGCCGAGTGGCTGGCGCGCAACCCCAATGTCCGGATCACGATCGAGGGGCATTGCGACGAGCGCGGCACGCGCGAGTATAACCTGGCGCTGGGCGACCGGCGGGCCAATTCGGCGAAGAACTACCTCGCGGCACGCGGCGTGTCGGCGTCGCGGATGACGACGATCAGCTATGGGTCGGAGCGGCCGGTGGCGCAGGGGTCGGACGATGCGGCCTGGGCGGAGAACCGTCGGGCGGTTACGATCGTGCTGAACTGAGGGTTGGGGGCGGGCTCGTGAGGAGCCTTGCCCCGTCCTTCGTCATCCCCGCGGAGGCGGGGATCCAGATTGGCTGACGGTCGGGCATGGTCGCGAGGGTAGCCGGTCTGGGTTCCCGCCTTCGCGGGAATGACTTTGGGCTGGGGGTGTCTTGAGCCTCGTGCCCTCACCCTCCCATGCGCGAGGGGGCATGGGCCCCTCCCTCTCCCCCCGGGGGGAGAGGGGTTTTAGGTCAGGGCTTTGTTTAGAAGTTTTGCCAGGCGGAGGCCGCCTTTGCGGACTTCTTCGCGCGAGACGGGGGCGATGCGGGCGATCGTGGCTTCGTCGAGTTTCACGCGCGGGGGGACGGGGGCGCAGGCGTCGCCGCCGAGCGCCGACGCATAGGTGACGTCGTGCGCGACCTGCCAGCTTTCGCGGCTCCAGTCGGCGACGGTACCGGCGGCGATGCGCGCGCGTTCGGCGGCGGGGTAGCGGCGGACGAGCGAGGGGGGCGCGGAGATTGCGCGTTCGGCGAGCGTGCCGTCCCAGACCGAGTGGAGATTGAGCCGGGCGGGCGCGTAGATGCCGTAATCGGTCTTCACGTCGTTGCCACCCTTGTCGTGGCGATCGCCCGCGTGGAGCGGCTGATGAAGGTCGCCGACGAAGTGGATGAGGAAGGCGAGCGCCTGGACGCGGTCGTGCGGCGAGGTGTTGCGGTCGCGGAGCAGGGTCACGTCGCGGTCGATCTGCGCGGAGACGCAGTCGCCGTCCTTGCAGGCAGGCGTCAGGTCGAACGGCGCGCAGACATCGACATTCTGGTAATGCCAGCTGTACGCAAAGCCGAAGCGCGACTTGCCGTCGGCGGTCTTGAGCGGCTTTATGCAATCTGCCCAGACACTTGCCTCTTCGATCGTGCCGGCCGGGCATTCGGGGGTGTCGAGCAGCGCCTGCTGCGCGAGGATGCGGCGGATCGCGACCTTCGTGCGCGGCGCGACATTGGCATAGGCGATCTGCGCGACCGTCTCATGCCCATATTCCCAATAGGCGGTGGCGGGGGCGGCGGTCAGCGCGGTCGCGGCGAGCAGGCCGAGCGCGGTCAGGGGCTTGCGAATCATGGCTGCTCACTAGCGTAGATGGCGACGCTGCGCGCGCCCTTTGCGGACGCGGTGCCGCGGTACATGCCGGGCGTGGTGAACGACCAGGCCATGCCGCCATCGGGGGCGACGACGATCGCGCCGCCGGTGCCGCCGAGCGCGCGGACCTCGGCGAGGACCGCCTCGGTCGCGGCCTGAAGCGACTCGCCGGTCAGGCGGACGCGCGCGGCGATCTCATGCCCGACGCCGACGCGCAGGAAGAACTCGCCCGAGCCGGTGCACGACACCGCGCAGGCACGATCGTCGGCGAAGGTGCCAGCACCAATGACGGGCGAATCGCCGATCCGGCCCCAGCGCTTGCCGGTGACGCCGCCGGTCGAGGTGGCGGCGGCGACATGGCCGTTACCGTCGCAGGCGACCGCGCCGACGGTGCCGTATTTCATGTCGACGTCGAACATGTCGCCGCTCGCCTGAAGCTCGGCGAATTGACGGCGGCGCTCGTCGGTGGCGAACCAGTCCTGATCCGCCTGTTCGAGGCCGTGCTCGCGCGAAAACGCGTCCGCGCCGGCACTTGCGAGGAAGACGTGGCGGCCGTCGTCGAGAATCGCGCGGGCGAGGCCGACCGGGCTGCGAGTCGCGGTGGCGGCAGCGACGGCGCCCGCGGCGCGGGTACGGCCGTCCATGATCGCGGCGTCGAGCTCGATCCCGCCGTCATGCGTGAACACCGCGCCGCGCCCCGAATTGAAGTGCGGATCATCCTCGAGCACGCGGACCGCGGCCTCGACCGCGTCGAGCGCGGTGCCGCCGCCCGCGAGCACGGCCGAGCCGGCGTCAAGCGCGCGCGACAGGCCGGCGCGCGCGCCCGAATCCTGGTCGGCGGAAAGCATCTCGCGGTCGAGCTTGCCCGCGCCGCCGTGGATGACGAGGGTCCAGTTGGGTTGGGGCATGGGGGCTTTCACAAGGTTGGCGGAGTGGGACGAAGGTGGAGACGCAGCCCGATCAGCGGGCGCAAGGGCGCGACCCTGCGGCCGATCCGGTAGAAGGCAAAGCAGCCGATCAGCGTCGCGGCGAGCAGCATCAGGAACTCCGCCCAGCCGGGAAGGCCGGCGGGGAGCAGCGCGTACATGACGAGGATGATGAGCGTCTGGTGGATCAGGTAGAAGGGGAACACCGCCTCGGTCAGCATCGGCCGCCAGCGATGGTCGCGGTTGAGATGGCGTTCGGCGAGCCCGATCAGCGCGACGATTCCGCCCCATTGTTCAAGCGCATGCGCGATGCCGTAGGCGGTATAGAGCCAGTGCGGCTTCGCAACCCCGGCGGGCCAGCCAAGCTCTATGCCGAGGATCGTCGCATAGCCGAGCAGCGCGAGCCCGGCGCCGACCTTCCACAGCCGCGCGATCGCGGCGATCGCGGGTTCGGAGCGCGCGAGGCCGAAGCCGAACAGGAAGGCGGGGAAATAGGTGATGTGCGCGATCCAGTCGCCGAGCAGCGCCTGGCTCTCGGCCGCCATCTGGAACCACCAGCCATGGACGAAGATGAGCCAGGCGAGCGGCAGGAGCAGCACCAGCCAGCCGCCGAAGACGCGGTCGAAGAGCCGCTGCGCGCCGCGGCTGCGGACATTCTGGTGGCTGCGCAGGCTTCGCGGGCCCCGGACCAGCGCGACGCCGAGCGTCAGGACCGTCGTGTAGACAAAGAGATAGACGACGAACCAGAGGTGGTTCCAGGCGGGCAGCCACAGTCCGTCGAGCGGGGCGAAGCGGAAGGCGTCGTGCGTCCAGAAGGTCCAGTAGCTGCCCGCATAGCCGTGCCGGGTGACGAGCTCGACCCAGGGTTGCGGGGGGACGATGACGAGGATGCCGAAGGCGAGCGGCACGAGCAGCCGGTAGCAGCGCGTCGCGAAGAAGCGGACCGGGCCGCTCGACCGGCGGAGCAGCGCGCGGCTGGCATAGCCCGAGACGACGAACAGCAACGTCAGCCGCCACGCGTTGGTGGCGAGCATCGGCAGCCGGACCCAGTCCTCGACATGCGTCGACTTCACATGGAAGTTCCACGGCACGAAGACCATCGCGATATGGTAAAGGATCAGCAGGGCGAAGGCGCCGATCCGCAGCCAGTCCATGCCGTAATGCCGGGTCATCGCAGCGCCCTAGGCGGCGGGTGACGGGGCTGCAAGCACGCGCTGCCCCGTCACACCGGCGCGGGCCCGCCCGGCCCGGCCCGGTCAGGCGGCGATGCGGGGGACGCCGAGGAAGTCGCGTTTGCCGAGCGGGACGCCCTGGGCGCGCAGGATCGCGTAGGCGATGCTGGCGTGGAAGTAGAAATTGGGCTGCGAGAAGGACAAAAGGAAGTTCGCGCCGGTGAAGGGCATGACATAGCTGCCGAATTCGAACTTCGTCGCGGTGGTGGCGAGCGTGTCGAACTCGGCCGGGTCATAGGCCTCGAGCGTCGCGATCGCGCCCTGGACCGCGGCGTGGAGCCCGGCGAAATCGGTCGGCCAGGCGCTGCGATCGGGGGAGAAGACGCCGTCGCGGACGCCCTGCACGCCGCCCGCCGAATGCGCGACGCACGACTTCACCTGATAGCCGAAGGGGAGCATGTCGTCGGCGAGCCTTGCGTCGATCAGCGTGGCGGGGTCGATCCCGCGCTCGGCGGCGAAGGCTTCGGCCTTGTCGAGCAGGGCATCGAGCGCGCGCAGGACCTGGAGATTGGAGGGGATCGTCGCATCGTAGAGGGACAGGGTCATCGATCGGGCTCCGCTGAGATGCGGCAACCTATGGCCGTGCGGCGGCATGTGCCAGCGTTGTTTCGCTCGCCGCGTCCAGCCGCTATATACGGCAGTGAACCCACGAGGAATCTTCATGTCCCTTCGTCCCTGGCGCGATATCACCCGCCGCACGAGCCGCCAGATCATGGTCGGCAACGTCCCCGTCGGCGGCGATGCGCCCGTCACCGTGCAGACGATGACCAACACGCCGACCGACGACATCAAGGCGACGGTCGACCAGATCCGCCGCTGCGAAGAGGCGGGCGTCGACATCATCCGCGTCAGCTGCCCCGACGTCGAATCGACCAGCGCGCTGAAGCAGATCGTCCGCGCGAGCCGCGTGCCGATCGTCGCGGATATCCATTTCCACTATAAGCGCGCGCTCGAGGCGGCGGATGCGGGCGCGGCGTGCCTGCGGATCAACCCGGGCAATATCGGGTCTGCGAGCCGCGTGAAGGAGGTCGTCGACGCGGCGAAATCCAATGGCTGCGCGATCCGGATCGGCGTCAACGGCGGGAGCCTCGAGCGGCATCTGCTCGAGAAATATGGCGAGCCGTGCCCCGATGCGCTGGTCGAATCGGCGCTCGATCACATCAAGTTGCTGCAGGACCATGACTTTCATGAGTTCAAGGTCGCGGTGAAGGCGTCCGACCTGTTCCTCGCGGTGGCGGCCTATCAGCAGCTCGCCGAACAGGTCGACTGTCCGCTGCATCTCGGCATCACCGAGGCGGGCGGGTTCGTCGGCGGCACGGTCAAGTCGGCGATCGGGATGGGCAGCCTGCTCTGGTACGGGATCGGCGACACGATCCGCGTCTCGCTCTCGGCCGAGCCCGAGGAGGAAGTGCGCGTCGGGTTCGAGATCCTGAAGGCGCTCGGCATTCGCAACCGCGGCGTGCGCGTCGTGTCGTGCCCGAGTTGTGCGCGGCAGGGGTTCGACGTGATCCGCACCGTCCAGGCGCTCGAGGAGCGGTTGCAGCATATCCGCACGCCGATGTCGCTCAGCGTGCTCGGCTGCGTCGTGAACGGGCCGGGCGAGGCGCGCGAGACCGATATCGGGATCACCGGCGGCGGCAACGGCAAGCACATGGTGTATCTGTCGGGGGTCACCGACCATCATGTCCAGGACGCGGACATGGTGAACCACATCGTCAAGCTGGTCGAGGCCAAGGCGGCGGAGATCGAGGCGGCGGACGCGGCGGTCGCGGCGCTGGTGCCGGAGATGGCGGCGGAATAAGCGGGGTCTTTCCAGGCGGTTGGCTGAGCCGGGCGTCGCCCTCACTTTCCGTCATCCTGACGCAAGTCAGGATCCAGGGTTGCGGGGGGTGGCGCTGTTTGGCTCTGGATCCTGACTTTCGTCAGGATGACGGGGTGGGCTGACGGACGTTTCGGGTTTTGGCGGTGCTTCGACTTCGCTCAGCACGAGCGGGGAGGGTGGCGTTGTTTGGCTCTGGGTCCTCACTTTCGTCAGGATGACGGGGAGGACGCCTCCGCTGTTCTCCCGCGTAGGCGGGAGGCCAGGGTTTTTGCGGTGGGGGTGGGCCTTCTGGGCCCCCGCTTTCGCGGGGGAACCGGCACTCGCGATCGTGGGGGATGCTGACAGCCTGCGGGCGATGATGGCGTCGGTGGGGGATGCCGGTTAAGCGGGGGGATGGGTATTGGCATCTTCTCGGCGGCGGGGCGGGCGGCGTGAGGGGGCGTAGCGTTTCGCCTGCGCTGGCCTTTGCGGTCGCGGCGCTCGGGATCGGGTTGTTCTCGGTCATGGACGCGGTGATGAAGTCGCTGGTGCTGGGGATCGGGGTGTATAACGCGCTGCTCTGGCGGCAGATGGCGAGTGTCGGGCTGGGGGCGGTCGCCTGGAAGCTCGGGCGGAGCGGGCGGCCGAGCGGGCGGGCGCTGAAACTCCATTTGGCCAGGGGGTTGGTGACTGCGGCGATGGCGCTGCTGTTCTTCTGGGGGCTGGCGCGCGTGCCGATGGCGCAGGCGATTTCGCTGACCTACATCTCGCCGATCCTCGCGCTGCTGCTCGCCGCCGTCACGCTGGGTGAGCGGGTCGGGCGCCGGGTCGTGGTCGCGTCGGTCGTGGCGCTGGGCGGGGTCGGGATCGTGATGATCGGGCATGGCCGCGAGGGTGCGGCGGGGGCGGCGAGCCTGACGGGGGTCGCCGCAGTGCTCGGATCGGCGCTGCTCTATGCGGTCAACCTGGTGATCGCGCGGGTGCAGGCGCAGGCGGCGCGGCCGGGCGAGATCGCGTTCTTCCAGGCGCTGGTGGTGACCGCGACGCTCGCGCTCGCGGCGCCGTGGCTGGCGGTGGTGCCCGATGCCGCGACATGGCCGCGGCTGTTGCTGGCGGCGGGGCTGGCGACCGCGTCGCTGTGGCTGCTCGGCTGGGCCTATGCGCACGGCGACACGGGATTTCTGGCGACGACCGAATATAGCTCGTTCGTCTATGCCGCCGGGCTCGGCTATCTGGTGTTCGGCGAGCGGGTGTCGGCATTCACCGCGTGCGGCGCGGGTGTCATCGTCGTCGCATGCCTGTATGCGGCGCGGCGGCGCGATATCGCGCAGACGTCGATGGAGGCCGCCGCATGACCCAGATCCGTTCCGCCACCCGCGCCGATACCGGCACGATCCTGCGCTTCGTGCGCGAGCTTGCGGCGTTCGAGCGCGAGCCCGATGCGGTCGAGGCGACCGAGGCGACGCTGGGCGAGGCGCTGTTCGGGGATGCCCCCGCGGCGGAGGCGGTGATCGCGGACGGGGCAGACGGGCCGGTCGGTTTCGCGGTGTTCTTCCACAATTTCTCGACCTGGACGGGCAAGCGCGGGGTGTATCTGGAGGATCTGTACGTGACGCCCGAAGCGCGCGGGCAGGGGGTCGGCGGCGCGCTGCTCGCGCATCTGGCGGGGATCGCGGTCGACCGCGGGTGCGCGCGGTTCGAATGGTCGGTGCTCGACTGGAATGCGGATGCGATCGCGGTCTATCGCAAGCTCGGCGCGGTGGGGATGGAGGACTGGACGATCCAGCGGTTGACGGGGGATGCGCTGGTGCGGTTGGCGGGGCGGTAGGCCTGTCGTCAGCCGCGGGCGCCGTCATCCTGACGGACGTCAGGATCCAGAGCCAAACAGGTTGGCGCTAAGTCACTCTGGATCCTGACTTTCGTCAGGATGACGGAAGAAGGGGATGACGGGCTAGTTGCGGGCGACCGTCGTGCGCCAGATGACGGGCCAGGTGATAGCGCCGCGGCAGTCGCCCATCATGCGCATTTCGGCGAGGCGGAAGCGGGTGCCGTCCCAGACATAGTCCTGGCCGACGCCGCAATCGCCGATGCCGCGGCCCTTGGCGTAGGAGCTGAGCAGCCCGGTCTTCGGGTCGTAGCCCGCGTTGACGAGGGCGGCTTTGGCGCCGCGTTCGCCGAATTGCGGGGGCAGGTCGAACGGCGCTTCGCTGGCCTTGCCGTCGCGGACGATCAGCGCGCGGGTGATGACATTATACGCGCCGGATCCGCAGGATAGCAGGACGAGATCGGTGGTCGCGTCGAGCGCATGGGTCTCGTTGGTGACGGGGCCGAACTGGTCCGCGGCACAGCCGGTGCGCTGGCGCATCTGCGCGACGAGCGGCGCGGCGGGGGGCTGCGCGCGGCGGTCGGTGAGCGGCGCGGCGAGGATCGTCGGGAGTGCGGGCGGGGTGGTCGCGGGCGGCGTGTCGCCGGTCGCGACGAGCGCGCCGGGGGTGCCCGCACGGCCTTGCTGGGCGTCGGCATAGCGGAGCGCTGCGGCGGCGCCGGTAATGACGACGGGGATCGTGCGGCCGTCGAGTCGCGCGGTCATCGCGGTGCCGGTGGCGAGGCGGCGGGCGAGCGTCATCGCGACCGGGCCGGTGACGGTGAAGCGCCGGTCGTCGCCGGGATTGCCGCTGGCGAGCGGGGTGCCGTCGATCGCAACGACGACGCGGCGCAGCGCGCTGCCCGGCGTGCCGATCGTCACCGATACGGGCGCGTCGGCGGCGGGGCCGCGCTCGATGGCGAGCGAGAGTTCGGCGATGCTCGAATCGTCGGGCGCCATCGAAACCGCATTGCAATAGGCACCGTTGTCGCAGGCAATTCCCCAGGCGCCGAAGGTCTTTACGCTGGTCGGGCGGGGGCGTGCCTTCGAGTCGACGGCGGGCTCCGCGGGGGCCTGCGGGGCGGCGCCGCGCGCGATCGGGCGCGGTTTGGGGCGCGCGGGGGTTTCGAGCGGGACGGTGGCGTCGTTGGGTGCGCCGGTGTTGCCGCTGGGGCTGCAGGCCGTTGCGGCCACCAGAACCGAAACGGGCAGAAGCGAAACGAGAACTGGATAGCGCATGCGACCTCCTGACCGGTCTGGCGGCGACGGTCCCGCTTCGATAGGGGCGAGGCCATAGTCGAACAACCGGCAATAGAGATGGAGAGTGCGATGCAGACGATCGGCGTAATCGGCGCGGGACAGATGGGCGCGGGGATCGCGCAGGTCGCCGCGCAGGCGGGCTACCGCGTGCTGCTGGCCGATATGGGCTTGCCCCAGGCCGAGGCGGGCAAGGCGGGGATCGGCAAGGCGATGGCGCGGCTGGTCGAGAAGGAGAAGATCACCGCCGACCTGCGCGAGACGACCTTGGCCAATATCGAGCCGGTCGCGAGCGTCGCCGAGATGGGCGACTGTTTCATCGTCGTCGAGGCCGCGACCGAGCGCGAGGCGATCAAGCGGACGATCTTCGCCGAGGTCGGCAAGGTGTTGAAAGCGGACGCGATCCTGGCGTCGAACACCTCGTCGATCCCGATCACGCGGCTGGCGCAGGCGGCGCCCGATCCGGCGCGGTTCATGGGGGTGCATTTCTTCAATCCCGTCCCCGTCATGCGGCCGATCGAGCTGATCCGCGGGCTCGCCACGTCGGACGAAACGGTCGCCGCGGTCGAGGCGTTTGCCGAAAAGCTCGGCAAGCAGGTGGTGCATGCGAACGACGCGCCGGGCTTCATCGTCAACCGCGTGCTGATGCCGATGATCAACGAGGCGTGCTTCGCGCTGGGCGAAGGCGTGGCGGGGGTGCGCGACATCGATCTGGCATGCCAGCTGGGGCTCAATCACCCGATGGGGCCGCTGACTCTGGCCGATTTCATCGGGCTCGACACGTGCCTGGAGATCACCCGCGTGCTGTTCGAGGGGACCGGCGATCCCAAGTTCCGGCCCGCGCCGCTGCTGGTCAAATATGTCGAGGCGGGCTGGTTCGGACGCAAGACCAAGCACGGCTTCTACGACTATTCGGGGGCGGAGCCGGTGCCGACGCGCTAACCAGATCGGTTATTCTCCCTTGACATCGTCACGCTGTTCTGGCACATAACGGGAACGATGACGAATTGCGAGTCGGGCCGGACGCGGTCGGGGTGATCCCCCGGCGGCGGACCGGCCCGATCCATTTGGGGGATGGTGCATGGCGGCGGGTGGGGCGGCGGGCAGGAAAGCTGGGGGCCGGTTGCAGGTGCGCAAGGCCGCCAAGGGCGGCTGGACATCCGCCAAGCGCGCGGCGTTTCTCGAGCATCTGGCGGCGACGTGCAACATCGCGGCGTCGGCGCGCGCGGTCGGGATGGCGCCGCGTGGGGCGCATGCGCTGAAGAAGCGCGATGCGGTGTTCGCGGCGGACTGGGCGGGGGCGATCGAGGCGGCGTACGAGACGCTCGAGGCGCGGTTGCTGGCCTATGCGCTGGGGGAAGGCGAGGGGGAAGCTGAGGCGGAGTCTGAGGGGGAAGCTGACGGGGTCGTTGAGGGGGATGCGGCGGCGGAGTTGCGCGGGGCGCATTTCGATCCGCGGGTCGCGGTGCAGGCGCTGGGGTTTCGCAAGCGCGGGGGCGGGTCGTCTGGTGGCGCGGCTGGCGGAGCGGGGGCGGGGACGCTGTGCAAGCGCGTGTCGCTGGCCGAGCTCGAGGCGGTGCTGGTCGCGCGGCTCGATGCGCTCGACGCGCAGGCGGCGTCCGTCACGGGGGATGCGTGATGGCGGCCACCGAAGGCGCGACGTTCGATCCTGCGGTGCTCGCGCGGTTGCGGGGGTTGCCGCGGGGGCAGCTGGTGACGCTGCTGCGCGGGCTGTCCGAGGCGGAACTGCGGACACTGCACGAGAGCTGGGCGATCTGGGCGTTGCCGGGGCAGCGCGAACCCGCGGGCGACTGGCAGGTCTGGCTGATCCGCGCGGGCCGCGGCTTCGGCAAGACGCGCGCGGGCGCCGAATGGGTGAGCGCGCTGGCCCGCGCGATGCCGGGCGCGCGGATCGCGATGGTCGGGGGGACGATGGACGACGTCCGCAAGGTGATGGTCGAGGGCGAGAGCGGGCTGATCGCGGTGGCGCAGGCGGGCGAGACCTATCGCTGGCGGCGCGACGCGGGCGAGTTCGTGTTCGACAGCGGCGCGCGCGCCTTCGTCTATTCGGCGGAGGCGCCCGAGAAACTGCGCGGGCCCGAGCATCATGCGGCGTGGTGCGACGAGCTGGCCAAGTGGCGCTATGGCGACGCGACCTGGGACAATCTGATGATGGGGCTGCGGATCGGCGACCGGCCGCGCGTGCTGGTGACGACGACGCCGCGGCCGGTGCCGCTGATGCGGCGGCTGCTCGCGCTGCCGGGGCTGTTTGAATCGCGCGGGGGGACGGGGGAGAATCCGTTTTTGCCGGCGTCGTTCGTCGCGGCGATGACCCGGACCTATGCGGGGACGCGGCTGGGCCGGCAGGAGCTGGACGGCGAGCTGATCGACGATGTCGAGGGGGCGCTGTGGACGCGCGACCTGCTCGAGCGGCAGCGCGGCGGGGTGGTGCCGGCGCTGGTGCGGGTGGTCGTGGGGGTCGATCCGCCGGCGGGGACGGGGGGCGATGCGTGCGGCATCGTCTGCGTCGCGCTGGGCGAGGACGGGCTCGCCTATGTGCTCGAGGATGCGAGCGTCGCGGGCCTGTCGCCCGAGGGCTGGGCGCGCGCGGTGGCGGACTGTGCGGCGCGGCATGGCGCGGACCGGGTGGTCGCGGAGTGCAACCAGGGCGGGGAGATGGTGCGCAGCGTGCTGATGGCGGCGGACTGTGCGCTGCCGGTGCGGCTGGTCCATGCGAGCCGCGGGAAGGTGGCGCGGGCGGAGCCGGTGGCGACGTTGTACGAGGGGCGGCGGGTCTTTCATGTCGGGGCGTTTCCGGCGCTCGAGGACGAGCTCTGCGGGCTGGTGAGCGGGGGGTATGTCGGGCCGGGGCGCTCGCCGGATCGCGCGGATGCGCTGGTGTGGGCGCTGACGGAGTTGTGCTTGCGGCGGCGGGTTAAGGTGGGGGTGAGGGTGGTTTGAGGGGGGGGGCACCGGCCCGGCCCCCCCGTCCGTTCGTGCTGAGCGTAGTCGAAGCACTTTTGGCGGGCGGGCCCTTCGACTTCGCTCAGGGCGAACGGGGGGAGGGGGGGCTTTGCGTTCTCCTCCTCCCGTTCGTGCTGAGCGTAGTCGAAGCACTGGCGCGCGGGGCTTGCCCTTCGACTTCGTTCAGGGCGAACGGGGGGGCTGGGGCGTGCCCCTTTCCCCCGTGGGGGTTGAGTTTCGAGCCTCACGTGCCCTCACCCTCCCACGCTTCGCGCGGGCCCCTCCCTCTCCCCCGGGGGGAGAGGGGTTTTTGGGTCCCTCTTCCCCCGGGGGAGAGGGGTTTTTGTTATGGTTTTTGGGAGGGTTTTATGGGGTTGTTCGGGTGGAAGTCCGGGCGGGAGGGCGCGCGGCCGGCTTTGTCGGGGGCGGGGAGTCTTGGCTGGGCGGGGGCGGGCGGTGTCGCGGGGGCGCGGGGGTATGAGGCGCAGGTGCGCGAGGCGTATCTGGGGAATGCGGTGGCGCAGCGCGCGGTGAAGCTGGTCGTCGAGGGCGTCGGGTCGGCGCCGCTCGACGGGTCGGATCCCGCGCTGGTCGCGCTCGTCACCGCGCGGTCGGGGGGGCAGATGCTGATCGAGACGGTGGCGGCGCAGCTGCTGCTTCACGGCAATGCCTATGTCCAGGTGCTGCGCGATGCCGATGGCGGCGCGGCCGAGCTGTACGCGCTGCGGCCCGAGCGGGTGAGCGTCGAGGCGGATGCGGGCGGGTGGCCCGCGGCGTATCGCTATGCGGTCGGCGCGCGGGTGACGCGGCTGTCGGCGGATCCGGTGCGGCCGCAGGTGATCCACCTGAAGGCGTTTCATCCGGTCGACGATCATTACGGGCTGGGGTGCCTGGGGGCCGCCGCCGCTGCGGTCGGGATCCACAATGCGGCGGCGCGGTGGAACACGGCGCTGCTCGACAATGCGGCGCGGCCCTCGGGGGCCTTGGTCTATGATCCGGGGGACGGGTCGGCGCTGTCGGCGGATCAGTTTGCGCGCCTGAAGAGCGAGCTCGAGGCGTCGTTTGCGGGGAGCGGGAATGCGGGGCGGCCGATGCTGCTCGAGGGCGGGCTGAAATGGCAGGCGCTGAGCCTGACGCCCGCGGACATGGACTTTGCGGGGACGCGGAGCGCGGCGGCGCGCGAGATCGCGCTGGCGTTCGGAGTGCCGCCGATGCTGCTCGGGCTGCCGGGGGACAATAGCTACGCCAATTACCGCGAGGCGAACCGGGCCTTGTGGCGCCTGGCGATCCTGCCGCTGGCGACGAGCGTGCTGACGGGGATCGCGCAGGGGTTGTCGGGCTGGTTCGAGGGGGCGGCGTTGCGCGTCGATCTCGACCGGGTGCCGGCGCTGGTCGAGGACCGCGAGCGGCTGTGGGGGATGGTCAGCGCGGCGACGTTCCTGAGCGATGCGGAGAAGCGCGCGATGCTCGATGTGAAGGAGGGGGCGTGATGGATGGGCATGTGCTGGCGCAGCTGATGGCGCAGGGGGCGGAGCGGGGCGCGGACCTCGTCACGCTGCGCGCGATCGCGGAGGAAGCGGGCGAGCTGGGCGCGACGCGCGCGCTGGCGCGGCTGGGGCTGAGCGACGAGCGGGCGCGCGGCGACGTGGCGGAGCTGCGCGAGCTGCTGGCGGCATGGCGCGATGCGAAACGGTCGGTGTGGAAGGCGGCGGCGGGGTGGATCGCGCGGCTGTTCGTGGCGCTGATGCTGGCGGGGCTGGCGGTGAAGCTGGGGTTTGCGGCGTGGCTCAAATGAGCGTCGCGTTTGCGGGCTATGCGGCGGTGTTCGACGTGGTCGATCGCGCAGGCGACGTGATGCGGCGGGGGGCCTTTGCCGGGGCCGGGGTGGTGCCGTTGTTGTGGCAGCATCGTGGTGGGGCGGTGGGGGTGCTGGCGTCGGTTGCGGAGGATGCGCGGGGGTTGCGGGTCGAGGGGGTGGTCGAGGATCCCGAGCTTGCGGGGCTGGTGCGGTCGGGGGCGGTGGCGGGGTTGTCGGTCGGGTATCGGGCGGTGCGGGTCGTGCAGGGGGCTCGGCGGGTGCTCGAGGCGGTGGAGCTGGTCGAGGTGAGTCTGGTGGGGGTGCCTATGCAGGGACTGGCTCGGGTGGAGGTGGTGGGGTGAGGGTTTTAGCCTCACGTGCCCTCACCCTCCCACGCTTTGCGTGGGCTCCTCCCTCTCCCCCTGGGGGAGAGGGGTAGTTTCAGGCGTCCTTCGGGGCGCCTTTTTTTGGTTCTTGGCAGGGAGATGGACATGACGGTGATGGATCGGCCGATGCTGGAGGCGGCGGCGCCTTCGGGGGCGTTTGCGGGGTTCGTGCGGAGTGGTGCGACGATCGAGATGAAGGCGTTTACCGGGGTCTCGGGCGATGCGGGCGGCTATGCGGTGCCGCGCGAGGTGGATGCGCAGATCGATGCGGTGCTGAAAGGCATCTCGCCGATCCGGGGGATCGCCAATGTCGTGAAGGTGGGCAGCGCCGGGTATCGCAAGCTGGTCACGACGGGCGGCACGCCGTCCGGCTGGGCGGCGGAGAATGCGGCGCGGCCCGAGACGGCGACGCCGGTGTTCGTCGAGATCGTGCCGCCGACCGGCGAGCTCTATGCCAATCCGGCGGCGAGCCAGGCGATGCTCGACGATGCGGCGTTCGATGTCGAGGCGTGGCTGGCGGGGGAGATCGCGATGGAATTCGCCAAGGCCGAGGGCGCGGCGTTCGTCGGCGGATCGGGTAGCGGGCGGCCCAAGGGGTTCCTGACGCAGCCGACCGCGGCGACCGCGGACGGGGTCCGGGCGTTCGGGACGCTGCAATATCTGGCCTCCGGCACCGCGGGGGATTTCTCGGCAAGTCCGCAGGAGCGGCTGATCGACCTCGTCCAGGCGCTGCGTGCGCCGTATCGGCAGGGGGCGAGCTTTGTCATGAATGCGGCGACGCTGGCGCGGATCCGCAAGTTCAAGACGAGCGACGGGGCGTTCGTGTGGGCGCCTTCGCTGGCGGCGGGGCAGCCGGCGACGCTGCTCGGCTATCCGGTGATCGAGGCGGAGGACATGCCGGACATCGCGGCCAATGCGCTGTCGATCGCGTTCGGGAATTTCAAAGCTGGGTATCTGATCGCGGAGCGCGCGGAGACGGTGATCCTGCGGGATCCCTACTCGAACAAGCCGTTCGTCAATTTCTACGCGACCAAGCGGGTCGGTGGGTGCGTGACGAATTCGGAGGCGATCAAGCTGATGAAGTTTTCGGTGAGCTGAGTGGGGTGTGAGGGGGTGGGGTTTCGCGCCTCGCTTGCCCTCACCCTCCCACGCTTTGCGTGGGCCCCTCCCTCTCCCCTGGGGGGAGAGGGGTTTTTTCGGGAGAATCCTATGGGTGAGCAGGGGGTGCCGGTGGCCGTGGTGGCGGACGCGGTCGTGGCCGTGCGGGAGGTGTTGCGGCTGGAGGGGAGTGCGGAGGCGGCGTTGCTGGGGCGGGTCTGTGCGACGGCGATCCTGGTGTGCGAGGCGTTCGTCGGCGGGGCGATCGTCGCGCGGGTCGCGGGCGACGGCGCGGCGGAGACCTGGGACGCGGTGCCGGCGCCGGTCGCGCAGGGCGTGGCGATGCTGGCGGCGCATCTGTTCGATCACCGCGAGAGCGACGCGGTGCCGCCCGCGGCGGTGGCGGCTTTGTGGCGACCCTATCGGCGGCTGCGGTTGAGCCCGGAGGTGGCGGCGTGAGCGCGCGGGGGGTGCTGCAGGCGGGGGTGGTCGCGCGGCTGGCGGGGGTGCTGGAGGGCGGGGTGTATGACGCGCCGCCGGTGCGCAGCGCGCTGCCCTATGCGGTGGTCGACGAGCCGGTGCTGAGCGACTGGAGCACGACGACGTGGCGCGGGCGCGAGGGGCGCGTCGTCGTGACGCTGCACGATGGCGGGGAGCGGCCGGTGCGGCTGCGGACTGCGCTGGCGGCGGCGGAGGAGGCGGTCGAGGCGCTCGACGCGGATCTGGGCGAGGGGTGGCGGCTGGTGCGCGTGCAGATGCTGCGCTCGCGCGTGCTGCGCGTCGGCGAGCGGTGGCGGGGCACGAGCGAGTTTCTGGTGCGGATGTACCGCGAAAGTTGAGGGGGAGACGATCATGGCGGTGGAGAAGGGGAGCGCGTTCCTGCTGAAGGTCGGGAACGGCGCGGCGACGCCCGTCTATGCGACGGTGGCGGGGCTGCGGACGACGCAGATGTCGGTGAACGGCGAGGCGATCGTGGTGACGACGAAGGATTCGGGCGGCTGGCGGCAATTGCTGTCGGGGGCGGGGGTGCGCAGCGTCTCGGTGTCCGGGGCGGGGGTGTTCACGGGCTCGGCGGCGGAGCTTCGGATCAAGGCGAGCGCGCTGTCGGGGGTGCTCGACGATTACCGGCTGGCGTTCGAGGGGGGCGACACGATGACCGGGCGGTTCCTCGTGTCGCGGCTGGATTATGCCGGGGATTTCAATGGGGAGCGATCCTACACGCTGAGCCTGGAGAGTTCGGGGGCGGTGGTGGCGGGGTGAGGGTTTTCCCTCTTCGCGTGGTGCTGAGCCACCTTCGTCATCCTGACCCATTTCCGTCATCCTGACGAAAGTCAGGATCCAGAGCCGCCCAGGACAACGCTCGTGGCCCTGGATCCTGACTTTCGTCAGGATGACGGGGCGCGCGCGGGATCGGGGTCGTTGGCCTCACTTGCCCTCACCCTCCCACGCGCAAGGGCGCGTGGGCCCCTCCCTCTCCCCCGGGGGGAGAGGGGTTTTGGAGAAATATTATGAGCGATGTGGCGAATAGTGTTCGGGGGGAGGGGGCGCTTCGGGTGTCCGGGGAGACGCTTGTGGTGCGGCCGAGTTTTGCGGCGCTGGTGGCGGCGGAGGAGGAGCTGGGGCCTTTGTTCGCGCTCGTTGAACGCGCGGCGGAGGGGAAGCTGGGCATTGGCGAGATGGTCGCCTTGTTCTGGCATTGCCTGCGCGATTGCCCCGAGGGGCTGACGCGCGAGCGGCTGGGGGAGGCGGTGGTCGAGGCGGGGCTGGCGGCGGTGACGCCGGTGCTGCGCGGCCTGCTGCGGCAGATCCTGGCGGGGCGGTGATGCGGACGTTCGCGGACGCCGCGGGGCGGCTCGCGGGGTTTGCCGGCGCGGTGCTGGGGTGGAGCCCCGACGCGTTCTGGCGCGCGACGCCCGCCGAGCTGGGCGCGGTGGTCGCGGCGATGACGGGGGACATGCCGACGCCGCCCGATGCGGCGGCGATCGCGCGGTTGAAGGAGGCTTTTCCCGATGGATGACGATCTGGAGCCCGTGCTGGTGCGGGTGCGCGGCGACAGCGCGGCGTTTGCGCGCGACGTTGCGGCGATGCGCGGCGAGCTGGACGACGTGCTGGGCGTGGGGGCGGAGCGTGCGGCGCTGCGGCTCGAATCCGCGCTGTTGCGTGCGGTGAAGACGGGGACGTTCGGGTTCGAGGAGCTGAAGGGGGTGGCGCTGTCTGCGCTCGATGCGATTGCGGGGGCGGCGTTGAAGGCGGGGATGGGGTCGCTGTTTGGCGCGAGCGGGGGCGGGCTCGGGGATGCGCTTGCGGGGCTGGTCGGCGGGCTGCCGGGGCGCGCGACCGGGGGGCCGGTGTCGCCGGGGCGGGCTTATGTCGTGGGCGAGCGGGGGCCTGAACTGTTCGTGCCTTCCAGTAGTGGGCGAGTCGAGGCTGGCGGTGCTGGTGGCGTGCGGGAGGTGCGGGTGGCGATCACCGTCAACGCGGCGGCGGGGGCGGCGCCGGGGGTGCTCGCGCAGTCGGGGCGGCAGGTGGCGCGGGCGGTTCGGGCGGCGCTGGCGGTGGAGTGAGGGGGGCGGTGGAGTGAGGGGGAGTCGCGAGCCTCACGTGCCCTCACCCTCCCACGCGCAAGAGCGCGCAGGCCCCTCCCTCTCCCCCGAGGGGAGAGGGGTTTTGGTGCCCCCTCTCCCCTTGGGGGAGAGGGGAGGAGGAGCGGTTACGCGACGGGGGGGTGAGGGGTGGTTGGGCGGGGGCGCTGGCCTCAAGGCCCCTCACCCTCCCCCCTTCGAATTGGAGATGGTTCATGGCGCAGTGGGTGTGTTCGGGGCGGGCGGGGCAGGTCGAGGGGACGGTGTCGCGGTTTGATCCGCGGTTCTGGACGGTGGATTTTCCGCGGCCGATGATGGCGTCCGTCGTGACCACGGGGCCGGATGCGCTGCGCGTGGATGCGGTGTTCTACAGGGCGGATGATCTGGCGGGGCTGATCTGGGCGGCGGAGGATCGGTATGATCATCCGTTGCTGCGGTACGAGACCGCGCGGGATTTTCGGGGGTGTCGGCTGCGGTTCCGGTGGCGGTCGGGGGGTGTGATGCCGCTCGATGCGATCAATGGCCCGACGCTGACGATCGAGGGGCGTGATGCCGCGGGGGTCGCGCGGGCCTGGTATGTGCGGTTGTGGAATTATGCGGTGGGGACGCCGGAGGATGCGCTGGTGTCGCTCGATTTCGCGGCGCTGGTCGGCGGGTTCGACCTGCCCGAGGACAGCGATCCCGTCTGGGCGGGGGATATCGACCGGATGTTCGTGTCGCTGGTGCCGCCCGACTATCGCGGCGTCGACGCGCCGCTGGCGGGGATGCGCGAGGGCTGGGTCGAGCTGACCGAGATGGCGTGCGAGGGGCCGGGATCGGTGCTCGCGATCGGCGAGGCGGTGGTGCCCGAGCATGGGCTGCGGATCGCGAGCGGCTATGACGACAGCTACAACCTGACGCCGGCGCGGCTGCTGCGCAACGCGCTCCACCTGGGGTATCGGGGGAGCATCGTCCATTATGTGGGCATGAGCCATTATTTCCGGCTCGAGGCGGCGGGCGGTGGATTCTACGTGTCGCTGGCGGGGGGCGTGCTGAACGCGGCGTGCGCAGCGTGGCACCGGGATTTCGCGGGGCGCGCGAAGGCACTGGGCTACGGCGTGATCTGGTCGCTGAGCTACGAGCTGTTCGACGCGCATTGCTGGAACGACTGGAAACAGCGCGCGGCGGACGGCGCGCCTGCGCTGACCGGGTGGGAGCCGCCGTCTACGCTGCTGTCGCCGGCGCATGGCGGGGCGATGGCGTATCTGCAGGCGGTGGCGCGCGCGTTTGTCGGGCTCGCGGTGGCGGCGGGGTTGCCGGCGCAGTTCCAGGTCGGTGAGCCCTGGTGGTGGGTGATGCCCGACGGGCGGCCGTGCCTCTATGATGCGAGCGCGGTCGCGACATTCGCGCCGGTCGCGATGGCGAGCATCCGCGGGGCCAAGAGCGCAGACCAGATCGCGTCACTGGAGGCGGCGGGGGCGTGTCTGGCGGCGTCGACTGCGGCCCTGGTCGCGGCGGTAAGGGGGGAAGCGGGCGGGTGCGTGACGCATCTGCTGACCTATCTGCCGACGGTGCTCGATGCGGGGGCGCCCGAGGCGAAGCGTGCGAACATGCCGGTCGGCTGGGCGTCGCCGGCGTTCGATGTGCTGCAGCTGGAGGATTATGACTGGGTGACCGCGGGCGATGTCGCGTCGTCGGCGGATGCGGTCGCGTTGGTCGAGGGCCGGCTGGGCTATCCGGCCGCGCGGCAACACTATCTGTCGGGGTTCGTGACCGTGCCCGAGCGCGCAGGCGACTGGGCGCGGATCGAGGCGGCGGCGGTGGCGGCGCGCGCGCGCGGCGTCGGCGAGACGTTCGTCTGGGCGCTGCCGCAGGTGATGCGCGACGGGTTCGTGCATTTCGAGACCGAAGAGGGGGATGGTGCCGTGGACGCGCATGACGACGTGCTGTTTCCGCTCGCGCTGGGGCGCGAGGCGGAGGTGATACCGGGATTTTCGACCGCGATCCTGACCAGCGCGGGGGGCGCGGAGCAGCGCAACGCGGCCTGGGCGGAGGCGCGGACCAGCTATGACGTCGGGCCGGGGCTGCGGAGCGAGGCGGATATCGGTGTGCTGCTCGCGTTCTTCCGCGCGCGGATGGGGCCGGCGCGCAGCTTCCGGTTGCGCGATCCGTTCGATGCCGAGGCGGTCGGGGAGGTGCTGGGGGTCGGCGACGGGATCGCGCGGCGGTTCGCGCTGGTGAAGCACTATGACGCGGCGACGCGGCGGATCACGCGGCCGGTGGCGGGGAGCGTGTCGGTCGCGGTCGACGGCGTTGCGACGTCGGGTTTCTCGGTGGTGGCCGGGGGGTGGGTGGTGCTCGACGCGGCGCCGGCGGCGGGTGCGGTGGTGAGCGCGGGGTTCGCGTTCGACGTGCCGGTGCGGTTTGCCGAGGACCGGCTGAGCGTGGCGCGGGCGACGTTTCTGGCGGGGGTGGCGGCTTCGGTGCCTCTGGTGGAGGTGCGGGAGGGGTAGGCTTCACGCCGTTCGTGCTGAGCGTCGTCGAAGCACTTTTGGCGGGCGGGCCCTTCGACTTCGCTCAGGGCGAACGGGGGGTGGGCGGGGCGTTGGGCGTCGGGCCCGAGCCTCACGTGCCCTCACCCTCCCACGCTTCGCGCGGGCCCCTCCCTCTCCCCCAAGGGGAGAGGGGTTTTTGCGTTCGTCGTCCTGACGGAAGTCAGGATCCAGGGCCAGGCAATGGGGGAGTGGTGGATGATGGCGGATGTTGGGGTGACGACGGTGGCGTTGTGCTGGCGGGTGGAGCGGCGGGATGGGGTGGCGGTGGGGTTGACGGGGCATGACCGGGATCTGCTGGTCGACGGGTTGGTCCACCGCGCGGCGCCGGGGATGACGCCGTCGGGAATCGCGCGGTCTGGGGTGCTCGAGCCGGGGGCGGAGGCGGATACGATGGATGTGGCGGGCGCGCTGAGTTCGGCGGCGATCGGCGAGCGCGACCTGCTGAGCGGGCGGTGGGACGGCGCGCGGGTGCGCGTGTTCGCGGTCGACTGGACCGATCCGCGCGACCCGCTGACGCTGGGCGAGGGGGTGATCGGCGCGGTCGAGCTGGGCGAGGACGGGTTCACCGCCGAGCTGCGCGGCGCGAGCACGGCGTTCGACCGGCCGGTGGTCGAGGAGACGTCGCCCGAATGTCGCGCGACGCTGGGCGACCGGCGGTGCCGCGTGGCGATGGCGGCGCGGCGGCGGTTCGCGCGGGTGACCGCGTGCGAGGGGGCGGTCGTGACGCTCGACCTGGCGGCGGCCGGGGATGGCGATGTCTATGCGGGCGGGCTGCTGCGGTGGTTCGGGGGGGCGAACAGCGGGCTGGAGAGCGCGGTCGCGGCGTCCGACGCCGGGCCGGCGGGGACCACCCGCGTGACGCTGGCGCGGGCGCCGGTGCTGGCGGTGGCGCCGGGCGTGCTCGTCGAGCTGAGCGAGGGGTGCGACAGGAGTCTGGCGACCTGTGCCGCGCGGTTCGGCAATGCGGTGAATTTTCGCGGCGAGCCCTATCTGCCGGGGATCGACCTGCTGACGCGGTATCCCGGGGCATGAGCGGCGGGAACGTCGAGGCGGCGGCGCTGGCGGCGGTGGGGAGCCGGTTCCGGGTGCATGGCCGGGTGGCGGCGACGGGGCTCGACTGTGTCGGGCTGGTTGCGCTGGCGCTGAAGGCGGGCGGGTGCGGGGTCGCGGTGCCGACCGGCTATGCGCTGCGGGGCGGCGATCCGGTGCGGGTGGCGGCGTGGCTCGATCGCGTGCTGGTGAGGGTGGACGCGGCAAGCCCGGGCGACGTGCTGATGCTGCGGACGGGGCCGGGGCAGCTGCATTTCGCGGTCAGGACGACGCGGGGACTTGTCCATGCCGATGCCGCACTGCGCCGCGTGGTCGAGCGGCCGGGGCCGGTCGAGGCGCCCGTGCTGGGCTGCTGGCGGATCGGCGAAGGCAACAGCGGGGAGGTGGGGCCGTGGCGACATTGATCTTGAACGCGGTCGGGCGGGTGATCGGCCGGCCGCTGGGCGGGAGCACGCTGGGCGGGACGATCGGCGCGCTGGTCGGGCGGACGATCGACGGCACGCTGTTGCGCCCGGCGCGGCGCGAGGGGCCGCGGCTGACCGAGCTGGCGGTGCAGACCTCGAGCTATGGCAGCCAGGTGCCCAAGCTGTTCGGGACGATGCGCGTCGCGGGGACGGTGATCTGGGCGACCGACCTGATCGAGAGCCGGGCGACGAGCGGCGGCGGCAAGGGGCAGCCGAGCGTGTCGACCTATAGCTACGCCGCGTCGTTCGCGGTGCTGCTGTCGGCGCGGCCGGTGCTGGGGATCGGGCGGATCTGGGCGGAGGGGAAGTTGCTGCGCGGCGCGGGCGGCGACTTCAAGACCGCGACCGGGTTCCGGCTGCACACCGGCGGCGAGGACCAGGCGGTCGATCCGCTGATCGCGGCGGCGGAGGGCGGCGCGATGACGCCCGCGCATCGCGGCTGCGCCTATGCCGTGTTCGAGGGGATGGCGCTGGCCGATTACGGCAACCGGATCCCGTCGCTGACCTTCGAGGTGATCGCCGATCCGGGGCCGGTGCCGGTCGCGGCGATCGCGCAAGACGTGTCGGACGGGGGCGTGTCGGGGGCGGTGGCGCTGGCGCTCGACGGGTTCGCGGCGGCGGGGGGGAGCGTCGGCGCGGTGCTGGCGGCGCTGGCCGAGGCGAGCGGAGCGTGGTTCGTGTCCGCGGGGGACGGCGATGCGCTGGTGATGCGCGATGCGGCGGGGCCGGTCGCGGGCGTTGCGGATGCGGGGGTGGTCGAGGGCCAGGGGGAAGCGGGCTCGCGGCGGACGCGCACGGTGGCGGCGATCGAGACGGTGCCGCGGACGATGACGCTGGGCTATTATGATGCCGCGCGCGATTACCAGGCGGGGCTGCAGCGGGTGGTGCGGCCGGGCGCGGGGGTGCGCGACGCGCGGGTCGATGTGGCGGCGGTGATTGATGCCGGGACCGCCAAGACGATCGCGACCGGACTGCTCGCGCGCGCCGAGACTGCGCGGGTGCGGCGGACGGTGCGGCTGGGGCTGTCGGGGCTGGCGCTGCTGCCCGGCGGCTGTGTCGAGATTACGGGAGAACCGGGCGTCTGGCGGATCGTCGAGACGCGGGTCGAGGCGATGGTGACGAGCCTGGTGCTGACCCCGCTCACGCCCGCGCCGCTGCCGGTGCGCGGCAGCAGCGGGCGGATCGTCGGTGCGGCGGATGCGCTGATCGGCACGACGCGGCTCGCCGCGTTCGAGACGCCGGGGCTCGAGGATGCGCCGCTCGCCGCGCCGCGGCTGTCGGTGGCGGCGACGGGGACCGGCGCGGGGTGGCGGCATGCGGCGCTGCTCTATTCGCTCGACGACGGCGCGAGCTGGATCGCGGCGGGGGCGAGTGCGGCGCCGGCGACGATCGGGACGATCGCGGTCGTCGCTGGGACGGCGCCGGCGACGCTGACCGACCGGGCGGGCGCGTTCGAGGTGGTGCTGGTGCGCGGCGACCTGGCGCTCACGGACGCGGATGCGGCGGCGCTCGATGCGGGGGGCAATCTGGCGATGGCGGGGGGCGAGCTGATCCAGTTCGGCCGCGCGGCGCCGCTCGGCGGCGGGCGGTGGCGGCTGACGCAGTTGCTGCGCGGGCGGCGCGGGACCGAGGCGGCGATCGGCACGCAGGCGCCGGGCGACGGCTTCGTGCTGATCAGCGCGGATTCGGTGCGGACGATCGACCTGCCGGTCGCGGCGATCGGCGGGACGGTGCGGGTGATGGCGTCGGGGGTGGGCGATGCGGTGCCGGTCGAGACCCGGCTCGTGCTGGCGGGCGCGTCGGTGCTGCCGCCGTCGCCGGTCGGGCTGCGTGCGACGATCACGGCGGATGGCGGCGCGACGCTCGGCTGGACGCGGCGGAGCCGGGCGGGGTGGCGCTGGATCGATGGCGGTGACGTGCCGCTGGGCGAGGGCGGCGAAGCCTATGCGGTGACGGTTCTGACCGGCGCGGGGGTGACGCGCCTCGTCGAGACGACCGCGCCGGTGGCGACGCTGTCCGCGGCGGAGCGCGTAGCGGGCGCGGTGCGGGTCGAGGTGCGCCAGCGCGGCGACTTCGGCGTGTCGCTGCCCGCGATACTGATGGTGTGACGAGGGGGAGAGTGGCGATGACGGACGAGACGAGCGTGCGGACGGGGTTGCCGCTGCTGCAGCCGGGGCAGGCGCAGAAGGAGATGGTGCATAACGAGGCGCTCGCGCTGATCGACCTGCTGCTCCAGCCGAGCGTTGTCACGGTCGGGCTGAACGTGCCGCCGGCCACGCCCGCGCCCGGCGCGTGCTGGATCGTCGGGGCCGCGCCGACCGGGGACTGGGGGGGCCATGCACAGGCGCTGGCGGGCTGGACGACGGGGGGCTGGCGGTTCGCCGCACCGCGTGCCGGCATGACGGTGTGGCGCGAGGATCTGGCGACGCTGATCCGGCATGACGGGACGGGCTGGGCAGCCGCCGATATCACCGGCGGGCGAGTCGTGATCGGCGGTAACCAGGTGGTCGGCGCGCAAGGCGCGGCAATTGCCGATCCGGTCGGTGGCGCCGTGGTCGATACGTCCGCCCGGGCTACACTTTCCGCCGTTCTGGTGCTATTGAGGAGCCACGGATTGATCGCCGCCTAAACACTCTAAAAACTGTGGCGTTCCAGCAACACCTCGAACTTTTGTGCGCTTGCGTGGAAACAAGCCGAAGGATAGGGAGTTTGCGATGTCCGTGTGACACTCATGAAAGGGGATTTATATGCGGAAGCTTGCCGTCGTTCTGGCACTCGCCTCCACCGCACTCGCCACTCCTGCCCTCGCCCGCGACAAGTCGTGGTACGTTGGCATCGAAGGCGGTGCGATGATCGTTGAAGACATCGATTACGACATCGGTGCTCTGAACAATGCCGGTTCGGTCGACCATGACTATGGTTATGACGTCGACGCAGTCATGGGCTACGATTTCGGTGGCTTCCGCCTCGAAACCGAAGTCGGTTACCGCAAGGCTACTGTGGACGGCTATTCGTCGACCACGACCACGCCAGCTTTCACGGGTGCAGGCGCACTCGTCAACGCACCGGCCAACAACTATGACTATGCTGGCGGTTCTTCGTCGGCACTCAGCTTCATGCTGAACGGCCTGCTGGACTTCGGTCCGGATGACGGCATCCAGGGCTTTGTCGGCGGTGGTGTCGGTGTTGCTCGCGTCAAGGCGAACTACGCCCTCAACAACAACGGTTCGTTCCTGAACGATTCGGACACCGTGTTCGCCTATCAGGGCCTCGCCGGTATCCGTGCACCGCTGACCGACCACATCGACGCGACGCTGAAGTATCGTTTCTTCAACGCCGAGAACGTCAAGCTGGTCGACAACACCAACCGCCTGTTCGACGGTCGTTACCGTTCGCACAGCATCCTTGGTGGTGTGACGTACAACTTCGGCGCCCCTGCCGAGCCGATGGCACCTCCTCCCCCGCCGCCGGCACCCGAGCCGATGGCTCCCCCGCCGCCGCCGGCGCCGGTCGAGGTCGTTTGCTCGCCTGGTCCGTTCATCGTGTTCTTCGAGTGGGACAAGTCGGACATCACGCCTGAGGCTGCGTCGATCCTCGACAACGCCGTCACGCAGTACCAGTCGTGCGGCAACGCACAGGTCATGCTGGCAGGCCACGCCGATAAGTCGGGTTCGGCGTCGTACAACGTCGGTCTCTCGCAGCGTCGTGCAGACGGCGTCCGCGCCTATCTGTCGTCGCATGCGATCCCGGATGGCGTGATCTCGACCGAAGCGTTCGGTGAGAGCCGTCCGCGCGTCGACACCGCCGATGGCGTGCGCGAAGTGCAGAACCGTCGCGTGGAAGTCACCTACGGTCCGGGTTCGGGCCAGTAAGACTTTCGCCTTCCGGTCCTTTGGGATCGGATGCGGGAAAAGATCGGGGAGGTCGGCGCGAGCCGGCCTCCCTTTTCTTTTGTCTGCTGTTCTTTGGGGCGGGAAGAAGTTTGGTTCGCGCGGAGGCGCGGAGGCGCGGAGCCTTTGGGGGGGACGGCGTGGGGGATGCGGCGGGGCTGTTATTGCGCTGCGCGCGGCGTTGCTTTCGTGCGTGCGTCGGGACCCGGAGCCGAGCGTCACCTCCCCCTCTCGTCATCCTGACGAAAGTCAGGACCCAGAGCCCAGCAGCGACGGCGCTCGTGACCCTGGATCCTGACTTTCGTCAGGATGACGGGGTTGAGGTTGGGTGTTTCGATCTGGCTAGGCGGTGGATGGTCGCGTTGCCCTTGTCGTAAGCACGTAAGTACCTGGAGCGCGGCATCATCACCCTCTTCTCGTCATCCTGACGAACGTCAGGATCCAGAGCCAGGCAGCGCCAGCGTTCGTGACCATGGGTCCTGACGTTCGTCAGGACGACGGGTGTGGGGGGAGGGCGGTTTGCCTCAGGCGGTGGGGTCGTCTTCCGCCAGCGCCGGCGCGAGCCAGGTCGGGATGAGGGCGTCACCTAAGGCGTCGGTGCGGCGGTGGTCGATCATCAGGGCGCGGTCGGGATAGGTGACGCGGGTGCGGCTGCTCGGTTCGGTGAAGGGGGCGACGACGAGGCGGCGGTTGACCTTCGAACGGTGGTGCATCCGCGCGGTGTTCTCCTGGCCGACATAGCAGCCCTTGGTGAAGCTGACGCCGTTCAGCTCGTGCGCATTGCATTCGAGCCAGAGCGTCTCGCCATTGCCGAGCTCGGCGACGCCTTCGGTCACGCCGAGCGACAGCCGGTGCGCGTGCCAGGCGGGCGACGCATCGCCTGCCGCTGCGTTCGCGGGGGCGAGCCAGCGATGGCCGAGCGCGGGAAGCCGCGGGTCGGGGCTGCCCTCAGTCCCCGTCGGCGACCAGTGGACGTGGAGCGGATCGGGCGCGATCGTGATCGCGCGGCGCAGGCGGTAGAGCGTCAGCCGCTTCGCCAGCGCCTCGGCCTGCGAGGCCTCGACATCGACGAGCACGTCGGCCCCGTCCGCCCAGAGGATGAAGTCGAACAGCACCTTGCCCTGCGGCGACAGCAAAGCGGCCCAGGCGGGCGCGCCGGGCGCGAGCAACGCGGTGTCGGCGGTCACCAGCCCCTGCAGGAAGCCGCGGACGTCCTCGCCCGCGATGCGCAGCACCGCGCGGTCGGCGAGAAGGGTTGCGCTGTCGGTCTGGGTCATCTCCTTCACCTAGTGCGCGCCCGGCGATTTCCAAGGCGCGCAACCGTCTGGCGTCGCCCGGCGCGCGTCGGTAGGAGGGCGCATGACCGACAGCATCACGATCCGCCGCCCCGACGACTGGCATCTCCATCTGCGCGACGGCGCGATGCTGGACGCGGTCGCGCCGCACAGCGCGCGGCAGTTCGCGCGCGCGATCATCATGCCCAACCTTACCCCGCCGGTGACGACGATCGCCGCCGCACGCGCCTATCGCGAGCGGATCCTCGCCGCGGTCGGCGGTGCCGATTTCACGCCGCTGATGACCTGCTATCTGACCGACGGCACCGATCCGGCGGAGATCGAGCGCGGCCATGCCGAGGGCGTGTTCACCGCGTGCAAGCTCTACCCTGCGCATGCGACGACCAATTCGGCGCACGGCGTCACCGATATCCGCGCGCTGACCGGCGTGCTCGAGACGCTGCAGCGGATCGGCATGCCGCTGCTGATCCACGGCGAGGTGACCGACAAGTCGATCGACATCTTCGACCGCGAGGCGGTGTTCGTCGAACGGACGCTCGCGCCGCTGACGCGCGACTATCCGGGGCTGAAGATCGTGCTCGAGCACATCACCACCGCCGAGGCCGCGGCGTTCGTGACCGAGGCGGACCATCCGATCGCCGCGACGATTACCCCGCAGCATCTGCTGATCAACCGCAACGCGCTGTTCGACGGCGGGCTTCGGCCGCACGCCTATTGCCTGCCCGTGCTCAAGCGCGAGACCCACCGGCTCGCGGTGCGGAAGGCCGCGGTGTCGGGATCCCCGCGCTTCTTCCTCGGTACCGACAGCGCGCCGCATGTCGTGGGCGCGAAGGAATCGGGCTGCGGCTGTGCGGGGATCTTCAACGCGCCGTTCGCGCTCGAGGCGTATCTCGGCGTGTTCGACGCGGAGGGCGCGATCGACCGGTTCGAGGGGTTCGCGTCCGAACATGGCGCGCGGTTCTATGGGTTGCCGCTGAACGAGGGCACGGTGACGCTGGTGCGCGAGAGCGTGATCGTGCCCGAGCGGGTCGGCGAGGGGGATACGTCGGTCGTGCCGTTCCTCGCTGGGACCGATGCCGGGTGGCGGTTCGCGGGCTAAGGCGCGCCGTCCGTTTCTCCCGTCATCCTGACGAACGTCAGGACCCAGAGCCAAGCAGCGACAGCGTTCGTGACCCTGGGTCCTGACGTTCGTCAGGATGACGGTCGGGGGTCAGTTCGCCGGATCCTCCTGGGCGAGTCGGTCGAGCCAGAGCCGCGCCTCCTTCTGTTCGCCGGGTGCACTCGCGCTGACCGGCCCGCGTGCGGCGAAGAAGTCGCGGTGGAGCGCGAAAGGGTCGAGCATCAGCCGGTCGCGCATCGCGTCGATCTCGGTGCCCATTTCACGCAGCGCGGCGATCGTCGGGGCGATCGCGGTGCGGACGCGGCGGTCGCTGCTGCGGTCGAACAGCCCGAGCGCGCCGTTCGCGGTCTTCTCCAGCGCGGCGATCAGCGTCGCGCGATAGTCGGTTTCGAGGTCCTCGCGCTGGGCGTCGAGACGGGCGAGGCGGTCGGGTTTGGCCATGGCGGGGGTGGTAGGGGATTGTGGGGGTGGGCGCTACCGGGGGCTGGTGTCCCGCGGGGGTGGCGCCGCGCCGCGGGCAAAGTCCGCGTCGTCGGACGGCGCTACGCGCCGCCGGCCGGGCTTGCGCGAGTCGAGCGGGCGTTGCCGCTCGCCGCGCTTCGCCTTAAAACGGCAGCCACCTGCTCTTGTGGGTGATGTTCATGTACCCGACGTTCACCCCCGCGCGCCAGCCGACGCCGAGCCGGATCGGGATCAGCACGACGTTGCCGCGCCGCAGATAGGTCGCGGCGAATCCGCCGACGAGGTAGAGCCGGCCCTCGACCGCGGGGAAGCGCTTGTAGAGCTCCTCGGTGTCGTAGAGGTTGTAGACCAGCACGAAGACCTTGTTCGCGTCGCCGCCGACGTCGAAGCCGACCGACGGCCCGGTCCAGTAGACCGGCTTCTCGCCCTCGACCTTGTGGTTCATCAGCCCCGAGCCGTAGCGCACGCCGAGGATGAACGCGCCCGACGCCTCGCGCCCGGCGATATAGGCATTGGGCTGGCCCTGGTCCTTGAGGATGTTCTCGAGGATGCCGCCGAGCCCGGCCGCGCCCTTGCCGAACACGCCCTCGCCCGCGGCGAGCAGGTCGTCGCGTTCATAGGTGTCGGCGGCGCTCATCGTCGCCTCCGCGCGCGTCGTCGCACCGGGGCCCGGCGCGGGCGGGGGCGGCGCGGCGGGCTGGACCGGCTCGACCGGCGCGGGCTCGGGATAGCGCTGGTCGGGGACCTGCTGCCCGCGCGATGGGGTGGTGCTGGTCTGGGGCGCGAGATCCCCGTCGATCGCCTGGTTGGGATCGATCGTGCGGACCTGTGCGGGCGCGCTGCTCGCGATCGACGCTGCGAAGGCGCCGAGGCCAAGCCAGAAACTGCGCATGATGCTATCTTCCCCAATGCCGAGTGCGCGTGAGTTAACAAACCCCCGCCTGACCCCGCAATGAATGAAACGGCGGGAAGAGTCGAATTCGCGTCCGGTACCCGCGTAACGACGGTTGCCCCCGCCGCAGACCCTCGCTATAGCCCCGCATCTGCTGCAGCCGGAGACGTGGGTGAGTGGCTGAAACCAGCGGTTTGCTAAACCGCCGTACCGGGTTTACTGGTACCGAGGGTTCGAATCCCTCCGTCTCCGCCATTTCCCCCACCGGCAGCGTCATCGGTGGTGTGCCCTCCATCGTCGCGTGACGACGCAGGATAGCGGGCCGCTTCCGCGGTGCACCAAGCGCGACGTTCGACGTCCGCCCCTCTTCGATCATCGCTGCGCTTCGATATCCCACCTAACGGATCGGCGTTGAATATCGGCTGTTGTCGTGTATGCGTGTGGCACCACTAAGAGGGTTGATCATGAAGAAGATTTTCGCTGTCGCCGTCGCTGCCGGCCTGTTCTCGCTCGCAGCTTGCAACACCAGCCCGCGCGAGCAGGCAGCCGACAACATCGAGTCGAACACCGAGGCGGTCGCTGACAACCTCGAGGACGCTGCCGACGTCACGGGCAACGAAGCAGCCGAAGAAAGCCTCGAGAACAAGGCTGACGCGGTGCGTGCGACCGGCCAGAACCAGGCTGAAGACATGCGCACCAACGACGCGGATACCAATCTGTCGAACGGTATCTGAGCCACAGCGCTCAGGGGCGCGGGCCAAGCTGCCTGCGACCCCGAGCGACGTGCAGAAAAGGGCATCCGGGGCGACCCGGATGCCCTTTTTGCGTTCGGGGACTGTGAGCCGGGCGCCGCTGGCGACGCCTATCGCGCAGTCGGCCGGTCAGGCCGCATCGGCCCGCCGGGCGGCGCGGGCGTGTTCGCGGGTGAAATCGCCGACGCCGCGATCGGTGTGGCACAGCCGGTCCCAGTGGCGGAAATACAGGCCGTAATTGCAGCCATAGAGTTCGTGATGGCGCTGATGATGGCTGGCGGTGATCAGCCAGCCGCCTAAGGGGCCGCTCCACATGAAGCGCGGGAAGATCTCCCATCCCATGTGGTTGGTCACGCCCATCACCGTCATGATCGTCAGCACGACCCCCAGCCCGTAAATGTGGATCGGCACGAAGAAGACGAGCAGCGGAATGACGATGGCGCCGCTCAGCGCCTCGATCGGGTGGAACGCCATCGCCGCCCATGCCGTCGGCGGACGGCTGGCGTGATGGAGCGCGTGCGCGAGCTTGAACGGGGCGGGGCGGTGCATCCAGCGATGCGTCCAGTAGAACCAGGCATCGTGGAGGAGCAGATAGGCGAACACCGAGACCGGGAGGTACCAGAGCGGATAGGCGTGGACATCGGCATAGACCTGGGTCCAGCCGCGATGTTGCCAGCCCCAGGCGACGACGCCGGCGGGAATGCCGTAGAGCGCGGCGGAGGCGAGGCTCCAGACGATCTCGCGCCGGACCTGCGGATCGAGCCCGAGATACAGCCCCGGATGCTTGCGCGTCGTGATCCACGCGAACGCGCCCGACACGAGCAGATAGCGGACCCCGACGATGACGGTCATCGCAATGGCGGAGAGGATGATGGCAAGCGTCATGCGGGGTCCTCTACACCGCGGCGGTCGGCGGCGCGAACCGCAAGCGCACGCCGCCGCGCGGGCAGCCCCCACCACGGCGTGCCCGGCGAGAGATGATGTTCGTGATGATAGCCACCGAAGTGGAAGCAGGTCATCAGCGACAGCGCGGGTCCGATGTCGAGGCTGTGCGCGCGGTGGCTATCCGCGAAGGGCAGGTCGCGCTCGCGGTGCGGCAGCCAGGTGCCGAAGACGAACAGCTGCGCGACGGCGCCGAGCGCGGGCAGCGCCCAGAAGATCACGATGTTGCCGAGCGGCGCGCCGAGCAGCAACGTATAGACCAGCGCCACCAGCGTGATGCGGATGATCTGGCCGTGCGAATAATAGGTCTTGAAGAACTGCAGGAACCAGCGGGTCAGCCGCGGATCGCCGCCATGGAAATCGGGATCCCCGGCGCGTCCGGTCTGCTTGTGGTGGAGATGATGCTGCGGGAGCAGGGACGCATAGGACAGGCAGGCATAGAGCGAGAGACAGGTCGCGCCGATCGCCCGGTTCAGCCTTGGATGCTCGGGCGCGAGCGCACCATGCATCGAATCATGCGCGACGATGAACAGCCCGGTGGAGAGCCAGGTCTGGACGAGGACCATCAGGATCGCGATCGGCAGCGTCGCGAGGCTCCACTGCCAGAAGAATATGCCGGTGATGTGGATGGCGAGCCACGCGACCATGATCGCGGCGGACAGCGACACGCCGATCCGCATCTGGCGCTTCATCGCGTCCGACGGGTGGGCGGCGGTGATGCTCACCCGCGCTGGTCTGCCGGACTGGTGTTCGGGGTCCGCGCGGGGCGAGCGGCGCGACGCTGCGCATCGGCATTGGCGCGCAACTGCGCCTTCAGCACCGCGGGCTTGCGCGCGAACAGGAAGCCGTGGCTGACGGTGCCGTCCTTGCCCTCGACCGCGTGATGCAGGCGATGCGCCTGGAGCAGCCGCTTGAAATAGCCCTGTTTGGGCACCCAGCGGAAGCCGCCGCGCTGATGCACGAGCATGTCATGGACGAAGGCGTAGATGCCGCCATAGACGGTGATGCCGAGCGCCGCCCACCACAGCGCCGGGTACCAGAGCCCGACCACGAACAGCACGATCGGCACGATCGCGAAGACGATCGCATAAAGGTCGTTCTTCTCGAACCAGCCCTCATGCTCCTCGTGATGCGACTTGTGCCAGCCCCAGCCCCAGCCGTGCATCACATAGCGGTGCGTCGCCCAGGCGAAGCACTCCATGAACAGGACCATGCCGACGACGATCGCCAGTTTCTCGACCCAGGTCACGACGCGCTATCGGGCAAATCGGCGCTGACCAGAAGCAGTGCATTCAACATGGCGTATATATAACCGTTCGGGGCGGACGATGCGAGGGCGCGCCGCCATAAAAGCACGCGCGGCGCCGCCGCGGCAGCCTGGGGCTCGCGGTAGCATACACAGGTAAATCATACGGATGCGATCGATCGCGGCACCGCAGGGCGGGACGCTGCGTTCGACCCCGATGCCCGCTTCGAATTTCCGTGCCGACCACCGCGACACCCCGTCCTGGTTGCTGGTCGCAGCCATGATCCTCAGTTTCCTCGTCGCGCAGCAGGATGACCGCTTCACTGTCGATCCGCTGCGGGCGGTGCCGGCGATCCTGTCGCTGCTCGCGCTGGCCGGCGCGCTGGCGATCGGCCGGTATAGCGCGCGACCGCGGCTTGCCGCGGGGGCGAGAGCCTTTTTGCAGATGACGCTGTTCACGCTGTTCGGCGTGGTCCTCGCCTATGCGCTGGCTGCGAAGTCCGGCAATTTGTGGGATGCCCGGCTGGCGGCGGCGGATCGTGCGGTCGGCTTCGACTGGCCGGTCGTGCTCGCGCTGCTCGACCAGTGTCCGCCGCTGATCTGGCTGCTGGGCCTCGCCTATCACAGCCTGACGGTGCAGATGATCGTGGTCATCGTCGCGCTGAGCGGGATGGGGAAGTTCGACACGCTGCGGACGATGGTGTGCGCCGCGATCCTGTCGGGGTTCGTCACGATCCTCATCTCGGGTCTGACGCCCGCGATGGGAAACCTGTTCGACCCGGCGCGCTACGTGCATCTCTGGCCGTCGATCGCGTGGATGGAACAGGGGCTGATCTCGGGGCTGCGCGACGGATCGCTGCGCGTGCTGGATCTCACCATGCTGATGGGGATCGTCAGCTTTCCCAGCTTCCATGCGACGCTCGCCGCGATCTTCATCTGGGCGTTCGGCGCGATGCCGCGCCTTGCCGGGCCGGGCCGTGGCTGGGCGATCCTGACGATCGTCGCGACGCCGGTGTTCGGCGGTCACTACGGGGTCGATGTGCTGATGGGGCTGCTGCTCGCGCCGCCCGCGATCGTCGCGGCGCAGCGCCTCACGCAGCGCAGGCAGCCCTGTCCTCAGCCAGGTCCAGGCCTGCCGGCGTAACGGCCGCGTCGTCGCGCAGCGCCGCCTCGACGCACGCGGCCGCGTCGGCGGCGCCCCCCGCCATCGCCATCTCCGCCGCGAGCAGGCCGGCCGCGCGGCGATAGCCCGGATCAGTAAGAACATGGCGGAGCGACGGTTCGAGCCCGCCTTTGGCGGCGTCGGCGGCGGATACGATGCGCGCCGCGCCGATCCGCTTCAGCCGCGCCGCGGTCGCCGGCTGTTCGAACGCCAAGGGGACGGTGACGATCGGCACGCCCGCCGCGAGCGCGTCGAGCACGGTGTTGAAGCCGCCGTGGAGGATCGCTGCCGAACAGTGCGGCAGGATGCGCGTCTGCGACCAGAAGGCGCGGACCAGCGGGTCGCCGGGCAGCGAGGCCGCGTCGCCGTCGCTCAGGCCGCCACCATGCGCGACCACCGCGCGCGCGCCGACCGCGGCACAGGCGGCGGTCATCGCGGCGAACAGCGACCGGCGCGCGCCCTGCAACGACCCGAGCGAGCAATATATGAGCGGTCGACCGTCGCTTTCGGGGATGTCGTCCACGGGTTCGTCGAGGCGCCACGGCGCGCCATACCGGAAGCTCGGCGGCAGGGCGGTGCGCGGAAAGTCGAGCCCTGCGGGGCATTGCGCGATCTGCAGGCGGTCGGACCATTGCTGCTGCGGGTCGGGATCGAGCCCCCAAAGCTGCGCATAGGTCGTCACGATGCGGGTCACCGGGCGCATCAGCAGATCGCTGACCGCATAGCCGCCATTGTTGCGATTCCGCCCGAGCGCATCGGCCCGGTAGGCCCAGCCGAGAAAGGGCGGGGGGATCATCGGCTCGCGGAGCAGCGGCAGTCCGGTGATCGCGGTCACGAACGGCAGGCCGAGATGCCGTGCCACCAGCGCCCCCGCCGGCTCGACCGAATCCGCCACGACCGCATCGACGCCGAGCCGCGTGAGGGTGGCCGGCAGCGCCGCGAGCAGGAGCTCGGTCATCGCCGCGGTGCTGCGGATCATGCGCGGCAGTCCGACCGGCCCCGAGGGCTGGGCGAGCTTGCGATAATGTTCGGCCAGCAGGCCCTGGCGATCGGCGGGATGGTCGAGCGGCGCGAACGCGACATCGCCACGGGGCAGCATCGCCGCGACGTCGGCCATATGCACCAGCGTGACCCGGTGTCCCGCGGCGACGAGCGATGTGCCCAGCGCGACCAGAGGATTGATGTGCCCGGCGGTCGGCGGCGCGATGATGGCGATATGCCGCCCTGCAACAGTCAATTCAGGAGCTTTCCGACGCCGTCTGGTAGGGCCGCCACTATCAGCATGGATGCGACGCGCGATAGTCGCAATACGGTGATCGAGTATAACTTGGTAACGATCTACCCCTGGGATCGATCTCGCCGCATGGTCGCGCCTGCCGAGACCCGCGCGGCTGCGCGGTGTCATCCCGGCTTCACGATGGACGCATAAGACGCCCCGAATCGCAAGCGGGGGGCGTGGTGAACAGGGACGCGGGGGTTTTCAGGGGCGTCGGGGAGCACCGGCCGGTGACGCCGGCGCTGGCGATGCAATGCCCGGACGCGGCGCTGTCACGCGCGCTGCGTGCGTTCGTGCACGGGCGGCTGGGGCATCACGCAGATGGCGACGACGTCGTGCAGGAAACCTATCTGCGGCTGTTCACCTATCAGGCGAGCGCGCGGGTCGAGGACGTGAAGGCGCTCTGCTTCGCGATCGCGCGCAATCTGCTGCGCGATCATCACCGCGTCGCCCGGCGCGCCGCGCATGTCGAACTGGACGAGGCGATGGTCTGTCCGCTGCCGGCGGCGGATCGGGTGGTGGCGTTCCGCCGCGCGGTCGCGCTGATGGCGGGCGCGCTCGAACGCATGCCGCCGCTGCGCCGCGAGATATTCCTGCGCCGACGGCTGGACGGGCTCACCACCGCAGCGATCGCCGATCGGCTCGACATGAGCACCGCCGCGGTCGAGAAGCATGTCGTCCGGGCCTTTGCCGACCTTCGCACCGCGCTGGCGCGGCGGGGTTTCACGATGGAGGCGGGGGCGTGACCGCGGGCAGCAGCAGCAGCAGCAGCAGCGGGGGCGGGGGCGCGGCCGTGACCGATGCCGCGCTGACCGATGCGCTGCGGACTGCCGCCCTGCACTGTGGCCGGCTGTCGGACGAGCAGGTCCGCGCGCTCAGGCGGCGGCGGCGGTCCGTCGTCGTCGCGGCCACGACCGCGCCGGTCGTCGCCGTACTGCTCGCCCTCGGCCTCCGCATGGCCCCGCCGCCCGCCGCGGTGGCACCGTCGCCGCAGCTGTTCGCGACGCGGGCCGGCGAGCGCGCGACCGCGACGCTGGCGGACGGCACCACCGTCCGGCTGAACGGTGCGACGCGACTGCAGGTCGTCTACACGACCGCCGGGCGCAGTGCCCGGCTGCTGGCGGGCCAGGCGTTCTTCGACGTGCGCCACGATGCCGCGCGCCCCTTCGTCGTGCGTGCGGGGGCCAGCCGGACGCGCGTGCTCGGCACCGCGTTCGACCTGGATCTGACGCGGCGGCAGGTCGCGCTGGCGGTCTATCGCGGCGCGGTCGGGTTCGACCCGCTCGACCCCGCGTCAGCAGGCGCGCGGCGCGGCGTCGTGGTCCGCGCGGGCTATCGCAGCAGCATCCGCGGCGGCGTGACGGCGGTACCCGAGCGCTTCGATCCGGGGCTGCCCGACTGGCGTCAGGGCTGGATCGACACCGCGGGCATGCGGCTTGACGATCTGGTCGAGATCCTCGACCGGCAGGGCGGCGTCCGGATCGCGCGCCCTGCCGAGCCGCTCGCTTCGACGACGGTGTTCGGCCGTTTCCGGACCGATCATCCACGCCAGCTCCTGGCGGCGATCGGCGGCGGGTTCGGGTTCGCGGTGGTCGAGCGGGACGGGGGGCTCGCGCTCGAAACCGCGCGCTGAAAAAAATACTGTCCGGATCCGTCGGGCTGCGCCGTCTTCCTCCCGAATGGCGCGTGGGGGCGCCATGACGGGGGATTATCATGACGCGGTTTTACGGAACGTCGGCACTCGCTCTGGCGGTATGCGCGCTCACAATGCCAGCGACGGCACACGCAGTGTCGGCGGGCACGCAGCCGGCGGGAACGCGCGCGTTCGCCATTCCCGCAGGCGACCTGGCCGCGGCGCTGTCGGCCTATTCGAGCGCGACGGGGATGCAGGTGATCGCGGCGCCCGCGCTGATCCAGGGACAGCGGACCGGGGGGGTGAGCGGGCGGCTGACCGCGCCGGCGGCCCTCGCCGTGCTGCTGCGCGGCACGGGCCTGCACCCGGTCGAGAGCAACGGCGTGCTGGTCCTGCGGCGCGCGCCGCCGCGCCCGGGCCTGCGCACCGTCAGCGCACCCGCGCCGGTAGCGACGCCGGCGGTCGCGGGGGGCGTCGCGGGGGGCGTGTCGACGCTGGGAGCAGAGCCGGTCGCGGTCGCCGACGACATCGTCGTCAACGGCTATCGCCGCAGCCTGCTCGCCGCGCAGGAGCTCAAGCGCCGCGCGGTCGGGACCGAGGACAATATCGTCGCGTCCGACATCGCCGCCTTTCCCGACCTCAATCTCGCCGAAGCGCTGCAACGCGTCCCCGGCGTCGCGATCACCCGCGACACCGGCGAAGGCCGCCAGATCGCGCTGCGCGGGCTCGGCCCCGATTTCACGCGCACCCAGCTGAACGGCATGGAGGTGCTCGGCAATACCGCGTCGGGGATGGACAATCGCGGCAACGTCAGCCGCAGCCGCGGCTTCGACTTCAGCCTGTTCGCGTCCGAGCTGTTCAACCGCGTCAGCGTGCAGAAGAGCTATGCCGCCAATCAGGACGAGGGCGGGATCGCCGGGACGGTCCAGCTCTTCACCGCCAAGCCGTTCGACTATGACGGGCAGAAGATCGTGCTGTCGGCCAAGGGCCAGACCAACGACCAGACCAGCGGCATCACCCCGCGGCTCGTCGGGCTGTTCTCGCAGCGCCAGGGCGATTTCGGCGCGCTCGTCTCGGTCGCCTATTCGAAGATCCGCAACAACGAATATGGCTATCGCAACTGGAACTGGGGCAAGGTCACCTACGGCGCGAACAATATCGGGCCCGAGATCGATGCGGCGACGCGCGCGCTGCTGCGCGGCGGTACGATCTTCGCACCGCAGGCGCAGTCGCCCTCGACCTGGTACACCGACCGCGAGCGGATCGGCGTCACCAGCGCGCTGCAATATCATCCGGGCGATCGGTTCAAGCTGGATGTCGACCTGCTCTACGGACACCTCGCCGACAAGCGTGACGACTGGGCGATCGCGGCGGGCGGCTATAACGCGCTGACCGGCAATGTCAGCGGGACGCAGGTCATCCGCTCCGCGACGATCCAGGGCAATTCGCTCGTCGCCGCCAGCTATACCGGGATCGACCAGCGGACCGAGCATCACCGGGTCGAGAACCAGACCGATTTCTATCAGGCGGTGGCCAATGCCGAATGGAAGGTCGGCGATCGCCTGACGCTGACCGCGCTCGCCGGCTATCAGAAGTCGGCGTTCGCGCAGCCGACGTTCGACAAGATCTTCCTGCAGGCGCGCAACACCGCGTTCAGTTTCGACATGCAGCCGACGATCCCGGTCAACACCTATGGTTTCGACCTGACCAAGCCGGCGAACTGGAACGTCCAGCGGCTGGTGACGCAGGAAAACACGATCGACAACGCCTATCGCAACGGCCAGCTCCAGGCGGTCTATACGGTGTCGCCGATCCTGAAGCTCGAGCTCGGCGGCGAGTATAAGCGCTTCACCAACAGCGGGTACCAGTATCTCACCAACATCTTCTACGGGACGCAGGCGACCAGCGACCGCGCGGTACCCGATGCGCTGAAATACGTGATCAACCGCGACAGCCTGATCCCCTATATCGGCGGCGACGTCGCGGGCATCTACGCGCTGCTCGGCAACAACCGGAACCTGACCGCGGCGAACCTGACCGCGGGCAGCGACTTCCGTATCCGCGAGACGAGCTGGGCGGGCTTCACGCAGCTCGATCTCGATACCGAACTCGGTTCGATGCGGCTGCGCGGCAATGCGGGCGTGCGCTATTACCATACCGCGCTGGTCTCCAGCGGGTCGCTCGCGACCGCGACCAACGGCGTCACGGTGCTCCAGCCCGTGACGGTCAAGACCAGCAACGATGACTGGCTGCCCGCGCTCAACATCGCGCTCGACCTCACGCCGAAGCTGATCGCGCGCGCGTCGGCGAGTCGCAACGTCAACCGTCCCGGCCTGCCGCAGCTTGCCGCCGCGGGCACGCTGACGGTCGCGCCGTTCGGCGGCACGGTGTCGGTCGGCAACCCCAACCTTCAGCCGTTCCGCTCGACCTCGGTGGAAGGCGGCCTCGAATATTACATGGATCGCAACGGCTTCGCGTCGGTCGGCGTGTTCTGGAAGGATCTGGCGAGCTTCATCACTTCGGAGACGTCGCAGGTGCCCTACAGCGCCACCGGCTTTCCGGTCTCGCTGCTGCTGCCGGGGCAGGACGGCACCACGCCGTACAACTATACCCGGCCGGTCAATGGCGACGGCGCCAGCATCCGCGGGGTCGAGGCCGCGGTCCAGCACGACTTCACCTTCCTGCCCGCGCCGTTCGACCATTTCGGCGTGGTCGCCAACGGCACCTGGATCGATGGCGATCAGAAGGCGATCTACAACGGCGTCGCCCAGACCATCCCGCTGTTCAACCTGTCGAAATGGGCCGCCAACGCGACGCTGTATTTCGAGACCGAGCGGTTCGGCGCGCGCGTGTCGACCGCCTATCGCAGCCGCTACATCACCGGCGCGGGCAGCAACGCCAATGTCGGCGACGGCATCCGGCCGACCAACAACGTCGATTTCCAGATCCGCTACAGCCCGGCCGAGAATCTGCGCTTCGTGATCGAGGGGATCAACGTCACCAACCGGCCGATCGAGCAGTTCGCCGATCTCAGCGCCGACCGGACGCTCGTCTACACGCGCAGCGGCCGCATCTTCACCTTCGGCGTGACCACCAGCTTCTGACCTTCGCGTCCGCGGCGCTCCCCGCCGCGGACGCGGGCGTACGGCGTATCTCCACACAGCTGCCACGGGAGTTTGCATGAAAAGCCAAGCTACATTGTTGTCTGCCGTCGGCCTGGTCGCCGACAACCTGTTCCACATCCGCGCATCGGTGACGCCGCGATAACCCGACCGCGCCGGGTCAGGCGCGGACGAGGTGGATGTTGGGGTGGTCGGCGATGATGGTCAGGATGGTGTCGAAATAGGTCTCGCCGCGGCCCTGTTCGAGCGCGTCGAGCTGGGCGGTGATGCGTGCGGCGTCGAAGGCCGTGTTCTGGAGCTTGGCGCGGAGATGGACTCTGGTGGCGTCGATGCCGAGCGCGGCGCGGCTCGTCTCGATATCCTGCCAGACGAGGACGACCGGGGCCTTGCCCGCAAGCGCGCCGTAGCTGCCATAGAACAGGTCGTCGAGCGCATCGAGGCTGGGGCCGAGCGACCAGTCCTCGCCCGCCATGAAGACGCGGTTGATCTCGTCGTAGAAGCTCGCAATGTCGCGGATCGCGCGGCCGGCGATGGTGAGGGTCATGGCCTTGGGGTCGTCGATCATCCGCGCGCTGGTCCGTCTGCTAGCTGGCGCCGGCTTCGATCCGGCAGTGCGACATATCGGGGACAGCGCCCGCGGCGTGCGCGAGTTCCGTGCGCGCTGCGTCGATGTCGCGGCGGAAGTCGGGGGCGGTGTGCAACGTCGCGACGAGCACCGGCTTCACTTGGCGGATCCTTCGAGGTCGCCGCATTGCTTGGCGATGCGGACGGGATTGCAGCGCGCGACATCGCCCTCGGGCAGCGCGACGCGGTAGCCGCCGGCGAAGCGCGGGTCGGGCCAGAGATAGTCGGTCGAGACATAATGCGCGCCGCCCGCGAGCGCGGTGTCGCGGGGCACGCCGTCATTGGCGCGCGCCTCACGCGTGTTGGCGTCGGCGCGGGTGCGGACGAGGAAGCCCGCGCGCACGTCGCGGCGGATGCGTTCGGCGTCGCGGACCGGATCGTTGAGCGTCAGATAGGCGGCGGCGGGCGACGCCTCGTCGGTGTTGATGAAGAACACCCGGCCTTCGAGCGAGCGGCGCGTGCCGCGGTAGACCGCGACCTTGGCGGGGGGCTCGTCGAGCGCGAACAGGAACTTGCCGCGCGACGCCTCGAGCAGCGGCCAGTTGCCGGCGAGGACGGCATCGCGCAGCGTCGGATAGCGTCCCTGCACGTCGTCGGGCACGATCAGCTTGCCCGGCGCCAGCACCGAGCGGATCTCCGCATCGAGCGCGTCATAGGCGGCCGCGTCGAACGGCAGCGCGTCGATGCCGCCGCGCGCGGCGTTCTGTTCGTCCTTGGCGTTGAACATCAGCAGGATCGGGACGTGGCGCGGATGGCGGGCCGACCAGTCGCGGACGATTGTCAGGCATTCGGTGAGCAGGACGCAGCTCGACGCATTGTCGATGCCGGGGATGTGCAGCACCTTGAAGCCCGGCCGCTGCAGCTTCGGATCCGACGATCCGCGCGCATAATGCCCGCCCTGCGGATCATAGTTCACGTCGATCTCGAGCTGGCGCGCGCCCGCGTCGAGCTGGTCGACGAGGCTGCGATGCGCATAGTCGAGCGCGTCGGCCATCGCCGGATCGGCGGCGCGCACCTTCGCCATCGTCGCGGCGGGCATCGGCTGCTTGTAGCTGTTGTGCGTGCCGATGACGGCGATGTCGTTGATCCGCAGCGGCGCGGCATCCTTTGCAGTTGCGGGGCCTGCGAGCATGGCGAGGGCCTGAACCGCCGCGGTCGCCCGCAGCATCGTCGAGATACGCATGATTGTCCTGCCCTGTTGGCGCCCGGCCGGCGTCGTCGGGGGGCTATGGCCGCACCAGATGACGCGCAGAAGACCGTTCTGTTACGCGACCGTCCTAATTGGCGTGCGACGGCCCGCGGGATGGGGCCGCAGATTGTGTATCGCGGTCTCTAAGCCATTAACTAATTGGACAATATCGGGTGATAATCGCTGTCCCCTCAGTGGGGGACAGCGTGTTTAGACCTTGGATATGGATGTGCGGCGTGGCCGCGCTGGGCAGCGCGACGCCGCTGTCCGCGGAACTGAACGTGCCGATCGCGGCGCGGGTCGTGTCGTTCCTTCAGCCCGGTCCGGCGGGGACGGTCGCCGCGGCGATCGTGTTCGAGCCGGGCAATCCGGCATCGGAGGCCGAGGCGGCGGCGATCGAGCGGGCGATCGGATCGGGGCTGGCCGCCGGACGCAGCGCGATCCGCGCCCGCCGCGTGCCGGTCGGCGCGATCGGGTCGCTGGCCGGATTCCGCCTCGCCTTCGTCACGACGGGGTTGCGCCCGGAGCATGCCGGCATCGCCGCCGCGGCCGCCAGATCGTCGGTCCTGACGATCTCGTCGGATCCCGCCTGCGTGCAGACCGCGCGGTGCGTGGTCGGCATCACTTCGGGTCCCAAGACCCAGATCACCGTCAATCGCGCCGCGGCGCGCGCTGCCAATATCAGATTCGGGTCGGCATTCCTGATGCTGATCAAGGAAATTTAACGATGACCGTTTCGACTTTCGCCACCGGATTGCGCGCCATGCTGATGGCCGGTGCAGTGCTGTGCCCGGCCGTCGCAGGTGCGCAGGCCGTCGATTACCAGGCGTTGCAGGAGACGATCGGCGAGCCGGTGACGACCAGCGTCACGGGCAAACCCCAGCGCGCGTCCGAACTGCCCGCCTCGGCGATCATCATCACGCGCGAGGATATCGCCCGGTCGCCGGCCCGCGACGTACCCGGTTTGCTGAAGACGCATGCCGGCATCGACGTGAACAGCTGGACCGCGGGGCAGAGCGACGTGTCGGTGCGCGGCGGCGTGCAGACCTATAATGCGCGGCTGCTCGTGCTGGTCGACGGACGCCAGGTCTATCTCGATCATTATGGCATGACCGACTGGAATCTCCTGGGCGTCCAGCTCGAGGAGATCCAGCAGATCGAGCTGGTGCGCGGGCCGGCGAACGCGCTGTTCGGGTTCAACGCCGCCAGCGGCGTCGTCAACATCATCACCCGGCGCGTCGGCCAGACGCCGACCGTCACCGCGACCGCCGAGCTGGGCAATCACGACATCAGCCGGCTCGCCGGGTCGGTGACGCTGCCCGTCACCCCGGCAATCGGCATCCGCCTGGCCGGGGTCCGCGCGCGCGAGGACGAGCGCCGCATCCCGGCGACGCTGCTGCGCCCGGCGATGGTCAGCGACGTCGCGAGCGACCAGGTGTCGGGCGACATCACCGGTTCGTTCGACGGACTGGAGACGGTGCTGGGCGGCGGCCATTCGACCAATCGGCAGGCCGAGTATCTGCCGAGCCAGCTGCTGTCGAACCAGCGCTATCGCAGCGACAACGTCCATGCCTCGGCCACGCGCGACACGGGCTGGGGCGGCGTGACGCTGGGCGGCTATGTCAACTGGCTCGATGTGCAATATGGCGTCGGCGCGACGGCGGATGCGACCGAGCCGCTCGGGTTCAAGAACCGGATCATCGTCACCCAGGCGTCGACGCTGGTCCGGCTGGGCAAGAGCGATACGCTGCGGCTCGGCGGCGAATATCGCAATAACCGGCTGCGCTCGGCCTATCAGTTCGCCGAACGGATCTCGTATGACGTCGGATCGGCCAATGCGATGCTCGACCTGCATCCGGATGAGGCGGTTTCGATCACCGCGGCGGCGCGGATCGACCGGCTCTGGCTGCACCAGGCGGGCGCGATCGCGCAGCCGAGCTATGACGTGGCGAGCGATTTCGACCGGGCCTTCACCCGGTTCAGCTTCAACGTCGCACTGCTCGTCCAGACCGATGCGCGCGGCCAGCTGCGGATCAATGGCGGTCGCGGCTACCAGCTGCCGTCGCTGGTGAATTACGGGATCCGCCTGCCGATCATCACCCCGGCGCCGGTGCCGATCTTCGTGGCAGGATCGCCGCGGATCGATCCGGTCGGCGTGTGGAGCGGCGAGGTCGGCTATGCGCGGACGATCGGCGGCACGCAGATCGAGGCGAACGCGTTCGTGACGAAGACGGACAATGCGATCGCGTCGCCGGGCGACGGCCTGCAGACCGAGCTGTTCCTGACCCCGCTGCCCTCGCTCGTCGCGCGGTTCACGGCGATCGGCGACTATGCCACCTATGGCACCGAGGTGTCGGCGTCGGGGGCGGTCGGTGCGCTCACATGGCGCGCCAATTATACCTGGACGCATACCGACGAGCAGCTGGCGTCGCTGACGCTGCCGATCCCCTATGCGCTGTCGCCCAAGTCGACGACGCCGGTCCACAAGGCCAATCTGGCGCTCGGCTATGACATCGGGCGACTGTCGCTGTCGGGTGTCGCCCGGTACACGTCGTCGACGCGGCAATTCGCCTTCTCGTCGACGCCGCAGCTGCTGCTCTACCGGGTCGACGATGCGGTGGCGCTCGATGCGCGGGCGGGGCTGCGGCTGACCTCCGCGCTCGAAGTCTATGTCGCGGGCGAGAATCTGGCGCTGGCGGACGGCGCCGCGGTATCGCCGATCCCGGCGGATCGTCGCGTGCGCGCAGGGGTGCGACTTGCGCTTTAACGCGTTCTTCCGGCTGTCGGACCGGCTCGACCGCAGGCTGGCGCTCGCCGACCGGCCGATCGCGGTCAAGGTCGCAGCGACGCCGGTCATCATGCTGGTGCTGTTCGTGGTGATGGCGCTGGCCAGCACCGCGGCGCTGCTGATCACCGGGCGCAGCGTCGACGACATCGTCAACCGCGACATGCGCGATATCAAGCAGCTCAACGCGATCACGCAGCGGTTCGATATCGCCAACGCGAACGTCTATCACCTGCTGGTGACGAAGGCGGCGACGCCGACGATCGCGGTCGACGGGCAGGTGGCGGCGATTCACCGCGACCTGGCCCGGGTCCGTACGGCGCTGGTCGGCTACCGGCGCAGCCACGCCGGGCAACGCGCCCAGCTGGGCCCGGTGCTCGCCGATCTCGACCGATATACCGCGACCGTCGACGTGCTGACGTCGATGCTCGAAGTCGACTTTGCCAGCACCGCGGCGATGGTCGACCCGTTTCGTGCCAATGCGCAGCAGATCGATGCGCGGATCCGGCGCGTGACCGCCGCGGGGATCGGCCGCGCCGGGCAGGCGGCATCGGGGGCGCTGCTGGTCACGCATGTCACGATCGCGATCCTGCTGCTCGTCCTGCTCGTCGGCACGGGCGGCAGCCTGGTGATGGCCTATGTGATCGGGCGATCGATCATCGGCTCGATCACCGACATTGCGGCGGCGACGGATGCGGTGATGCACGAGGCCGCGATCGATCTGTCGACGCTCAAGCGGCATGACGAGCTGGGGCTGGTCGTCACCGCGCTGACGACGTTCCAGACGCAGCGCGAGGATGCGAAACGCCTCGCGGATCAGGCCGAGGTGCTGCGTCGCCATGCCGAGGAGGAAAAGGCGCGCCAGGCCAGCGCGATCGCCGAGGTCGAGGCGCAGGCGCGGCGCGAGCGCGAGGCCACGCTGGCCGCGCTGGCCGAGGCGTTCGAACGCCAGGTCGGCGGCATCATCCGCGAGGCGCAGGAGGCGATGGCGCTGCTCGAGGCGAATGCGATCAGCCTGCACGAGACGATCGAGGGCAATCGCCGGCTGGCGCAGGAGCTCGACGCGATCGCGCAGCTGTTCGCGACCGAGATGCTCGAGGCGGGCAAGGAGACGCATCTGCTGGCGCACACCTTCGAGGAGATCGACCGGGAGGTGGCGGGAACCAGCCTGGCCGCAAGGTCGATCAGCGACCATGCGCGCAGTGCCAACGACACCGTCGCGCTGTCGCAGGAACAGGCCAGCAGCATCGAGCAGATCGTCGACGTGATCAGCGCGATCACCAAGCAGACCAACCTGCTCGCGCTCAACGCGACGATCGAGGCGGCGCGCGCGGGACCTGCGGGCGCGGGCTTTTCGGTGGTGGCGGCCGAGATCAAGTCGCTGGCGACGCGGACGGGCGCGAGCGCGGGCGACGTGCGCTCGAAGATCGAGGCGGTCCAGGACCAGATCCGGTCGGTGGTGGCGAGCACGGGCAGTCTGGGGGCGCTGATCAACGGCATGGACGACGGCGCGGGCCGGGTGGCGGCGATGTCGCGTGCGCAGGCGCAGGCGATCGAACAGCTCAACGGGCGGATCGAGGCGGTCGAGGACCGCAGCCAGATGCTCACCGAGGCGAGCCAGCAGATCGCATCGTCGGTCGATCGCAACCTCGCTTCGGTCGACGAGGTCCAGCGGACCGGCGCGATGCTCAAGCGGACGCTGCAGTCACTGGCCGACGACGCGCATGCCTTTACCCGCCATTTCCTCGGCGATGACGCAGGCCCCGAGCGGCAGCAACGGCAGGTGGCGTGACGTTTTCGGACTGACGCGCCGCGAGACCCGGTCCGCGCTCAGCCGCGCTGGCGGCGTTGCGCGTGAAGTTCGGCCTTGGCGAGCAGCGCGTGGAGATCGTCGCGGGCGATGTCGAAGCTTTCGTGCATGTCCTCGAGCGCGGAGTCGATGTCGTCGGGGTGAAATCCAGCCGCGCGCCGTTCGGCCGCGATCGCGGCGGGGGGCAGCGTAGCGTGATGCGGATAGGGGTGCCGCGTCACGCGGTAGAAGAGGCCGGCGACCAGCACGAGCACGACAGAGTTGAGCGCGACGGGGACGAGCGCGAAGGCATAGCCCGCCGCATGGATGCCGGGCCCGCCGATCACTGCGGTCAACGCCGCCGCGCCGCCGGGCGGGTGCAGGCAGCGGAGCAGCGACATCGCCAGGATCGCAGCCCCGACCGCCACACCCGCGGCCAGCGTGGCGTCGGGGATGAGCTGAAACGCGGCGACGCCGATCGCGGCGGACAGCGTGTTGCCGCCGATGACCGGCCAGGGCTGTGCCAGCGGGCTGGACCGGACCGCAAAGACGAGCACCGCCGACGCCCCCAGCGGCGCGACGATCTGAGGAACGTCGCCGACGGGGAGCAGCGCGACGCAGACGAGCATCGTCAGCGCGATGCCGATACAGGCACCGACGCCCCCGAGCAGGCGGTCGGCGGGAAAAGCCTTCGCCCAGAAGGCTTTGGCATGGGGCAGGGGCATGAGCGATCGTCCGTGTGGCTGAGCGTGCCGCCCCTACGCTGCGCCCGTGCATTTCGCTATGTCGCGCGTCACCGGGATCGCTAGAGGACGGTGACGATGGATGATGGCGAGTCATGATGCTGGGGGATGTGACCAGGCGGCGTATCGGCCGCGAGGCGGAGCCGCTCGTGATCATCGATGGCTTTGCCGAGGATCCGGACGGATTGCGCAAGGCGGCGGCGGACGCGGCGTTCGGATCCGCGGGCGAGCATTATCCCGGTCTCCGCGCGGCGCTGCCCGAGCGCTATCTGGCCGACCAGCTTCCGCGGATCGCCCGCGCGCTGGGCCGCGATTTCGGGCCGTGCCGCCGCATCCATGTCGTCGATGCGCAATTCTCGATCGTCACGGTGACGCCCGACGCGCTCGAGATCCGGCAACGGCTGCCGCATGTCGATGCCTATGCGCGCGACCGGATCGCGCTGATCCATTATCTGTCGCCGACGAACCGCGACGGAACCGCCTTCTTCCGTCACCGCGCCACCGGGTTCGAGACGGTCGACGAGACGCGCGCGCCCGACTTTTTCGAACGGCTCGGCCGTGAGGTCGCGGCGATGCCGCCGCACGGCTATATCGCCGACGATACCGCGCTGTTCGAGCGGACCGCGCTGGTCGATGCCGCCTATAACCGGGCGCTGCTGTACCGCAGCTATGTGCTGCACAGCGGCGCGATCGCGGGCGATGCGGTGTTGTCGGCGGATCCGGCGGCGGGGCGGCTGACGGTCACCGCGTTCCTCGCGATCGAATGAGGCTATTGCCGGCCCGCCCAGCGGATCGCGTTGACGAGCACGCGCCGATAGGTCGGGTCGTCATAGGCCTCTGGCAAATGGCCGAGCGCCGAATAGACCACCCGGCCTTTGGTGCGCGGGTTGGTCCAGATGACGGGGTGCGTGCCCATCGCGAGCTTGGCGCCCGGGCGGTAGCTCGCCTCGTCGAGCGTCGCGAGCACGGTCATGCCGCGGGCGGCCGGATTGGCGTTGAACGAATACCATTCGTCGACCGCGGTCCAGGGCAGGCGCACCCCCGCCATGACCGGATGGTCGGGGCGATCGACGACGAGCCGCGCGCGCTGGAACTGATCCTCGCCGCCCGGATGGCCCATGAACTTCGTGCCGATCACCGTGTCGCTATACCAGGCGTCGGTGTGGCTGTCGTCGCCCGCAGCATGCAGCGCGACGACGCCGCCGCCGCGCGCGACGAAGCGGGCGAAGGCCGCGCGCTGGTCTGGCGTCAGGAATCCACCGCTGGCGCTGTTGAGCACGACGACGGAAAAGTGGCGCAGCTGTTCGTCGTTGAAGACCGCCGCATTCTCGGTCGCGTAGCTCGTGCGACCCAGGCCCTGCACGATGTCGGCGAGCACGCGGTTCGAATGCGGGATATGTTCGATATGCCGCCAGCCATTGGTCTTCGACACGATCAGCACCGCGCGTTGCAGGCCCTTGGGCAGCACGGGGGCGACGGTGTCGGTCGTGGCCTTCGGCAAATGCGGATCGGGCGCGGCCTGCGCCGTGGTGAGCAGGGCGGCCAGCGCCAACATCTTGAGCATCGTGCAATCTCCCGCCCGGTCCTAGCGCGCGGGACCATCGGAGTTCAACTGTTAGCGATAACGCGCTATGCTGGGTCATAAATATGACGGGGGAGTTGAGAGCGAATGTCTGGAAAATTCAAGCGCGCGCTGGTCGCGCTGATGCTGGTGTCCACGCCTGCGACCGCGCAGACGTCACAGGACCGGGCGCGGGCGATCGCGGGCGAGCCCGCCGCGGCGGCGCAGCGGCTCAGGCTGACCGACGTTCCCGTGGCGACGGGCAAGTCGACCGCGCTGTTCGACGGGCGCAGCCTCGAGGGCTGGACCGCGTGGCTCGGCTATCCCGACCCGTCGATCACCTATCAGGCAAAGCCGGGCACGCCGCCGATCGGGACGAGCCGGGACACGAAGGGTGATTTCGCGGTGCGCAGCGTCGACGGGGCGCCGGCGATCTGGGTGAAGGGCGAGACCTGGGGCAGCCTGGTCCACCAGGCCGACCTCCGCGACTATCACCTGCGGCTGCAGTTCAAATGGGGCGCCAAAACCTGGGCGCCGCGCGCGACGCAGCCGCGCAATAATGGCCTGCTCTATCATACGCATGGCGCGCCGGGCGAGGTCTTCGGGACGTGGCGGCCCTCGGTCGAGTTCGAGATCATGACCGGATCGACCGGGATGATCGTCGCGGTCGGCGGCAAGCTGCGCGGCCGTACCGGGGTGACGTTCGACCCGTCGCTGGTCGAACCGCATCTCCGTTTCCGTGCCGGGGGACGCGAGATCGACATCATCAACGGCACGCCGACCTGGAACGTCGAGGCGGCGACCGATGCCGAACGGCCTATCGGCGCCTGGAACACGCTCGACCTCTATGTGGTCGGCGACCGCGCGGTGCATGTCGTCAACGGCGTCCCGGTCGGCGAAGTGCATGATCTGGCGACGATCGGCCCCGACGGCCGGCAGCCGCTGACACATGGCCGGATCCAGCTGCAATCCGAAGGCGCCGAGACCTGGTTCCGCGCGATCACGGTCGAGCCGATCACGACCCTGCCGAAGATCGTCGTCTCGGGGCAGTAGGGGCCGGGGCAGTAGGGGGCGGGGCGTCCGCGGCTGCGGTCTGGTCGCGCCAGATCCAGCGCAGCATGTCGGGCAGGATCGCGCCGCCGTCCGCGTCCGAATGGCCACCAAGCGTCCAGGCTGTCCTGACGTCGTAGCGCGGGCCCGGGCGGTGCTCCGCATCGGCCTGCGCGTTCGCCCAGGCGAGGCTCTTTGCCATCTGCTGGTTGGCGAGAAACCAGTTGCCATGTTCGTTGTCGAGATCGGCGGCCCCGTCCTGCAGGACGATGCGCAAGGGGCGGATCGGGCTCTTGCGGATGAGCCCGGGATAGAGGTCGCCGCCGAGCGTGCGCGGCGTGCCGTCCGGGCCGAGCGTGAGGCCGATCGACGTGTAGCTGCCGATGAAGCTGATCACGTTGCCGAACGCTTCCGGATGCCGCCAGGCGATCGTCCAGGAGGCGATCGCGCCGCTCGACGTGCCGCCGATCGCGCGGCGCTTGGGATCATCGGCGAACCGCCAGCGTGCCGCGACCGCGGGCAGCAGCTCGTTCAGGGTCATCCAGCCATAATCGTCGGACAGCGCGTCATATTCCTCCGCCCGGTGATCCGGGTTGGCCATGCCGAGCGTGTCGGGATAGTGCGCCGCGCGGTGACCGGGGGTCACGAAGATGCCGAGCGTCGGCGGAATCGCGTGCTGCAGGATCAGCGTGTCGAGGACCGCGGGCACCCTGAGCGACCCTGCCGGATTCGTCGCGCGCTGTCCGTCCTGGAACAGCAGCAGATTGGGCGGGCGGCGTGGATCATAGCCGGGCGGAACATAGACCCAGTAGCGCCGGACCGTACCGGGAAAGCGCTGCGACCGGAGTTCGAACGGGCCGGCCAGCGTTCCCCGGAGTGCTTGCGCGGGGGCTGGTGGGGGTGTGGTCTGCGCGGGGGTCTGCGCAACTGTCGCCGACACGGTCAACACGGCGCCCAGCAGGGCCGCCGCCGTCAGGATCTCGCGCATCTCCGCCCCCCGCATAGTGTCGGGTCAGCCTAGCACAGCGCGGGCGGGGTGCGAATCGGTGTGCGGGTCGGGATTATCTCCCGGCGCGGGGAGATTGTCGGCATCCGGATCGTTCAATCCCCGTCCGATCGGCCCCTGCGTCCGATGTCACACGGGGGAGACGAGACGATGCATAGGACGGCGTTTGGCGGCTCAGGGGTCTAGGCGAGGATGAGCCGACCCGGGATCAGGCGCATCGTCGTCATCGCCGTCGTGCTGCTGGGTCTGTGCGGGATCGCGTTTGCCGCAATCGCATACCGGCCCGCCATCGCCCGCGTGACGCGCCCAGATCCCCGGCAGTTCGATCTCGTACTGGTCGCGCGCGGCGCCAATCTGGCGCGACTGGGCAATTGCGTCAGCTGCCATCAGGCGGCGGGCGGGCGTCCCTATGCGGGCGGCTATCCGATCAAGACGCCGTTCGGGACGATCTATGGCAGCAACATCACGCCCGATGACGCGACCGGTATCGGATCATGGTCGCCGGCCGCGTTTCGCCGGGCGATGCGCGAGGGCGTGGGGCGCGACGGCAGTCATCTCTATCCGGCCTTTCCCTATACGCATTATGCGGGCGTGGCGGACGGCGACGTGGACGCGCTTTATGCGTTCCTGATGACCCGGCCGGCGGTGCGCGCGGTGCCGCCCGCGAACCGGATGATTCCGCCGCTCGGTTTCCGGCCGCTGCTGGCGGGCTGGAAGCTGCTGTTCTTCGATCCGCAGCCGGTGGTCGCCGATCCGCGCCAGTCGGCCGCGTGGAACCGGGGGCGTTATATCGGCGAGACGCTGGCGCATTGCACCGCCTGTCACAGTCCGCGCGGGCTGTTGCAGCAGGAGAAGCGCGGCGACCGGGCCTATGATGGCGGCTGGTCGGGCGGCTGGTATGCGCCGCCGATCAACGCGCGCTCGCCCGCGGTCCGTGCCTGGACCGTCGAGCGGCTCGACGCCTATTTCCGCACCGGGCTCAGTACGGCGCATGCCGCGGCGGCGGGGCCGATGGGGCCGGTCACCTATAATCTCGCGCGCGCGGCGCCGGCCGATGTCCGCGCGCTCGCGACCTATCATGCGTGGCAGATGCGCGCTGCGCCCGCCGCGCGGGCCGAGCCGCGGCTGCCCGATCGTAGAACGCTCGCAGGCCAGCGGCATCCCGAGGGCGCGCGGCTGTATGCGGGGGCGTGCGCGGTCTGCCACGAGCCGGGGGCGGCGATGATGGTCGCCGGGCGTCCCGCGCTGCCGCTCGGCACGCCGCTGCACGAGGCGAACCCGCGCGACACGATCCAGGTCATCCTCAAGGGGCTGAAACCGCCGGTCGCACCGCGTGGGCCGTACATGCCCGCCTTTGCCGATGCCTTGGACGACCGGCAGGTGGCGGAGATCGTCGCCTATCTGCAGGCCCGGCACGGGACGGGGCCGGCCTGGCCGGACCTCGAGAAAGACGTCGCCGCGGCGCGCAAGGAGGGTGAATGATCGACCTGACCGTCAACGGGGCGACCGCGCGCGTCGATGTCGATCCCGCCACCCCGCTGCTCTATGTGCTGCGCGACGATTTGCGGCTGCATGCGGCCAAGTTCGGGTGCGGGCTGGGGCAGTGCGGGGCGTGCACCGTGCTGGTCGACGACCGGCCGGTCTTTGCCTGCCTGCTGCCCGTCGGTGCGGTCGGTGCGCGCTCGGTCACGACGGTCGAGGGGCTGGGCAGCGCGGCGGCGCCGGGCGACGTCCAGCGCGCGTTCCTGCACGAGCAGGCGGCGCAGTGCGGCTATTGCATCCCCGGGATGATCGCGCGCGCCGAGGGGCTGTTGCGCAAGACGGTGACGCCGACCGAAACCGAGCTGCGCAGCGCGATGGCGCCGTCGCTCTGCCGGTGCGGGACGCATATGCGGATCCTGCGCGCGGTGCGGCGCGCGGCGGTGATGCGCGGCGGCGGGGTGGTCGAGCCTGCGGAGCCGGTGACGTGAGCGGACAGTCGTCGCGGCGCGACATACTCGGCGGGCTGCTGGTCGCCTTCGCGCTCGCGCCGACCGCGGCGAGGGCGCAGACCGGCGGCGGCGAGGGCAGCGGCGGACCGCCGACGGTCGCGCCCGATTTGCCGGGGACGCTCGCCAAATTCCCCGATCTCGACGCGTGGATCCGCATCGGTGCCGATGGCCAGGTCACGGTGTTCACGGGCAAGGTCGAACTGGGGACCGGCGTGAAGACCGCGATGGCGCAGCTGGCCGCGGACGAGCTCGACGTCGCGATCGGGCGGGTCGACCTGATCACCGCGGATACCGCGCTGACCCCGAACGAGGGCGTGACCGCGGGCAGCCAGACGCTCGAGCAGAGCGGGACCGCGATCGCCAATGCTGCCGCCTGTGTCCGGCTGCTGCTCGCCGAGACCGCGGCGGCGCGCTGGGGCGTGGCGGCGACGACGCTGTTCACGCGCGACGGTGTCGTGCTGGACGGGCAGGGACGGCGTGCGAGTTATGCCGAGCTTGCCGCGTCGACGTCGCTGGCGGTGCGTGCACGCGCCGACGTGCCGCGCAAGCCCGTGGCGGCGCGGCGTCTGATCGGGCGACCGGTCCCGCGCGTCGACCTGCCCGCCAAGCTGACCGGGCTGCCAAGCTATGTGCAGGACATGCGGCTGCCGGACATGGTGCATGCGCGCGTCCTGCGCGGGCCGTCGTCGGGGACGCGGCTGACGCCCGATCTTGCCGCGCTGCGACGGCAGCCGGGCGTCGCGCGGGTTGTTCAGGTCGGGCGGTTCGCGGCGATCGTCGGTCCGCGCGAATGGCCGCTCGAACAGGCGCTGCGCGTCGCCAATCAGGGCGCATGGGCACGCGACGCGGCCGTGCCCGCGCTGCCGCCGATGCCCGCGGGACTGCTGGAGATGCGGCGCGAGAGCAGTGTGATCGACACGCGGCGCGACGCGTCCGCCGCGCCGGGCGTGCGGCGGCTGTCGGCGCGGTACGACCGGCCGTATCTGATGCACGGTGCGATCGGGCCGTCCTGCGCGGTGGCGCTGATGGCCGAGGGGCAGCTGACGGTGTGGACGCACAGCCAGGGCGTCGAGCCGCTGCGCACCGCGATCGCCGAGCTGGTCGCGATGCCCGCCGACCGCGTCCGCTGCGTCCACCGCGAGGGGGCGGGCTGTTACGGGCATAATGGGGCGGACGACGTCGCGGGCGATGCCGCGCTGGTCGCGTGTGCGATGCCCGGCGTTCCGGTCCGGCTGCAATGGAGCCGCGAGCAGGAACATGGCTGGGAACCGCTCGGGCCGGCAATGCTCGCGCAGATCGACGCGACGCTCGATGCGTCGGGACGGATCGTCGACTGGCGGCATCAGGTGTGGAGCAACACGCACAGCACGCGGCCCGTCGCGGCGGGCGACCTGCTCGCAGGCGTGGAGGTGGTGCCGCCATTCGCGCCGACGCCGCCCAAGCCGATCCCGCAGCCCAATGGCGGCGGCGATCGCAACGCCATCCCGCTCTATCGCTTTGCCAACCAGAGCATCGTCAGCCATTTCCTGCCCGACATGCCGGTGCGCGTGTCGGCGTTGCGCGGGCTGGGCGCGCATCTGAACATCTTCGCGCTCGAAAGCGCGATGGACGAGCTGGCGGCGGCGGCGGGGCGCGATCCGGTCGCGTTTCGGCTGGCGCACCTCGACGATCCGCGCGCCACAGACGTGATCCGACGGGCGGCGGCGCGGTTCGGCTGGAGCCGCTACCGGCCCCGGCCCAATCGCGGGCGGGGCATCGCCTTTGCGCGTTACAAGAATCACGGCGCTTATTGCGCCGTCGCGCTCGATGTCGAGCGGATCCCCGACGAGGGGCGGCTGATCGTCCACCGCGCGGTCGTCGCGGTCGACAGCGGCGAGGCGGTCAATCCCGACGGCATCCGCAACCAGGTCGAGGGCGGGGTGCTCCAGTCGCTGAGCTGGACCGCCTACGAGGCTGCGGGGCACGACGGCACGCGCCGGACCGATTATGACTGGAGCGGCTATCCGATCCTGCGGTTCGCGGACGTGCCGCACAGCGTCGCCGTCGAGGTCATCGACCGGCCGGGTGCGCCGTTTCTCGGCACGGGCGAGTGCGCGCAGGGGCCCACCGCCGCCGCGCTCGCCAATGCGCTGGCGGCGGCGACGGGGGTCAGGACCAGGAGCATGCCGCTGGCGGGGGGGCTGGCGACGCGCTCCTGATCATCGGCGGTCGTCGGGCGACCGCCGTATTGGTCGGGTCAGGCGCCGCCGGTGACCGGGGCGAGCGTCTGCTGGTGCTGGACCACGCGCCATTCCTCATGCTCGAGCCGGCGCATCGTCGTCGTGCAATAGGCGGTATAGCCGGTTGCGCCTTCGCGACTCGCCTCGGCCTTGTAGGCGATCGCGATCAGGCCCTCCTGCGGGCGCATGATCTGCTGTTCGCTGAACCGGACCTCCGACCAGCGCGGCGTATCGGCGACCGCCTCGATCGCCTGCGCGCCGGTCATCACGAAGGGCTGTTCGGGGAGCACCATCACGCATTCGTCGTCGATCAGCGTGTGATACTGGTCCGCGTCGCCCGTCCACAGGCTTTCTTCAAATGCCCAGACCCTGGTGTCGTCCATTGCTCGTCTCCTTCTGTCGGGGTCGAGCGCGGGGACGGCCTACTTCGTTCCTCACAATCGGTGAGACGAGGGTCTTTTGGCGATCGGAGCATCCTATGTTTCCGACGCCTGTGTGGCTGCCGACCGACGCGCCGGTCGGCAGCCCTTGTCCTACAGCCCGTAGGAGAGCCGCAGGTACCCGAACCGGCCCGGGATGTCATAGGTCGTCGGGTCGAAGTTGTTCAGGCTGCAGCTGAAGCAGGCGGGGGGATCCTTGTCGAAGACGTTGTTCACGCCGAAGGTCAGCGCGAGTTTCGAATCGAGCCAGGCCGGCCGGAACTGGAGCTGGACGTCGCCGTAGAGGCGGCTCTTCAGGGCGTTCTCCGCAGCGATCTCGTCGACATTGTCGATATAGCGTCCGGTGACGCTGGCGGTGACCGGCCCCACCGACCAGTCGATCGTGCCCAGTCCCTTGAAGTGCGGATAGGTCTGATCGGGCGAGCCGCGTTCGGTGCCGACATAGTCGGTCGTGACGAAGCCGTCGGTCGCGGGCGTGCGCTCGCTGTACTTGAGCAGATAGTTGCCCGAGACGTAGAGGCCGAAGCGCCCGGCGCCCGTTTCGCCCGAGCGGACCGTCAGCGTCGCGTCGATGCCCTTGGTGCGGATGCCGCCGGTGTTGAGCAGCAGGCCGTTGATCGCGGTCACGATGCCGCTGGGGGCACGCCGCACCGCCGCGCAGCTAAGCGCGTCGCCGGTCTGCGCGCAGCGGCTGAGCAGCACCTGGGCCGGGATCGAGGCGATCGAGTCGTCGACCTTGATGTCGTAATAATTGACCTCGAGGCTGAGCGCCGAGAGCGTACCGCCGCGGGCCCAGCTGGGGCTGTAGACGCCGCCGAACAGCAGCGTCCGGGCGGTTTCAGGGCGCAGCTCGCTATTGCCGCCGGTGAGCACCGGCAACTGGCCCGAGGGTTCGGCGTAGCTGCCACTGGCGGGGACGCCGTTGGCAACGCAGTTCGCGCGAACGGTCGCGTTGGACTGGAACAGCCCGCCCGCGGCGCTGGTGCAGGGATCGTCAATCGAGGCGTCGAACCGCGACTGCGCGCCGAACAGCTCGCCGATCGACGGTGCGCGCAGCGATTCGGCATATTGGGCGCGCAGCAGCAGGTCGCTGACGGGCTTCCACAGCGCGCCGCCGCTGAGCGTCGTATTGCCCCCGAAGGTCGAATAGTTCGAATGGCGGACCGCGCCGTTCAGTTCGAGCGAGGCGATGCCGGGAATGTCGCGCAGCAGCGGCAGGCGAATTTCGCCATAGACCTCGTCGACGTTGAACTTGCCGCTCGCCGCCTGTGCCGGGATGTCCGCGCCGAGGCCCGCCTGGATGATCGGGTCGGGCGTGAAGCTGCCGAACTGATAGCGATGCTCATAGCCGATCGCGATGCCGACCGGCCCGCCGGGCAGGTCGAACAGCTCGCCGGAGATATTGGCGGTATAGTCGTTCAGCTTCTGGCGGCTGCGGTCGCGTTCGTCGAAGCCGATATAGCCGAGCATCGCCGGGGTGATCGAGCCGACCCCGCCGAAGAAGTTGAACGGCACGCATTCCCCGGTGCACTGGCTGATCGGGCCGATCGCGCGGGCAAGGCGCGCGGCGTTGATGTTGCCGGTGAACAGCTGCTTGGCATCATTATAGCCGATGACCGCGCTCGCATCCCAATACCAGTTGTGGCCGAACATCTGGAACTTGCCGTCCAGCGTGCCGGTCAGCGACATGGTGTCGACCTGCTGGCTGTAGGTGCGCTGCCCCGCCTCGACGAGGCGGCGGAAGATCGCGGTGTAGTTCTGCCCGGGGACGAGCGTCACGCCGAACGGGTTGAACGGGTTGGTGGCATCGACCGAGAGCGTGTCGAGCATGTTGCCGTTGCCGACGTCGGGACCGATGCCGAGCGGGAGGAACGCCGCCTGGTTCTGCGAATTGCGGCGGTTATAGACCGCCTTCACGCGCAGGTTGAGCGCCTCCGAAAATTCGGCGCGCGTGTTGACGAAGCCGCCGAACCGCTCGACCGGCGTCAGGAAATAGTTGAGCGGGGCGAAGTTGAACCGGTCGGCGGCGGTGAACGCCTTGAAGTCGCCGGTCGCGAGCGTCGGGTCATAGACCGGCCGGCCGCTGGCGACGGGGCCGCGCAGCGTGATGTTCTGGCCGTTCACCAGGAACCGGCCGAAGGGCGTGAAGCTGGAGCAGCCGCCGATGGGTTCGGCGCAGCTGGTCTGCCCCGGATTGGGGAATTGCGAGATGTCGCGGTCGGCAGCGCTGACCGATTCCTGCTTGGTGTAATAGCCGCCCGCGACGACGTGCACGCCCTGGCTGCCAAAGCCGTAGCTCAGCTGGTAATCCTGCGTCTTGCCGTCATTGTCGCCGAGATACTGGCCATATTGCGCCGATCCCTTGAACCCCTTCTGGTTCTGTTTGGTGATGATGTTGACGACGCCGGCGATCGCGTCGGACCCGTATTGCGTCGAGGCGCCCGATTGCAGCACCTCGATCCGTTCGATCATCGAGGACGGGATCGAGTTGAGATCGACCGTCGCCGGGATGCCGCTGGCCGACGCGCCGTTGACGAAGCGCAGTCCGTCGACGAGCACGAGCGTCCGCTTGGGGCCGAGATAGCGCAGGTCGAGCACCGCGGAGCCGGCACCGACGCCGCCGCCATCGGGCGGGTTGCCGAAATTGCCCGAGCTGTTGAACTTCGAATTGAGGCCGCCCGACGAGGCGGGCAGGCGCTGCAGGACGTCCGCGACGGACGACAGGCCGGTGCGCGCGATCGCGTTCTCATCGACGGTGATGACGGGCGATGGCTGATCGAGCGGGTCGCGGCGGATGCGCGATCCGGTGACGATGATGTCTTCGGTGGGGGCCTCGGTCGCTGCCGGCGCGGTGGGCGTCTGGGGGGCGGTCGCCAGTTGCGCCGCGGCGCCATTGGCCGCGATCAGCAGGCCCGCGCCCATCGCCAACCGCGACGAGCGCATCATCCATTTCGTCCAACGCATTTCTGTCCCCCTTGTGACACCCCGTTTTACGGCGGTGCACCATGGTTACGACGAAAATGGTTTTTATGACCATATGTTGCTGCTCCGTTACGATCAGCAATGGTAAATTGCGAAACGGGTGTTGCTTGCGGGATACACCACCAAGGTCCGTTCAAAGGGCGCTGCGCTTGCGCGTGGGGGCGCGGAAGTCGGGGGGCTTGTCGACGATCCAGCGCAGATAGCGGGCGATATCCTCGCGCGCGCGGAGCTGGTCCATCGTCGTGTAACTGGTGGCGAGGTCGCGGTTGGCGACGAAGGCATGGATGGTGCGGTGGCAGATCGGGTGCACCGGCACGGTCTGTGTGCCGCCCTCGCTCTTGGGGACGACGTGATGGCGCTCGACACGGTGGCCAAGCGGGCGGCCGCACAGGGCGCACGGCAGGTCGTCCGTCGCCTGCGCGGCCCGTGCCGCCGCCTCGACCAGTCCGGCCATCCGTTTCACGCGCCCGCCCATTCCCCTCGCACCTATCGCCGGGGCGCGAGCAGGCTGTCGAGCCGGACCGGCGCATAGTCGTGACCCTCGACATCGACGCCGACGTCGAACTGGCGGAGCATCGGCTTCAGCCGGCCATGGCTGTGCCCGTGGAGGTTGAGCGCGCCGCGGTGCTGGCCGTTCCAGCTGCGGAACGGGTAGTGACACAGGACGAGCCGCCGGTCGTCGAGCAGGATCTCCGCATAGTCGGCGACGCTGGCCCAGCCCGGCGCCGCCAGCGTCGCATCGGGATCGTTGTTGCCGCGCAGCAGGTGCTTGGTCCCGTTCAGCCGCGCGAGCAGCCCGGCCACGTCCGTGGGGCGACGCGCGACGTCGCCAAGGTGCCACACCACGTCCTGCGGCCCGACGACCGCGTTCCACCGGTCGACAAGCGCTGTGTCCATCGCGGCGGTGTCGGCGAACGGCCGGCGCGCGATGTTGATTGTGCGGTGGTCGCCGAAATGCGTGTCGGCGGTGAAGAAGACGCTCACGCGCGTGGCTCCGCGGGCAGAGCGACGGCGGCGAAATGGGTGCGGATATAGTCGAGCTTGGGATCGATATAACGGCGGCAGAAGGGCCGGTCAGGATCGGTCCGGTAGTAATCCTGGTAGCGCGCGTCCGAGGGCCGGAACCCCAGACACGGCAGGACCAGGGTGCGGGCCGGCGCCGCCGTCTCGGCCGCGAACCGGGCGATCGCGGCTTCGGCGTCGGGGCGCTGGTCGTCTTCGAACACATAGATGGCGCTGCGGTAACGGCCGGCGGGGGAATAGCCGGATTTCGCCGAATGCGTGCGCAGATGCACCTCGGCCAGCGTCGCCAGGCTGATGACGGTGGGATCGAACGTCACGATGACGCCCTCCGCCCAGGCGTCCGACGGGGCCTCGGACTGGAGGAAGCCCTGCTCGACCGTCTGCACGCCGCGGAGCGCCTGAAAGACGCCCTCGGTGCACCAGTGGCACCCGCCGCCGAACCCGATCCGGTGCACGCGCTGTTTCGTCATCCGGCGATCGTGAACACCGAGCCGGAATCGACGCGGATGCCCGCGCCGTTGATGAAGCTCGCGCGCTCCGAGCAGAGGAAGGCGACGGCGGCGGCGACCTCCTCGGCCTTGCCACGGCGCTTGAGCACCATGCCCGGGCGTTCCTCCTCGAGGAAGCTGTCGATCGCCGCGTCGAAGCTCTCGCCGCGTTCCTCGGCGCGCTTGCGCATCATCTTGTCGGTCATCGGCGTCGCGATGAACGCGGGCGAGACGGTGTTCACGAGGACATTGTCGCCGCCATAGGCCTTGGACAGCCCTTTCGCGAGCGCGAGGATCCCCGCCTTCGACGCGCAATAGGCGAGTTCGTCGACATAGGGCTGCACCGCATCCTCCGACGCGAACAGCACGATCCGGCCCCAGCCGCCCTTGCGCATCGCCGGAATCGCCTCGCGACACATGCGCACCGCGCCCATGAGGTTGATGTCGAGCGTCTGCTCCCAGCCCGCATCGTCGACGTCGAGAAAGTCGCCGGTCGCGCCCGTCACGCCCGCGGCGTTGACATAGATGTCGGGATCACCGAGCCGCTCGCGCACCTCGGCCCAGATCGCGCGGACATCATCGAGGCTGGTGACGTCGCCGGTCACCGCGACCACCTCGCCGAGCGGCGACAGTTCGGCGAGCGCCGCGTCGAGCGTGCCGCCCGGCTGATCGGTGATCGCGACGCGCACGCCGGCCTCGAGCAGCAGTCGCGCGGTTTCCTTGCCCATGCCGGAATCCGCGCCGCTGATCAGCGCAATGCGCCCCTTGATACCCAGATCCATGTGAAACTCCTCAATCGTCGGATGCGAGAAAACGGTCGGCGGTGCGCAGCGACAGCGCCATGATCGTCAGCGCGGGATTGGCCGCCAGCGCGCTCGGGAAGATGGAATTGTCGCAGATCCGCAGGTTCGCAATGTCGAAGCTGCGGCCGTCGGAATCAACCACCGCGGTGTCGCCGTCATGCCCCATGCGGCAGGTGCCGATGGTATGCGCCGAGCGATCGACCGCAAAGATGTCCTGCGCGCCTGCCGCCGCCCAGATGTCGGTGAGCGTGCGCCGCGCGTGGCGATCGATCGCCTGTTCGTTGGAGTGATAGCTGAAGTCGATCCGCGCCTTGCGGTGGCCAAAGGCGTCGACCTCGTCGGCGAGCGTCAGCCGGTTGTCGGCATGCGGCAGGCATTCGCCGTTGATCCCGATCCCGGCCATCCGGTTATAGCCGCGCAGGAGCGTCTGCAGCCGTTCGCCCCACAGGCCCGCGCCGCGGGCGAGCCCGGTGGCGAGGTTGACGGGGAGCACGCCGAGGCTCTGGATCAGATAGCCGCCCGCGCAGCCGGCATCGCCGGGTCGCATCATGTCCTCGCTGATCAGCGACGAGGGATAGCCGCGGTTCATCCGCATCTCGGCGTCGAACCGGCCCCAGATCTGGGTTGCGACATGCGCCATGAAGTTGCGCCCGACCTGACCGCTCGAATTGGCGATGCCGAGGTTGAGCAGCAGCCGCGGCGTCTCGACCCCGCCCGCGCACAGGAAGACCGCGGCGCAAAGCTGGCGATGCTCCTGCCCGTTCTGGCTGTACACCACCGCGCTGATCCGGCCGCGGCCGTCATAGTCGAACGCGATCACGCGCGCGCCGGCGCGGATCTCGGCCCCATGCGCCACTGCGAGGGGCAGATAGGTCGTGTCCATGCTCGTCTTGGCGGCGTTGCGGCAGCCCTGGTGACAGGCACCGCAATTGACGCAGGCCTGGCGCTGTCCCCAGTGCGGCTGGTCGCGATCGCGCGAGACCAGCGCGGCGGGGGCGTCGGTCGCGGTGATGCCGAGCGCCGCGCAGCCGCGCGCCATGGCGTCGGCGGCGGCGTTGCGCGCGACCGGGGGATAGGCGTAACGGCGGGTGGCGTCCCACGGATAGTCGGCAGGGCCCGAGACGCCGGTAAACGCCTCGACCTCCACGATGTACCGGGTCAGCTCGTCAGGATCGATCGGCCAGTCGGCGCCTTCGCCGGTCAGCGTCCTGAGCCGCAGGTCGCGGGGATCGGGACGCGGGCAGAAGGCGCCCCAGTGCAGCGTCGAGCCGCCGACGCCCATGCCTGAATTGTTCGACCCGAACGCGGTCGGCGTCGATCCGCCGCTCAGCCGTTCCTCCATCCAGTAGATGTCGGCCGCGACCTCGTCGGCGACATGCTCGTCGGGGCGGAAGGCGCGGCCCGCCTCGAGCGCGACGACCGACAGGCCCGCCTGTGCGAGCCGGGCGGTGAGCGGCGCACCGCCCGCGCCGGTGCCGATCACGACCGCATCGACGACGTCGTTCGCTCCATACTGCCTCGTCGTCACGCCCCGCGCTCCTGCGACGGGCGCTGCCACGCTTCGGGATCGTCAGCGCCGGTGCGGGTATAGCCCTGCTTGCGGGGACCATCGCCGCCGACCGCAAAGCCGTCATAGCCGATCGCCGCCATCGTCGCGGGCTGCGCCATCCAGATGCGGACCGTCTCGGCGCGGACATCCTCGAACCAGAGGCGCATCTGCACGGGCGACAGGCGGGTCGCGTCCTCCTCGATGCCGACCGTGCCGCCGGCGATGCGATCGAGCCAGCCGTCCTGGTCCGGATTGGCCAGCGCGACGAAACCGCCGGTTGCCGTATCGAGCGTCGCGAGCCCGCGCGACCACGCGGCGCGGTCGTCCGGCAGTTCGGCGAAGCGCCAGCCGTCGCCGACACCCTGCGCGACCGAGTCGAGGATGCGACCCGCCAGCGCACGGTCGGCGCCGCAATCGGGGAGGATCCGGGCCACCAGCGCCGCGACGGTTGCATGGTCGGCGTCGTCCCATAACGCGGTACCGACGGGCATCGGGTAGATCCGGTCGAGCATCGCGGCGCGCGTTCCGCTGCTGACGCGATCGGAGTCGAGCAGCCGGGCGAAATCTTCGGGCAGCGCAGCCGTCGTCGCCAGTGCCGCATGCTCGCGGATCAGCGCGGCGAGCGCGCGGGGCTGTTCATAGGGGATGAGGTGCGCGGCACCCTGGACGATGCGCATCCGGGCATTGGCATAATGCGGCAGGTTGAGCCGGCGCTGCGCATCCTCGCCGAGATCGCCGTCTTCGGTCCCGGCAATGATCAGCGCGGGAAGCGAGAGCTGTCCGACCGCGACGGCCCAGTCCTCGCGGCTGCCGCGTTCGAGCCAGCCGAGCCAGGCCGCGCGGTTCGATCGCCGCACGTCGTCGATCGCCTGATCGCGAAGCGCCTCCGGGAGCGTCTCGGCGCTGTTGGCATCGACGAAGGTTTCCGCATTTTCGCGCGAGGCCTGGCCATCGGCGAACCAACCGATCATCTCCGCCCGGCGCGTTTCGTCCATCGGTTCGGGCGAGGGGGGCGAGGCGGCGACGAGCACGACACCGAGGATGTTCGCAAGACCCGGCTCGCCCGCGGCGGCGCGCGCGGCGACGAGCGTGGCGATCTTGCCCCCCATGCTGTGCCCGACGAGCACGCAGGCGGTGAGATCGCGGGCGCGGATCTCCTGCGCCAGCCAGTCGGTCATCGTCCCGACATCGGCATGCCCCGTATCGGCCGCGTCGCCGAACCCCGGCAGATCGAGCGCGACGCAATCATGGTCGGACAGGTGATCGGCGACCTGCTGCCATTCGCGCGCGCTGGCGCCAAGAGCGTGTAAAAACAACAAGGTGGGTGGGGTCATGGGGCCTCGCGAAACTGACCCCTACCGGACGATGCAGGCGCGGAACCGTTCCATCGCACCGGCCGTCGTGATTGACATAGATCAATTTGACGTCGATCTGCGATCACTTTGGGTGCGTCTGTCGCACCGCGCGGGTCTGGACCGGGCGCGCAAAGACCGGCATCCTCGCGCGATGGACGACAATAGCGGTCAGCGCGCCCCGATGATCGACCGTGCCCGCAGCGTCGCGGCAGGGTTCGCCGATGTCGGGCTCACCCAGGCCGAAGAGCTGCTCCGGCGGCTGTCTCCCGAGGGCCGCGAGCAGGCGCGGCGCGAGCGCGAGGCGAGGGCGCGTCGGCAGAAGCGGCTGATGGTCCGGCTGGTCCTCGCGGCGATTGTTTCGCTGCTCGGCGGCGCGGCGTTCGCCGCGGTCCTGCCGGCGATGCTGGCGCTTGCCGTCGCAGCGGCGCTGATGCTGCTGCTGGTGATCATGATCGTCGCGCAGGCCGATCCGCGCGCACCGGGACGCGAGGCGCTGGTGGAGGCCGGGCTGGCCGGGCTCGCCGAGCAGGCGGGGATCTGGCTCGCCGCACAACGCCGCGGGATGCCGCTGCCCGCGCTGCGGCTCGCCGATGCCCTGGGCAGCCGGTTCGAGGCGCTGGCGCCGCGCCTCGCCCGGCTCGATCCGCGTAGCCCGGCCGCGGCGTCGATCCGCAAGCTGGTCGCGGTCGAGCTGCCCGCGCTGGTCGACAGCTGGCGGATGGTCGGCATTTCAGCGCGGCGCGAAATGCAGGCGGATGGCCGGACGCCCGACGATCACCTGATCAACGGACTGCGGCTGATCGATGCCGAGCTCGCGCGCGCCGGCGAATGCCTCGGGCGGACCAGCCTCGACGAGATCGCGATCCAGGGGCGGTATCTCGAACTCAAATATGACGCGGACGGCCCGGGCCTGTAGGACGGGACACCTCGCCGCGGCCGGTCGTTAGAGGCGGATGATCCGTTTCAAAATCCCCGCCGCGATCGCCGCCATCGCTGCGTTCACCGCCTCCGCCACGCCGGGCCTTGCCCAGACCGTGCCGCTTGGCGCCAATCTCGAGCGCTTTGCCTATCCCGCGTCGCTGCGCTGGTATGACGGATCGTCGCAGGGGCAGGCGGTGCGGATGGCGTATCTCGACCTCGCACCGACCGCGCGCGCGAACGGCACGACGGTCGTGCTGCTGCACGGCAAGAATTTCTGCGCCGCGACCTGGGACGAGACCGCGCGCGGGCTTGCGGGTGCAGGCTACCGGGTGATCGCGCCCGATCAGGTCGGCTTCTGCAAATCGTCCAAGCCCAAGGGCTATCAGTACAGCTTCAATGCGATGGCCGAACTGACCCGCGGGCTGCTCGACCGGGCCGGGGCGGGCAAGGTAATTCTGGTCGGCCATTCGACCGGCGGGATCCTCGCGACCCGGTTCGCGCTGCTCCATCCCGAACGCGTGGCGCGGCTCGTGCTCGTCAATCCGCTCGGGCTGAACGACACGCTGGCGCAGGGCGTGCCCTATACCGATCTCGGCGCGCTGCGGACCGAGGAGGCGAAGACCGATGCCGCGTCGATCAAGGCGTATCAGCTGCGCAACTATTATCACGGGGAATGGCGCCCGGCCTATGATCGCTGGGTGGCGATGCTGGCGGGGCAATATGCCGGTCCTGACGGCGATGTCGTGCGCGATGCGCAGGCGCGGCTGTCGGACATGATCCAGACCCAGCCGGTCGCGGCCGAGCTGCCGCGGCTGGCGATGCCCGTGCGGCTGATCATTGGCGACCGTGATCTGACCGCGTTCCGGGCGAACCGCGCGGCACCCGACCGGCGGGCGCAGGTGCAGACCGTGCCGCAGGCGGCGGTGACCGCCGCACGACGCATCCCCGACGCGCGGCTGATCCGCCTCGAGGGGCTGGGTCATGCGCCGCAGGTCGAGGCGCCGGCGCGGTTCCTGCAGACGCTGGAGGCGGCGATCGCGTCGTGAGGGGCGCGGTTACTGCGCGGGCTTGATCCAGCCGTGCATTGCCATCCAGCGCGCGAATTCGTCGAACCAGCCGGTGCTCGTGGTGGTCTTGGGATACATGCCGAAGCCGTGCCCGCCCTGTTCGTACAGGTGAAACTCGACCGGGCGTTTGGCGGTGCGCCAGCTGTCGATCAGCCCGTAGCCGGCATTGCCGAACAGCGGATCGTCCGCCGCCAGCGCGACGAACATCGGCGGGGCGTCGGCGGGCACCGTCATCGCGGCGAGCGGGCCGTAGATGTTGCCGATGAATGCGGGCTTCGCGTCCTGACCTGCCAGTGTCGTCGCCATCGTCAGCATCGCGCCCGCCGAAAAGCCGATCATGCCGATGCGGGCCGGATCGACATGCCATTCGCCCGCCCGCTTGCGGACGAGCGCGAACGCCGCGCGCGCATCGGCGATCTGCGGCGCGAGGCCCGCCATCATCGCCGCGGGATCCCGGCGTGGCGGCATTGCGCCCGGGGGGGCACCCGCGGGGGTGGGACGTGCGAAGGTTTCGAGATCCGCCGGCGTCTGGTTCAGCCGGTATTTGAGCACGAACGCGGCGACGCCCCGCGCGGCGAGCGCGCGCGCCACGTCCCAGCCCTCATTTTCCATCGACAGCGTGCGGAACCCGCCGCCCGGCGCGACGATCACCGCGGTGCCGTTGGCCTTGGCGGGATCGGGCAGGACGGGGGTCAGCGTCGCGACCGTGACGTTGCGCGCGAACACGCTGCCATATTGACTGTGCCAGGCTTCGGGAGCGGTCGCTCCGGGGAGTTTCCCGGTGCCGAGATCGATCGCGCCGGGCTGCGCGGGAATGGCGATCGACGCCATGGTGTCGGAGGACTGCGCCAGCGCGGGCGGGGCGACTGCGATCGTCAGGCCGACCAGCCATGCAAGACGACGTCCTGTCCCTCGAACGACTTCGTTGCCGCGACATCCGATGCGCATATCCGCTCTCCCCTTTTCGACTGTTTTCGGGATGATATCGATAGCGCTATCACTGCACAATGGTGGCCGGATGCTTTTTCCTTGAGATAGGCGGCTGTGGGGAAGGTTAAAGGCGGGTGCGATAAATGGCCGCTGCAATGTTCACAGACTTTGCTGCAGTGCGGCAATGTCGGAGGGCATACAGGCTCAGACGTTTGGCGAACATCCTTGCGAGCGATGGCGGGCGTTGCTGGTTCATCTACCGCGTCCGGCCGTCGGGTGAGTCTCGCTGGTCCGGCTGTACTTGCGTAGAGCGTCGGCCGCGATCGTCGATTCTGTAGAGACAGTGCGGACCGTGCGGCTCGCGGCGTGGCGAACCATGTCCCCGCGCGGCGCGGGGCGCTGTGTCGGTTTGGGACAAGCCATTGCCCCTTTTGTAAGGATCTGAGCATGGATCGGACAACGCGACGACAGCAGTGGGGCCGCAGGATGCCGGATTTCGCAAGAGACTGTTTGAAAGCCAGAAATGACGGCCGTATCGCCGCGAGCGATCCGGTCGCCCATCTCGCGCTTTGCCCCTATGACGAGATTCTCGATCCAGTGCTGCGCGCGATGTGGCAGGACGGGTTTGTTGTCACGCGTCTATATGGGTCAGAATCTTAACTCAGATTACACGGCCGTGACGGCGACCGTGACGGCGAAAATCCGCGATGCCGATGCCGGAATAGTATCCGCAGCCGTGCGACGGCGCCCGGACATGCGCGACCTCTCTGGCCAGTTAAGCAGCGTTTTAAGCAGGTTGCGGCCGGAGGCAGGCCATTTATCGTCACGGGACATCGTGAAGAGGAATGAACGGCAGACCCATGCCAGACCAAGACCCGACCCCCGACTATGAGCGGCTGACGATCGACGCGCTGGCCGCGGCTGCGGCTGCGAAGACCGACGAACAGCGTCACCTGCTGCTCGATCAGGCCGCGATCTTTGCTGCACTCGGCGAGAAGACCCGCGGCTATGCGCTGACTGGGCGCTAGACGCTGTCGGGGCCGCATCAGCCCCAGTCTTCGAGCTTGCCCAAGGCCGTGCGCGGCACCGCCGTGCCGAAGCGATAGGCTTTCGGACGTTCGGGATCGGTGAGCCGGTTCGCCGCGAATTGCTCGATCCGCGCGGACAGCCGGGCGGGGTCCTGACCGGGGTGCGGCACGACGAACGCCTTCAACCGGCCATTGCCGTGCAGCCGCACCGCGACGTCCGCGACACCCTCCACCGTCCGCAGCACGCCGGCGACGCGCCCTGGCCAGACATTGTGCCCGGCGACCTGGACCGCCCCGTCGCGCCGGCCGACCGGGCGAATGACGCGCTCGCCGAGACGCGCGACATGGTCGGGTAGGTCGTGGTGCCGGCCGTCGCAGTCGACGAGCCGCCAGTCATCCGGGTCGGCGGCGGTGAGCTGCCAGCGGGGCAGCAGATCATAATCGAGCGCGGGCAGCGTGCGCATCGCGATACCGCCGGTTTCGGAGGCGCCGTAGATATCGGCCAACCCGGCAAGCCCCGCCGCGAGCAGCATGGCGGCGATGGCGTCGTCGAGCGGCCCGGCGGAACTGATGCCGATGACATCCCCCGGCCAGTGGCGCATCATCCGCGACAGCGCGCGCCACTGGTCGGGCACCGCGACGACGAGATCGCCCGCCTCGAGCGACAGCGGTGCGCCGATCGTCCGCACGACGACGGGAACGCCCAGCGCGTCGGGCAGCAGCGCGGTCCAGACCAGCCCGTAGAGATGATCGGCGGGGACCAAGGCGACGACCCGGCGCCGATCGGCGAACCGTGTCGCGAAGACTGCCGCCTCGTCGAGCAGGTCGGGGACGGCGTGGATGCACAGGCGCGGGCTGCCGGTCGAGCCGGACGTCCGCACCGCGATCCGGCCGGGGCCCGGAGCGTGCGCACGCAGGATCCAGTCGGTCCAGGCGCCGACCGTCTGCGGCGGACCCTCGCCAAGCGTATCGTCGTCGAGGTCGAACGCCTCGGCCAGCGCGCCCAGCGCGCCGAGCTGCTCCATCGAATCGAGCCCGAGGCCCTCGTCGCCGATCGGCATGGCTTCGGGCCAGTCGCCCCGTGTCGCAGCCGGCGGGGCCGGATCGCGCAGCCGCGCCATCTCGGTCGCGACAACCGCGCAGGCGATGCGGTGCACCGCGGCGCGCGACAGTCCGGGCCGGGTCACGCGGTCGCGGTCTCGCGCGAGCGGACCCGGTTCCGTCCGGCATGCTTGGCGGCGTAGAGGCGATCATCCGCGAGCGCGAGCAGCGCATCGATCGAACCGTCGGTTTCGTTGAGCGTGGCGCAGCCCAGGCTGGCGGTGACGTTCAAGCCACCGCGCGGCGTGTCGACCGCGATTCCGGCGATCGCCGCGCGCATCGCCTCGGCGAGCGCCGCCGCCTGATCCTCGTCATATCGCGGCAGCAGGACGCCGAACTCCTCGCCCCCGAGCCGCGCGAATATTCCGCAGGGCGGGAGCAGCGCGGTACAGACATCGGTAACGCGGCGGAGCAGCGTGTCGCCGACCGGGTGGCCGTGCGTGTCGTTGACCGCCTTGAAATGATCCAGGTCGAGAACGATCAGCGACAGCGAGTGCCGCAGCTCGCGCCAGTGCCGCTGTTCGCGTTTCAGCACCTCGCCGAAATGCCGTCGGTTGGCGGCGCCGGTCAGGTGATCATGGTTCAACAGGCGGCGCATGTCCGCCGCCGCCTCGCCACGCCGCGGCACGTCGCGCAGGATGACGGAAAAGCCGGAGGCGCGGGGCTCGCCCCGTTCGGATCGCGCGACGACGAGCCGCTGGCACCAGTAGCGCTCGCCATCCGCGCGCTGCTGCCATCCTTCCTGAAGATGCCAGCCTTCGCGCGCGGCGATCAGCAACTGCTCGTCGAGGCGAAGATCGCCGCCGCTCGCCTCGCTCCCGCCGATCTCGGAGAGGTGGCGTCCGATGACATCGGCGGCGGCGTGCCCGGTCTGGCGGGCGAAGCAGGCGTCGGCGGACTGGATCTCGCCGCTTGGGGTGATCGTCAGCGCAGCATAATGGCTGACGCTGTCGAGCAGGGTCGCAAACCAGGTATCCGCCTGACGCAGCCGCGCCTCCTGGGCGACCTGTTCGCTGATATCGGACAGCGTCGCCATCAGCCGATCGGGGCCGAGCTTGACCAGGGTGCACGCCAGCACCTTGGGTGTGGTGGTGCGCCGTCGCGCGGCGAGATCGACGAAGATCCGGTGGCCGTCGCAGATCCGCCCCGTCGCCGGCGCATAGGCCGCGACGATGCTGTGCAATTCGGGCGCATGATGTTCGAGCGCGGCGAACAGGTTACCGGGATCGCGCGGCCCGGCGAGCGGCAGGAGATGCTGCATCGCGTGCGGGTTCATCATCGCGATCGCGCCGCTGCTGTCGCACTCGATCAGGCCGACGGGGCAGGCGTACAGAAACTCGAGAAGCTCTTCCTCGCTCGACCTATCGCTCATCGAAGCGGCTTAGCGTTCGATGAGGATATAGCGGCGCGCAATGCCGGGTGTCGCGAGCAGACGCAGCCGGACCCTGGTCGGGCGCATCCGCAGCGTGAGGACATAGGGGACGATGTCGTCGATCTCGGGCTCGTCCTCGAACCGCTGCGCGACCATGAAATTGTTCATGCACTGCGCCACCGCATCGAAGAACGGCACGCCCATCACGGTCGCCGGATCCAGGCCCGACATCCGCGCCTCGGTCGCGTTATAGACCTGGACGAGCGTGTCGGCTTCGAACCCGACCACCCCGAACGGCAGGGTGTCGCGGTCCTCGACGCGCATCGTGTCGAGCTCGGGCAGCGCGACATTATCAAAACTGTATTGTTCCAGTACCATAGCCACGGTCTCCCTGCGACGACGCTATGGGGCGGCGGGGTTAAGCATAGCCTAAGATCACCTGTTTCTTACAACGGCACGCATGTGACGCGCGCCTCGACCGCGAACCGGACGAGCTGCGCCAGGCTGGTCGCGCCCGTCTTGCGCATGAGATGCTCGCGGTAGGTTTCGACCGTGCGCGGGCTGATATCCAGCCGCGTCGCGATCTGTTTCGCGGTCAGTCCCTCGACGATCTGGCGCAGGACCTGGCGTTCGCGGTGCGAGAGCGAGGCGAGGCGCTGCTCGAGCAGGGTCGATTGCAGGATCCGGTCGCGGACCGCCGCCACCGCGCCGAGCAGCCGCTGCGCCTCGAACGGCTTTTCGAGCAGGTCGGCGGCGCCCGATTTCATCGCCGCTACCGCCATCGGGATATCCGCGTGACCGGTGACGAGGATCACCGGGTCCGACCGGTCGAGCGATGGGAGGGTCTGCAACAGCTCGAGACCGCTGAGGCCGCCCAGCGCGACGTCGCTGAGAATGATCCCGGGCGGAAGCCGCGGGAGGTCGTGGAAGAACGCCTCGACGCTGGGGAAGGATCGGGTCTCGAAATCCTCCAGCGCGAGGAGCATTTCGAGCGAGCGGCACATCTGGGGCTCGTCATCGATGATGTAGATCGGCCGATCACGCGGCATGGGCGACCATTTCTCCACTGGACCCAATACCAGGACGCTGCGGCAGCGAGACGCGGAAGGTCGCGCCGCCGCCGCTGTTCGTCGCGGCGGTGATCGTCCCCTCATGCGCGTCGACGATCGCGCGGCAGATGGCGAGCCCGACACCGAGACCGTGGGGCTTGCTGGTCCGGAATGGGGCGAAGATCGCCTGTTCCTGGCCGGGTGCGATGCCGGGGCCGGTGTCCGAGACGGTGATCGTGCACTGCCCGTCCGGCCCCGAGACGGCGCGCAGATCAATCACGCGGACCGCCGTGTCGGACACCGCATCGGCCGCATTGGCGATCAGGTTGAGCAGGACCTGCTGGATCTGGATCGCATCGATCCACAATTCGCCGAGATCGGGCGCGATACTGACCTTCAGCTCCGCTCCGGCCTGACGGACCGCGAGCATGCCGAGCGTCGCCCCCTCCGCGATGATGTCGCGCGCATCGACCCATTGCGCCTGCAGCGGGCCGCGCTCGACGAACCGGCGCAGCCTTTTGAGCACGGCGGCCGCCCGGAAGATTTCCTGGACCGCGCCGTCGAGCGCCGCGCCGACCTCGACGGTGTCGCGGCCGCGCGCCAGCGCCGCCTGCGCAACGGTGGCGAAGTTCGCGGCGGTCGCCAGCGGCTGGTTCAGTTCATGCGCGATCGCCGATCCAAGCTGGCCGAGCGCGGTGGCGCGTGCGAGCTGGTGGAGCTCCGCCTGCAGCAGCGCGAGCCGTTCGGCGGCGGCGACCTGTTCGGTCTCGTCACGGAGATGGAGCGTGCGCAGCCCGGTCGCGGCGAACGGCAGCGGGCCGCTCGACAGCGACAGCGCGAGACGCGTGCCATCGGCGCGGCACAGCTCGTGCGCGGTCGCGGTCTCGCCGGACAGGTCGGGCAGGCCGGGAAGCAGGTCCGCGAGCCGCAGGCGTCCGCCATCGGGGTCGGTGATCCCGAGGATGCCGCGCGCGCTCCGGTTGATCGCGAGGATGTCGCCCGCCGCGTCGACGATGAGCATCGCTGCGGGGGTGGTGTTGAAGATCGAGTGGAGACAGAGTTCGCGCTGGTGCGACCGGCGGTGCGCGAGGCCGGCGCGCTGGCGCAGCAGCGTCATGCGACCGCCGAACAGCGCAAGGACGATCGCAAAACCGGTCACGACCAGCGTGTTCAGCGGCGTCACGAGCGGATGGTGCGCGCTGAACACCAGTGCGGTGGGAATCGTCGTCGCGGCGCCTACGCATGCGGTTAGCGCACCCCCGAGGACGGCGCCGATTGCGATCGCCGCCAGCGCGAAGGTGAAGGGCAGGTCGATCCCGAACAGGTTTCGGCCGACCGCCGTGGCAACCAGCGCGGCGCTGCCGAAACCCACGCCCTGCAGCAGGTTCCAGCGCCAGTCGGACGCGGTCTCCTGCTGGTCGACGATGGCCCATAGCCGCTGCACGATCGCTCCAAATTCGAATCCGCCGGAAAGAACCAAAATGCTACGCTTTCCGCACAGGGGTTTCCAGACACCTGCCGGGGTCTTCGCGCAGTGCAACCGTCTCAAATTGAAGCAAAGCCGGTGTGGTGGTCATGGTGTGCCAAGCCTGAACAGACTGTCTGGGGTCCGTATCCGTACGGACTTGCCTAAGACCCGGCGTGGTCGCAGCCTCGGTCAATGATCTAGGCAGCTTTGGTAAGATTATCGCGTAATATTACAAAAACATCCAATGGAGGGGCGTCATGAATGAGCAGATCATTCACAATGATGAATTGGATAGATCCAACGCTATTGTCGCAAGCAATGCCGAAATATTTCGCTACGCCATATCGAGCATTCTCAGCCAGCAGCATCTAGCCGATACGGTTCTGACGACATCGAACTGGAGCAGCGTCCAGGCGCATCTCCTGAGGGCGCACTGCACCAAGCTCGCCGTCATCAATACCGATGTTCTGAACGGCCAGGGTCACGGGATGATGCGCCGGCTGCGCCTGTCTTACCCGCACCTTCGGATCATCGTCGTCGGGCAGACGCGCGAGCGGATGAAGATCCTGTCGCTGATCAGCGCGGGCGCGCACGCCTATATCCTCGAATCCATGCCGATGGACGAGATCGCCAAGGCGGTGCGGATGGTCGCCGCGGGCCATATCTATCTGCCCGACATGGTCGGCGACCTGTCGGCGCCCGAACCGGACTCGGTGCGGGCCGAGGGCGCGCTCACCCGGCGGCAGCAACAGGTGCTGCAACTGCTCGTCGGGGGCGCGTCGAATAAGGAGATCGCGCATGCGCTCAACCTCGCCGAGGGGACGATCAAGGTGCATCTGTCGGGGTTGTTCAAGGCGCTCGGGGTGCACAACCGGACCGGTGCGGTGGCGTCGGTGCATGCGCAGGCCTATTGACCCGGCCTACAGCCATGCCGCGCGGCGACCCGCCCGGGCCCTGCATCGTCCATGGTCTTAGACCGAGCGGCCTACTTGATCCTGCAGCAGCGTCTGGCACCTAAATACCGGGAAATCGGGCAGATATTGCGCTGCGCGAACGTCATGGGGATAGTCGATGGAGCGCCGGGACTTTCTGAAGATTGGGGCCGGCGCAACGACGGTGGCGCTCGCCGCGACGGCGCAGCAGATGATCACGCCGACCGACACGCCGCTCAGCAGCCCGGCGCCGACGCCGATGTCGCTATCGGCGGCGTCCGATCTTGCGCAGTCGCTCCGGCTGGTCATCGAGCCGGTCGAGAAGGAGATGATCGACGGCAAGATCGTCTACATGGTGTTCTATTTTCACGAAAGCGGCCAGCCGCAGCCGGTGTTGCGGTACCGCGAGGGCGAACCCGTCTCGATCAGCATCACGAACAACGACCTCGTCCCGCACGGTTTTGCGATCACCGGCATCCCGCAGGCGACGGTCTCTGAAATTCCCCCCGGCCAGACGCGGCAGGTGCCGGATTTCGTCGCGCCGGTCGGCGGCTCCTATCTCTATCACGACCCGTATGAGCCGCCGCTCAACCGCATCCTCGGGCTGCACGGCGCCTTCATCGTCGACCCTGCGCTGGGCACGACGGTTGCGGGCTCGGCCACGCCGTTCAGTCGCGCGATGCACACGCCGCAGATCGCCGCGGTGTTCGATGCGTTCGGGCGGCATCCGCGCTTTCCCGGCGAGCGGTGGAAGGCGGGGGATCCCGCACGCGACAAGCTGTGGCTGTTCTCGCAGACCGATTCGGCGATCAACGCGCGCGTGGCGGCGGGGTACCGGATATCGGGCCAGGCGCTGATCGATGCGTTCCTGCCCGATTATTTCCACATCAACGGCCTGAGCGGGTTCGATACCGCGGTCCACGACACCACGGCCAGCGTCGACAGGGCGGCCGCGCAGGCGATCGAGCCGGTCGGGAAGCAGGGTCAGCCGACGCTGTTGCGGGTGATGAATGCCGGGCTGTGCACGCATTCGGCGCACATCCACGGCAATCACCTGTTCGAATGTACCGAGGCGGATGCGAGCGGCGTCCCCTATTGCGAGACCAACGTCTATGAACGCGACGTGTGGGTCATGCAGCCGATGGACCGCAAAGACATGATCCTGCCGTTCGAGCGGCCGCCCGACGTACCGGTCTGGCCACCGAGGGAGGAGCCGTTCCCGCTGAAATACGTGATGCACTGCCACACCGAGATGTCGCAGACCGCGGGCGGGGGCAATTATCCGCAGGGACTGGTCACGCACTGGACGATGACCAGCCCGATCTACGCCTTCTGATCCGGTCGAGACGATGGGGAATGACCATGGGCGATGAGAGTATCAGTCCGTCGGGGATCGACTGGACCAAGACCGCGGCACAGGGCGTCACCAATTTCCAGACGTTCGGCTGCAACGTCTTCAAGGCGAGCCTGCCGACGCCCGACCGGCTGACGCCCGACATCAGCTTCGTCCGGCAGGTGACGACCAGCGGCACACTGGTTGCGCCCGACGGGGTACGGCTGCGCTACTGGGCGTTCGAGGATCCGGCGAGCGGCATCAAATCGCCCTATCCCTCGCCGCTGATGCGCGTGCGGCAGGGGCAGATCGTGCATGTCACTTTGCTCACCGCCAAGCATGCGCACACGATCCACCATCACGGCATCGAGCCGACGACGATGCATGACGGCGTCGGCCATGTGTCGTTCGAGGTGGCGAACCAGTTCACCTATCAGTGGAAAGCGTCGAGCCCGGGCACCTTCTTCTATCACTGCCACCGCAACACGCCGCTGCATTTCGAGATGGGGATGTTCGGCGGGCTGATCGTCGATCCGCCGGAGGGGCCCGGCTATCTCTATTCGTCGCCGATGGCGAATGCGCCGTACCAGCGCTATCAGGTCGAGCGGCTCTGGGTGTGCGACGACATGGATGCGCGCTGGCACAATGTGCTGAGCAACAACCATGATGCGGGCATGTGCGGCGAGAATGTCGGGCTGAACCGGTTCGAGCCCAAATATTTCCTGATCAACGGTGTGTTCCCGACCAAGACGATGACCGATCAGAAAGTCGCGGCCAAGGCGCGGGTCGGCGACACGATCCTGATCCGGCTGCTCAACGCGAGCTACTCGATCCTTCGGGTGACGTTCCAGGTGCCGGTGACCTGCGTGTCGTGCGACGGGCACCGGCTGGGCAAGGAAAACTGGAATGCGCCGATCGTCTTTCCCGCGGGCACGCCGATCGAGCTGACCAGCGCCGCTCGGCTCGATTTCCTGATCACCGCGACTCAGCGCGGCGCGATCAACGCAACGATCGAATATCTCCACTGGATCACCCGCCGCGTCCAGGACAATGGCCGCGGCGTGGCCAAGACGCAGATTGTCGTATCATGACCACACCCCCGACCCGATCCGCCCCCCCGTCCGCCCCCCCGTCCGCCCCCCCGTCCGCACGTCCCGGCCATGCGACGCATGCGGCAATGCCCACGCAGCTGGGCGGAGCGTTCGACTTTTCCGATGTCGCAGGCCGCCCGATCGGGCCTTCGGACTTTCGCGATCGCTGGACGCTGCTGTTCTTCGGGTACAGCCGCTGCCGCGCGAGCTGCCCGATGGCCATTCCGCGGATGGTGCAGACGGCGGAACGGCTGCGCCAGTCGGGGATCGCGGCGCGTGCGCTGTTCGTCGACATCGACGTGCCGCCGCTCGGCGTGGTGCGATTCCGCCGGCCGGGCGCGGCGGCGGCGATGGCGCTGCAGGCGGCCCCGCATCACGGCCACGGCGAGCTCGATCGCATCGCTGCGATGCGCGCGCTGGCGAAGAAGTTCGACGGGCGGCTGGTGGTCGCGACGGGGACGCGCGCGCAGCTGTCCGCCGCGACCCAGGCGTTCAACGTCGCGCGCGAGCATATCCCGCCAAGGCCCGGCGAGATGGGGCACAGCATCAACCATTCCTCGCTCATCTATGTCCTCGCGCCCGACACGCGTGTCGCGGGCTATGCGATGCACGACCAGCCGTCGGTCGCGCTCGAGGACATGATCCGTCATCTGGCACGCCGCCGGGGCTGACCCGGCGGCTCTTGTGTCCAGTATCGTCTCGACCGGCTGACTCGCTCGCCGGATCGGGACCCCGCCGCCGGAACGAGCCCCCCCTCACTGGCGGCGGGGTAGCGCCGCGCATGGCCCCGCTCGACCTCGCACAGACCGGGATCCGAAGCGTGTTCGGGTCCATCGCCAGGCGAAGCGGCGCCGAACCCGGCCGTTCGGCCTAGGACAGGGCCTAGGCTGCCAGGGGCCGGCGTAGGTCCTTCATGGGCCTTATCCCGCCGAACGAAGAATGGAAGGTTGGCGTCACGACGTGTGCCGGTCTTCGATCACGACCCGATCACGATCGCTCGAGACGTTTCGCGTTTCGTCATTCAGAGGGGAAATTGCATCATGTCTGGTGACTTTACCGTCGATCTGGGAGATCTGAACTTCATCCTGGCGCAGATCAGGATCAGCGAGCGCAATGCCGCTGGCGAGTCACTCGTGGATATCCTGGGTCCCCAGGCGCAATTGATCCCCTATGGTCTGCGGACCGTCGACGGCAGCTACAACAACCTGCTGCCGGGCAATGCGGTGCTGGGCGCGGCGGACCAGCTGCTGCCGCGGCTGACGACGCCGGTGTTCCGCAACCTGAACGACGGCGCGACGTTCGGCACCGGGCCCGGCGGGCCGGTCCTGACCAACACCGATTACGGCACGCCGGGCAGCGTGGTCGATGCCGACCCGCGGCTGATCAGCAACCTGATCGCCGACATGACCAACACCAATCCCGCGGCGATCGCCGCCTGGTACGTCAACGCGCATGCGCAGGCGGCCTATGCCGATGCGCATGGCGGCGACGCGCCGCCCGACGGCTATATCCCGACCAACGAGGAACTGGCGTCGATCCCGAACCTGTCGCCGGACATCGGCCTGTCGCCGTCGTTCAACGCGTGGATGACGTTCTTCGGCCAGTTTTTCGATCATGGGCTCGACCTGATCACCAAGGGCGGCAACGGCACGGTGCTGATCCCGCTGCAGCCCGACGATCCGCTCTATGTCCCCGGCGGCCCCAATTTCATGCCGCTGACCCGGTCGACGCAATATGACGCCAACGGCAACCCGGTCGTCGGCGGGACCGAGACGGTCAACACGACGACGCCGTTCATCGACCAGAACCAGACCTATACGTCGCATGCGTCGCATCAGGTGTTCCTGCGCGAGTATAAATTCTCGGTCGATTCGGACGGCGACGGGGTGAAGGATTCGCATGCGGTCTCGACCGGGCGGCTGCTCGACGGCGCGATCGGCGGGATGGCGAACTGGGCCGAGACCAAGGCGCAGGCGCTGACGATGCTCGGCATCCGGCTCGACGATTACGACGTGCACAATGTGCCGCTGCTGCTGACCGACGCGTACGGCCGGTTCATCCCCGGCGCGAACGGCTATGCCCAGATCATGCTGAAGGACGGCACGCTGCTCGAGGGGACGGCCGAGGGCGTGGCGGTTCCGGCCAATGCCTATTTCACCGGCCACGCGTTCCTCAACGACATCGCGCATCATGCCGAGCCGGTGCTGGTCGACCTCGATCACAATCCGGCGACGCCCGCGGTGCGGCAGACCGCCGATACGGACATGCTCGACTTTAATGGCGACGGCGTGTCCGACGAGGCCGACCTGGTCGCGGGCGAGGGGCGGATCGTCGATGTGGATGGCGACCACGCGATCACGCTCGACGACCTGCGCGACGTCAATCTGGACGGCGTGATCAACGCGCGCGACCTGATCGCCGACGACAACAACCCGCTGACCTATGACAACGAGATGCTCGACGCGCATTTCGTCACGGGCGACGGCCGCGGCAACGAGAATATCGGGCTGACCGCGGTCCACACGGTCTTCCATTCCGAGCACAACCGCGTGGTCGAGGCGGACAAGCTGACGATCATCGCATCGGGTGACCTTGCCATCGTCAACGAATGGCTGCGGCCCGTCGCGGACGGCACGCGCAGCGCGATCACGCAGGCGGAGCTCGATGCGATCGAGGCGCTGACCGGGACGGCGAAGACGCAGGCGATCGCCGCGCTCGACTGGGATGGCGAGCGGCTGTTCCAGGCGGGGCGGTTCAGCACCGAGATGCAGTATCAGCATCTGGTGTTCGAGGAATTCGCGCGCCAGATCCAGCCCAATATCGATCCGTTCATCTTCAGCAATACCGCCGACATCGATCCTGCGATCACCGCCGAGTTCGCGCATGCCGTGTACCGGTTCGGCCATTCGATGCTGACCGACACGATCGAGATCACCGATCCGACGCTGTCGACCCAGTCGCTGAGCCTGGTCGAGGCGTTCCTGAACCCGCAGGCCTTTGGCGAAGCGGGTCTGGATCCCGTCACCGGCGAGGAGGATGCCGAAATCGCCGCCGGCGCGATCATCCGCGGGATGACGCGCGTCGAGGGGAGCGAGATCGACGAGTTCGTGCCCGATTCGCTGCGCAATTTCCTGGTCGGGCTGCCGCTCGACCTCGCCGCGCTCAACATCGCGCGCGGCCGCGATGCGGGGGTGGCGGCGTTCAACGTGGTGCGTGCGCAGCTCTATGCCTCGACCAACGAGTCGCAGCTCAAACCCTATACGAGCTGGTTCGACTTCGCGCAGAACATCAAAAACCCGCTGTCGATCGTCAATTTTGTCGCCGCCTATGGCACGCATCCGCTGATCACCGGCGAGACGACGCTGGAGGGCAAGCGCGCCGCCGCGACCCTGCTGGTGATGGGCGGCGCGGATATCGTCGTCCATGCGAATGACGCGATGGGCGTCGAGGAGCATGTGCTCCAGGCCCCTGCCGATCGGCTCAACTTCCTGCAGAGCAAGGGCAACTGGGCGCCCAGCATCGTCGACGGGGTCAATAGCCACGAAACCGGGCTGAACCTGGTCGATCTGTGGATCGGCGGTCTGGCCGAGGAGAAGATGGAATTCGGCGGGATGCTGGGTTCGACGTTCAACTATGTGTTCGAGCACCAGCTCGAAAGCCTGCAGAACGGCGACCGCTTCTATTATCTCAGCCGCACCCAGGGCATGAACATGCTCAACGAGCTGGAGAAGAGCAGCTTCGCCGATCTCGTGATGCGCAATTCCGATCTGGGCGACGTGCATTCGACGCATATCGACGGCCAGATCTTCAACACCGCGGACTATATCCTCGAGCTCGATCCGCTGACGCCGCAGGTCACCAATATCGGCGAGGACGGCACGTATCTGGCGGGCGGCACGTTCGATCCGGTCTGGGAGGACAGTTTCCAGCAGGCGTTCGATCCCAAGGTGGATCGGATCGCCCCGGGCGCGGACGTCGACGGCGACGGCCATGACGATGGCGGGATGCTCAAATATAGCGGCGGCGAGCATGTCGTGCTCGGCGGGACCGAGGGCAATGACCGGCTCTATGGCGACAAGGGCATCGATACGCTGTGGGGCGATGGCGGCGACGATTACCTGAACGCGGGCACGGAATCCGATCAGGTCTATGCCGGCGACGGCGACGACATCATCGAGGATCCGTTCGGCGACGATTTCCTGCGCGGTGGCGAGGGCAATGACGTCGTCAGCGGCGGCTCCGGGCTCGACATCATGTTCGGTGGCGGCGGCCAGGACTTCATGGTCGGCGGTACCGACGCGAAGGAGATGTTCGCCGGCCGCGGCAACGACTTCCTGCTGGGCGGCAGCGGCAGCGACGGTCTGATGGGGAATGAAGGCGACGACTGGATCGAGGGCGGCGACGGCTTCGACAGCGTGACGGGCGAGAATTCGAACCTGTTCTTCAACAGCCCGATCATCGGCCACGACATCCTGAACGGCGGCGGCAACGACACCGATTATGACGGGGAGAGCGGCGACGACATCATGATCCAGGGGGCGGGGATCCAGCGCAACAACGGCATGGCCGGGTTCGACTGGGTCATCCACCAGGGTGATACGACCGCCGCCAATTCGGATCTGGGGCTGAGTGCCGCGGTCAACCAGCAGGCGTTCACGCTGCGCGACCGCAACGACCTGGTCGAGGCGCTGTCGGGCTGGAAATATGCCGACACGCTGACCGGCCGGCAGATCCCGCTCGGCCTCGTCAGCACGGGCGCCAATTTCCCGGACCTGCTCGGCGACGACAATCCCCGGATCCTCGGCAACAACCTGTACGAGGACGGCGTGCGGCTCATCACCGGGCTGCGCGAGCTGCTGAGCTTCAAGACCTGGGATGCGAACGATGTCGATGCGCTGGTGATGGACGGCAGCACGACCGACGACCTGCTGATCGGCGGCGGCGGTGCGGACGTCATCAAGGGGCGCGCGGGCAACGACATCATCGACGGCGACGCCTTTATGCACGTCTTCATCAGCGTGCGCGAAAACAAGGACGGGTCGGGCGCCGAGCTGTTCCGCGCGGATTCGCTGACCGAGATCCAGGCGCGGCTGCTGAACGGGACGATCAACCCCGGCCAGCTCGTCGCGTCGCGCGAGATCGTCTACCGCGAGACCGTCAACGGCTATGCCACGGGTGCGGCGACGATCGGGTCGGGGATGGATACCGCGGTCTATATCGGCAACCGCTCCAACTTCACGATCACGCTGCGGCCCGACGGGCGGGTCAGCGTCGTCGACAATGTCGGTGACGAGGGCAGCGACATGCTGCGCAACGTCGAGCGGATCCAGTTCGCCGACAGCGTCGCCGAGATCAACCGCCAGCATGTCGGCAGCTTCGGAATCGATAACGTCGAGCCGGAAATCGATCAGGTGCTGACGGTCACGACGGGCAGCTTCATTGATTATGACGGCACGACGAGCTTTGCGCGGCAGTGGCAGCGTCAGGTCGAAGGGACGTGGGTCGATATCGCGGGGGCGACCGACGACACGTACAAGGTCACGGTCGACGATATCGGCCAGCCGCTGCGCGTCGCGACCAACTATACCGACAATCGCGGGTTCAGCACGCAGGGGACGAACCAGCCGGAGGCGGTGGTCTATTCCGACGCGACGATGGCGGTCGCGATCCCCGATTACGCGATCCTCGGCGACGAGGAGGCCAACGCGCTCACCGGCACGGAGGACGCCGACCTCGTCTTCGCGCGCGGCGGCGATGACACTTTGCTCGGGCTGGACGGAGACGACCGTCTGTTCGGCGAAGACGGGAACGACAGCCTCGACGGCGGCAGCGGGGCCGACCGGATGGCGGCAGGGCTGGGCGACGACACCTATGTCGTCGATGACGGCGGCGACACGGTCGTCGAGGGCAGCGAAGGCGGCACCGACACGGTGACCAGCAGCATCAGCTACACGCTGGGCGCGAACGTCGAGAATCTGGTGCTCGGCGGCTCCGCGGGGATCAGCGGTACCGGCAATGCGGGCAACAACGTGCTGACCGGCAACGGTGCCGCCAACACACTGACGGGGCTCGCCGGTGCCGATTTCCTTGATGGGGGAGCGGGCGCGGATACGATGGCGGGCGGGCTTGGGGACGACACCTATGTCGTCGACAGCACCGGCGATGTCGTCAGCGAAAGCGGGGGCGACGGGACCGACACCGTCATCAGCAGCATCGCCTACACGCTCGCGACGGGGCTGGAAAACGTCACGCTGACCGGGATCGCGGCGCTGAACGCCACCGGAAACGCCGCTGCGAACGTCGTCACCGGCAATGACGGGGACAATAGTCTGGCGGGGCTCGCGGGGGACGACCGGCTGACCGGCGGCGGCGGCAACGACCGGCTGGACGGCGGCACCGGTGCGGACGCGATGGCGGGCGGGCTCGGCAACGACACCTATACGGTCGATAATGTCGGTGACGCCGTCGACGAGAGTGATGGCGGCGGCGTCGATCTGGTCAACAGCAGCGTGAGCTTCGCGCTGGCGGCCGGGGTGGACAATCTCACGCTGACGGGCAGTGCGGCGATCAACGCGACGGGCAATGCCGATGCGAACGTCCTGACGGGCAATGCCGGGGTGAACCGGCTGACCGGGCTGGACGGAGCGGACACGCTGCGCGGGCTTGCGGGGAACGACCAGCTGTTCGGTGGCGGCGGCGCGGACGACCTCGATGGTGGTACCGGTGCGGACAGCCTGTCCGGCGGCACGGGTGACGACATCTATACGGTCGACAATGTCGGCGACGTCGTGGACGAGAGTGATGGCGACGGCGTCGACCTGGTCAAGAGCAGCGTGACCTTCACGCTCGCCGCCGGTGTCGAGAATCTGACGCTGACGGGGAGCGGTTCGCCGAGCGCCACGGGCAACGCCGCCGCCAACATCCTGACGGGCAATGGTGCGGCGAACACGCTGACGGGTCTCGACGGCGACGACACGCTGATCGGGCTGTCGGGCAACGACCGGCTGAACGGCGGTGCGGGCGCGGACATCCTGAACGGCGGCACCGGCTCGGACATCATGACGGGCGGCGACGGCGACGATCTCTATAGCGTCGACACGACCGGCGACATCGTCGACGAGACCGGCAGCGACGGTATCGACACCGTCACCAGCAGCATCACCTACACGCTCGGCGCCGGCGTCGAACGCCTTACCCTGACCGGGACGGCGGGAATCGCGGGGCGGGGCAATGCCGCCGATAACGTCATCACCGGCAATGACGGCGCCAACGCGCTGTCGGGCTTTGCCGGCAACGACCAGCTGTTCGGCGGCGCGGGCACGGATACGCTCGACGGCGGCACGGGCCAGGACGTGATGTCCGGCGGGCGTGGCAACGACAGCTATGTCGTCGACGATATCGGCGACGTCGTCGACGAGACCGGCGGCGACGGTCTCGATACGGTCACCAGCAGCGTGTCCTTCACGCTGGGGTCCGGGGTCGAGCGTCTGACGCTGAGCGGGGTGGCGGCGATCGATGCGACGGGCAGCGCGGACGCCAATATCCTGACGGGCAATGCCGGCGTCAACATCCTGTCGGGCATGGAGGGGGCCGATACGCTGCGCGGGATGGCCGGCAACGATCAGCTGTTCGGCGGTGGCGGCGCCGACACGCTCGACGGCGGCACCGGCGCGGACGTGATGGCAGGCGGTCTCGGCGACGATATCTACATCGTCGACACTCTGGGCGACAGCGTCGACGAGACCGACGGGGACGGCGTCGATCTCGTCACCAGCAGCATCACCTTCACGCTGGCCGACGGGCTCGAGAACCTGACGCTGACGGGCACTTCCGGGGTGCACGGCAACGGCAATGCCGACGCGAACGCACTGACGGGCAATAGCGCGGGCAATATCCTGTCCGGGTTCGACGGCGACGACCTGTTGCAGGGGCTGGGGGGCAACGACCAGCTGCTGGGCGGCGCGGGGCAGGACCGGCTCGTCGGCGGCACCGGCAGCGACCGGCTGACCGGGGGCACGGGCGACGACGTGTTCGTGTTCGTGACCGGGCAGGGCAATGACACGGTGGTCGATTTCGACTTCGATGCGGCCGGGGGACAGGACCTGCTCGATGTTTCGGGTTGCGGCATCACCGCCGCCAATTTCGGGGCACAGGTGCTGATTTCGCAGGTCGGCGTCAACACGGTGATCACGATCGGCACGCAGACGATCACGCTCACCGGGGTGAACGCGACGACGATCGACCACAGCGATTTCGGGTTCTGATCGATGATGCAGATGTTCGGGGACCGGCTGGCGCAGCCGGTACGGGATGCGGTGACGCGCTGTCGGTCGCATCTCCTTGCCGCCTTGCTGTTCAGCGCGCTGGTCAACATCCTGTACCTCGCGCCGACGCTGTACATGATGCAGGTCTATGACCGGGTGGTGCCGACCGGGGGCGTCGTCACTCTGGTGATCCTGACGCTGGTGCTGGGGGCGGCGATCGCCACGATCGGGGTGCTGGAGGCCCTGCGGTCGCGGCTGATGGTCAAGGTGTCGCTGCGGCTCGACCAGCGCGTGTCGCGGGCGATCCTGGCGCGGCTGATCGAGCGCGGTCACACCCGGCAGCGCGACCCGACGACGGCACAGGCGATGCGCGAGTTCGACACGCTGCGACAGGTGATCACCGCGCCGACGCTGGTCGGGATCTTCGATGCGCCCTGGACGCCGATCTATGTTCTGGCCGCGGTGCTGATCCATCCGCTGCTGGGGCTGTTCATCATCGCTGCGGGCGCGTGCCTCGCGGTGCTGACATGGATGTCCGAGCGGGGGACGCGCGGGCTGATGACCGTTGCGCACACCGCCAATGCCCGGTCGGCGATCGTCCAGGAGGATATCGCCCAGCAGGCCGAGCTCGTCCGCGCGCTGGGCATGGGCCGGGCGATGGTCAACCGGCAGATCACCGAACGCAGCGACGGGCAGGCAGCGCTGGCCGCGGCGCAGATGGCGACCGCGCGCTATGCCGCGATCGCCAAGTTCATGCGGCTGTTCCTCCAGTCGCTGGCGCTGGGGCTCGCCGCGATCCTCGCGGTCCAGCGGCAGATCTCGGTCGGATCGATCATCGCCGCATCGGTGCTGCTCAGCCGTGCGTTGCAGCCGGTCGAGCTGCTGATCGGCGGTTGGTCGAACCTGCAGAGCGCGAACGAGGCGCTGAAATCGCTGAAGCAGTTGTTCGACACGGACGCGGCGGCGGCGCCCGCGACCGTCCTGCCGGCGCCGCTCGGCCGGATCACCGCGCGCAAGATCACCACGCGCAGCGGCGATGGCGCGGCGATGCTGCTCAAGGGCGTGAGCTTCGACCTGCAGGCGGGGCAGATGCTGGGCATCGTCGGCGCGTCGGGGGCGGGCAAGACGACGCTGATCCGCATCCTCGCCGGGGGGATCGCGGCCGAATCCGGACAGGTGCTGCTCGACGGCGCGGACTCGATCCTCTGGGATGCGCAGCGGCTTGCGCGGTATCGCGGCTATGTGCCGCAGGAACCCGGCTTTCTGACGGGCACGGTGGCGCAGAACATCGCCCGGTTCGCCGATCCGAACGCGGTGGACCCGGTCTCGTTCGACCGGCGGGTGATCGACGCGGCCAAGGTCGCGGGGTGCCACGCGCTGATCCTGTCGCTGCCCGGCGGCTATGACTGTCCGATCGGGCGCGGCGGGCTGGCGCTGTCGGCGGGTCAGCGGCAGCGGATCGCGCTGGCGCGGGCGATGTTCGACGACCCACCGATCCTTCTGCTCGACGAACCCAATGCCGCGCTGGACGCGGAGGGCGAGGCGGCGCTGATGCGCGCGCTGCAAACCAGTCGCCAGCGCGGCGCGACGATCGTGATCGCGGCGCATCGCACCAGCGTGCTGGCCGCCGCGGATCGGCTGCTCGTGCTCAACGCCGGGTCGGTCGACTGCGAAGGTCCGGCCGAGGAGGTTCTGGCCGAGCTGGCGCGCCGCGCCGGCGGGAGCCGCGGCAATGTCGTCGGACTGAAGGGGGCTGTGTCATGAGCATGATCGACGATTCGGCGCGGGTTGAGATCCGGCGCGGCCTGCGCGTCGCGGCGCTGTTCTTCATCGGGCTGCTGGGGGGCGCGTCGATGATGCCGCTCGACGCAGGCGTCTATGCCCGCGGCGCGGTGATCGTGTCGGGCAAGCGGCAGGCGGTGCAGAATCGCGACGGCGGCATCGTCACGGCATTGCGCGCCGTCGAAGGCCAGAAGGTCGCGCGCGGGCAGGTGCTGCTCGAGATCGCGTCGGCGGACCTGCATGCGCTCGAACGCGGGATGACCGCCGAGCTGATGATGCTGTTTGCGCAGCGCGAACGCCTGCTCGCCGAACGCGACCGGCGCGCGGTGATGGCCGAGCCGGTCGAGTTCCGCGCGCTGCCGGCGGCGGACCGGGTGCTGGCGGAGGATGCGCTGCGCGGGCAGCGGTTGCTGCTGGCGGCGCGCCTGCGGACCGCGCAGACCGAGAAGGCGGTGTGGATGCGGCGCGCCCACGCCAATGCCGAACAGATTGGCGGGTTCGGGGAGCAGATCGCGGCGAACCGCCGGCAACGCGCGCTGCTCGACGACGAGCTGACGGGGATGCGGGTCATCGCCGCCAAGGGCTTTGCCTCGATCAACCGGATCCGCGCGCTCGAGCGTACGCAGGCCGCGCTCGACGGTGAGCATGGCGCGCTGGGCGCGCAGATCCTCCAGACGCGCGATGCGATCGGCGAAGCCGAACTCTCGGCCGCGGGTGTCGATCGTCGCCAGATCGAGGAGGTGGAGGGCAGCCTGCGCGATCTGCTGGTGCGGATGAACGAGCTGCAGCCCAAATTGCTCGCGGCGCGCGAACAGCTCGCCCGTTCGATGGTGCGCGCGCCGGTCGCCGGCACGATCGTCGGCCCGACGATCTACACGATCGGCGGGGTGGTCTCGCCGGGGCAGACGCTCATGGAGATCGTCCCCGATCGCAGGGCGCTGGTCATCGAGGTGCAGGTCTCGCCCGACGATGCCGACGACATGCGCCCCGGCCAGACGACGCAGGTCCGCTTCACCGGATTCCACGACCGCGCGATGCCCGCGCTCGACGCCCGGATCGACACGGTGTCGGCGGACAGCTTCACCGAGGAGCGGACCGGCAACCGCTTCTTCCGGGCGGAGGCGTCGCTCCTGCCGGAAAGCTATCGGACGCTCGTCGCGCTGAAGGGGCCCGGCGCACTGACGCCGGGCATGCCCGCCGAGATCCTCGTGCCGCTCCGGAAACGGTCCGCGCTCGACTACCTGATCGGCCCGTTGAAGGAGAGCCTGTGGCGCGGCGGTCGTGAAGCCTGAGTGAGTGCGGGGTCAGGCGGCCAGCCCGTTCGCCTCGACATGCGCGGCGATGTCGCCGGCGGTGGTCCACCAGATGCGCGGATCGTTCGCCGCGCGGAGTTCGGTCAGTACGCGGGCCAGTGCGGGGACGCGGTGTGCCTGTCCCATGATATAGGGATGGAGCGCGATGCCGAGGACGAGTGGACGCCGGTCGCATTCGGACAGCAGCTGTTCGACGCCGTCGCGAATCATGGCCGCGAACGTCACCGCCTCCTGCTTGCGCGCGATGATCGCGGGCAGGTCGTTGATTTCCTGGGAATAGGGGATGGAGAGCAGCCCGCCATGAGAGGTTGCGAGCCGGGTTGGCTGGTCGTCATGCGCCCAGTCGAGGACATAGCGATAGCCGTTTTCGGCGAGCAGGTCCGGCGTGGCGTCGCTCTCCGAGATCCACGGACCCAGCCAGCCGGTGGGACGTACGCCGAGTGTCGCCAGCCGCTCGGTCACGTCGGCGATCACCTGGTTCTCGCGCGACCGCGCAAGGGACCCTTGCGCGGTCGCGTTGGTGCCGCCATGCGCCGCGATCTCGTCGCCGCGGTCGCGGCACGCCTCGGCGAGCCCGGGGCAGCGATCGAGGACGTCGGCGTTGAGCAGCGCGGTGGTGCGCAGGCCCAGCCGATCGAACAGGTCGAACAACCGCCACGCCCCGACCCGGTTGCCATAATCGCGCCAGGCATAGTTCATCACGTCCGGGTCGGTCTGCGCGGGGGCCAGTTCCGGACCCAGCCCGCCGCCGAAATCGAACACCTCGTAATTCACCCCGAAATAGATGGCGAGGCGGCGGCCGTCGGGCCAGTCATAGTCCGGGCGGTCGACGATCGGGCGATAGGCGTAGCGGCCATGGTGCGAAGTGCTCATCGCGCTGGAACGCGTGGATCGCGGGATAGAAACGCCATAATGCCGATACTTATCGAATCCATGATCGCAGCCGGAGCGAGCGAGCCGTCGGGTCCGACCCGCTCAGCTGTCCACAGGGGCGAAACCCTCGACGGTGGCACGGTACAGATCGGCGCGGGCCTGGCTCAGGGCGGCGTCCTGGTCGTCGCCCTGGCCGACGACCAGTCCCGCGAGTGCGCGGACCGGGCCGATCCATGCGCCGCTGCCGCGCAGCCTGAGGCGGCGGGTTTCGAAGGCGGCGATGGCTTCGTCGGCGAGATCGCGGGCTGCCGTCAGGGCGACATCGGTGACGACCACGACGAATTCATTGCCGGTCCAGCGAATGATCTCCTCGTCGGGAAACACCCGTCGCAGGTTCGCGACAAAGGCGCTCAGCACATTGTCGCCGACGGCGTGGCCGAAGCGCTGATTGACCCCGGCGAGATCGGCGACGCTGAAGATCATGAGGACATAGCTTCGCGCCTGTTCGGCCAGCTGTGCGAAGATCGGCCGCGCGCCCTCGGACGTCAGCGCGCCGGTGGCTGCGTCGCGCATCGGATCGTGCCGCGCCGTACCGAGCGAACCGAGGTCGGACTGGAGCCGGGCGACGTCGCGGCGCAGCTCGGCCAGCTCGCGTTCGGCATCGGCCAGCCGGGTCACGAGCAGCGTCGCATCGGGCCAGTTCTCCGCCTCGCTCGCCATCGCGCTGACGTCGTGGCTGAGCGACCGCGTCAGCGTCTGCGCATCGGTGGTCAGCGCGCCAAGCTGGTTGGCGCGCGCGGTGACCGCGCTGTCGCGTTCGGCGGTCGTGTCGCGCTTGATCGCAAGATGGCGTTCGCTGAGCGTTTCGAGCGCGCGTGCGGTCAGCCTCAGGCCGCCATCCGTCTCGGCCGCCACGGCGCGCGCCAGGTCCGATCCGGGATCGGCGACCACGGCAAGCGCGAAGGTATAATTTTCAGCAACCGGTGCGAGACGATGTGCCTCGAGAAAGGCGAGCGCGTCGCGCGCCGCACGAAAAGCCTCTGGCATGCTTGTCTCGAACCTTTTTATGTACTGGAATGTACAACGCGGGATCGCGCGCGTCCGTTTCATTCCGACGCCCCCTAGCGCGAAAGAGCGTGCGATCAATCCTTGCGCGGCGATCGGTTCCGCGTTCGGGGGCGTGTCGCGGCTACGGGCGGCGGCTGATCGCGGGCGGCAACGGCGCGGTTTTTCTTATGATGGGGGGCATGTTCCGGGATGGGACGGCCCGCCGGCGCCGGTTGTCCGCTATAGAGGGGTATGTTGCGCCAAGGGGGGAGTCCGGTCGTACCGGTTTCAGTCCATTGCCGGGGGAGCCGCACCGGGCTGCTGGGCGGTGCTGCGCGCATGCTGGGGGTGCTGCGGCGACGGCAAGGTGGTGGCGGTGGCATCGCGGTGGCGGGCCGCGTTGCGCAGGCGGCGCGGTGCGTGCCGACCGGGTGGCGCCCCGATGGGATGAGCCGCGCATCTCGGCTCTGGTTTCTTCAAACCGCCTATGGCAGAGCCTTGGCCCTGCTGAGCATAAGTCGAGATTGTGGCGGGCAGGGAGCTGGCACTGTGGAAAATACTAAAGTTACCGGCACGCGCGGTGCAGTGTTCGATCGTTTTGGCTCGACCTCGCATCGTCACCAACTGCGCATCGCTCTTTATATCCTGTTGGTGTTTGCTGATCTGCTCGCGGTCGTTGCTGCATTCGAGCTCGGTATATTTGCAAAATATGGCCGTTTTGCTGTAACGTCGCACATGAACGTCGTCATCGTCACGGCGCCGATATACGTGTTGACGGCGTTCAACAATGGCGCCTACTCGATTGACGTGCTGCGCAAGGCCCGGGCCGGCATCATGCGCTCGGCGACGGCGCTTTTACTAGCCTTTTCAAGCTTCTTGTTCATCTCCTACTATTTTCGGGCGGTGCAGGCGGAATCCCGTGGTGTCATCAGCATCGGAATGCTCGGCAGCTTCGTGCTTCTGGCAGTCTTTCGATTGGTCATCGACCGGTTTGTCCGCCTGACGATTGGCGGCAACGTGACCACCGATCTGGTGATCTTGGACGACGTCGAATTCGCCGTGCCTGCACATTGCAAAGTCGTTGAGACGCGGGCCGCGAACCTTCGCCCGAACATGCAGGATCCGATGATGCTCGATCGACTCGCGCGTCAATTGCGTGGTGTCGACCGCGTCGTGATCGCCTGCCGGCCCGACAAGGAGCGCGAATGGGCGATGCTCCTGAAGGGGGCGGGCATTCGCGGCGAGATTATTTCGAACGAAATCGACCAAGTCGGCGCGATCGGGCTCGACACTTTCGTCGGGCGGTCGACGCTGGTCGTCGCGGTCGGACCGCTGAGCACGCGCAACCGGATGATCAAGCGGACGTTCGATCTGGCCTTTGCGGTGCCCGCGCTGATCGTCGTGCTGCCGCTGCTGCTGATTACCGCCGCCGCGATCAAGATCGACAGCCGCGGACCGGTCTTCTTCCGGCAGGATCGCGTCGGGCGGGGCAACGCGCTGTTCAAGGTGTTCAAGTTCCGGTCGATGCGGGTCGAGCAGTCGGACGCGAGCGGCAGCGTTTCGGCGTCCCGCACCGACGACCGGATCACGCGCGTCGGTCGCGTGATCCGCGCGACCAGCGTCGACGAGCTGCCACAGCTGCTGAACGTGCTGCTCGGATCGATGAGCATCGTCGGGCCGCGACCGCATGCACTGGGGTCGCTGGCGGGGCAGCAGCTGTTCTGGGAGGTCGATGAACGCTATTGGCACCGTCACGCGCTCAAGCCGGGGATCACCGGTCTCGCGCAGGTGCGCGGATTCCGGGGTGCGACGCATCGCCGCGACGATCTGACGCAGCGCCTTCAGGCCGATCTGGAATATATCCTGGGCTGGTCCGTGTGGCGCGACTTTGGCATTCTCGTGTCTACGGTACGGGTCGTTGTGCACCGCAATGCGTTCTAGTGCACCGTAAAACACGTACAAAAAATGCCGCGACAGCAATTTAACATACGCTTTCTTAACCACCAGTATGGCATGGTGTCGTCATGCCCCTTCACGCACCTCTTGCTAACCTGGCTGACCCCGTATCGCCACATGCGGCGTTTCGTGGCGGCGATCCGCTTTCCGGCGCTACGACGGATTCGTTCGACGGGGCGCGTTCCGTCGCAGACCCGCTCACGGCCGAGCTTCAGGTCGTCGACCCGCGTGCCGCCAACCCGTTGGCCGGCGACCGGATCGATTATGAGAACTGGCTCCTTCCGGTCGAGCCCGCCTCGTTGGGTGAACGCGCGATCCGGGCCGGTTCGACCATCGCCGGCGTGGCGGTCTTCGCCGCGGCGCTCGCTGGTGTCCTTGCCTGGATCATCTAGCGTGCGGGCGGAGATGACGGCGATCGAGCCGGTTGCCGAGCGCCGGCGAAAGCCGAGTCGTGCGGCAATAGCGCGCGCGAGCACGGTCCGTGCGGCCGATGCGCGGGCGATCGACGTCCGTGTCGAGGATCTGTCCGAAGGCGGTTTCCGTTTTTCCAGCGCCAGCGTCCTGCCGGTCGGCGCCCATATCCGCGTCGGCCTGGCCGGTGCGGGGCAGGCGACCGCGCGGATCGCATGGCGCGACGGCGAAGCGCATGGCTGCGCATTCCAGCCCCTGCTGACGAACGACCAGATCCAGTCGGCCTTCACGCACACGATCTGCGAGTCTGCAGTCCTGTCGTTGATCCCCGACAGCGCGGTGGTGCCCATGCCCGCCGCGGGTGCGGCGCTGGCGCCGCCGCAGCGCTTTGCAGCGCCGGTGCGGCTTATCCTGCTGGTCGTGGCGAGCTGCGCATGCTGGGCTCTCGCGACGATGCTGCTGCGCGGACTTTCATCGTTCTGAACTGACGCTGACGCCGGTGTGGTGGTCTGCGCGTTGCAACCCTGCTCCGGGGGCGTTTGCCGGCCTTGCCGGGCCGCCTAACGCACAAGATTTTCAGGATCTTAGCTAATTTTGCGCTAGTCTAGATATTAGTATTGATTATTTATGACCCCTGTCCCATGTTGAGACAAGACGGTTGAAACGACCGCTGAGGAGAGTGTTCATGACTGCGCTTCCCGGCCCGGCTATCCAGGCCCCATCCTATCCCGAAATCCCCTCGGCCGTGCTCGGTCTCATCACCGGCCTCGCGGTCAGCGTTGCGCTCTGGGCGTTGATCGTCCTGATGGCATTCTTCCTGGCCTGATTTCAAGCACATGGGCGGTCGCTAATCTCGCGTCCGCCTGTGTCTGACGATTCCGGTCGTCGAATTGCCAAAATGCTTCGGCGCTCGAGATATGACGGTTCGCCTTCGCCGTAGTGCCGCGGTGATTATCAGCCCTAAGCGTTCGCCTGACCCGCTTGAAGCAACAGGGCCTGTACGCTCGCGGTAAACTCGGCTTTGGCGATGTGGGCATCGTAATCGATGCTGAGCGACGATACGCTCCTCCTCAGCGAATCGCCCCGGAATACGCGGCCAAGTACCCCGACTTTCTCAGCCCTGCACGCCGCGTTTCCGCAGGACATCTTCATACACATCGGCGAACTGCCGCGCGACGCTGCGCCAGTCATAGGCCAGACTCGCGGCAATGTTGTTCGCGCGGTTCGATTCATAGGCGGCGCTCGCATCGCGGTGTGCGGCTTCGATCCGGGCCGCGCCCGCCTCGACATCGTCAATGTCGAACAGGATGCCGCTGCCGGACGAGCGGACCAGCCGGCGGAAGGGCGGGATGTCGCTGACGATCGGGGTCAGGCCAGCGGACAGGCCTTCGACGACGCTCAGCCCGAAGCCTTCATAGCGTGACGCCGAGCCGATATAGCTGGCCTCGCCGATCAACGCCTTGATACCCTCGTCGCTGGGCGAGGGCACGAGCGTGACCGCCCGTTCGGTACCGGTCCGGCGCATATGCTCCTCGATCTGTGCAGGCGTGACGTCGGCCGGGCCGCCCGCGATGATCAGCCGCCAGTCGCCGTGAAGCCGGCCGAGCGCGGCCACGAGGTCGATCAGGCCGGTGATGTTCTTGTTCGAGGAAAAGCGTCCGATATAGATCATCGTCCGGGTCGGCTGTGGCGACGCTGCGCCCTGCCATTTGCCGATATTGACGCCATTCTCGATCGTCACCGTCTTGCTCGCGGCGATCTGGTTGAACCGGGCGGCGTCGCTTTCGCTCGAGGCGATGATCCGGTCATAGGCGAGCGACGACGCCCGCGTGACGCTGGCGAAATAGGCGAGCTTCAGCCGGCTGGCGAAATCGGTGTGGAAGAAGCCGCCATGCGTCGAGGCGACCATCGGCCGGCGGTGGAGCGGACGGGTGAGCGCCATGCCGTCGAAAAACGAATCGATCGCATGGACATGGACGATATCCGCCTCGCCGAGATGCTGCAGCACGGTGGGCGCGAGCGGATAGCGCGTCGAGCCGCGGAACGGGATCCGCTGCACGGGCACGCCCTGATAGGTGTCGCGCGGCGGCAGCGTCGCGTCGAGACGCGAAAACTCCCGGTCGAGCGTGACCACCGACGTGGTAATTCCGCAGTCCCGCTTGAGCGCGACCGCGAGATTGCTGACGGCGTCTTCCAGCCCGCCAATGGCCGGATAAAATTGACGAACGACGTGAAGAACGTGCATCGGCTTCCCAACGTGATCCAGATTGCCAGCCCCTTTGTCTGATTACGGCCAACCGTCCAGCCCAAAGTCGATGGAGTGTCATGCATGTCCGATAAGCCAGCGCCGGCGCAGCCAAAGCGTTCCCGTGTCGTCATCCTGTCGGCATTTCAGGATTACCGGACGCCCAAGCGCGCCAGCATCCATCAGGTCGCGCATGCGCTGGCGCAGGATGGCTGCGACGTGTCGTTCATCTCGACCCGGTTCAGCCTGATCTCGAAGAAGAAGGGCGATTCGCGCCTGTTCCTGTGGGACCAGGCCAATGCCTGGCACAAGGTGGACGGCGTCAATTGCTATCTCTGGCGGACGCCGCTGCATCCCTTTGCGACCAACAATGCGGTCGCCGATGCGGTGATGGCGAAGCTGTTTCCGCTGTTTGCCAGGCTGCCCAATGCCGATATCGACGGCGCATTCCAGGCGGCGGACTATATCGTCATCGAATCGAGCGTCGCGGCGATCTTCATCGACCGGATCAAGCGGCTCAACCCGACCGCGAAGATCATCTATTACGCCACCGACCGGCTCGATACCGTCGGTGCGCATCCCTATGTCCGCAGCCATCTGGTCAAGAATGCGCGACATATCGACCATGTCTGCCTGCGGTCGACCAAGATGGTGTCGGATTTCCTGTGGGCGAAGGATCGCCTGTACCGCGCCGAATTCGGGATCGATTCCGCCGACTTCGAGACCGTCGGGCCGTCGCCCTATACCGCGCAGCGCAATGCCGTCGCGGTCGGGTCGATGCTGTTCGACGAAAGCTTCTTCCATGCGGTCGCGCCGCAGTTTCCCGATGTGCATTTCCACGTGATCGGCTGCGGGAAGAGCTTCAAGGGGCCCGACAACGTGTTCGTCCACAAGGAAATGCCGTTCCGCGCCACGCTGCCCTATATCAAGCATGCGAGCATCGGCATTGCACCCTACCGGCTGGCGCCGGGGGTCGAGTATCTTGCCGAGTCGAGTCTGAAATTGGGACAATATGAATATCTGCAGATCCCCGCGGTCTGCCCCGATTTTGCGGTCGGGACGAATCCGTTCCGCGCCGGCTATGTGTCGAACGATCCGGCGTCGATGATCGCGGCGACCGAAAAGGCGCTGGCGTTGGCGGGACAGGTGCCCGCGCGGCATTTCTCGACCTGGACAGAGGTCGCCGACCGCGTGCTTCGTCCCGAAAACTACCCTGACGCCCGCATCGTCGCGGACTAAATGAGCGGGGCTGGCGCGTCGCCCGCGGGCGCGGGCCGGCCCGCCAACCCTCTCGGATATTGGCGTTTGATCGGTATCGGCACGGATCGCTGGAGCAGCGTACCGGCCCGCCGCATCAGGTGAACCACCTTATTGATGGCCGGCGGTTCATCTTCTAGGAGTTCCGCCGAATATCAATGTCCGTACGACGATCGTAGGGACCAACATCGTCTGAGGGATTATAATGCGCATAGCGATGGTGGGATCGGGTTACGTTGGTTTGGTGTCGGGCGCATGTTTCGCCGATTTCGGACATGACGTGATCTGCATCGACAAGGATGCCGGCAAGATCGCGGCGCTCGAAAACGGCATCATGCCGATCTACGAGCCGGGTCTGGATGCACTGGTGGCGCGCGGCGTCGAGGCCGGGCGGTTGCGCTTCGGTACCGATCTTGCCGCGAGCGTGAAGGGTGTCGACGCGGTCTTCATCGCCGTCGGTACGCCGTCGCGGCGCGGTGACGGTCATGCCGACCTGTCCTATGTCTATGCCGCCGCCGAGGAAATTGGCGGCGCGATCGACGGCTTCACTGCGATCGTCGACAAGTCCACGGTCCCGGTCGGCACCGGCGACGAGGTCGAGCGGATCATCCGCCGGGTCAATCCGGATGCCGATTTCGCGGTCGTGTCGAACCCCGAATTCCTGCGCGAAGGCGCCGCGATCGACGATTTCAAGCGTCCCGACCGCGTCGTGATCGGCAGCGACGACGAAAAGGGTCTTGCGGTCATGCGCGAGATCTACCGTCCGCTCGCCCTCGGTCGTTCGCCGCTCGTCGAGATGAGCCGGCGTGCTGCCGAGCTGACCAAATATGCCGGCAACGCGTTCCTCGCGACCAAGATCACCTTCATCAACGAGATCGCCGATCTGTGCGAGAAGGTCGGCGCGGACGTGCAGGACGTTGCGCGCGGCATCGGCCTCGACAACCGTATCGGCTCCAAGTTCCTGCATGCCGGTCCGGGCTATGGCGGTTCGTGCTTCCCCAAGGACACGCTCGCGCTGCTCAAGACCGCGCAGGATCACGACGCGCCGCAGCGCATCGTCGAGGCGGTCGTCGCGGTGAACGACAATCGCAAGCGCGCAATGGGTCGCAAGGTCATCGCCGCCGTCGGTGGCGACGTTCGCGGCAAGACGATCGCGGTGCTCGGCCTGACCTTCAAGCCGAACACCGACGACATGCGCGACAGCCCGGCGATCGCGCTGATCCAGACGCTGCAGGATGCGGGCGCGACGATCAACGTCTATGATCCCGAGGGTCATGAGCAGGCGAAGGCGGTCATCAAGGACGTGACCTATTGCACCGGTCCCTATGAGACGATGGAGGGCGCCGAGGCGCTTGTCATCGTGACCGAATGGGACATTTTCCGCGCGCTCGACTTCAAGCGCGTCAAGTCGCTGCTGGCGTCGCCGGTGCTCGTCGACCTGCGCAACATCTATCCGCGCGACATGGTCGAGAAGGCCGGGCTGACCTATCACGCGGTCGGCCGCTGATCGACCGGGACGGGCGGCGCGCCGATCGGTGCGCCGCCTGTCTAATTAAGCCAAGGGCCAGTCCGGTTATTCGACCAGACTGGCATATTGCATATGATCCGGGTCCCGCATCGTGTCGGGGGGGATGACCGCATCGTCGGTATCGCTGGTGGCCGGTGTGCCCGCGTCGGCACTGGTCGCCGCTGCAGGCGGTGCCGCTGCCGCAACCGCGATACCGGGTTCGCTCGGTCCGGCCCCCGATCTCACGACGACGATTCCCGCCTGTTCGGGCGCTTCGACCGCGGATCCGCAGGCGGCGAGCATCGCCAGCGCTGCGATGCCGACCATGCCGCGCAGGGCAGCGCCGATGCGGCCGGGTCGGCCACCATCATAAACAGAGTACGGCAGGACACGGTTCAGGGCATGCGGGCGAGTGGCTGGCGCCGTCGCGGCGGACGCGACGGCGCGATGCGCGTCGTGGATCAGGGGCATTGGAAATTCTCCGTTGGCACCCGATCCTTCACTCGGCCGATGCAAAGGAGGTCTCTTCAAACCTGGTTAGCGGCGGGTTTAGGGTAATGGAGATCCTGTTCTACCATGATCAACCGCTGCTGCCGGGGCCGGCGCGTCTGGCCGGCCAGATCAGCGCCCGGGCAGGGATGGGCGCAGCACGTAGATGATATAGCCGACACTGGCTGCAAGCACGAGCACGGCGGGGATCGCATAGCCTTCGTTGCCGAGCCAGTTGCTCAACGCACAGGCGATCGCGGGCGGCAGATAATGCCACACCGTATCGACCGGCTCATCCTCCATCGAGCGTTGCAGATAGAGCAGCGCCAGGCCCGCAAATACCGCGACGCTCAGCCAATCGTAAATTGTTTCCATGATATACTTCCCAAGCCGCCCGGAACCCGGCCGGCGCCACATTCCGTCAGAGGCGATCCCTATGCCCGGTCCTTCTAGATTTTCTCATCGTCTCGGGCAAATGCAGTCTCTTGCCCCCGCTCTCGCGCTGGGACTGCCCTGACGACGACCGCCGCGCTGCGGGAGAGGCTGAGCGGGCGCAACGTCGAGGCCTAGCTGGCTGGCGACCACGCAGCTGCGATCGGGAACCAGCCAGCGTCAGGCGGCGCTGCGCAAGGCGGCGAAGATCGACGATGCGAAGGGCTTCGCGCCAAAAGTCAGCCCGACGCCACCTTCCTGAATTGCGCGAGCATTGCCTCGGACAGTCGCATCGGGTCGAGCGGCTCCAGATCGGGGCGGCCGCCCGGCGGGCTGGTGCGAAGCGTGTCGATGCTTGCGCGCAACGCCGGCGGCGCGAGCGGCGGATCGAACAGCGTGACCCAGCCGCCGGCGATCTCCGCCGCCAGGCTGGGCAGCGTGCCGACCGCCGGGGCGAGCAGCGGACGGTCGAGCGACAGCGTGACAAGCGCGGTCCCCGAATTGAGCGTCGACGTCTGGTTCATCAGGCACGCGTCGCAGGCGGCGATCGCCGAGGCGAAGCGCGCATCGTCGAGCGGACCTGTCACGATGCGGATCGTCCCGTCGGACCGGTCCGCGACCGCGGTCAGCTGCGCGGCGATGTCGTCATCGCCCGCATCGCCGGCGATCAGCAGCATCTCATCGGGCCGGCGGATCGCGAGGAACGCCTCGGCGGCCTCGACCAGATTCTTGCTGGGGCGCAGCGACCCGATCATGCCGAGCACCCAGATACCGTCGGGAATCGCCCAGGCCGTGCGCGCTTCGGCCCGAGGGATCGCCGGATAGTCCTCGCGGTAATGCGGGTGCGCGATGATCGTCCCCGCGACCGCGGCGATCGCCGGATGCGCGGCGCGATAGCGCTCGAGCGAGGCCGCGGACAGGCCGATCAGGTGATCGATCTGGCCGAGAAGCCGCGCATGATAGGAGTGCCAGATCCGGTGCCGCCAGCCGGTCAGGTCGCGGTGCGGCGTGACATTGTGCGCGGTCACGACGAGCTTGCCGCCCGATTGACGGATCCCCCGCGCGGCGTTCAGCACGCGCGCGGCCTTCGCTGCGACGATCGCCGGGTTGTTGCTGCCCGAGCCTTCAAAGATTCCCTCGGGCCAGTGGATATGGAAGATGTCCGCGGCGGGGATGCGCCGCATCAGCGGACGGAACGCGGTGACCGAGGCCGCGGGCGCGCGGAACGCGCCGTACATGCGGCGGACATAGGGGTTGAGGTCGCTCGGATCACCGGCGGGCCAGGCGAGGACGCGGAGCGGATCAGCCACGGGCCACCGCCGTCCGCGCGAAGCGGATGAGCGCGAGCATGTCGCGGCGGCCGATCACGAACAGTGCGGCAGCATAGACGATAGCGCCGACCGCGACGTGGATGACCAGCGCGAGCAGCGGGGAGGGGACGTCGATCGTCCGGTGCAGCAGAAGCAGCGCCCCGACCATCACCGCGGATGCGGCAAGCGAGGGTGCTATGCGCGCAGCATAGGCCATCGGTTTTATCCTCAGCAGGTGGAGGGCCGCCCCGACCGAAAGCGGGTAGAGCAGGACGGCGCGGACGGTGAAGCCGATCGCCAGCGCCTGAAGACCATAGCGCACGACGACGAGGAACAGCGATATGTTGCTGACCGCGTAGATCGAGGTGAGGACCGTCTGCCAGTGCGGCTTGTCCTTCACCAGGATGATCGCCTGATTATACTGGCCGATCGTCGTCAGATAGGCGGTGCCGGCGATGATCGAGATGATCGGTGCCGCCTCCATCCATTTCGCGCCGAGCGCGACGCGCACGACCAGATCGCTGACCGCGATGAGCGACAGGAACATCGGCGCGGTGATCGCGGTGGTGAACGAGACCGCGTTCAGAAACGCGCCGCGGAGCCGTTCCTCGTCGTCGCGAAGCCCGGCAAAGGTCGGCAGCGCGACGCGCGACAGTGCGGATGCCATCAGCTGGTTGAGGCCGAGCAGGATGCGCTTGGCCGCGTTGTAGATGCCCGTCGCCGACGCGCCGAGATAATAGGACGAGAAGAACGTGTCGCTCTGCGTGTTGGCGAAGTTGGTGAAGCCGGTGATCGCGACATGGCGGCCATAGCGCCAGGTCGCGAGCAGCTTGGCGCGTTCGACGCGCAGGCTCGGCCGCCAGTCGCTGACGACCCAGAGCAGGATCGTCGACAGCAGGGAGGTGGTGAGCTGCTGGACGACGAGCGCGGTCAGGCCCCAGCCGTTCATCGCGAGGAACAGGCCCGCACCGCCGCCGACGAGCAGCGCGAGGATCGAGCGGATCGCGAGCGGCTTGAACAGCAACTGGCGCGTCATCCACGCTTCATGCGTGCGCGACAGTCCCGAACTGAGCAGCAGGACGGAGGTCAGCCGGAGCGCGAACTCGATCCGCTCATTGTGCATGATCTCCGAGATGAACTGCGCCGACAGCAGCATCAGCGCCGCGCCGATCACCGCGCCGATCTGGATCAGCAGGAAGCAGGCGTTGTAGTCGCCGGCGTCGGGCGCACCGCGCGAGACGATCGCGGTGGCGAAGCTTTCGACCGAGATCTGCTTGAACAGCTCGACGAAGAGCAGACAGGTGGCGAGGATGCCGAAATCGGCGACCGGGACGAACCGTGCGGTCACCAGGAAGACCAGGAGGTTGATGACCTGGACGAGCGCGCTGTTGACGACTGACCAGATTGCGCCGCGTCCGACCTGTTTACCTAATGAGGGGGCAGCCATGACTCACTCCCACAGATCGTGCGGGAATGTCGCGAGCAGCGCCTGGGGATCGAAGGATATCGGCGGTGCGCCCCCCATTTCGAGCGCTTCGGCGACACTGTTCGCGGAGTCGATGCCGGATCGTCCGGTCCCGCGCGCATAATCGTCATATTTGAACGGCGGCTCGGTCTCGGTCAGGCGGACATGCCGCGCGGGAATGCCGAAGGCCTCGGCGATCACGACGCCGTGGAGCGAACTTGCGAGCACCAGATCGGCGCCGACGATCTGCTCGACGACTGCGTTCCAGCCGCGCAGCGGCGACACGAACGGCAGGCCGAGCGTCGGCGCGAGCGTGAGGTCGTGGAGGTTGGGGACGAACAGGACCGGCCGGGCGCTATGCCGCTTGAAGCGGTCGGGGAACAGCGTCGGCAGCAGCAGCGCGGGGTCGCCATAGACCGCCGGGACGTCCAGCCCGCGCTCCGAAAGGAACGCCGCCGTCAGCGGACCGCGGACCGCGCGGATGTCGAGTGCGTCGAAGGCGTGGCGGTCGGCGGGAATCTTGCCGTTGACGCCCGAGCCCCAGACGGTGTCGCCGGTCTTGGCGAAATGCATAACCGATCCGACCGTGAACAGCGTCGCGTCGCGCGCCGTCTCCTCGTCGAGGCTGCGGCCGTGCAGCGCGAGAACACGCTCGGCGACGACCGTCGCCAGCCGGTCGCCGAAGTTGATCGCGCTGCCCGCGGGACGCCATTCGAACACGTCGACGCGCGGATAGCGGTCGTCATAGGACGGCGGTGGCGCATGGCGCAGACGCGAGAGCGCGCGGTGCAGGCGAGGAGGCATCATCTGTTTCATCGCTTCATCCGTTGTCCGAGCGTCGCGGCCAGGAAGGTCGCGTTCCCGACGAGATAGCGTGACGCCATCCGTCGGGGCTCCTGCAGAAGGCGGAAGGTCCATTCGATGCCCGCGCGCTGCATCCAGAGCGGCGCGCGGACGAACTGGCCCGCAGTGAAATCGAGAAAGGCGCCGATGCACAGGATCACCGCACCGACGGTGCCCGCATTGGCGGCCGCCCATTTTTCCTGCCGCGGCTGTCCCATGCCGGCGAGCACGAGCCGTGCCCCCGATGCGCGGATCCGCTCCGACAGCGCGGGTGCCTCATCGGCGCTGAAAAAGCCGTGATGGCTGCCCGCGATGCGGATGTTCGGGAAGCGCTCCGCCAGGATCGCAGCGGCCTTTTGCGCGACGCCTGGCGGGCTGCCGAGCAGGAAGACGCCCGTTCCCGCCGGCAGCGCGGCGAGCACCGCGGGCGTCAGGTCGGTGCCATTGAGATTGGCCGGGAAGCGCGTGCCGTAGAGCAGCCGGCTGGCGATATCGACGCCGCTGCCGTCGTTGAAGAACACGCCCGCCCGCGTCGCGGTCACGAAGGCGGGATCCGCCCGCGCAAGGTTGACGCTGTGCGCATTGCAGAAGCCGAAGATGGCCGGACCGTCGCCTTCTACCGCGGCAACGACCTGTGCAACGGCACCCGGTACATCGGTGGCGACCACATCGATGTGGCCGATTCGCCGAATCTCCATCATGCCCACCATGCTCAATCGATCAGGATCGAGCCGAGCACCGGGGTGGCATGCTCCTGCAGCACGGCCGCGGCGTTGCGCAGCGCGCGCGCGTCCGACCGGTTGCGGCGCGCGACGATGATCGCCGCGTCGAGTCCGAAACACGCCTCGAGCTGCGTCGCGCTGGCGGGGCCGGCATCGAAGATGACCAGCCCATAATGATCGCGCAGCGGATCGAGCGTGTTGGCAAGCCGCTGGCGATCGAAGAGCTCCGACGCGTTGGGGACGCTCGGACCCGCCGACAGCAGCGACAGGCCAGGGATCGCGGTCGTCTGGGCAATCGCCTCAACGCGGCCGCCCGACGACAGCAGCGTCGACAGACCGGTGCGGTTGGGCAGGCGGAAGAGCCCGTGCTGACGCGGTGCGCCGATGCCGCCATCGACCAGCAGCGTCGAATAGCCGGCCTGGGCGCAGGCGACGGCCAGATTGGCGGTGAGCACGGTGGTATGCAGCGTTTCGTCGTCGATCCCGATCATCGCGATCCCCTGAAGCGGGGAGCCGTCGGGACGGACGTCGCGCGTCACGATCGCGCGAATGTCGCGCGCGGTGACCGCGATGGGATCGTCGGGCGCGAATGCTGCGACGACGAGCGGATCGACGCGCTCATCGCCCTCGGGAAGAACGGTGAAGCCCTGCTGCAGCTCGATCGCGCGGCGCACCTGCTCCTCGGTTGCAAAGCCGAGCTCGACCGCCGCCTCGCCGAACAACAGCCCGGTTTCAGCCTGGCGATGCTCGATCTGGCGATGCGCCTCGGGCGACAGCGACAGCAATTTGCCCAGAAGCTGCCGCTGGCTGGGCGCTTCGGCGCCCGGCGCGACCGCGGGACGAACGACATTTGCCGTTTCGCTCGAACGAAGCCTCATGACGTCTGCCTTCCACCCAGCAGCGACGCGACGCGCGACTGCGAAAACGATACCGAGCCCAGCACGGGCACACCCATGGCCGTCGCTGCGCCACTCGACGTCCGCACCCGCGGCCGCCACAGTTCTAGTGCCAGCGCCGTCCCCGCCGCCAGCATTCCGCCCAGCACGAGGCCGAGCGCCAACCGCATCGGCACGTTGGGCGAGGAGGGGAACATCGGCGGCTGCGCGACGTCGAGCTGGACGACGTTGGTCGACGGCGCTTCGCTCTGCAGCCGCATCGTGCCGAGACGCTGGGTCACGGTGTCATAGGCCGCACGCGCCGAATCGACGTCGCGCTGGAGCACGTCGAGCTCGGCGCGGTCGCCCGCCAGCGACAGCATCTTGCCGCGCTGCTGGTTCAGCAGGGCGCGCATCTGGCTTTCCTTGCTGCTCGCCGCACCGCTGGCGACGCGCACCGCATTGGTGCTCGTCCCGGTCTCGACCGCGAGCCGGCGACGCAGTGCCGACAGTTCCGCCTCGGCGGCCTGACGCTGCGGGTGGTTCGGACCAAGATCCGCGCTGAGCTGTGCGACTTCGGCCGTCTTGGCGGAGATCTGCGTGCGCAGACCCTGGACGACACCGGCCGACTGCACGTCGAGCCCGGTGCTGCCGCCGCCAGCGCGTGCGCCGGCATCCGCCGCCGCCGCTTCGGCCGCGGTCAGCTGGCCGGACAGTTCGGTCAGGCGGGCGGCGTCGGTGTTGTTGGTCGTCGTGTCGACGATCCCGGTGCGACGCTGGAACGCGGTCAGCCGGCCCTGCGCCTGCTCGAGCGCGGTGCGGACCTCGCGCGTGCGATCCTCGAACCAGCGCGAATAGGTGCGGGCGGGATCGGTCTGCAGTTGCAGGCGCGCATCGAGGTAGCTGGTGGCAAAGCCGTTGGCGACCTGGGCCGAGAATTGCGGATCGGCCGATTTGAAGCGGATCGCGAGCACGCGCGAGGTCCGGCCGGGTATGACCTCGAGCCCGCCGAGCAGCTGACGACCATACCAGGCGTTGACGTCGCCGGTGCCACCGGTGCGCGCACGCCACTGGTCAGCAACCTGCGGGTTGGCGGCAAGCTTGAGGTCGCGGACGACCGCGGCGGCGATTGCCTCGCTCTGCAGGACGTCGGCCTGGGTCGCGACGAGCGCGGCCACGCCATCCTGCTGCGGCGCCGCCTCGTCGGTAACCGACTGGGCCGGGCCGCCGTCGAACAGCAGCGAGGACTGCGCGACATAGGTCTTGGGCGTGACGGCCGTCCAGAGTGCGACCAGCACGACGATCAGCAGAATGATCGCCAGCTCGATACGCCAGCGCGCCTTGAGCGACGCGATCAGATCAGCGGGTATTAGCAAGGTTGCTCTCCTGCGGTGCGCCAAGCCGGGCCGCCGTGGTGGAAACAGGGGTCGTCATCAACAGCGCGATCAGCATCTGCGGCGCGGTACTGTCACGGAAATACACGCCATCGTGTTCGCCGTCATTGCCCCGTTCGCGGACCAATGCGGGGTCTAGCATCGAAATGGCACGATCATATCGATCGGTATCAAGCAAAACGACGTCCATCGTCGCGGCAGTGCGCGCCAAGGCCTCGAGCGCATCGCGCTGTTCGAGCGTGCAGCCGAGCACGACCTTCGCGAACAGCCGCGCATCGGGTTCGTTCATCTGCGCCCAGTGGCTGAACGCATCGACGAAGCCGGTGCGGGTATGCGCCTTGGTGACGATATCCGCGTCGCTGCTGACAGCGGCGAGCGACGAATGCCCGGCCAGCATGCGCAGGTGATAGGGCGAGCCACAGGCGGCATCGGCGATCATGGCACGCGCATCGGTATCGAAGCGGACGCCGGTATTGGCCTCGCCGCGTGCGATCAGCGCGTCGACGCTGTCGGCGCCGATCCGGCCCAGCGACACGATCCGCATGTGCCGGCGCAGCGACGGGTGGCCAGCGACGACGTCGGACACGGTCCGCGCGATTCCGACCAGCACGAACAGCACGGGCACGAGCGCGTCGGACAGCAGCTTCATCGCCGCAGCGACGTCGCTCTTCACGCTCGCATCCTCGATCCGGTCGAACTCGTCGAAGATCAGGATCGTCGGCGCGGTGACGCGGTCTGCCACCAGATCGACGAACGCCCGCGGGCCGAAATTCTCCGGCATCTGTTCGAGCTTCTGCGCAAAGGCACGCTGTCCGCCGGGCGCGAAGGCTGCGGGCGGGAGCGCGTCGAGATAGAGCCTGATGATGTCGGCGAAGGTCGCATGCGGTTCGCACGCGAAATAGAGCACGACGGCGCCCGATTCATCCGCATGCTCGCCGAGCACGCGCACCAGCGACGTCTTGCCCGAGCCGCGCGCTCCGTGGATCACCGCATGCTGGTGAAAGTCGAGCGTCGCGGCGAGCAGATGGTCGAGCTCGACCGCGCGTCCGAACAGCTCGCCGCGGGTCCGCACCGGGCGTGCGGCATCGAACGTGTCCGCGATCCTGCGCCGGTCGCCGATCAGCCGCGTCGCGGTGCTTGCCGGCGCGGGATCCGCGGGCAGGTCGACGACCGGCGCGGCGGGCGGGGTGTAGCGATGCGTCAGCTCGATCACGGGGGGCTCGGCCCATCCGCGGCCGTCCAGCCAGCGCGTCAGCGATGCAATCCATGACTTCAACATAATTCTTGTATCTGCCTTGCCGATCCGGGGAGCGGGTACGCGACGTTGCTGCAACGCACAATAGGATTGCCGTACGGCTCCACGGGGCCACTATACCCTGTGATCATTAAGATTTGTGCCGTATCAGGATAGACATTTGCGGTTTGTCCCCGGTCTTGTCGGGTTGCACGCTGTACATATACGGCCCCCACAGGGCGCCGCCTGCCCAATAGGTCCAACCGAGCCAGACGTCCGAGCCCGCGTCAAGTGTGCGGAGCACCGCATCGAGCGCGGCGAGGCAGTTCGGGTCGCCGCTTGCGCCGAATTCGCCGAGAAATCCTCGTGCCTTGTTGGCGCGCAGCCAGGCGGTGGCCGAGTCGAATGCCTGTGCGGCGGCCTTTGGCGACACGCATTCCGGATGCGTTCCCGAAGAGTCGGCATCCGGATATTGGTGCATCTCGAACGCCATGTTGTTCGCCGGGTCGACGAGCGTTTTCAGCGCCTCGCCGTTCGAGTCGCTGCCTTTTGTCCAGGAATGGGCACCCGACCAGTTCGTCCCCGGGACAAGTACCAGATTGCGCGCGCCTGTCGCGCGGATCGCCTGTAACGACGCCTCCGCAATCGGTCGCCACGCCGTGGCGGACAGGCCATTGGGTTCGTTCATCATGCCGAACCCGATACGCTTGTCCCCGGCATAATGGCGGGCGAGGCGGGTCCAGAGGTCGGCGAGCATCGCGCCGCGCGGGTCGATCTGGTCGAGCCGTTGGCCGCGGTATTTGGCGTAATTGTGCACGTCGAGGATGATCAGGCCGAACCCGCCGAGCCCAGCGATCGATTCGTCGAGCCGCGCGAGTTCCGCGGCGTCGATCGGGGCATTGGGCTGCGGTTGCAGCCGTTCCCAGAGAACGGGCACGCGGATCGCATTCATGCCCGCAGCGACGAAGGGCGCGGTCTCCTGTGGCTTGGGGTAGAAATAGTCGAAGCCGTAGCGCCCGGGAATGCGCTTGGAGGCAAAGCCGCCCGTCGCGATGTTGACGCCGGTATAGCGCGGATGCGCGGGCTTGCGCGGCCCTGTCGCGGAGGGGGCATCGGCGGCGGGATCGAGCGTGATCGGCAGACCGGTGCGCGCGGGCGCAATCATGACCGCAACGCCAGCCGTCGCGACCAGCGCAGCGCCTCCCAGCGCAATGAACAGGCCGTTATGTCGCATCGGCACGCCCATCACCCAAGCCGGTGACCCGTGCAAGCGTCACTCGACCAACGCCGGGGGAATCGCGACGGCTGGCCCGGATGGCAAGGCGTGCTGGTGCGGGCGGCGACGGACATGGCGGGGCAGTAGGGCATGAAAAAGGGCGCCCCGTTGCCGGAACGCCCTCTTCTCAGGCCGTGACCGCAGACGTCAGGCTGTTGCGAAACGGACCTGGCGACGACGAACGCGCAGGGCATCGCATGAAACGAGACATTCCGACCCCCGGACGCCGATCACTGATTTAGAGCCATTTTTCATTGATGAAGACCGAGTCCTCGGCCTTCAGTTCGCCGTCGAGATCGACCTTTTTCAGCTTCTCGCCGTCGCGGAAGATCGTGACGTTCCGTGTCGATCCGGCGAGCGTCGGACCACCGGCGCGGGCAAGCGCCTGGCGAACCGTCATCCCGGTCTTCAACGGGAAGGATCCGGGCGAATTCACCTGGCCATAGACATAGATGACGGGCGCGACCGGAACGAAGAGCGTGTCCTTCGCCTCGAGCAGCGTCGCCGCGCTCCATTCGCCGCTGAGGTCCGACAGGAGGATACGGTGTTCGACCGGATCGCCGACGCGCTTCAGGATCGCATAGTCCGCGCTGGTCCCACGCGTGCCGCCCGCGCGGGCGAGCGTCATGCCAACGGTCAGCTGCAGATCGAGCGGATAGATGCCGGGGGTTCCGACCTCGCCGAACACGGTCACCGAACTGCTGACGAACTGCGTGACCTCGACATTGACGACGGGCTTGACGAAATAGCCGCCGCTCCGCAGCCGGGCGGCGATGTCCGCGGCCAGTTCACGCGCGGTCTGGTTGCGCACCTGGACCGCGCCGAGGAACGGCAGGGTGATCGTGCCGTCGCTCTTGACGCGCGTCTTGACCACCTGACCCGGACCCTGGCCGAAAATCGTCACCTCGACCTCGTCATCGGGGGCCAGGCGATAGCCGTCGTTGGGTACGGCACCCGCCGGGGCGGGTGTCGGGCGCGCGGTTGGTACCTGCGCCCCGGCGGCCGCAGCGGCCATGAGCAACGGCAGAACAAGCGAATGCGCCATGCGGATCTTCATCATCATCCCCTTAGAAACGGGCCGTGACACCCGCCGATGCGGATGTGGCCGTATAGTCGTAAATCGCATTGTCAGCCGTGCGGCGCTGGTGAGCGACGTTCAGGCTGAGCCGTAGCGACCGGTGAAAATCGAATGCATAGCTTCCGCCGACGACGTTCAGCCTGTCCTTGCCGCGTGGTGGCTGAAGCGTGAGCGCCAGATCCTCGCCGCGCGGGTCGCGTCGCGCGCGCTGGGCGAACAGCGTGGCGGTGCTGCGCGCCGAGAGCAGATAGGACACGTTGAGATTATAGCTGTCGGCGATGATATAGGTCGCGCCAAACGAGCTCTGATTCTGCACCGCACGGCGGCCGGAGCCGACGATCGTGAACCGGGGCACCGGGCGTATCGTCACCTGTGCGTCGAATGAAGGGCCGCTGAAGGACGGCACGGCCGCGCGCTTGGGGTCGGCATGCGTGATGCCGCCGCCAAGTCGGAAGCTGACGCGCGGCGCGACCGAACGTTCGAAGACCAGCTGGACGTCGGTGATCATCGTCGAATCGTCGATCCCGGTCAGATCCTCGATACCCGGGCGCGCGATCTTCGCAACCGAGCCAATGAGCTGCAGCGTACCAAGGCTGGGCCGCCCATAGCCGATCCCAGCGCGCAGCGCGGACTGATTCGTGTCCAGAACCTTGCGGCTGCTGTTGGTGAGCGACACGCGGTTGACGCCCACCGCGGGAAAGAAACCCGCCGCGGCGCGGCAGCTCGCGCCGACGTCATAGACCTGGCGCAGGAAGCTCTCGGTCACCACGGTGTTGGTGTCGCCGAGATCGAACTGCGCGCGTTCGAGCGCCGCGCTGCCGGTCACGCTGCAGGGCGCGCCGACCGGGGTCGTCACGCTCGAGGTAAGGTTGATCCGCTCGCGATCGAGGCCGCTGAACCGGGTGTTGAAATCATAGCCGACCGTGCCGCCGGCGGTGACGCGGGTGCGTCCGAAGATGCGATTCAGGTCGACGGCCAGCGCCGGCGAAACGCGGATATTGTCGCGCGGCCCGCTCCCGCGCGCGTCGTTGAGACGCAGCACGTTGCTGTCATAGACGCTGGTGATCACCGGCACGACACGAAACCGGTCGACATTGCCCGCGACGGGCACGCTGACGGGTGTGTTGACGTTGACCGTCTGTGCCTGCGCACCGCTCACCAAACCGCCGGTCATGGCCGCCGCGAGCGCGACCTTGCCGATCCGTGCAGTTCGCTCGTCTCGAGCCCTTCGCATTGTTTCCCGTCATGTTTTCAATTGCTACCCGCATGATGCGCGGTCGCATTTCGTCCTTCGAGCTATTCCGGCGCTTGTCAAATCTCGACTCGCGGCACCGGGCCCAAGGGCACCGCGTCTCGATAAGTGAAAAGCGCGATCAGGTCGAGTGACGGCGTCGCACGGTGCTGTCCCTTGATCGTACACCAGGTCGCGACGATTCGGGTGTCAGGCCTCGGCGATCAGGCTGAGAACGTCGCCGATCAGGCGTCGCATCGCGTCGCGCGCACCATCGGCATCGCGCGCGGCGATCGCGACGGCGACCGCAGCATGGTCGGCGATGTTCGCGCTGCGCCCCTTGATCCGGTTGGTGAAGCGGATCGAGGTGCGAAGCGCGGTTTCGACCACCGACTGGAACTGTGCGTAGAAGGGGTTGCGCGACGCGCGCAGGACGGCGACGTGGAACGCGATGTCCGCGTCGAGTGGATCGTCATAGCTGCGCTCCGCAGCGGCCATCCGCGCCAGCCCCGCCTCGATCGCGACCATGTCCTGTTCGGTGTGGTACAGCGCCGCGAGCGCCGCCGCTTCGGGCTCGATCCCGATCCGCAACTGGTTGAACTGCTGGAGCAGCTCGACCGAGAATTTGCGGTCGAGCAGCCAGCGCAGCACATCGGTGTCGAACAGGTTCCAGCTGCTCGCTGGCTGGACGATCGTGCCCTGTCGCGGGCGCGCGCTGACCAGTCCCTTGGCGGTCAGCATCTTGACCGCCTCACGGGTCACCGATCGGCTGACGCCATGCGCCACCGCGATCTCCGCCTCGGTCGGGAAGGGACGATCCGCATATTGGCCGGTCACGATGGCCTTGCCGAGCAGGTCGAGCATGCCATGCGTAAGGTTCCGTCCCAGATCCCGATTCTCCAGGGCAACGACGTCGGTCAGCACACGCTCCATAAAGCCTGTGTGGCGCAAACCGGTCCGGCTGTCACCCACTGCAAGCGTCTGGGCGGGGTGGATTGTCATATAATTCTGTCGCGCGTGTGCCGGGAAGACGCTGCGGACGAGCAAACGGGCAATAACGCTATCGCCGGAGGACCGAACCGCCTAGACGGCGCGCTCCCCGGGGGGCCGCTGACGCGCGGCTGAGAGGTGGGCTGCAGCCCATGACCCGCTGAACCTGATCCGGTTGATACCGGCGTAGGGAGGGCTGGCGGCGCGTCCGTCGTCCCTCCGTGTGGAGTGGACGCAAGACCGTGATGATCCTTCGATTTGACCTGATGACGGGCCGGCCGCCCCGTGTTGCATGCAGTGCGCTGGCAGTCGCACTTGCTGCTGTGGTGGCCTTCGCCCCCGCCGGCGCGCAGACGCAGGCGGATGCGCGAAACGGCGCCGACCCGGTCGATATCCGCGTCGTCGGTCTTCTCGATCCCGAGGGGCTGCTCCCCGACCAGACGGTGCCCAAATCCGAAAGCGCGATCGCCGCTGCGTTCATCACCAAGCAGGCGCCGACGCTCAACGCGTTCCAGCTGGTCAACCTGCTGCCCGGCGCGACCGTCGCGTCGAGCGATCCCTACGGTCTGTCGACCAGTTCGAGCCTGACGTTGCGCGGGCTGGGGCAGGACGAGATCGGTGTGACCATGGAAGGCGCGCCGCAGAACGACATCGGCTATTATTACGCCTATCCCTCGCAGTTCGCCGATACCGAAAATCTCCAGCGGATCGCGCTGGCGCAGGGCGCGGTCGATATCGCGTCGCCGACACTGGGCGGTGCGGGCGGCTCGCTGTCGCTCTGGCTCGACGATCCGAGTGCGGCGCCGCGCGGGCTCGTCGACCTGTCGATCGGATCCTATGCGGCGCGGCGCGGCTTCGTCCGGCTCGATACCGGGCGGATCGGCCAGACGGGGTTGCGAGCCTTCGTCTCCTATTCGAACACGCGCGCGAACAACTGGCGCGGTGCCGGCTATGACACGCGCCAGCATGTCGATGCCAAGCTGCTCGGCGAATGGGGGAACGGCAACCGCGCGAGCCTGGCGCTGTCGTTCAACGACGCGAACTCGTCGACCTATCGCAGCCCGACGCTCGCCGAATGGCGCGCGCAGGGACGCGATTTCAACTTCGATGCGCGGTACAGCGCGGGCAACACCAATTACTGGCGGCTCTACCGCGCGCCGTTCCGCAACCTCTATGCGTCGGCGCCGGTGCATCTGGCGCTGGGCGCGGGGGTGACGCTCGACAGCATCAGCTATCTGCAGTTCGGCTACGGCAATTCGCCCTATGGGACGCAGCTTGCCACGACCGGCAATTTCCTCGGCATCGAGCCGCTCGCCGATCCGATCGCGCTGCCGGGTGCGGTCAACGGGGTCGCGACGGCGCTGGGCAATTATACCGGCGACCAGCGCCGCGCCGGGACGGTCAACACGCTGACGATCGAGCGCGGCATCCACCGGCTGACCGCGGGGCTGTGGTTCGATCACGGCACCGACCGCGTCGTCCAGTCCTACACCGCGGTCGGCGCCGACGGCGAACCGGCCGATCGCTGGGGCTATCGCGCAAAGGCGATCCGGACCGCGGACGGCCGGCTGCTCGCCTATGAGAACCAGCGGACCGTGACGGTGACCAAGGCGGCGTTCCTGGCCGACCATATCACGCTGACCCCGCGTCTTGCGGTCGATATCGGGTTCAAGGGCGTCAATGTGCTGCGCAGCGGGCGCAACTACCTGCCCGGCCCGCAGGACCGCGTTCGCCTCGACAGCTTCGCCGCACTGCCGCGGGCGGCGGTGCATTACGAGATCGACGACCGGCAGCAGCTGTTCGCCAACATCACCACCAACTTCCGCACGCCGAACGAATTCACGCTCTACGACAGCTATGCGGGCGGTGCGCTCGTCAGCGCGGGGACGACCGCGCTGAAGAACGAATATGCGGTCTCGCAGGAGCTGGGCTATCGCTATATCGGCCCCGCGCTGTCCGCATCGGTGACGGGGTTCCATTATGATTTCCGGAACCGCCAGCTGGCGACGGTCATCAACAATGGTGGCGCGCTGGTCAATTCGACGCTGAATGCCGGGGGGCAGAGCTCCTACGGGATTGATGCCGAGATCGACTATCGCCCGGCGCGCGGCGTCAGCGTCTATGTCTCGGGCGAATATCTGCGCGCGCGGATCAGCGACGACCTGCCGGTCGGCGACGACTATCTGCCGACCCGCGGCCGGCATGCGGTCTCGAGCCCGACCGTCCAGGTCGGTGGCGGCGGGACCTATGACGACGGACGGTTGTTCGGCAGCGTCGCGGTGAAATATGTCGGCCGTCAATATGCGACCTTCGTCAATGACGAGAGCATTAAGGGCTATGCGACGCTCGACCTGTCGGTCGGCGTGCATCTGGCGTCGATGCTCGACGGCAAGCGGACCGACCTGCGGCTGAACGCGATCAACGTGACCGATCCGCGCGTGCTGGCGGGCGTGCAGTCGGTCTCGACCAATGCGCGTGACGTGATCGGGCGCGGCGGGACGCTGATCGCGGGATCTGCGCCGACCTATTATGTCGGGAGTGGTGCGGCCGTCATGGCGACCATCTCGCGCGGCCTGTGACCGGTGCGGGCGCGATGATCGGCGCGGGCTCGCCGGCGGCGCATCTGGTCCACGGGATGGGCACCGACATGGCTGCGCCAAGCTGGCCGGCGATCACCGCCGAGGAAGCCGCGACCGTGGCCGCGCAGTTTCCGGCCGCCGGTCTGCTCGAGCGCGTGCACTGGCATTCGCCGCGGCCCTTCTCCGCGGCGGCGCTGATCGAGACCGGGCAGGGGATGTTCCTGCTCAAGCGGCATCACCGCCGGATGCGGACGCCCGATCAGCTCGGCGCGGAACACCGGTTCATCGCGCACCTGCGCCCGCACATTGCGGTGCCCGAGATCATGAGGCTCGCCGCCAGCGATAGCGGCGCGCTGGCCCGCGGCGACTGGACCTATGAACTGCATCGCAGGGCCGCCGGCGTCGATCTGTATCGCGACCGGCCCTCCTGGACGCCGTTCCTGTCGCTGGCGCAGGCGCGTGCGGCAGGTGTGGCGCTGGCGCAGCTGCACCGCGCGTCGCAGGGGTTCGATGCGCCGGCGCGACCGCCGCAACCGCTGGTCGCCAGCTTCACCATCCTGCCCGATCCCGACCCGATCGCGGCGGCGGAACGCTATGTCGCGGCGCGGCCGGCGCTCGCCGCGTTCCTCGCCCCGCGGTCGTGGCGGCGTGAGCTCGCATCGCTGTTCGGCGCGCTCGGCGACGGGTTGCAGCCACGGCTCGCCGCGCAGCCGCCCTTGTGGACGCATAATGACTGGCATCCCTCCAACCTGCTCTGGGAGGCGGAGGACGTGCGGACCGTCATCGATTTCGGGCTGGCGGACCGGACCTGCGCGCTGCACGACCTGGCGATCGCGCTCGAACGCAGCGGTGTCGCCTGGCTGGCGCTCGGGCAGGGCGCGGATGCCGCGATCGGCCAGCCCGAGGCGGCGTGTGCGCTGCTGGCGGGCTATGCAGCGACGACCGCGTTCGGTGCGGAGGATCGGGCGACGCTCGTCCGGCTGCTGCCGCTGGTGCATCTCGAATTCGCCTTGTCGGAGGTCGCGTATTTCGCAGGGGTGCTCGGCGACATGAGCGCGGCGGCGCTGGCCTGGGACGGCTATCTGATCGGCCATGCGGCGTGGTTCCTGTCCGAACCGGGGCAGGCATTCCTCCGCCGGATCGCCGATGCGGAGCACGGCGCGTGACGATGCTCGAGATCGCCGCGGTCGCCGTCAGTTTCCTCGGCATCTGGCTGACCGCGGTGCGGCGGCTGTGGTGCTGGCCGGTCAATTTGCTGGCCTGTGCGCTGTACTTCAAGCTGTTCCTCGACGTGCGGCTCTATGCGGACATGATGCTGCAGGCGGTGTTCGCCGGCGCGCTGGTCTATGGGTGGCGCAACTGGACGCGTGGGCGGCAGAATGCGGGCGACGTCGCCGTCGTGCCGCTACGGCCGATCCCCGCGCTGGCGGGGCTTTGCACCGGTGCGGGTGCCGCGCTGGTGATCGGGTTCGTCATGAGCCGCTATACCGACGCGGCGCTGCCCTGGATCGATGCGACGCTGAGCAGCTTCAGCCTCGTCGCGCAATATTGGACCGCACGGCGGCACAGTGCGAGTTGGCTGCTGTGGATCGTCGTCGACATCGTCTATGTCGGGATGTTCGTCGTGAAGGGGCTGATGCTGACCGCGGGTCTCTACGCGGCGATGATCCTGCTAGCGCTGCTGGGCTATCGACAGTGGCAGGCGGCGCGTCAGAACCAGGCGCGCACCCCGAGCGCGAGCGAGACGCCGCCGGTCGTATCGCCATCGCTGCGCGCATAACGCGCGGTGGGACCATAGCGCCGCTCCCAGGACAGCCCGACATAGGGCGCGAATTCGCGGCGGATCTCGTAGCGCAGCCGCACGCCAAGCTCCGCCGTCGATAGCCCCGCGCCGATCCGGCTGCCGGGCATGTCCTGCGCGGCGAGGTTCAGCTCGACACGCGGCTGGAGGATCGCGCGCTGGGTGATGCGCTGGTCGTACCAGGCCTCCGCACGCGCCAGCACTTCGCCCTTGTCGGACAGGAACACCGTGCCCTCGACGTCGAACCAATAGGGCGCCAGACCCTCGACCCCAAGCGCGGCATAGGTCCGTTTGGCGCCTGCGCCGAGATCTTGGCGGACGCCGGCCTGCAGGTTCCAGTACGGATCGAGCGCGCGCGAATAGAGCGCCTGCACTTCGGCGGCCTCGACTCGGTCGCCGAAACCGCCTTCGCCTTCGGTCTTGACGACAAGGCGGTGGATGTCGCCGCCGAACCAGCCCGCGCCGTCCCAGCGATAGCCGTCGCGACCGTTGCGCACCTGCAGCTCGGCGAGGTTGAAGAGGATCTGGCTGAAGCGCATGCCGCCATGCTCGTCGCGCATCATCCGGTTGGCCTTCGCCATCGTTGCGGGATCGTAGAAGCGCGCCGCCGCGAGCGTGGTCGGCGGCGCGGGGGGCGGTGCGGTGCCCGCGGGCTGGTCGGTGCCCGCCGGGGCGGCGGGACCGTCAGACGCGGTCGGGGTGCAATGGCCCATCGCGGCGTGTTCGGGCGGGCACGGGTCGGCGGCGGCTGAGATGGCTGGCGGTGGGGCGGTCGCGTCACCGGCGGCGGGTTTGCAATGGCCCATTGCGGCATGCTCGGCCGAACAGGCGGCGGTCGGGGACATGTCCATCGCCGGCATTGCTGATGCAGCGGGCTTCGCAGCGCGCGCACGCGCGGGCGTCGTTTTGCGTACCGCGGGTTTTGCCGGGGCGGTCTTTTTGGGTGCCGGCCTTTTTGGTGCGGGCTTTTTGGGCGCGGGTTTGGCGGGCATCGCCATGCCGGGCATCTTCATTCCGTGCATGTCGTGCATCTGTGCCGCGGCGGGCGTGGCCGTGACGGTCGCGAGGAAGAGAGCGAGCGTCTTCATGCCGCTGCTCCCGCTTCGCTGTCGGGGCGGACGGTGACGACCTGCATCATGCCCGCGTGCATGTGGTAGAGCATGTGGCAATGGAACGCCCAGTCGCCGACCGCATCGGCCGTGAGGTCGAAGGTCGCGGTGCCACCGGGGGCGACGTTGATCGTGTGCTTGCGCGGCGCATGATCGCCGTGCCCGGTCACCAGCTCGAAGAAATGGCCATGCAGATGGATCGGGTGCGCCATCATCGTGTCGTTCACCAAAGTCACGCGGACGCGTTCGCCCTGGCGGAACGGGATCGGCGCCTTTACCTCGTTCAGCTTTACGCCGTCGAACGCCCACATATAGCGTTCCATGTTGCCGGTCAGGTGGATCTGCAGCTGCCGCGACGGCGCGCGCAGGTCGGGATTGCGCTCGAGCGCGACGAGATCGCGGTATACCAGCACCGTGTGGCCGGTGTCGCTAAGGCCCTGCGGCGGCTCGCCGGTGCGATCCATCGGCATCGGCGCGACGGTCTGTACGGTCGGCGTCTTCGGCAGGCCCGGCGCGTTGGCAAAGTCGCGCATGCTGTGGCTCATAGCGGGCATCGGCGCCTCGCCGGCGGGAGACTGCGCGGGCTTGTCCATGCCCGGCATCGTGCCGTGGTCCATCCCCACCATGCCGCCCATCGCGCCATGATCCATCGCGGCCATGTCGCCCATGCCCATGTCCTTCATGGTCGCGAGCGGGCGTCTGCGCAGCGCAGGAACCGCAGCGACCATCCCGATGCGCGGCGTTAGCGTGGCACGCGCCATGCCGGACCGGTCCCAGGCCTCGGCGACCAGCGTGTGGGCGACGGGCGCGGCGGGTTCGACGATCACGTCATAGGTTTCGGCAACCGCGATCTGGAACTCGTCGACCGCGACGGGGCGCACGTTCTGGCCATCGGCCTGCACGACGGTCATCTTCAGCCCCGGAATACGGACGTTGAAATTGGTCATCGCCGAGGCGTTGATGATGCGCAGGCGGACGCGCTCGCCGGGCGTGAACAGCGCGGTCCAGTTGTCCGCGGGGCCATGCCCGTTGACGAGATAGGTGTAGGTCGCGCCCGTGACGTCGGACACGTCGGTCGGGTCCATCCGCATCCCGCCCCACATCCGCCGTTCGCCCGCCGGCTGATCCCGACCCGCGAGCAGGCCGCCGAGCGTCTGCTTCTGATAGTTGAAATAGCCGCCCTGGAGCTTCAGCCTGCGGAAGATGGCATGCGGGTGAAGTGGGCTGTGATCCGACAGGACGATCACATGTTCGCGGTCGGACACGATCGGATCGGGACCTTCGGGGTCGATCACGATCGGGCCGTAATGCCCCATCTGCTCCTGCAGCCCCGAATGGCTGTGATACCAATAGGTCCCCGCCTGCACGACGGGGAAGTCGTAGGTGAAGGTGGTTCGCGCCGGGATGCCGGGAAAGCTGATCCCGGGCACGCCGTCCATCTGGAACGGTACGAGCAGCCCGTGCCAGTGGATCGACGTCTCCTCGTCGAGGCTGTTGGTCACCGACAACCGGACCTGCTGCCCCTGTTTCAGCCGGATCAGCGGCGCGGGGCTGGTGCCGTTGATGCCGATCGCGTGGCTGCGCGTGCCGTCGATCGTCCGAGTCAGATGCGCCACGGTCAGCGCGATATCGGTGCCGGACAGCACCGGCAGCGGGGTCGCGATCCCTGTGGACACGGGCTGGGCCCAGGCGGGCAGCCGGGGCAGCGCGAGCGCGCCGCCGCCAAGCGTGGCGTCGCGGAGGAATTGGCGGCGGGTCGGTCGGGTCATGCGGATCCTCGGGCCGGGAGCGGCCACGTCTGTCAGGTCATACGCCGCCGATCGGCTTGCCCCTCATGACGTTAGACAAATCAGGCCGCGGCGGCGAGCGCGGCGCGGGCGCGACGGATCCGGGTCTCGACCGCCTTTGCGCTGATCCCCAGCGCCTGCGCGGCCTCTGCCTGGCTGAGCTCGTGGATCGTGCATAGCAGCAGCGGCTCGCGCAGCGGGGCGGGGAGCCGCGCGATATCGGCCAGCGTCCGCGCGAGGTCGTCGCGGCCGATCGCGTTCGTCTCCGTATCCGCCGCCCCATCCGCGACCCGCTCGCCCGCCTCGATCGGCAACACGCGGGCGAGCATATGGCGGACCCGGCGGCGACGGTGCCAGTCGCGGCATTTGTTGATCGCGATCCGCGCGAGCCACGCGCGCAGCGACCGGTCGCGGTCATAGCGGGACAGCGCGGCGTGCGCCGCGACAAAGCTGTCCTGCAACAAATCGAGCGCCTCGTCGGGATCGCCGATCTGCGCGAGGATCAGGCGGTAGAGCGGCTGTTTGTGCCGCCGCATCAGCGCCGCAAACGCCGCCTGCCGGTCCGCCGCGGGCCCGGCGAGATGCGCGGTGACCAGCGCGGCGTCGTCATACGCATCGAGATCGATGCTCGTGCGGCGCGCGGTCCTGTCGGGGCGGGGCGGGATCAATGCGCGGGGGTCAGCGCCTGCACGACGACCCGATCGAACGCCGCGGTCTGGTCGGCGCGCATCACGCCGCGCATTGCAAAGACATGCGCGAGCGTCGCCTTTTGCAGCGCGCCCATCGTCCGGTGCGACCGGTCGACCGCGGCGGCGACCGCGGGGCCATTGGCATGTTCGCGCTCGATCGCGGCGGCGAGACGGACATTGTCGGCACGCAGTTCCGCTTCCAGGGCCGCGCGGCGGACCGCGAACTCGGCCTCGAGCCGGTCGAGCGCCGCCTCCTGCGGGGCGTCGAGCACCACGTCGCGGTGGAGCAGCGTGTGGAGTTCGGTGCCGTGCGCTGTACCCGGCGCGCGGATCCAGCCGCCGATAAACACCCCGGCGATCGCCGCGAGGAAGGCGAGGACGATCGTCGGTGCCGCACGCCGGACCACGGACGTCACTGCCCGAGCAGCAAGGTCGAGGGGGCAAGCGCGCCGTCGATTCCGATCGGGATCGACGCCTGCGCCGGCGCACCATGGCCGATCGGTGCTGCCCCGCCGATCAGTCCCAGCACTAGCGCGGTACCGACCGACCAGCGCCCGACCAGGAGGCTGGTGTGCCGACTGCGCGCATTCTCGGCGATGCTCTCGAACACCGACGCCTCGACGCCATCGAGCGCACGCGGCACCGGCATCGCCGCCAGCCGGGTCAGTCCTTCATCGACAGGATCCTGCATCGTCTGCTCCCTCTGCATCCAGACATACGCACCGCCGCGCGCGATCCCGCATGATTTTTGCCGGCTGGCGAGAATGGGCTTGCCGCCGCGATGCCGACGCTACTGCTTGAAGCAGTGCGCGCGGTGCCATTGCAGGAAATGGGGGTGCGGCCGATCGGCAGCGCGGGCCGGCGCGGTGGCATAGCCGCTCGCGTTGACGACCCCGCGGATCGTGTCGGGATCATTGGCCTGGCGCGATACGAGGATGGCGAGATCATCGGCGAGCGACAACAGCCCGCGGTCGAACATCCAATGCGCGGTGCCCGACAGCGCGAGCCCGTTGCTGACGATATCGGGGCCGTTCGCCTCGACCGGGCGGATATGCGCCGCCTCGACCTCGGCGCGGCCGCCGCCGTTGATCAGCTTCAGCCCGGTGATCGCGCAGCGTTCGTCATAAGCGCGCAGGACGGTGCGGCGGAATATCCGGTCGCGGACTATCCGGGAGGTGAGGCTGGCGATGCGCGGACGCTCGCCCTCGATCAGGAACGGGCTGCGCTCCTCGTGCCAATGGCCATCGTCTATTGTGTCGGCCACGGCATCGCCGGTGCGCGGCAGCAGCGGGGCCTCGTCGTCGAGGCCGAGCGTGACGATCCGATTGAAGTCGGCAGCGGAGATCGGGCGCACCGCCGACTGGGCACGGCCGGATATCCGCCCCTGATCGTTGAGAACGCCGCGTTCGACTGGACCGTCAACGCCGGCAAAGGGCACGGGGGTCGCGAAATCGAGATAGGAGCCGGGCTCGATCAGCGCGCGATACATTGCCGGCGTCGACGGATCGGGGATGATCCGCTCGACCTTGGCGGCCGCGAAATAGCCGCGCGTGGCGGCGACCTTGCGGGGTTCGTAATAGAGGATCCAGTCGCCGATACTGGGCTGCGCACGGCTCAGATACTGGGCGGGAAACTGGTATCGTTCGGCCGGGCTGTCGTCGTAGATCGAGTCCGAGCGGTGAATGAAAACGCCAAAGGCCATTGCTGACCTTAGCGCATCACTCCCGATCCACCAGCCGCGACAGCGCACGCCCCGACGGGAAGATCAGGCGAACATTTCCATCTGGCGCGGCTTCGGCGCGACGATCGGGCGGAGCTCGGCGCGGTCGGACAGCACAACGGGGCGCCAGTCCTCGGCGATGATGAACGGGCGGATCTTGGCGACCGAAACGGTCAGCCGCGCGACATCGGCGAGGTGGAGGCGGCGCCAGCGGCGGCTGGTCAGGATGCCGTTGACCGCCTTCACGCCGAGCCCGGGGACGCGGAGCAGCATCTCGCGCGGCGCACGGTTGACGTCGACCGGGAAGCTGCCGCGGAACTTCAGCGCCCAGGCGAGTTTCGGATCGATGTCGAGCGGGAGCATGCCGGTCGCGTCGTCCGCCGCGGCGACGACCTCGTGTGGCTGGAATTCGTAGAAGCGCATCAGCCAGTCGGACTGATAGAGCCGGTGTTCGCGCATCAGCGGCGGGCGCTGCAGCGGGAGCACCGCACTGGCGTCGGGGATCGGGCTGAACGCCGAATAATAGACGCGGCGAAGACCGAACCGGTCATACAGCGTCGAGGCCTTGCGGACGATGTCGCCATCGGTCGCGGCATCGGCGCCGACGATCATCTGCGTCGACTGGCCCGCGGGGGCGAAGCGGGGCGCGGACTTGTACTTGGCCTTGGCGTCCTTGCCGTCGACGATCGAGGCCTTGACCTCGCGCATTGCGGTCTCGATCCGGACGCCGTCCTTTTCTGGGGCGAGCCGCTTGAGCCCCCCTGCGGTCGGTAGCTCGACGTTGATCGACAGGCGATCGGCATAGAGTCCCGCCTGATGGACGAGCTCGGGATCGGCATCGGGGATCGTCTTGAGGTGGATATAGCCGCGGAAATGATGATCCTCGCGCAAGCTGCGCGCGACCTCGACCATCTGCTCCATCGTGTAGTTGGACGAAGCGATGATCCCCGAGGAGAGGAACAGCCCCTCGATATAGTTGCGCTTGTAAAAGGCGATCGTCAGGTCGACGACCTCCTTGGCGGTGAAACGCGCGCGGCGGACGTTCGAGCTCTTGCGGTTGATGCAATAATGGCAATCGAAGATGCAGCTGTTGGTCAGCAGGATCTTGAGCAGCGAGATGCAGCGGCCGTCGGGCGCATAGGCGTGGCAGATGCCCATGCCCTCGGTCGAGCCGAGCCCCTTGCCGTCCTTCGAATTGCGCTTGGCGGTGCCCGACGACGCGCAGGATGCGTCATACTTCGCGGCATCGGCCAGGATCTCGAGTTTCTCACGGGTGTCGAGCTGGGCCATGCGTTCATCTTACGTTCCGCGCAGGGGCCTGTCGATTGATGCGGATCAACTGTCCGGGGGATTATCCAAACAGGCCAGCGACGTAGCGGATGATGTCGACGAAGCTGCCGAGGCTGATCGGGAGGAGCATCAGCGCGAGCGCATAGACGAGGAGCATGCGGCTGAGCGCCTTCTCGTGGCGGAAGGCGGGTTTGCGCGGCGGGAGATCGTCCTTGCGCGGCCAGATCGTCGAGTCGTCGAGGAACATCCGACCATTATAGCGCGATTGCTCGCGTTTCGCAGCGGGTGACGCCTTTATGCCGCGACGAGGATGGTGGCGGCCTGAAGATCGACCGAGACGAGGCGGCTGACCCCGGGTTCGATCATCGTCACGCCGAACAGCCGGTGCATGCGGCTCATCGTGACCGCATTGTGCGTGACGACGAGGTAGCGCGTGGCGGTGTCGCGCGCCATCCGGTCGAGCAGGTCACAGAAGCGGTCGATATTGGCGTCGTCGAGCGGCGCGTCGACCTCGTCGAGCACGCAGATCGGCGCGGGATTGGTCAGGAACAGCGCGAAGATGAGTGCGACCGCGGTCAGCGCCTGCTCGCCGCCCGACAACAGCGTCAGCGACTGGAGCCGCTTGCCGGGGGGCTGGGCGAGGATCTCGAGCCCCGCCTCGAGCGGATCGTCCGAATCGACGAGTTCGAGATGCGCGCTGCCGCCGTTGAACAGCGTTGCGAACAGCCGCTGGAAATGGCCGTTCACCGTCTCGAATGCCGCGAGCAATCGCTGTCGCCCCTCGCGATTGAGCGTGCCGATCGAGCCGCGCAACCGGTGGACCGCCTGACCCAGCTCGTCGCGGTCGGCCGCATTGTCGATTGCCTCGGTCTCGAGCGCGGCGAGCTCTTGGTCGGCGACGAGATTGACCGCGCCGATCCGCTCGCGCTCGGCGGTCAGGCGGTCCTGTGCGCGGCTCTCGTCCGCGGGGGTGCGGACATCGGCGGCCGCGAAGTCGAGGCGTTCGGGCAGGACGGGGGCGGGGCAGGCGAAACGCTCGCCCGACAGCCGCCCGAGCTCGCGGCGGTGCTGGTCCTGCGTATCGACGCGCACCAGCGCGCCGGCGCGGTGCTCGCGTGCCTCGGCGAGCGCTTCGGCCGCGCGGCGATGCGCGTCGTCGGCGGTGCGGAGCGCGGCTTCGGCGGCGCGTTCGGCGGTCTGGAGCGTGTCGGCGTCCGCGCGCGCAGCCGTGTGCTCGGTATCGAGCGTGGCGATCGCGGCATCGAGGGTGGCGGGGCGGTCCGCGAGTGCCTCTGCATCGGCGGCGACGTCGCGGGCGCGGCGGTCCAAGGCGGTGATGCGGGTTGCCGCTTCGCCCGCGCGCGCGCGCCAGCTGCGGATATCGGCCTGTGCGGCGGCGAGGCGTTCGCGCGTTTCGGCGCGCAGCCGGTCCTGTGCGGCGCGGTCGCTGCGCGCCTGTGCGACCGCGCCGCGGCGGGCCTCGGCGTCGCGGTGGAGCGTCGCGACCGCGTCGGCGCTGGCGCGGCCGTCGGGCAATGCCGCGGCCGCGGCGTCGGCGGCGGCGAGGTCCGCGGCGGCGTCAGCCTGTTCGGCATGGACGCGGTGCGCGCGCTGGTCGAGATCGGCACGCTGTCCGGCGCGGCGTTCGAGCGCGGCGGCGGCGCGATCTTCGCTGCGCTGCGCGTCACGGATGCGGGTTTCAGCCGCCGACAGGTGGGCGCGGGCGTCCTGGGCGGCTTGGCGGTGCGCGGCGATCCGCTGGTCGATCGCGGTGCGCGCCGCATCGTGCGTCGCGAGCGCGGCGGCGGCCGCCGGGCGCGCGGCCTCCAGCGCGTGCAGGCGATTGCGACGTTCGAGCCGTTCGGCGGCCGCGGCGCCGCTGCCCTGTGCGACGAAGCCGTCCCAGCGGCGCAACACGCCGTCGCGGGTGACGAGGCGCTGGCCGACCGCGAGCGGCTGGCCGTCGTCACGGTCGGTGACGAAGACCTGCGCGAGCCGGCGCGCGAGGGAGGCGGGTGCGTCGACGTCGGCGCCAACCGCGGTGGTGCCGGGCGGGGGCGCGGGATCGCCAAGTGCGGGCACAGCGCCGGCCCAGGCGGCGGGGTCGGTATCCAGATCGTCGCCGAGCGCGGCGGCGAGCGCGCGCTCCAGCCCCGGCGTGGCGGTGACATGGTCGAGCAGCCGGTCGCGGCCACCGCGCTGGGTCGCGCGGGTGAGCGCGGCGGCCTCGCTGTCGAGCGCGGCGAGCTCGGCGCGGGCGGTGGCGCGCGCGGTCTCGGCGGCATCGCGCAAACCACTTGCGGCGCGTTCGTCGCTATCGGCCTGCGCGAGCGCATGGCGGGCGGCGGCGGCGTCCTCCAGCGCGGCGAGACGCGCCTCGGCGGCGGCGGCGCGATCCGCCTCAAGCGGGGCGGAATCGCCAAGTGCGCGGTGCGCCGCATCGACCTGCGCTGTGTCGCGTGCGGCGCGATCGGCGCGGGTGCGCGCGGCGGCGAGCGCGGCGGTGGCGACGCGCGCCTCGGCGACATCGCTCGCATGGCGGGTCATCGCCTGCGCCAGCGCGACTTCGACGTCGCGCGCGGCGCGTTCGGCCTCGGCCTGCGCCGCATCGAGCGCGGGAAGCGCGGCGGTGGCGGCGGCGATCGCGGCATCGAGCGCGGCGATCTCGGTCGCGAGGCGGGCGAGCGCGTCGGCGGCGTCGCTGGCGAGGCTACCCTCGCGCAGCCGGTCCTCGGCGATACGGCGGCGCGAGTCGGCGAGATCGGCGAGGCGGCGGTCGAGCGCGGTGCGTTCGGTCCGCAGGCCGGCCAGCCTATGGCCGGTGTCGGCGGCATGGTCGCGCGCGGCGAGCGCGGCGGCGCGAGCGGTGGCGACCGCGGCGGCGTCGTCGTGCTGCGCCTTCGCCGCAAGGGATTCGGCGGCGGCGGCGGCGGCCACCCGCACCTCGGCCTGCGCGGCGTCGGCGGTCGCCGACTCGGCGGCGGCAGCGGCGTCGCGCCAGCGTGCGAAGATCGTCCGTGCCTCCGCGACGCGGATCTGGTTCGACAACAGGCGATAGCGTTCGGCGGCGCGCGCCTGGCGTCTGAGCGCGGCGGCGCGTGCGTCCTGGTCGGCGATGACCGCGTCGAGCCGGGCCAGATTGGCCTCGGTCGCACGCAGCCTCGCCTCGGCATCCTTGCGGCGGACGTGGAGTCCGGCGATCCCGGCGGCATCCTCGAGCATCGCGCGGCGGTCGGCGGGCTTGGCGGCGATGACCGCGCCGATCCGGCCCTGGCTGACCAGCGCGGGGCTGTGCGCCCCGGTCGCGGCGTCGGCGAAGAGCAGCCCGACGTCCTTCGCGCGGACGTCGCGGCCGTCGATCCGGTAGGCGGACCCTGCGCCGCGTTCGATCCGGCGGACGATCTCGCGTTCGTCGGCGCCGTCGGGGCCGGCGATCTCGGCGAGGATCGACACTTCGGCGAAATCGCGCGCGGGGCGGGTCGCAGTCCCGGCGAAGATCACGTCGTCCATGCCGGCACCGCGCAGCGACTTGGCGCTGGCCTCGCCCATCGTCCAGCGCAGCGCCTCGAGCAGGTTCGACTTGCCGCAGCCATTGGGGCCGACCACGCCGGTCAGCCCGGGTTCGATCACCAGGTCGGCGGGTTCGACGAAGCTCTTGAACCCGGTGATGCGGAGGCGTTTGATCTGCATGGCGCGCGCTCTCCCTTCACGATTGGCGAGCGTAGCGCGCTTCTGGTCTCCCGCGAAGGCGGCAGCCCGGACTGGGTCCCCGCCTTCGCAGGGACACACTCCGAACTGCCGAATGCCCGCCGGACGGGATGCGGCTTACGCGCCGGCGGCCTTCAGCGCCTTTTCCATCTCGCTCCACGACAGCACGTTTTCCATCTTCTTGCCGTTCAGCAGGAAGGTCGGCGTGCCGGTGACGGTGCCCGACTGCATCGCGTTTTCGGTCGGCTTGGCCATGATCTCGAGCTGCTTCTGGTCGGCGAGGCAGGCGCGCGCCTTGGCCTCGGGGATGCCACGCTGCTTGACGAAGTCGATCGCCCCCATGTGCTCGGCGAGCTTGGTCGCGACCGCGGTCGGGGCGAGATTGGCAAGGCTCTGTTGCATCGCCGGGGGCATCGTCTGAAGCTTGTCGAGGAAGGCGTTCTGGTTCTGGTACATCTGCTCGAGGATCGGGAAGAACGGCGCGGTCCCGCCGCACTGGCCGAGCAGCGTCAGCGCGACGTCGGGCGCGCCGTGGACGAGGAAGTCGCGGAATTCGAAGCTGACCTTGCCGGTCGAGACGTAATTGTCGGTCAGCGGCTTGAACGCCTCGCGCGCGAAGGCGCCGCAGGTCGGGCACGAGCGCGCGCCATATTCGACCAGCTTGATCGGGGCATTGGGGTTGCCCATCAGATAGCCCTCGTCGGTTTTGACGACGGTTTCGGTCCAGTTCTGACCGGCGGGGGCGGTCGCCGCGGCGACGGGGGCTGCGGCCTGGGTGGTGTTCGACGAGTCGCCCCCCGAACAGGCAGCGAGCGCGAGCGGCAGGACGGCGATGGCAGTGACGAACTTCATGCGGGATACTCCAACGAAATTAGCGGGCGCCGGCAGTGCGCAGCGCGGGTTCAAGCTGGGCCCAGCCGCCATGCGGCATGACCTTGCCGTTGATGAAGAAGGACGGCGTCGAATCGACCTCGGGCGGTGCCGCCGCGGTGATGGCGAGGATCCGGTCGATCTCCGCCGTATCCGCAAAGCACGCGTCGATCGCGGCGGCGGACAGCCCGCGCGCCTTGACCAGATCGGTCAGCCCCGCGCCATCGGCATAGGCCTTGAGCTGCGCCGGTCGCGGATAGAGGTTGATGCGCGCGGCGTTGACCTGCTGGAACTCGATCCCCTTTTCGAGCCAGGCGGGCTGCGCCGCGAAGATCGCCGCCGATGTCGGGAAGAAGCCACGTGGCCCGGTGCAGCGTGCGAGCACCGCCGCGGCGAGATCGAGCCGGTCGCGGATCATGTGGCGGAATTCGAGGCTGGTCGATCCCGACGCAATCATCTTGCCCTTCAGCACCGCCTGCGACTGGGTCGAGAAATCGGCACAGTGCGAGCAGGTGTAGCTGGCATATTCGACGAGCTTGACCCGGGCTGCGGGGCTGCCGAGCACATAGGTGCCGCTCGCCGTGCGGGTGACGGGCACGGGCTTCGGGGCGGGCGCGGCCGCGGTGAGCAGCGCGAGACCAAACAACGCAAAGAACAGACGCATTCAGCTGATCCTGGGAAGGCCGCTCGTCGAGGCGACGCCGGCAGCGAGGGATTCGAGGACCGCACGCAGTTCGGGATCGGCGATGCCCTTCAGGCTGAGACCGAGATCGGCGGGGACGGTGCGGAGCGGGGGCGGCGCCGCCTTGACGCGCGGCTTGGCAACCTCGCCCTGGCGGATGGTGATGCGCGCGACCGCGGCATAGCCGAAGAAGCGGTTCACGCGCTCGGTGATCTCGGGAATGACGTGCTGCATCATCGGCGCATGCGCGCCGCGCACGGTCAGCGTCAGGACGCCATCCTGTTTCTGTCCCATCGGGAAGCGGATCGATTCGGGCGTGCTGACACCGGAAAAGCGCTCGCCGACGATCTCGGGCCAGCGGCTGACGACCGACGACTGGATGAAGCCGAAGCGCCGGAACGCCGCGCCGCCGATCGCGGGGAGCAGCTCGGCGACGGCGCGCGACCGGTTGGCGCGCGGCGCATCGGCGTCGACTTTGGGTTTACGGGCAGCAGCTTTGCGGACGGCGGTCTTGCGCGCGGGCGGAACGTCCGTCGCGCTGGCCGCGGTCGCGGACTTTTGTTCGGTGGTGATACCGGGCGGGTTGCTCATCGCGGCACCCATGCCATAGGCGGCGCGTGAACGCCAAGCGCTCTTCGGTCCCTGTCGCCCTGCTCGACTGGTATGACGCGCATCGTCGCGTGCTGCCGTGGCGCGCTCGGCCGGGCGAGACGGTCGATCCCTATCGTGTCTGGCTGTCGGAGGTGATGTTGCAGCAGACCACGGTCGCCGCGGTCACCCCGCGCTTCCTCGCCTGGACCTCGCGCTGGCCCGATTTCGAAAGCCTCGCCGCGGCGGACGATGCCGATGTGATGGCCGCCTGGGCGGGGCTCGGCTATTATGCCCGCGCGCGCAACCTGGTGAAGGCGGCGAAGGCGGTGGTCGCGGAGCATGATGGCGTGTTTCCGCGGACCGAGACCGAGCTGCGGACGCTCCCCGGGCTCGGCGCCTATACCGCGGCGGCGGTGGCGGCGATCGCGTTCGGCGAGCGGGCGGTGGTGGTCGATGCCAATGTCGAGCGTGTCGTCGCGCGGCTGTTCGCGATCACGACGCCGCTCCCCGCCGCGCGTCCGGCGATCCGTGCGGCCGCGGATACGATCACGCCCGACATGCGAGCCGGCGATTTCGCGCAGGCGATGATGGATCTGGGATCGTCGATCTGCACGACGCGCAGTCCCAAATGCCTGTTGTGTCCGCTTCGCCCCGACTGCGACGGCTTTGCGCAAGGGGAGCCCGAACGGCTGCCGGTCAAGGCGAAGAAGGCCGCCAAGCCGCAGCGTCACGGGACGATCTTCTGGCTCGAGCGCGACGGACAGGTGCTGCTGGTGCGTCGCCCCGACACCGGGCTGCTCGGCGGCATGCGCGCGCTGCCGACCGGGCCCTGGACCGACCAGCCGCCGGGGTTCGAGGCCGCACCGGCACAGGCCGACTGGCAGATGCTCGACGACCGCGTCACGCATGGCTTCACGCATTTCGACCTCGAACTCGGTCTTGCGGTGGCGCGGGTGGAGGCGCATCAACCCGGCGAATGGTGGCCCGTCGAGACCCTGGATACCGCCGGGCTGCCGACCGTTTTCGCCAAGGCCGCCCAGGCTATACGGGCGCGATAGGGAGGCCTGCATGACGCGTGCACACTGGATTTCGACCGGCGTGATTGCCGCACTGGCAACGACCGCAGCCTTGGGGCAGGCGCAGCGACAGGCCGCGCCCGGCCCTATCGCCGTCACCGAACGCGCGGGCGATCCCGCACGCGCCGCCTTGCCGAGCCTCGAACGGCTGTTCGACGGCTATGTCCGCGACAACAAGATGCCCGGTATCGTCGGCGCGTTCGGGCTGGGCGACCGGCCGACCCTGTTCCTGGCGAGCGGCAAAATCGGCGACGAGCCGGGGCGGCCGTTCGCCAACGCCGATTCGCTGTGGCGGGTCTATTCGATGACCAAGCCGATCACCGGTATGGCGGCGATGATGCTGGTCGAGGACGGTCAGCTGAACCTCGACGATCCGCTGAGCAAATACATCCCCGCATTCAAGACGATGACGGTCGCGACCAGCCCGGACACGTCGCTGGCGACGCGGCCCGCGACGACGCCGATCACGATCCGCATGCTGCTGACGCACACCGCGGGGCTCGGCTACAGCATCAATGTGAAGGGACCGCTGCTCAAGGAATATGAGCAGCGCGGCGTGCTGCCGATGTCGGTCAATGCGCAGATGGAAACGCAGATGGCCAAGGTCCGCCCGACCTCGCTCGAGGATTTCGCGAACCGTGCAGCGACGCTGCCGCTGGTCGCCGAGCCGGGTACCAAATGGAGCTATTCGATCGGGCTCGACGTGATGGGCCGGGTGATCGAGGTGGCGAGCGGGATGTCGTTCGAGCGGTTCCTGCAGACGCGGATGTTCGCGCCGCTCAAGATGACTTCGACCTTCTTCATGGTGCCGCAGGATCAGGTGAAGCGGCTGGCGACCAACTATGCGTTCGTCGGCGACAACCGTACCCCGCTCGACCCCGCGGCGACGTCGGTGTTCGCGGAGCGGCCGAGCTTTCCCTATGGCGGCGCGGGGCTGGTGATGTCGGCGCGCGATTATGACCGGTTCCTGCACATGCTGCAGAATGGCGGGACGCTGGGCGGCGTGCGGGTGATGAAGCCCGAGACGGTCGCGCTCGGCATGTCGAACCTGATGCCCAAGGGGGTGTCGTTCGGCGGGATCGGCACCGGGACCGGTGCGGCGACTGTAGGTAACGCAATGGGGTTCGGCGCGGGCGGGTCGGTGTATCTCGCCGACGTGCCGGGCGGCGCGTCGAAGGGCACCTATGGCTGGGGCGGCGCGGCGGGGACGTTTGCCTGGGTCGACCCGGTCCGTCATGTCCGGAGCACGGTGATGGTCAATTATTTCCCCGGCGAGAAATGGCCGTTGCGGAAAGAGGTGGTCGGCGCGCTGGTCGCCGATGTCGCGCGAAGCGGATCCGCGGGGGGCGCGCGCCGATGAACTTGACCGCGGATCTCATGCCCGATGTCGCACCGGGTTTTACCGGCGGGACGCTCGATCGTGCCGATGCGCTGCGGCACGATGCGGACGCGCTGGCGGCGGCGCAGGGCGACTGGCGGGCGCGGCTGCTCGCGCTCGACGGTCTGTTGCCCGCCGTGACGGGTGAGGGGCGGCTCGAATGGACGTCGATGGCGGACCTGCCCGACGATGCCGAGCCGATCCTGCTGGGCCTCGACGAGAGCGGGCGGCCGCATTTCACCGCGTTGCTGGCGGGCATGGGGGTCGACAACGCCCCGGCGATGCGCTCGCCCGCGCTGATGGCGGTGCTGGGCAGCCTCGCGCCGGGCGAGGCGGCGACCTATGCCGCGGCGCGCAGCGTGCTCGACTGGCATGTCCGGCACCGCTTCTGTGCGAAGTGCGGGACCGCGACCGCGATGTTCCGCGCAGGCTGGGCGCGCAAATGCCCCAATTGCGCGACCGAGCATTTCCCGCGCGTCGATCCCGTCGTCATCATGATCGCCGAGCATGACGGGCGCGCGCTGCTCGGCCGCGGCAAGGGGTGGCCGCCGGGGCGCTATTCAGCGCTGGCGGGGTTTCTCGAGCCCGGCGAGTCAATCGAGGAGGCGGTCGCGCGCGAGATCGCCGAGGAATCGGGCGTGCGCGTCGGCCGTGTCCGCTATGTCGCGAGCCAGCCCTGGCCCTTCCCCTCCTCGCTGATGATCGCGTGCGTCGCGGAGGCCGTGGACGATGCGATCACGCTCGACGTGAACGAGCTGGAGGATGCGATGTGGGTGCCGCGCGAGATGGTGCGCGCGGTGCTGCGCGGGGAAGAGGGACCGTTCCTGCCGCCGCCAGCTTATGCGATCGCGCACACGCTGCTGAGCGTCTGGGCGAAGGGGTGACTCAGCCGCGCGTGCGCGCCTGGCGGTAGGTGCCGAGCACGCGGAGCCATTTCGAATGGAAGCCGAGTTCCTCTAGTGCGTGGTCGAGATTGGCGTCGCCGGGCTTGCCGACGACATCGGCGTAGAATTCGGTCGCGGCAAAGCTGCCGTTGCGCTGGTAGCTTTCCAGCTTGGTCATGTTGACGCCGTTGGTCGCGAAGCCGCCCATCGCCTTGTAGAGCGCGGCGGGGACGTTGCGGACTTCGAAGATCAGCGTCGTCATCCAGTCGCCGCCTGCCGGCTCCTGCGCCGCCGGTGGCTTGCCGCCGCGCGCGAGCGTGACGAAGCGGGTCGTGTTGTGATCGGCATCGGCAATGTCGGTCGCGAGCAGATCGAGGCCGTAGAGCGCGGCGGCGGCGGGCGGCGCGAGCGCGGCGATCGTCGGGTCGGCAAGCTCGGCGACCTTGGCCGCGGCGCCCGCGGTATCGGGGTAGCTCACCGGCTCGATCCCGTGCGCCTTGAGCCAGTGGCGGCACTGGCCGAGCGCCTGGGGATGGCTCATCGCCTGGCGGATACCATCGCGCGGTCCGATCCCCATCAACGCGTGGCGGATCGGCAGGAAATGCTCGCCGGTGATCACCAGCCCCGATTCCGGCAGCAAGAAATGGATATCGGCGACGCGGCCGTGGAGCGAATTCTCGATCGGGATGATCGCACAGTCGGCGCGGCCGTCCTTCACCGCGTCGATCGCATCGGCGAAATCAAAACAGGGCAGCGGCAGGCCGTCCGGAAACGCCTCGGTCGCCGCGACATGGCTGTTGGCGCCGGGCGCGCCCTGAAACGCGACCGCGCGCGCGGGCTCCGCCATCGCGGCTTGGGTCATCCGCGCGACGATCGGACGGGCGGGGGCGGCGAAGTTTTCCATCGCCACGGCGCGTAGCCAGCGGGCCGGATGCAATCAAGGGCGCGGGGCGCCCGCGCAAGACGGGGCGCAGCGTTTGCTTGCGGTGTCGGTCAGGCTTTTCTATGGCTGTCCTAAATCAAATAGGGGTGGGTGCGCTTTATGGACGACAGGACCAATACGATCGCCGGCTGGGTGCTCGCAGGTTGTGGTGCGGCGCTTGGGCTGTCGATCGTGGGGGGCATGTTGTTCCACGGCGAGCGCCCCGAGAAGATGGGCTATGCGATCGAGGGCGTCGTCGAGGAGGGTGCCGGCGGTGGCGCTGCCGAGGTGGCGATCGCGTCGCTGCTGCCGACCGCCGATGCTGCCAAGGGCGCCGAGGTCTTCAAGAAGTGCGCCGCGTGCCACACGATCAACCAGGGCGGCGCGAACGGGATCGGTCCGAACCTGTACGCGACGCTGGGCGAAGGGATCGCGCAGGGCAAGGGCGGCTATGCCTTCACCGACGCGCTGAAGGGCGTCGGCGGCAAGTGGGACTTCGACAAGATGAACGCGTGGCTGACCAGCCCGCGCAAGTTCGCGCCGGGCACCAAGATGACCTTTGCGGGATTGGGCAGTGCCGAGGACCGCGCGAACGTGATCCTGTATCTCAACCAGAAGGGGTCGAACCTGCCCTTGCCGGCAGCGCCTGCCGCCGGTGCAGAACCCGCCGCTGCTGGAGATCAGCCTGCGACCGCCAACGCCGCCGAGGCTGCGGTCGAGAACGGCGGCGATACCGCCGATATCGCGAACACCGGCACGGCCGCCTCGGGTGCGCCATCGGTCGATCCGGAAGCCGCACGCAAGGGTGCGCGGACGGAGCAGTAATCGCGGCTCCCTCTCCTCGGTGAGGAGAGGGGCTGTTTCGGGTGTGCGCTGCCTGGCGGCCCCTCACCCCGCCCCCCCCCCTGAGGGGAGAGGGGGCAGAGGGTCAGGCTCCTGCGGCTTCTGCGGCTTCGGCCGCAGCGCGCTCGCGGTAGAAGGATTGGACCGCGGCCCAGGCTTCGTCGGCGGTCTCGACATAGCGGAAGATCGACAGGTCCTTCTCGCTGACCACGCCTTCCTCGACCAGCGCGTCGAAATTCACCACGCGCTCCCAGAACTGACGACCGAACAGCAGCACGGGGATCGGCTGGATCTTGCCCGTCTGGATCAGCGTCAGCAGCTCGAACAGTTCGTCGAACGTGCCGAACCCGCCCGGGAACGCCGCCAGCGCGCGGGCGTGGAGCAGGAAGTGCATTTTCCGGAGCGCGAAATAGTGGAACTGCACCGATAGCGACGGGGTGACGTACGGGTTGGGGGCCTGCTCATGCGGGAGGACGATGTTCAGCCCGATCGACTCGGCCCCGACATCGGTCGCGCCGCGGTTGGCGGCCTCCATGATCGACGGACCGCCGCCCGAGCACACCACGAACTGACGCCAGCCGCGCTCGTCGCGGGGCAGGACGCTGACCTTGGCGGCGAGTTCGCGCGCGACGTCGTAATATTTCGACTTCTCGACCAGCCGCTCGGCGATCTTCTTCGACTTTTCGTCGCTGGCGAGTTCGAGCAGCGCCTGTGCCTTGGCGGGCTCGGGGATGCGTGCCGAGCCGTAGAAGACGAAGGTCGAGGCGATCTTCGCTTCCTCGAGCACCAGTTCGGTCTTGAGCAGCTCGAGCTGGAAGCGCACCGGGCGAAGGTCTTCGCGGAGCAGGAAGTCCATGTCCTGGAACGCGAGCCGGTAATGCGGATGCTGGGTCTGCGGCGTGGAAACGATCTCGCGGGCGGTTTCAGCGTCCTGGCTGGCGTTCGCGAAAACGCGTGAGGGAATGCGGGTATCTGTCATTTCGGCGGATTTAGTCGAAAGCCGTGCGCAGGGCTAGACCGGTGTACTAGCGGCAGAAATTCGCGCGATCGTCCTCGAGATGGAGGTGATTGCGGTGCGCGGCGTTATAGTCGGGGCTGAGCACTGTCCCGAACCGCTTGCAGGCCGAGGCGCGGATCGTCTGGAGGAACTGGCGAACCTGCGGGTCGGGCGACGACCAGTCGTTCAGGATGCTGATCCGTCGTCCGTCCTTCAGCACGAACCCGCCGATATCGACCGCGTTGGCGACTGCATGGCCCGAGCGGCGGCTCGCGTTGCGGGTCGAGCCGACGACGTTGCGGCATGCATAGCTGCCCATGCTGTCGATCCGCGCGAGTTCGCTGCCGAGCATCTGATAGGCGGCGGGGGCGACCGCGTTGCGCGTCCAGCCGATCAGCGCGCGCGCCGCGCCGCAGCGGACCGCGGTGAGGTTGGCGACCGGGACGCCGATATCGACCAGCTTGACGGTGCCCGCGAGCCCGCAGCCGGGACCGGTCTCGCGGTCGGGCAGGAGCTGGAACGAGACGTGGAGCTGACGCAGGTCAGCGAGGCATTGCGCGGTTTCGCGATTGCTCGGAACCGAGAGGTTGGGGCGGGTCTGTTGCGGCGCGGCGGGGCGATCGGCGCGGCCGCAGGCGGCAAGCGCGAGAATGGGCGCGAGCGCGAGCAGGACAGGGTAAAGAACGCGGTACATGGGGCCATCATCCCCGCGTGGCACCGGCTTGTCACGCGTTGCGGGGCGGCGTTGCGGCGAGTCGAGGCGTGGGCGTGTGCGGCGCTGCCCTTCGACTTCGCTCGGGGCGAACGGGGGGAGCGTGGCGACGGAAGCGCATGCGCGGACAAGGTTGACTCGCCGCGCCACGTCGTTAGGGCCGGCGACGGGCCACGCGGTCCCAACGCCGCGCGTGCTCTCTGTGAGGAGAGATACATGACTGATACGACCTATGCCACCGCCACAGGTGCGCCTGTGCTGCCTGCAACCAAGCCGGCACGCCCCTTTTTCTCCAGCGGTCCCTGTGCGAAGCCTCCGGGCTGGTCCGCGGACAAGCTCGCCACCGATTCGCTCGGGCGCTCGCATCGCTCGAAGATCGGCAAGACCCGCCTCCAGTACAGCATCGACCTGATGCGTGAGCTGCTGAAGCTTCCGAGCACGCACCGCATCGGCATCGTCCCCGGCTCCGACACCGGCGCGTACGAGATGGCGATGTGGACGATGCTGGGCGCCAAGCCCGTCACCGCGCTCGCCTGGGAAAGCTTCGGCGAGGGCTGGGTGACCGATGCGGTCAAGCAGCTCAAGATCGACCCCACCGTGATCCGCGCCGATTACGGCCAGCTGCCCGATCTGGACTCGGTCGACTGGTCGAACGACGTGCTGTTCACCTGGAACGGCACCACCAGCGGCGTGCGCGTGCCCAACGCGGATTGGATCCCCGACGACCGCGAAGGCCTGTCGTTCGCCGATGCGACGTCGGGCGTGTTCGCCTATGACATCGACTGGACCAAGATCGATGTCGCGACCTTCTCGTGGCAGAAGGTGCTCGGCGGCGAGGGCGCACACGGCGTGCTGATCCTCGGCCCGCGCGCGGTCGAGCGGCTCGAGAGCTACACGCCTGCCTGGCCGTTGCCGAAGGTGTTCCGCCTCGTGTCGAAGGGCAAGCTCGCCGAGGGCGTGTTCAAGGGCGAGACGATCAACACGCCGTCGATGCTGGCCGTCGAGGACGCGATCTTCAGCCTCGAATGGGCGAAGTCGCTGGGTGAGGACGGGCTGATCGCGCGGTCCGACGCCAATGCCGCGGCGTTGGATAAGATCGTGGCGGAACGCGACTGGCTCGGCCATCTCGCCGCCGATCCGGCCACGCGCTCAAAGACGAGCGTCTGCCTGACGGTCGAGGGTGCGGACGAGGCGATGATCAAGGCGATGGCGTCGGCGCTTGAAAAGGCGGGGGCTGCGTATGACGTGGCGGGCTACCGCGACGCGCCGCCGGGCCTGCGCATCTGGTGCGGTGCGACCGTCGACACCGCCGATATCGTGGCGCTCGGGCCGTGGCTCGACTGGGCCTACGCGACGGCGAAAGCCGGCTGATCTAGCCTAGCCTTTCTCAACCCCCTGTCCGTCATCCCGGCGCACGCCGGGACCCATGGATACGGAGCATCCGCTCATGGCGCGGACCGCAACGATGGGCCCCGGCGTCCGCCGGGGTGACGGGGTTGGGAGAGGAAGGGCTTTTCTAAGCAAGCACGCACCTCCGTTCCCCCGACATTCCCAGGAGCAATCCCATGCCAAAAGTCCTCATTTCCGACAAAATGGATCCCCGCGCCGCCCAGATCTTCCGCGAGCGCGGCGTCGAGGTCGACGAGATCACCGGCAAGACGCCCGCCGAACTGATGGCGATGATCGGCGACTATGACGGCCTCGCGATCCGCAGCTCGACCAAGGTCACCAAGGAGATCCTCGAGCATGCGACCAACCTGAAGGTCGTCGGCCGCGCGGGCATCGGCGTCGATAACGTCGACATCCCCGCCGCATCGGCCAAGGGCGTGGTCGTGATGAACACGCCGTTCGGCAACTCGATCACCACCGCCGAGCATGCGATCGCGCTGATGTTCGCGCTCGCCCGCCAGCTGCCCGAAGCCGACGCCTCGACCCAGGCGGGCAAGTGGGAGAAGAACCGCTTCATGGGCGTCGAGCTGACGTCGAAGACGCTCGGCCTGATCGGCGCGGGCAATATCGGCTCGATCGTCGCCGACCGTGCGCGTGGCCTCAAGATGAAGGTCGTCGCGTTCGATCCGTTCCTGACCCCCGAGCGCGCGATCGAGATCGGCGTCGAGAAGGTCACGCTCGACGAGCTGCTCGCGCGTGCCGACTTCATCACGCTGCACACGCCGCTGACCGACCAGACGCGCAACATACTTTCGGCCGAGGCGCTCGCCAAGACCAAGAAGGGCGTGCGGATCATCAACTGCGCGCGCGGCGGGCTGATCGACGAGGTTGCGCTGAAGGCGGCGCTCGATTCGGGCCAGGTCGGTGGCGCGGCGCTCGACGTGTTCGTCGAGGAGCCCGCCAAGGCCTCGCCCCTGTTCAATACGCCGAACTTCATCAGCACGCCGCATCTCGGCGCGTCGACGACCGAGGCGCAGGTCAATGTCGCGATCCAGGTCGCCGAGCAAATGGCCGATTTCCTGATGTCGGGCGGCGTCACCAACGCGCTCAACATGCCGTCGCTGTCGGCGGAGGAAGCGCCCAAGCTGAAGCCGTACATGGCGCTGGCGGAAAAGCTCGGTGCGCTGGTCGGGCAACTGACGCATGGCGCGGTGACGCGGATCTCGGTGCACACCGAGGGCGCGGCGGCCGAACTGAACCCCAAGCCGATCACCAGCGCGGTGCTGGCGGGCTATCTCCAGACGCAGACCGCCACCGTTAACATGGTCAACGCGCCCGTGCTGGCGCGCGAACGCGGGCTCGAGGTGCGTGAGGTGCGGACCGAGCGCGAGGCGGATTACCACACGCTGCTGCGCGTCTCGGTCAGGACCGAGGATGGCGAGCGCTCGGTCGCGGGCACGCTGTTCGGCGATTCGGCGCCGCGTCTGGTCGAACTGCTCGGCATCAAGATCGAGGCGGATCTGGCGGGGCCGATGCTCTATGTCGTCAACGAGGATGCGCCGGGGTTCATCGGTCGTCTCGGGACGGCGCTGGGCGAGGCGGGGGTCAATATCGGCACCTTCCATCTCGGCCGCCGCCAGGCGGGCGGCGAGGCGGTGCTGCTGCTGTCGGTCGACGAGGCGGTGACGCCGGAGCTGCTGACCAAGGTGCGCGCGTTGCCGGGGGTGAAGACCGCGATGGGTCTCAACTTCTAAGGCTCGCGAACGGGGGGCGAAGTGGTTAGAGGCACGCGCATGACTGCTTTGCTCCCCGAAGGTTTTCGAGACCGCCTGCCCCCCTTCGCCGATTCGGCAGCCGCGCTCGAAGCGCGTGTGCTCGAGGCTGCACGCCTGCACGGCTATGAGCGCGTCGATCCGCCGCTGGCCGAATTTGCCGACGGCCTTGAAATGCGGTTGAAGGCGGGCGGGCTGCACGATGCGGTGCGGTTCGTCGATCCGGTGTCGCAGCGTACGCTCGCGATTCGGCCCGACATCACCGCGCAGGTCGCGCGGATCGCGGCCACGCGGATGGGGCATCATCCGCGGCCGGTGCGGCTGAGCTATGCTGGCTCGGTACTAAAGCTGCGCGCGTCGCAGCTCGCGCCCGCGCGCGAGACGCGGCAGATCGGCTGCGAGCTGATCGGGCTCGATTCGGTCGCCGCCGCGCAGGAGGTCGTCGCGGTCGCGGTCGACATGCTCGGTGCGGCGGAGGTCCGCGGCGCGTCGATCGACTTCACGCTCCCCGATCTGGTGTCGACGCTTGCGGCGGGCCCGCTGCCGGTCGCGCCCGACCAGGTCGCGACGCTGCGCGACCGGCTCGACGCGAAGGATGCCGGCGCGGTCGCCGCGCTCGCGCCCGCCTATCTGCCGCTGATCGAGGCGGCGGGGCCGTTCGAACCGGCGATGGAGCGGCTGCGGATGTTCGATACGACGGGCGCGCTCGCGTCGCGGCTCGACGCGCTCACGCGGATCGCCACGGCGCTCGATGGCCGCGTCGCCCTGACGCTCGACCCGACCGAGCGGCACGGGTTCGAATATCAGACCTGGCTCGGCTTCTCGCTGTTCGCGGATGGCAGCGCGCGTGAGGTCGGGCGTGGCGGCACCTATACCGTGGTGCATGAAAGCGGGGCCGAGGAAGCCGCGACGGGTTTCTCGCTGTTCGCCGACCCGCTGGTCGACCGGGTCGTCAGCGTCGATCGCCGCCGCCTGTTCCTGCCGCTGGGTACGCCGGCCGCCGACGGCGCGGCGATGCGGGCGCAGGGCTGGGTCACGGTCGCTGCGCTCGACGCGGGCGATACCCCCGAAGCGCAGGTCTGCACGCATCTTTGGGTGGCGGATGCGCCCCGCGCGCTGTAGGCGCTGCGGGTAATTCTCAGGAGATAGAGTTTGGCCAACGTAGCAGTCATCGGCGCGCAATGGGGCGACGAAGGCAAGGGCAAGATCGTCGACTGGCTCGCCGAGCGTGCCGACATGGTCGTGCGGTTCCAGGGCGGTCACAATGCAGGCCACACGCTCGTCGTCGGCGAGAATGTGTACAAGCTGTCGCTGCTGCCCTCGGGCATCGTCCGCGGCACGCCGTCGTTCATCGGCAACGGCGTGGTGCTCGATCCCTGGGCGCTCAAGGACGAGATCGCCCGGCTCGGCGCACAGGGTGTCGTCGCGACGCCCGAGACGCTGCGCATCGCCGATACCTGCGCGCTGATCCTGCCGTTCCACCGCGATCTCGACGGTCTGCGCGAGGATGCGAGCGGCGCGGGCAAGATCGGCACGACGCGCCGCGGCATCGGTCCGGCCTATGAGGACAAGGTCGGTCGCCGTGCGATCCGCGTGTGCGACCTGGCGCATCTCGACGATCTGGGGCCGCAGCTCGACCGTCTGACCGCGCATCACGACGCGCTGCGCGCCGGGTTCGGCGAGCCGCCGATCGACCGTGCGGCGCTGATCGCCGAGCTGCGCGAGATTGCCGGCTTCGTGCTGCCGTTCGCCAAGCCCGTGTGGCGCGACCTGAACGCGGCGCGCTCGGCCGGCAAGCGGATCCTGTTCGAGGGCGCGCAGGGCGTGCTGCTCGACGTCGATCACGGCACCTATCCGTTCGTCACCTCGTCGAACACCATTGCAGGCGCTGCGGCGGGCGGTTCGGGCCTGGGGCCAAGCGCGGTCGGGTTCGTGCTCGGAATTGCCAAGGCGTACACGACGCGGGTCGGGTCGGGGCCGTTCCCGACCGAGCTCGAGAACGAGACCGGCGAGCGGCTGGGCGTGCGCGGGCATGAGTTCGGGACGGTGACGGGGCGCAAGCGTCGCTGCGGCTGGTTCGACGCGGTGCTGGTGCGCCAGTCGGCGGCGGTCGGCGGCATCACGGGGATCGCGCTGACCAAGATCGACGTGCTCGATGGGTTCGAGACCGTGTCGATCTGCACCGGCTATCGTCTGCGCGGTGAGACGCTCGATTATTTCCCGGCGCATGCCGCCGACCAGGCGCTGGTCGAGCCAATCTACGAGACGATGGAAGGCTGGCAGGAAACGACTGCCGGTGCGCGCAGCTGGGCCGATCTGCCGGCGCAGGCGATCAAGTATATCCGGCGTATCGAGGAGCTGATCCGCTGCCCGGTGGCGCTGGTCTCGACCAGTCCGGAGCGGGCGGACACGATCCTGGTACGGGATCCGTTCTCCGACTGAGGCGACGGTCGCTGACACGAAAAAGGCCGGGCGATTGCCCGGCCTTTCTTTTTGGGGATCAGCCCGTGTGGCTCAGCGTGGTGGCGTGCCGCCGACGGTGCCGCCGGTCGTTGCAGTCCCGCCCATGGTGCCGCCCATTGTGCCACCTGCGGCCGTGCCGCCCATCGTTCCACCCATAGTGCCCGGGCCGGTGCTGCCGGTCGACATCGAACCGGAGGTCGTGCCGGTCGTGGTGCCGGTGCCGGTCACCGTATCGGGGCCCGTGGTCGTACCGGTCGTCGTACCCGTCGTGCCGCGCGTGCGGCTACGGGCGCGGGTGCCGCGCTGGGTGCGGGTCTGGGTCGCGGAATCGGTCGCCGTGGTGCCCGACTGCGTCGTCGGTCCCGTGGACATGCCGCCCATCGCGCCGCCGGTGGTGCCGCCACCCATGGTACCGCCACCCATGGTACCGCCGCCCATCGTGCCGCCGCCCATCGTGCCGCCACCCATGGTGCCGCCCATAGTGCCACCTGCGGTACCGCCGGTGGTCTGGGCCATGGCGGCGGCCGGAAGGATCAGGGCTGCCGCTGCGATCGAGGTCAGAATACGCATGTTTCTCTCCTATCGTGTTGGAGACACAGCGTTCCGGTTCGACTTATGTTCCCCCGTCAGCCGCATTGGCCGCGGTGGAGCAGCGCCTGATCGGCAAGGACAAGTGCGACCATCGCCTCGACCACGGGGACTCCGCGGATGCCCACGCAGGGGTCGTGGCGGCCCTTGGTAGCGATCGTCGCCGCCTCGCCGGACGGACTGATCGTCTCGACGGGGGTGAGGATCGAGCTGGTCGGCTTGAACGCGACGCGCAGCCGGATCGGCTGGCCGGTGGCGATCCCGCCGGCAATCCCGCCGGCATGATTGGCCAGGAATTCGGGGCCTTCTGCGCCCGGTCGCATGGGGTCGGCATTGGCCTCACCCGACAGCGCGGCGGCGGCGAACCCGTCGCCGATCTCGATCCCCTTGACTGCGTTGATGCTCATGCACGCCGAGGCGAGTTCGGCATCGAGCTTGGCATAGAGCGGCGCGCCCCAGCCCGCGGGGACGCCGGTCGCCTCGCACGCGATCACCGCGCCGAGCGACGATCCCGCCTTGCGCGCGGCGTCGACCAGCGCTTCCCAGCGCAGCGCGGCCGTGGCGTCGGGGCAGAAGAACGGGTTCTGGTCGATCTGCGCGTGGTCGAAGTTGGCGGGGTCGATCGCGTCGCCGCCGATCGCCTCGACCCAGGCGCGGATGCGGACCTGGGGCACGACGAGCCGGGCGACCGCGCCGGCAGCGACGCGCGCTGCGGTCTCGCGCGCGGATGAGCGGCCGCCGCCGCGATAATCGCGAAACCCGTATTTGGCGTCATAGGCATAGTCGGCGTGGCCGGGGCGATAGGCCTTGGCGACGTCGGAATAATCCTTCGAGCGCTGGTCGACATTCTCGATCATCAGGCTGATCGGCGTGCCCGTCGTGCGGCCGTCGAACACGCCCGAGAGGATCCGCACCGCATCGGGCTCGCGCCGCTGCGTGGTGAAGCGCGAGGTGCCGGGACGGCGCTTGTCGAGCCAGGGCTGGATATCGGCTTCGGTGAAGGGGATGCCGGGGGGGCAACCGTCGACCACCGCGCCGAGCGCGGGTCCGTGGGACTCGCCCCAGGTGGTGAAGCGGAACATCCGCCCGAAGCTGTTGACGCTCAAAACCCTCTCCCCTCGGGGGAGAGGGAGGGGCCCGCCGCGACGCGGTGGGAGGGTGAGGGGGCGTTGGCGCGGGCGACGATCGCCGCAGCAACACCATCGATATTCGTCATCACGTCATCATTCCCGAACCGGCATATCCGGTAGCCTTCGGCTTCTAATAGCGCGGTTCGGCGTTTGTCATAGGCCTGCGCATCCGGCGTTGCGTGCGTGTCGCCGTCGATTTCGATGACGAGCGCGATCTCGGCGCAAAGAAAGTCGACGATGTAGGGACCAATCCAAACTTGGCGGCGGAATTTGAGGCCGGCCAGCTGGCGGTTGCGGAGGATTTGCCAGAGGCGATGTTCGGGCTCGGCGGGCGCTTTGCGTGCATCACGTTGACGGTCTCGAGCTGCGACGCCGGGTGGCCGTTTCATCCCCTCACCCTCCCATGCTTCGCACGGGCCCCTCCCTCTCCCCTAAAGGGAGAGGGGGTAGTCTGTGCGTCTTCCGCCTACACCAGCGCGATGTCGGGGGCGTCTTCGGCTTTCATGCCGATCACGTTGTAGCCGGCGTCGACATGGTGGGTTTCGCCCGTGACGCCCGATGCCAGGTCGCTGAGCAGATACAGTCCCGCACCGCCGACATCGTCGATCGTCACGTTGCGCTTGAGCGGCGAGTTCAATTCGTTCCACTTCAGGATCAGGCGGAAGTCGCCGATCCCGCTCGCGGCCAGCGTCTTGATCGGGCCGGCCGAGATCGCGTTGACGCGGATATTGTCGCGGCCGAGATCGACCGCGAGATACTGCACGCTCGTCTCGAGCGCGGCCTTGGCGACGCCCATGACGTTGTAGTGCGGGATGACCTTCTCGGCGCCGTAATAGCTGAGCGTCAGCATCGAGCCGCCCGGGTTCATCATCTTCGCCGCCCGCTGCGCGACCGCGACGAACGAATAGACGCTGATGTTCATCGTCATCAGGAAATTGTCGAGGCTCGTGTCGACGAACCGGCCGCGCAGCTCGTTCTTGTCCGAAAAGCCGATCGCATGGACGACGAAGTCGATCGTCGGCCATTCCTCTGCCAGCTTGGCGAAGGTCGCGTCGAGCGCGCCCATGTCCGAGACGTCGCAGTCGAACAGCCGCGCGACGCCCAGTTGCTCGGCGAGCGGGCGGACGCGCTTCTCCATCGTCTCGCCCTGATAGCTGAACGCGAGCTCCGCGCCGGCCTCGGACAGCTTCTTGGCGATCCCCCAGGCCAGCGACTTGTCGTTCGCCAGCCCCATGATCAACCCACGCTTGCCCGCCATCAAACCGTTCACGCCGTTCTCGCCTTCGCCTCTACCTCGTCAGCCGATTGCTCTAGCGCTGTTTCGAGGGGTTCCGCCAGTGCTGCGTTCAAATGGGCCCCGAATACCAGCCCCAGACCGATGACGTAGAAAAACAGGAGCATGATGACGACGCCCGCGAGGCTGCCATAGGTCAGGTCATAGCCACCCAGGCTCGACAGGACGATCGGCAGCAATGCGGTCGCGCTGATCCACCAGACGGCCGTGAAGAGCGCGCCGGGCCATTTGCGGCATTTCGAATAGCGATAGCGCGACGGCGTCACGGAATAGAAGAGCATGTAGAGCGCGCCGAACATCAGTAGCGCGGGGATCAACCGCGACAGGCCGACCCATCCGGCGGCGTCCTGCGCAAAGGGGACGAGGCGGTAGATGAACTGTTCGGCCGCGGTCAGGATGCCCTGCACCAGGAAGGAGAGCAGCGCCATGATCACCGAGCCAACGATCACTGCGGACGAGCCAAGCCGTGATTTCCAGAAGGGTGCGGTCGCCTTGATCCCGTAGGCGCGGTGGAAGATGTCGCGGATCGTCTCGACGAAGCTGCCGACGGTCCACAGCCCGACCAGCGCGCCGAGCCACAGCAGCGAGCCGGTGCGCGCGGCGAGCACGTCGGCGATCGGCTTGCGCAACAGGTCGGCGACGTTGGGGGGTAGAACATGGAGGAAGGATTCGACCGCACGGATCGTCTCCGTGCTCTGGCCGAACAGCGACAGGATAGCAGCCGCCACGATGAAGAACGGAAAGACCGTCATCAGCGCGAGATAGGCGAGGTTGCCCGCGTGGATGAAACCGTCGTTGAACACGCCGACCGCGGCACGCTTGACGACCTCGAACGCATGGCTGCCCGGCTTGACCTTCGCCATGCCGCGATTGAGGCGCCTGCGCGTGCCGCCATGATCATGGGCGCGCGCCTCGGGCGTAAGATTGCTGTCGTTCACAAGGCGTTCAGACGCCCATGGCCCCCCGCGGGTTCCCGGTATTGCTCTTCGCCCAGCCCTCGACGAAGTCGGCAAGCGCCTTGTTGTCGGCCGGAATGTCGATCATCAGCGTGACGAGCTGATCGCCGCGGCCACCGGTTTTCTTGTGAAAGCCCTTGCCCTTGAGGCGCAGCGTCTTGCCCGAGGTCGTGCCCTTGGGGATCGTCAGCATGACCGGCTTTTCGACCGTCGGCGCCTTGATCGAGCCGCCAAGCACTGCCTCGGCGAGGCTGATCGGCAGGTCGATGCGGACGTCGTCGCCGTCGCGCGTGAAGAAGCGGTGCGGCTGGACGTCGATCGTCAGGATCGCGTCGCCCGCCCCGCCCGGGCCTTGCTCGCCCTTGCCGCTGAGCTTCATCTGCGTGCCGCTCTCTACGCCTGCGGGCAGTTTCAGATCGAGCGTCTTGCCATCGGAGAGCGTGACGCGCTGGGGCTCGAGCGTCGCCGCGTCGACGAACGGGACCTGCAGGCGATAGGCGACGTTTTCGCCCTTGGGCTGCGGGCGCCGGCCGAAGCCGCTCGCGAACCCACCGCCACCGCCGCGCTGGGCACCGCCGAACAGCCCCTCGAAGATGTCGCTCATGTCGGGGCCGCCGCTCTCATAGCCTTCGCTGCGAAAGCCGCCGCCGGGCTGCGGACGGCCACCACCGCCGCCACCGAAGCCGAACGGCGCGGCAGGGTTTCCGTCGCCGTCGATCTCGCCGCGATCGAAGCGCGCGCGCTTGTCCTTGTCGTTCAGCAGGTCGTACGCGTTGGTGACCTGGCTGAACTTCTCCGATGCCTTCGGATTGTCCTTGTTGCGATCGGGATGAAGCTCCTTGGCGAGCTTGCGATACGCCTTCTTGATGTCGGCTTCGTTCGCGTCGCGGGCAACGCCCAGGGTCTTGTACGGATCGGCCACTTAGGTCCCCACTCTGTCTTGCGCGTCTATGTGGGGCCGGCGCGGGCGCAACGCAATTCCCGTGCCGTGCGTTTGGCGGGCGAGAGGAGACGATGATGGCTGACAAGCAACCGATGCAGGGCGTGCCCGAGGGCGATGATGGTGCCAAGCAGAAGGACGGGGTGAACGATGCGCCGGCCAAGGACAAGGGCGGCGAGAGTGGCGGTGGATCCTATCCGAACCCGCATGAGGGGAAGGACTGACGCGCGTTTTGTCATTCCCGCGTAGGCGGGAACCCATACCGGCAGTCCTGCGAGACTATCGCAACCGTTCTAGCATATGGGTCCCCGCCTTCGCGGGGATGACGACCGTGAAGCGGGTTACCCGGCGACCCGGACCGGTGCCTCGTCCAGCGGCGCGACGTCGACGCTGACGTCCATGCTCTGTGCGCCCGAGCCCAGCACCACGCCGTCGACCGGCGCGATCTCGGCATAGTCGCGGCCGACCGCCATGACGATATGGTCGCTGGCCATCCAGATGCCGTTGGTCGGATCCATCCCGACCCAGCCATGCACCGGCCCGCACCACAGCAGGACCCAGGCATGCGTCGCGTCGGCGCCGACCAGCCGCGGCTGGCCCGCGGGCGGGATGGTGCGGATATAGCCAGACGCATAGGCGGCAGGCAGGCCGGCGGCGCGCAGGCCGGTGATCATGATCTGCGCGAAATCCTGGCACACGCCCTTGCGGTGGAGGAACGCCTCATGTGGCGGAGTGTCGACCAGCGTCGCATCCGCATCGAACACGAATTCGCGCTGGATCCGGCGGGCGAGCGCGATCCCCGCCTCCAGCGCGCCGCGCGCGGGGTCGAGATCGGCCGCGCAATAGTCGGCGATCGCGTGGTCGAGCGGGATCAGCGGCGAGGGATAGAGATAGGTGGCGGGGCTCGCCGCGGACAGGTCGGTGCTGGCGCGCGCCAGCGCCGCGATCTCGGCGAGCGTCGGGTCGCCGGCGGCGGGGACGGGGATGAGCCGGTCGACCGTGATCCGCGACCGGCTCTCGATCGTCAGGTGGCGGACCGGGCTGTCGACCACGAGCCGGGTGACGTTGGCGAGCCCCGCCTCGGCGCGCGCGGGGCTGACGCGTCCCGCGGGATGCACCGACAGCGTGTAGGCGTCGAGATGCTGGCCCGGCCAGTCGATGGGCTTCAGCCGGAGGTTGCAGCGCGCGAACTTGACGCTCGCGCCATAGTCGAAGGTGGTGACGTGACGGATGTCGTAGATCATGCGAGCGTCAGTTCGCTGGTGCGGAGCGGTTCTGCGCCCTGGAGGAAATAGCGTCTCGCCAGCGCGTCCGACACGCCCGCCAGCCGGCGTTCGACATCGCCCAGCGTATCCGCGTCCAGCTCGGCGGCGGTTGCGGTCATCACGATCGCCATGAGCGCGGTCGCCTGTGCCTGTTGCGGTTCGGCCATCTCGTCGTCGCTCAGCACCGGCAACTCGGCGAGCCGCGCGGCGATGCGGTCGGCGGAGAAGGCGAGGCTGCGCGGGTTGCCGGGGTCGAGCGCCACCAGGTCCATCACCGGCACGCGTGCGATCCCCGTGGGATAACGCTGGCGATAGGTGATCTGGCTGTCGGCGAGGTCGAGCAGCACCGACAGGTCGTCGGGCGAGGCGCCGGGCATGCCGAACAGCCGGATCGCGCGGGCCATCGCCATCGCGCGCTCGATCCGGCGGCCGAGATCGTGGAACCGCCACGCCGCGGTGCGTCCCATATGCTCGGCGGACAGCCCGGCGATCGCGGCATAGCGGCGCTGGAGCGAACCGGCGCGTTCGAGCATCCCGCGATGCGTGGGGAAGGGCGCCTCGAGCAGGCGGACCATGTCCGAGGACAGCCGGTCGCGCGATCCCTCGCCGATCGCACGCGCATGGCGGTTGATCGTCGCGACCGACTGCCAGCCCTCGTCCTCCATCGCGGTGCGCGCGAACGCGGTCAGGTCGGCGCGGCGCAGTGCGGGGGGATGCGGTGCGGCACCGCTGCCAACGATCAGCCCGACGAGCTTGCCGACGGTCTGCGCCGACAGCACCGCACCGCCGTCCGCGTCGATCGAATTGCCGAGCATGACGCGGATCGCGGCCAGCAACGCCTCGCCGCGCTCGAGATAGCGGCCGAGCCAGTAGAAATTGTCCGCGACGCGGCTGGGCAGCGTGCCGGGATTGCGGCGGACGTGGAGCGAATCGGGCGCGGTGAGCAGCGAGACGGGTGCGACCGGCTCGGGCCCATAGACGCAGACATCGGCGGACCAGATGCCCTCGCCCATCACCGCGGCGCGTGCGTCGGGATGCTCGCCGATCCGCGCGAACCCGCCGGGCAGCACGGTCCATTCGCCGTCGCCGCCGCGTGCTGCAAAGACGCGCAACGTGAACGGGCGCGGCTCGAGCGTGTCGCCGACGACGACGGGCATGGTCGAGAGGCGAACGATTTCCTGCCCGACATAATCCTGCGGGCGGCGCGCCATGTCGGCGAGCAGCGCGGCACGGTCGGCGCCGGTGATGTCGGCACCCGCGGTCGCGCCGTTGGGCAAGCCGAGCGGGCGGGTGTGATAGGCGGGGGCGATCAGCAGCCGGTCGAGATCGGCCTCGACCGCGGTCCGCGCCGCGTCCTGCCCGCACCACCAGGTCGCGATGTTGGGGAGCAGCAGGTCTTCGCCGAGGATCGTGCGCGCGAGTTGCGGCAGGAAGGCCGAGAAGGCGGGGGCCTCGAGCACCGCGGAGCCGGGCGCGTTCGACAGCACGACATTGCCCGCGGCATAGGCGTCGATCAGGCCGGGCACGCCGATCTGCGAATGCGTGTCGAACGCCAGCGGATCGAGCAGCCGGGGATCGAGCCGCCGCCACAGCGCGTCGATCCGCTTCAACCCGCCGATCGTGCGGACATAGAGCTTGTCCTCGAGCGCGGCGAGATCCGCGCCCTCGACGAGCAGCAGCCCCAGATAGCGCGCGAGATGCGCCTGTTCGGGATAGCTCGGGTTGAACCGGCCGGGGGTGAGCAGCCCGATCCGCGGATCGGTGCGCTTGCACATCGCCGCCAGCCCCGCGCGGAACGCGGCGAAGAACGGCGCGTGACGCTGGACGTTCAACCGCGCCTGCAACCCGCCGAGCGTGCGGCCGACCGCGAGCCGGTTCTCGAGCGCATAGCCCGCACCCGCGGGAGCACGCAGGTGATCGGCGAGCACGCGCCATTCGCCGCTCGGACCGCGGCCGAGATCGATCGCGATGAAATCGAGGTGGCGGCCGCCGGGCGGGTCGAGCCCGACCATCGGCCGCAGGAAGAACGGGCTGCCGGTGACGAGCGCGGCGGGGATATGGCCGTCCGCGACCAGCTTTCCCTCGCCGTACAGATCGGCGATCACCGATTCCATCAACGTCGCACGCTGGACCACGCCCGCGGCGATCCGCGCCCAGGCGTCCGCCTCGATCAGCAGCGGGACGGGGGAGACGGGCCAGGGGCGCTCGTCGGGTTCGTCGGCGATGCGGAAGCCGGTGCCGATATCGACCGCGTGACGCTGGACGCGTTCGCGGACATGGCCGAGATCGTCCGAGGCGACCATCGCGAGCTCGGCGAAGGTCGCGGTCCAGGCGGGGTCGATACTGCCGTCGGCGGCGGGGCAGAGCATGTCGGCGGCGGTGCTGCGCGCGCAATAGTCGGCGATCCAGCGCTCGGCATGGCGTGTCGCGTCATAGGCGCTCGATTGCGCCGTATCGGTCGGGGGCGTGGATTGCGTCGCCATCTCCATGCCTTGCTGCCCTTGATGCGTGGCGGGGGTGTTTCACCTTTCGCCGCCGCGGTGCAACCTAAAAGCGTGTCTGCGGGGCGGGTTTCGCCTACGCCTTCCACCCCGGCGGAGGCCGGGGCCCAATTGGGCGGAGGGGCGTAACGGCTTGCTACCCTTTATCACGGGCGTCCCCCAACTGGGCCCCGGCCTTCGCTGGGGTGGAGTGCGGGGGTTAGGGGAGGCTGCCGCGCCTTCAGAAATCCGGCAGGACCTGGTCCGCCACACCCCAGCCCTTCAACCCGCGTGACTCGGCACGCGCGATCAGCTCTTCGGCGTCGCGCACGCCCCAGCGGGCGGCGGTGTCGATGTCGCGTAATTCGCTCCATGATACAGGGGCGGCGACAGGCGCGCCGGCGCGGGCGCGGGCGGAATAGGGCATCACCGCGGTGCTGCCGCGCTGGTTGCGCAGCCAGTCGATGAAGATCCGGCCCTTGCGCTTGGCCTTGGCCATCGATGCCACGAACCGGTCGGGCTCGGCACTTGCCAGCGCCCGCGCGAAACGGTCGGCGAAATCCTTGACCGCGGGCCATTCCGCCCTGGGGGTGAGCGGGACGACGACATGGACGCCCTTGCCGCCTGACAGCATTGCGAAGCTGACGAGGCCGAGTTCGGCGAGCTGCGTCTTCAGATACTCTGCGGCCTTCTTGGTATCGTCGAAGTCGAGCCCCTCGTCGGGGTCGAGATCGAAGACGAGGCGGTCGGGCTTTTCGAGCGTCTGATTGGAGGATCCCCAGCCGTGGAATTCGATCGTCCCCATCTGGACGCAGGCGACCAGCCCGTCGGCATCGTCGACATAGAGATAGTTCTCGGTCGATCCGTCCTTCTCGCGGATCGGTACCTGATGGACCGCGTCGCCGAAGCTGCCGGCATCGTGTTTCTGGAAGAAGCAGGCGCGCGACCGGCCTTGCGGACAGCGGACGAGGCTGATCGGGCGGTTGCCCGCGAAGGGGAGGATGAGGCCCGACAGCGCGGTATAATAATCGGCGAGATCACCCTTGGTAACGTCGGACTCGTCGAAGATCACGCGGTCGCGGTTGGTGATCTTTTTCGTGGTGTCAGGCGCGGCATCGGGGAGCGGGGCGGGGGTCTCCGCGACGACGTCCTTCGCCGCCTTGTCCTCGCGCAGGCCGATGAAGCTCGAATGGCGCAGCACGCCGTCGGGGGTGGTTTCGGCAAAGGCGATCTCCGCGACCAGCTCGGGCGTGACCCAGTGCGCGCCGCGGACCGCGGCTTTCGGGGCTTCGACGGTCGGCGTCTTGCGGCCGAGCGCCTCGAGCTTGCCGCGGAGCTCGTCCATCAGCGCCTGGTCGAAGCCGGTGCCGACCTTGCCCGCATAGCGATAGGTCTTGCCGTCGCGGACGCCGAGCAGCAGCGACTTGAAGCCGCGCTTCTTGTCGGACGGGAGCCAGCCGACGATGACGAATTCCTGACGGTGCGTGCATTTGACCTTGAGCCACGCCTTGGTCCGCTTGCCCTGATAGGGCGCGTCGGCGCGTTTCGAGACGATCCCTTCGAGGCCCTCGCGGCACATCGTCTCGAACAATTTTTCGCCAGCGCCGACGACATGGTCGGAATAGCGCAGGCGGTCGTCATCGGCCGGAATCAGCGGTTCGAGGCGGGCCTTGCGGTCGAGATTGGACAGGCCGGTCAGATCCTCGCCGTCGACTTCGAGCAGGTCGAACGCGAACAAGGTCATGTCGCCGCCGCTGGAGATCGCGTCCTTCAGCGTCGAGAAATCGGGGTGGCCGTTCTTGAAGGCGACGATCTCGCCGTCGATCAACGCCGACTTCAGGGGGAGTTTTGCGGCGGCGGCGGCGATTCCGGCGAACTTGTCGGTCCAGTCGAGGCCGGTGCGAGTGAAGACCTTGGCCTCGCCGTTCGCGACCGCGACGAGCGCGCGGTAGCCGTCATATTTGACCTCGTGCAGCCACGCGGTGCCGGTGGGGACGGCGTCGACGAGCGTGCAGAGCTGGGGGTCGCGGAATTCGGGAAGCGTGCCGTCATGCTGGCGAAGGCCAGGATCCAGAGTATGGGCCGCGACGCTTTTGGCTCTGGATCCCGGCTTTCGCCTAGATGACGGGGGAGGGGCGGGTTTGCTCGCGCGTGCCGGCTTCTTCCCCTCGGCAATCTCCGCCATCGTGCGCCCGGTCGAGACGCTCGTCAGCGCTTCGTCGACCAGCGTGTCGGTGCCGCCCGCCGCGGCGTCGTCGATCTTGCGGAGCAGCCAGTTCTCGCGCTTTTCCTTCGCGCGGGGTTTCAGGCGGATCAGCAGCCATTCGCCCTTCATCCGCTCGCCATCGAGGACGAAATGGAGATGCCCCTTGTCGAGGTCCTTGGCCGACTTCCCCTTGATCGGGGCCCAGGTGCCGCGGTCCCACAGCATCACCGTGCCGCCGCCATATTCTGCCGCGGGGATCGCGCCTTCGAACGTGGCGTAGCTCAGGGGATGGTCCTCGGTGCGGACCGCGAGGCGCTTTTCGTCCGGGTCGAGGCTGGGGCCGCGGGTGACCGCCCAGCTTTTGAGGACGCCGTCGACCTCCAGGCGCAGGTCCCAGTGGAGGCGGGTGGCGTCGTGCTTCTGGATCATGAAGCTGTTGCCGTTGCCGGAGGTCAGCGTGCCGGCGGGTTCGGCGGTCTTCGCGAAGTCCCGCTTGGCGTTGTAGAGCGCGAGGGGGTCGGGGGTGTCAGCCACCATCGGTCTCCCGTGAAGGCGGGAGCCCAGGCTGGGTCCCCGCCTTCGCGGGGGCACACCAGGGGGCGTTACGCACGTTTCTTGGCCGGGGTCTTGGTCGCAGTCTTGGTCGCAGTCTTGGTCGCGGTCTTGGCCGGGGCTTTCTTGGCGGGCGCCTTCTTCGCAGCCGCGGCCGTGCCGCCCGATTTCTCCATCGACTTCTTCAGCGCCGCCATCAGGTCGACCACGTTAGACCCCTTGCTCTCGCCGCCGTCCTTGTCGTCGATGATCGTCTTGCCGTTCGCCTTGCGCTTGCGTTCGATCAGGTCCTTCAGCGCGTCGACATAGCGGTCGTGGAAGTCCTGCGGGTGGAAGTCGCCGCTGCGCTTCTCGATCAGCGCCTCGGCGAGTTCGAGCAGCTCCTCGGAGGGCTTGTCGTCGGGGATGTCGCGGAAATAGCCCTGCGCCTTATGCACCTCGTCCGCGTAGCGCAGCGTCTCGAGCACCAGGCCGCGCCCGCACGGCTTGAGACTGACGACATATTCGCGGCCGCGCATCGCGAGTTGGCCGAGCCCGACCTTCTTCGTACGGCGCAGCGCCTCGCGCAGGACGATGAACGCCTCCTCCGCCAGATCGTCCGCGGGGACGACGAAATAGGGCTTCTCATAATAGAGCACGTCGATGTCGCTCGCATCGACAAACTGGGTCAGTTCGAGCGTCTTCTTCGATTCGAGCTTCACCGCGTCGATCTCGTCCTGGTCGAGCAGGACATATTCGCCCTTTTGGACCTCATAGCCCTTCATGATCTCGTCCGCGTCGACCGGGCCGACACCGGTGACGACCTTGTCGTAATGGATCGGCTGGCCCGAGGGTTCGTGGATCTGCTTGAACGAGACGGCCGCACCCGATTTGGTGGCGGAGTAGATTTCGACCGGGATCGAGACCAGCGCGAGCCGGATCTGTCCCTGCCAATAGGCGCGCGCTGCCACGGTGCGGTTTCCTTCGTTGCGAAACCGGTTCAATCGTCGGCGTGGCGAGTCGTTCCGTGAGCGCCGTGCCGTGCGCTGTTTCCCGGCCCGCCAAGTTTCGCTATGGCGCTGCCATGTCCGATAACCCGATCACGCTGTTCGAGGCCTGGTACGCCGAGGCCAGGCAAACAGAAATCAACGACTCCAACGCTGTAGCCCTCGCCACTGCGGATGCACAGGGACGTCCGTCGGTGCGGATGGTGCTGCTGAAAGGGCATGGCCCCGATGGTTTCGTCATCTACACCAACCGCGAGAGCCGCAAGGCGGGCGAGCTGACCGCGAACGCGCATGCGGCGTTGCTCTTCCACTGGAAGTCGCTGCGCCGGCAGGTCCGGATCGAGGGGCGCGTCAGCCTTGTGAGCGATGCGGAATCGGACGCCTATTTCGCGACGCGCGGCCGTGATTCGCAACTCGGGGCATGGGCGTCGGAACAATCGCGCCCGCTCGACACGCGCGACACGTTCGAACGCCGTTTTGCCGAGGCGCAGGCGCGGTTCGAGGGTGGCGACGTGCCGCGGCCGCCGCATTGGGGCGGGTACCGGATCGCGCCCGATCGCATCGAGCTGTGGCAGGACCGCGAACACCGCCTACATGAGCGGCGACTGTTCGTGCGCGACGGTGAAGGCTGGACCGAAGGATTGCTGTTCCCATGACCCAGGACGAACGCCGCAGGGTGATCCCGCTGGCGACGCGCGCGGCGCTCGCCAGCGTCGCGATGGCGTGTTTCCTGCTGCTGCTGAAGGGTTTTGCGGCGTGGACGACCGGATCGGTGGCGATGCTCGGCTCGCTGGCCGATACCGCGCTCGACCTGCTCGCGAGCCTCGTCACGCTGTACGGCGTGCGGCTCGCGGCGACGCCCGCCGATCACGACCACCGCTTCGGCCACGGCAAGGCGGAGGCGCTCGCCGCGCTGTTCCAGGTCATGTTGATCACCGCGTCGGCGGCGGGCATCGCCTGGCGCGCGATCCTCGCGTTCAACGATCCTCAGCCCACCACGGGCGCCGATTTCGGCATCGGCGTGTCGGTCGTCGCGATCGTCGCGACGGTCTTCCTGCTCGCCTATCAGCGCCGGATCATCCGCCAGACCGGATCGGTCGCGATCCTTGCGGACAATGTCCATTACCAGTCGGACGTGCTGCTCAACGGGTCGGTGATCGTCGCGCTGGTGCTCGACCAGTATCTGGGGTGGAGCGGGGCGGATCCGATCTTCGGCATCGTCATCGCGCTGTGGCTCGCCTGGGGTGCGTTCTCGGCATCGTCGAACGCGATCGACCAGTTGATGGACAAGGAATGGCCCGAGGATCTGCGTGCACAGTTCCTCGACGTGGCGGCGCGTCAGCCCGGCATCCGCGGCATCCATGACTTCCGCACCCGCCGGTCGGGCAGCCATGATTTTGCGCAGTTCCACATGGAGGTCGCGCGCGACCTGACCGTCGCGCATGCCCACGACATCGTCGAGGCGGTCGAGCGCAACCTTCGCACCGCGTTTCCGAAGGTCGAGGTGCTGATCCACCTCGATCCCGAGGGGCATGTCGATACCGACAATCCGCTGGTCGAGGCGGACGTGACGCCGCATTGGTTTGGCAAGCGGGTTTAACCTGCGGCGATCGACAACGGGCAGAGGGCCAGCAGCATGAGAATACCGTTCGCGCAGATCGATGCGTTCGCCGACACGGCCTTTGCGGGCAATCCGGCGGCGGTGATGCCGTTGTCGGCGTGGCTCGACGATGCTGTGCTGCTGGATATCGCGCAGGAGAACAACCTCAGCGAGACCGCGTTCATCGTCCCCTCGGCCGAAGAGGGCGTCGATTTCGACCTGCGCTGGTTCACGCCGGGCGCAGAGGTCGCGCTGTGCGGGCATGCGACGCTGGCGAGCGGGCATTTCGTGCTGTCGTCGGATAGTGCGCGCGACCGGGTCCGGTTCGCGACGCGGCAGGCCGGGATCCTCGAGGTCGCCTGCGCGGATGGCGGATACACGCTCGAGCTGCCCGCCTGGGCGCCCGCGCCAAAGGCGATGCCGGAGATCGTCGCGGCACTGACGATCGATTCGCCGGTCGAGACCTTGTGGCACGACAAGGGCTATGCGCTGGTGATCGTCGAGGACGAGGCGATCGTCCGCAACCTGAAACCCGATTTCGTCGCGCTGGCGAAGTTTCCGATCGTCGCGATCGTCGCGGCGAAGGGGTCCGCGACCGCGATCGTCAGCCGCGTCTTCACGCCTTATTATGCAATCAACGAGGACCCGGTGACGGGGTCGGCGCATGCGGTGATGGTACCGTACTGGGCGCAGATGCTGGGGGACAGTTTCACCGCGTTCCAAGCGAGCGCGCGCGGGGGGCGGCTGACCTGCCGGCTCGAAGGCGACCGGGTGGTGCTTGGCGGTGCATGCGTGACGGTGATCGAGGGCACGTTCCTGCTGCCGTGATCACGGTCTAACTCTACGTCATCCTGACGAAAGTCAGGATCCAGAGCCAGGATCGTCTTGCTTCGTTACCCTGGATCCTGACTTTCGTCAGGATGACGGAAGAGGAGCGGCGTGGCGGCTAGCGCTTGCGGCCCTTGGTCATCGGGTCAGGCTTCTTGGGTTTCACCCAGCCGGGCGGCGGGGTCAGGCGCTGCTGGCTGGTGCCCAGACCCATCGCGCCGGGTTGCTGGCGGGTGAGCCCCGCGGTGTCGGCGACGGTGCCGCCGCCGCGGAGCAGGCTGATCTGGTCGCGCAGCCGCCCCGCGGTCTCGAAGTCCATCGCCGCGGCGGCGGCTTCCATCTGGCGGCGCAGGTCGTCGATATCCATGCCACGCCCAACGCGTCAGGCGGCGGCGAGTGCCGCCTCGGTCGACGCGATCCAGCCGCCGCCGAGCACGCGGTCGCCGGCATAGAGGACGGTCGCCTGTCCCGGTGCGACGCCATATTCGGGTGCGTCGAACACGACGCGGTCGCCGATCAGGCGGGCCGGGACGGGCTTGGCCATCGAGCGCACCTTGGCGGTGAGCGGCCCGGTGAAATCGTCGCCGAGCCAGTTGATGTCGCTCAGCTGCGCCGCCGAAACCGCGAGCGCACGACGCGGGCCGACCACGACGCGCCTAGTGTCGGGCTCGACGCGCACGACGTAAAGCGGCTCGGGGCTGCCGCCGATCTCCAGTCCGCGACGCTGGCCGACGGTGAAGTGGATCAGCCCGCGATGCTCGCCGAGCTTCATGCCGCCGATATCGACGATATCGCCTGCGGTATCCGCCTCCGGGCGCAGCTTCTTGACCAGTCCGGCATAATCGCCGTCGGGGACGAAGCAGATATCCTGGCTGTCGGGCTTGGCCGCGACGCCGAGGCCGAGTTCGGCCGCGATCTCGCGCACGCGCGCCTTGGGCAGGCCGCCGAGCGGGAAGCGCAGATAGTCGAGCTGCGCCTGCGTCGTCGCGAACAGGAAATAGCTCTGGTCGCGGGCAGGATCCGCGCCGCGGTGGAGTTCGGCGCCGCGTGCACCCTCGACGCGGCGGACATAATGGCCGGTCGCCAGGCAGTCCGCGCCGAGATCGCGCGCGAGCTTCAGCAGGTCGGTGAACTTGGGCCCCATGTTGCACTGGACGCAAGGAATCGGCGTGCGCCCCGCGAGATAAGCGTCGGCAAAGGTGTCGACGACCTGTTCGCGAAAGCTCGATTCATGATCGAAGACGTAATGCGCGATGCCGAGCCGGTCGCAGACCGCGCGCGCGTCGCGAATGTCGCGGCCCGCGCAGCACGAGCCCGCGCGGCCGACCGCCTCGCCGTGGTCGTAGAGCTGCAACGTCACGCCGATCGTCTCCGCGCCGGTGGCATGCGCGAGCGCCGCGACGACCGAGCTGTCGACCCCGCCCGACATCGCGACGACGATCCGTCGACCGGCCAGCGACCCCGACCCTGGTGTCGCCCCGCCGAGCTGAAAATCCGCCTGTTCCATCGGTACACCATAGGCTCTGCGACGAGGCGTTGCAAAAAAAGCGACAGGCGCGACAACTCTTTGTCCCGAACTTTACCTCGTTTTCATTCCCCGGCGTTTAGACGGAACCTCTAGTTGGTGTTTTGCGAGTGTCGCGTTGGATCTGAGCTTCCCCCGTTTCGATCGAGAGGCCGAGCTGACCGTTCTGCCCGGTGACCTGGCGGTGTTGATCGTCGGGATCGCCGCGCGTCAGGCGGCGAGCCCGACCGCGGCGGTTCAGGCCGGGTTTTCGCGGGGTGCGATCGATCCCAAGCTGTTCGCCCCCGTCCACGGGGCGTTCAACGGGCCAATGGCGGATGCCTTGACGCGATGGAAACAGGAATGACCGCGGCGTTTACCGCGGCGTTTCAGCCATTCTTCAACTCCCTTGGCTACGGGTCGTAGCCACGTATCGAGAGGGGGCCCCCGCCCCGATCAGAGGTTGTAAATGATCGAGAACCAGAAGTTCCGCCCTGCCAAGGTCATCGGACCGCTTGGCGAGCAATTGACGCTGGATTCGCTGCCGCCGCCCAGCACGACGCGGTGGGTCGTACGCCGCAAGGCCGAGGTCGTCGCCGCGGTCAATGGCGGTCTGTTGTCGGTCGACGAGGTCTGCGACCGCTATGGACTGACGGTCGAGGAATTTGCCGGATGGCAGCGCGCGATCGACCGGTCGGGGATGCCGGGCCTGCGCGTGACGCGGATCCAGCACTATAAGTCGCTGTACGAAAGGCAGCAAAAATACTGACCCGAATCAGCCTACATAATCAAAACGCGGGCGGAACAAACGTCCGTGCTCGCACGTCTTTCCGCCATCGCCCGGCTACGGGAACAACGGAGGGAAAGTAAAATGGGTATCATTCTTTGGCTGATCATCGGCGGCGTCATCGGCTGGATTGCCAGCATGATCATGCGCACCGACGCGCAGCAGGGCATCTTCCTAAACATCATCGTCGGCATCGTCGGCGCCTTCATCGGCGGCCTGATCCTGTCGGGTGGCTCGATCAACAGCGCACCGCTGACGCTGACCTCCTTCATCGTGTCGCTGCTTGGCGCGATCGTGCTGCTCGCGATCGTCAACCTCGTGCGCCGCGGCAGCGTCCGCTAAGAGCGGTCGCTACACAGCGTTGAAAAAAGGGCCGTCCGGGCGACCGGGCGGCCCTTTTTCTGTGCGCTCAGTTCAGCAGGAAGCGGACCGAGACCGAGACGGTGACGTCCTTCTCGCCCGCGACGATCTGCGTGCTGTCCTTGGCCATCGCGGCGCGCGCCATGAACACCGGCGGGTTCGGGTTACCGGCATTCTCGCCATTCTCGGTGATCGAGACGATCCGCGAGACGCGCATGCCGGCCGACCGCGCATAGATCTCGGCGCGGGCGCGCGCACGCTTGACCGCGTCGGCCCGGGCCTCGTCCAGCGCCGCATCAGGCTGGTCGATCGACAGATTGGGCCCGTCGATCTGGTTCGCGCCCTCGGCGACCAGCGCATCGAGGATCGCGCCCGACTTCGCCACGTCGCGGAAGCGGATCGAGACGCTGTTGGTCGCCTGATAGCCGGTGACCGCCGGCGGCTGGTTGTCGGCATAGCGATATTGCGGCGCGAGCCCGACCGTCGCGGTGGCGATGTCGCGCGGCGCGACCCCGGCCTTCTTCAATGCCGCGAGGACGCGATTCATCCGCTGCGCATTGTCCGCCAGCGCGGCCGCGGCGGTCGTCGCCTGCGAGACGACACCCGCACGGATCGTCGCGACATCGGGCACGCGCGTGGTGCGGCCCTCGGCGCTGACGTCGAGCACGGTCCCGGTCGCGGGGACCATCGGTTCGACCGTCGACGCCTGCGCCTGTGCAGAAGCGGCGGCGGGGATCGCGGCGGCGAGCGGAACCGCCGCCAGCGTCGCGATCATGGTGAACCTGGTCATATCGTGTCTCCCTGTAAGTCAGCCTGCTTTCGCGATTGATCGAAGCCGGGTCAACGCAGGCTGAACATCGCGTGCAGCTTGCAGACAGGTGCGATCCTGGTCATGTCTGACATTTGGCTGCGCGGCGTGCCGGGGGGCTTGAGCACGGTGATCTATTTATATAATACAGCTGGCGAGTGGTCCGGCGGATTCGGGTCGGGACGGGGATAGCGCGCGCATGAACTACGAAGCCAGGACGATCGGCGGCGAGCCGCAGCAGGTGCTGACGGATCAGACGCCGCCGTCGCATACCCGTCGCAACATCATCATCGCGGTGGTCGTCATCCTCGTGGCGCTGGCCATCGCCTGGTTCGCGTTCGGATCGGGCAAGAAGGATGCAGCGGCGCCCGGCGCACCGACCGAGCAGATCCCGAGCGTCACCGTCATCGTGCCCGGCCGCCAGACCGTCGACCGGGTGATCGCCGCGACCGGTACGCTGGCCGCGCGGCGCGAAATGCCCGTCGGCGTCGCGGGCGAGGGCGGCATGATCACGCGCGTGCTGGTCGAGCCTGGCCAGTGGGTCGCGGCGGGGCAGGTGCTCGCGACGGTCGATCGCTCGGTCCAGACCGAGACCGCGGCATCGCTGTCGGCATCCGTAACCGTGGCGCGGTCGGACGAGACGATCGCGCAGGCGGAGCTCGACCGCGCGCAGCAGCTGGTCGATCGTGGGTTCATCTCGAAGGCGGATCTCCAGCGCAAGGCGGCGACGCGTGATGCGGCGGCGGCGCGCGTGAAGGTGGCGCAGGCGTCGCTCGGCGAGGCCCGCGCGCGCAACGGGCGACTCGACATCCGTGCACCGGCCGCCGGCCTCGTGCTGACCCGCGGCGTCGAGCCCGGGCAGATCGTCAGCTCGGGGACCGGCGTGCTGTTCCGCATGGCGATGGGCGGACAGATGGAAATGCGCGCAGCGCTGGCCGAAAGCGATCTGCTCGGCTTGCCGGTGGGGGCGCGCGCGACCGTCACGCCGGTCGGTTCGGCCAAGGGGTATAAGGGAGAGGTCTGGCAGGTGTCGCCGGTGATCGACCCGCAGACGCGCCAGGGCGTCGCGCGAATCGCGCTCGCCTATGATCCGGCGCTGCGCCCGGGCGGGTTCGCCGCGGCGTCGATCGTCGGTGGCGCGACGGTCGCGCCGCAGCTTCCCGACTCGGCGTTGCAGAGCGACGACAAGGGCAGTTTCGTGTATGTTGTCGGTCCCGACGACAAGGTGGTGCGCCGCGACGTGAAGATCGGTCAGGTTTCCGACAGTGCGGTGACGATCGCAGGCGGGCTGCAGGGCAACGAACGCGTCGTCCAGTCGGCCGGCGGGTTCCTCGCACCGGGGCAGAAGGTCAAGCCTGTGACCAAGGCGACGACCAGCGCGACGACGACACCCACCAGTATCAAACGGGGCTGACGCACCATGGGTTTCCGCAACATCTCGGCTTGGGCGATCCGCAACCCGGTACCGCCGATCGTGCTGTTCCTCGCGCTGACGCTGGCGGGAATCGTCAGCTTCATGCGGATGGACGTGAACAACGATCCGGATATCGACTTCCCGATCGCGATCGTCGTCATCAGCCAGCCGGGCGCGGCGCCCACCGAACTGGAAACCCAGGTCACGCAGCGGGTCGAGGCGGCGGTGCGGACGCTGCAGGGCATCGACCAGATCAGCTCGACGGTCACCGAAGGCACGTCGCAGACGGTCATCCAGCTCAATATCGGCACGCCGATCGACCGCGCGGTCAACGACGTTCGCGACGCGATCGCGCAGATCCGCGGCGACCTGCCCGAAGGTATCCTCGAGCCGCAGGTGTTCCGCGCCAACACCACCGATGAGGATATCGCGAGCTATTCCGCGATCGCCAGCGACATGACGGTCGAACAGCTCAGCTGGTACATCGACAATACCGTGGCCAAGGAGCTGCTGTCGGTATCGGGGCTTGCCGCGGTCAACCGCAATGGCGGGGTGAGCCGCGAGATTCGCGTGATCCTCGATCCCGTCAAGCTGCAGAGCCAGGGGCTGACCGCGAGCCAGGTCAACGCGCAGCTGCGTCAGGTCAATCTGAACGCGGCGGGCGGCCGCGCGGAGATCGCTGGATCCGAACAGTCGGTCCGCGTGCTCGGCAATGCCAAGAACGCCTATGACCTTGGCCAGACGCAGATTTCGGTCGGCGGGCGGACCGTGCGGCTGGCGGACATCGCGCAGGTCCGCGACCTTTATGCCGAACAGCGGACCGCGGCGGCGATCAACGGTCGCCAGGTCATCAGCTTCGACTTCCAGCGTGCCAAGGGCGCGTCCGACGTCACCGTGTTCAACGATGCGGTCAAGAAGCTGGAGGCGCTGGAGAAGCGCAACCCGGCAGTGCATTTCGTACTGCGCTCGAACAGCGTGAAATATACCGAGGAGCAATATCACAGCGCAATCGATGCGATGATCGAGGGCGCGGTGCTCGCGGTGATCGTGGTGTTCCTGTTCCTGCGCGACTGGCGCGCGACGATCATCTCCGCGCTCGCCATTCCGCTGTCGGCGATTCCCGCCTTCTGGTTCATGGACCTGCTCGGCTTCACGCTGAACCAGATGACGCTGCTCGCGCTCAGCCTGGTCGCGGGCGTGCTGGTCGACGACGCGATCGTCGAGATCGAGAACATCGTCCGGCACATGCGGATGGGAAAATCCGCCTATCAGGCGTCGATCGACGCCGCCGACGAGATCGGGCTGGCGGTGCTCGCGACGACGATGTCGATCGTCGCGGTGTTCCTGCCCGTCGGGCTGATGCCGGGTATCTCGGGCCAGTTCTTCAAGAATTTCGGTCTGACCGTGGTCGCCTCGGTGCTGATGAGTCTCGCGGTCGCGCGTCTGATCACGCCGATGATCGCGGCCTATTTCCTGAAGGCGCACGGCACCGCCAGCCACGGCGAAGGCAAGCTGATGGACTGGTACATGGCGTCGCTGCGCTTCACGCTGCGGCACCGCTGGTTGCCGGTCGTCGCGGGTGCGGCGGCGACCGCGATCACGATCGCGATGTTCTTCGTCCTGCCCTCGACCTTCCAGCCGCCGCGCGACAGCGACACCAGCACCGCGACGATCGACATGGTCCCCGGCACGACGCTGGCGCAGACTCAGGCGGTCGTGACCCGGGTCGCGAGCATCCTCCAGGCGCAACCCGATGTCGCATCGGTCTATGCCCGCACCGCGGTCGGCAATGGCCGCGTCACCGCGACGCTCAAGGACGATCGCTCGATGAAGAGCACCGCGTTCGAGCGGAGTCTCGCACCGCAGCTCGCGGCGATCCCCGATGCGCGTGTGTCGTTCCGGTCGCAGTTCGGCTGGGGCGGCAGCAATCGCGACGTGACGATCACGCTGGGCGGCGACGACCCGGTCAAGCTCGACGCGACCGCGCAGAAGATCGTGACCGAGATGGCGAAACTGCCCTCGCTCGTCGCACCGCGCGTCGCTGGCAACCTGCAGCGTCCTGAAATCGTCATCCGACCGCGGCTCGATCTCGCCGCCAATCTCGGCGTGACGACGCAGGGCCTGTCGAGTGCGATCCGCATCGCGACGCTGGGCGATATCGACCAGAACAGCGCACGCTTCTCGCTCAGCGATCGCCAGATCCCGATCCGCGTCGCGCTCGACCAGAATGCGCGGACGAGCCTCGCGACGATCCAGAACCTGCCGGTCGCCACCGCGACGGGCGGATCGGTGCCGCTCAGCCTCGTCGCGGATATCGGGCTGGGCTCGGGGCCGACCAAGATCGACCGCGTCAACCAGCAGCGCCAGCTGTCGATCGGCGCGGATCTCGCGCCTGGCGTGATCAGCGGCGATGCGCAGAAGCAGATCCATGCGCTGCCGACGATGAACGCGCTGCCGATCGGGGTGAGCGAACTCGTCCTTGGCCAGGCCAAGTGGCAGGCCGAGATGATCAGCAACTTCATCGTCGCGGTGGTGGCCGGCGTGCTGCTCGTCTTCGCGGTGCTGGTGCTGCTCTACCGCCGTCTGTTGCCGCCGTTCGTCAACATGGGGTCGCTGATCCTCGCGCCGCTCGGCGGGCTGCTCGCCTTGTGGGTGACGGGTCATCCGATCTCGATGCCGGTCTATATCGGGCTGCTGATGCTGCTCGGGATCGTCGCGAAGAACTCGATCCTGCTGATCGATTTTGCGCTCGAGGAGATGGGCAAGGGCGTCGATATCTGGACGGCGATCGTCGATGCCGGGCACAAGCGCGCGCAGCCGATCGTCATGACCACGGTAGCGATGGTCGCGGGCATGGTGCCGACCGCGCTGTCGATCGGCGGCGACGGATCGTTCCGCGCGCCGATGGGCATCACCGTGATCGGCGGTCTGGTGATGTCGACCGTGCTGACACTGCTGATCGTGCCGGCGACGTTCAGCATCGCGGTCGGGATCGAGCGCTGGGCGGGGCCACGACTGGGTCGTCGTCTGCTCACCTTCCGGCCCGGCGACGACGGCGCGGAAGTGGTCGGGATCGCCGGCCCCAACGCACCTGCGCTCGGGCCGGCATCGCCCAAGATCGGCTTTCGCGACGGCGATGGCGGGACACAGCCGGCGGAATGATCGCCGGCGTGACACCTCACGGGTGAACTATCCCTGCGCTCGGGGATTGTTTCGGACATGACATCGAATTCCCGCGTGCGCCTGGCCAAGGAAGCGACCAACCCGGCTCTCATTCGCATGCGGATCGTCGCGACTGGGTTGCTGGTGCTGATGGCGGTCGTGTTCCTGGTCAGCCGCGCGCTGGTCGACCGGCATCCTGCGATCGGCTTCGTCCGGGCCTTTGCCGAGGCAGCGATGGTCGGCGGGCTGGCGGACTGGTTTGCAGTCACCGCGCTGTTCCGCCATCCGCTCGGGCTGCCGATCCCGCACACCGCGATCATCCCGCGGAACAAGGACCGGATCGGCGACACGCTCGCAATATTCCTGCGCGACAACTTCCTGCTGCCCTCGGTCATCTCGCGCCGGATGCGTCGGCTCGACGTCGCGGGCGCGATCGCACACTGGCTGACCGATCCGCCCGAAGGGGCAGGGGGGCGGTTCCGGTCAGGCGCGTCGAAGCTGGTCGCGCAGATTCTCGAAGGCCTCGACCCCGCGCGGCTCGGCGGTATGGTGAAGGCCGGCATCCGCGCCAAGCTGCGCCAGACCGAGATATCGCCGATCCTCGGCCAGTTGCTCAAGGCGGCGATCGCCGAACGTCGTCACGCCCCGTTGCTCGAGGCGGCGATCCGCTGGGCATCGGTCACGCTGGCCGCGAACGACCATCTCGTCCGGGCGATGGTGCATGAGAAGTCGGGTTCGATCCTGCGCTGGACGGGGCTCGACACCACGGTCGCGGACAAGCTGATCAACGGGTTCGACCGCCTGCTTGCCGAGATGGCGGAGGATCCGCAGCACCCGTTGCGGCTGAAGGCAGAGGAGGCGCTCGAGCGGCTGGCCTGGGACCTCCAATATGACCGCCGCATGCGCGAGCGGGTCGAGGCGATGAAGAACGACCTGCTCGACAACCCCGCGATGCAGCGCTGGCTCGACGGTCTGTGGGAGCAGGCGCGCGGCGCGCTGCTGGCGATCGCGCGCGATCCCGAGCGGGCGATGGCGGGCAAGCTGGGCGACGTGCTGCGCCAGCTCGGCGAGACACTGCTCCACGATCCGCGCCTGTCGCATACGATCAACCGGTTCGTCCGCCGCGCGGTCGTCGGCATCGCGGCGGATTATGGCGACGGGATCGTCCGGCTCGTGTCGGAGACGGTGCGCGGCTGGGATGCGGAGACGATCACCAGCCGGCTGGAGAATGCGGTGGGTCGCGACCTGCAATATATCCGCGTCAATGGCACGATCGTGGGCGGCCTCGTCGGCCTGGTGATCCACACCGTCGACCGGATCCTCTAGTCGCCCCGGTTATCGCTCCCAGTCGGGCATTGGCCAGCCCTTTGCCTTTGCCAGAAGGCGGAGCGGGCCATGCGCGTTGACCGCGAACGGCTCGTCGGCCCAGGCAAAGGTCGGCGCATCGGAGACATGGTCCGAATAGAAGCGGACATGCGCATCGTGCCGCGCGATCCCCTCACGCGCCATCCAGCGCTCGATCATCGCGAGCTTGGCGGGGCCGTAGCAATTCTCGCCGTCGATGCCGGCGAGCAGATGGCCGTTCGCGTCGCGCAGGCTCTCGGTACCGATCACCGCATCGAAGCCGAGCCGCTCGGCGATCGACTCGACATAGAAGCGGTAGGAGGCGGTCGCCATCACCAGCCTGTATCCCGCCGCGCGATCCGCCTCGATCTGGCGGAGCGCGGCGGCGAAGACGCCGTCGCGCATCACGCGGTCGGCGAACGCCTCGGCGGCACGACGCTCCTGCTCCGGGGTCAGCGTCTTGCCGAGCATCATCCGCTGCATGATGTGCTTCAGGCGGCCCCGGCTCATCAGCTTGGCGAGATACCCCGCCGCCGCGAGCGCCGCGACCGGCACCAGCGCGAGTCGCCACGGCGCGCCGCCGGTCCGCGTGGTGTGGATCAGGAACGGCGTCCAGGTCGGCGCGTGCGTGATCGTCTTGTCCATGTCGTAGATGGCGAGAAGCTGGGTCATTGGGCCGGCTTACACAGCATTCGTCTTGCCGATCCAGTCCGTTTGCCGCAAAGGTGCCGCCGATGAGCGCGATGGCCGATTTTCAGCAGGACGGTGCCGACACGGGTACGCTTCGCTTCACCGGCGATCTGTCGCTCGCCAACATCGGAAATCTTCCCGATCGGCTCGAGGCGGTCGATGCTGCGTCGATCAAGCGGGTCGATCTGAGCCAGGTCGACCGGATCGACACGATCGGCGCCTGGATCGTTCACCGCTTCGCCGCACGCAACGACGCGACGATCGACGGGCTCGATGCCGACGGCCAGAATCTGTTCGATCAGGTCGTCGCCTCCGACCAGCCGCTGGCGGCACGCGGCAAGCCGGTTGGTTCGGTAAAGCGCGTGCTGGGCGAGATCGGCGACGCGGTCGTGCTGACCGGCCGGACGATGCTCGGCCTGCTCGCCTTTCTGGGCGCGACGACGATCGCCTTCGGCAGCGTCATTCGCCACCCCAAGCGTTTCCGTTTCAACGCGGTCGTTCAGCGGTTCGAGGTCGTCGGCATCGCCGCACTCGGCATCGTCGGGCTGATGAGCTTCCTGATCGGCGTCGTCATCGCGCAGCAGGGCGCGGTCCAGCTCCGCCAGTTCGGCGCAGAGGTGTTCACGATCAACTTGGTCGGGCGTCTGACGCTGCGCGAACTCGGCGTGCTGATGACCGCGATCATGGTCGCGGGCCGGTCGGGCTCCGCCTTTGCCGCGCAGCTCGGCACGATGAAGCTGACCGAAGAGATCGACGCGATGCGGACGATCGGGGTGTCGCCGATGGAGGCGCTGGTCCTGCCGCGCGTGCTGGCGGCGATCGTGATGATGCCGTTGCTCGCCTTCTATGCGTCGCTGATCGCGATCATCGGCGGTGGGCTGCTCTGCTGGATCCAGCTCGGCATCCCGCCCGTCACCTTCATCGCCCGGATCCGTGAGGTCGTGCCGATCACCGATCTGTACATCGCGCTGATCAAGGCCCCGGTGTTCGGGGCGATCATCGCGGTCGCGGGCTGTTTCCAGGGCATGCAGGTCGAGGCTGACGCCGAACAGGTCGGGCTGCGCACGACCTCGGCGGTGGTGCAGGGCATCTTCCTCGTCATCGTGCTCGACGCGTTCTTCGCGGTATTCTTCACCTGGATCGGCTGGGACTAATGGCCCGCAAGACTGACGACAGCATCATCTCCGTAAAGGGGCTGAGGAACGAGTTCGGCGATTCGGTCGTGCATGACGGCCTCGACCTCGACGTCCGGCGTGGCGAGATTCTCGGCGTGGTCGGCGGGTCGGGGACCGGCAAGTCGGTGCTGATGCGCTCGATCATCGGCCTGCAGACGCCCGCCGAAGGCGCGATCACGGTGTTCGGCGAATCGAATATCGGCCGCGAGGAGACCGAGGCGACCGAGATCCGCAAGCGCTGGGGTGTGCTGTTCCAGGGCGGTGCGCTGTTCTCGACGCTGACCGTCGCCGAAAATGTCGAAGTGCCGCTGCGCGAATTCTATCCCGACCTGCCGCCCGCGCTGCTCGCCGAGATCGCGGCGTACAAGGTCGTGATGACCGGCCTGCCCGCGGATGCCGCGAACAAGTTTCCCGCCGAACTGTCGGGCGGCATGAAGAAGCGCGCCGGGCTCGCCCGCGCGCTCGCGCTCGACCCCGAGCTGCTGTTCCTCGACGAACCGACCGCCGGGCTCGACCCGATCGGCGCGGCGGCGTTCGATTCGCTGACGCAGTCGTTGCAGAAGACGCTGGGCCTGACCGTCTTCCTGATCACGCACGACCTCGATACGCTCTACGCGATCTGCGACCGTGTCGCGGTGCTCGCCGACAAGAAGGTGATCGCGGTCGGCACGATCGACGAACTGCTCGCGCTCGACCATCCGTGGATCGAGGAATATTTCAAGGGGCCGCGCGGCCGCGCCGCGGTGGCGACCAAGGAGGCGCATCGCAGCGCCGACGCGGTCGCCGATGCCCACCCGACCGAAGTCCAGTCCAAGCAGTCCGCGCCGGACGACGCCGACGCGACATATGCCGAGAAAGAAGCAAGGACGCTCTGATGGAAACCCGTTCGAACCATGTCCTTGTCGGCGCCGTCGTGCTGATCCTGCTGGCGATGCTCGCATTGTTCACCGTGTGGATCGCGCGGCTCGGCGGCACGGAAGAGAAGGAATATGACATCTTCTTCCGCCAGTCGGTCGATGGTCTGGCGCGCGGGTCCGCCGTTACCTTTTCAGGTGTGCCGTCGGGACAGGTGAAGTCGATCTCGCTGTGGAAGAACGACCCGCAGTTCGTCCGCGTCCGCATCAGCGTGAACGAGGAGACGCCCGTGCTCCAGGGGACGACCGCGTCGATCTCTGGCGTCGGGTTCACCGGCGTCAGCCAGGTGTCGCTCGATGGCGCGCGCAAGGGTGCGCCCGCGGTCGGCTGCCCCGATTCGAACGGCCAGCCATGCCCGTATGGCGTGCCGGTCATCCCGACCAAGCAGGGTGGCCTTGGCGCGATCCTCAATTCGGCACCGCAGCTGCTCGAGCGTCTGTCGACGCTGACCGAGCGGCTGACCGGGCTGCTGACCGATCGCAACCAGGCGTCGATCGCCGGGATCCTCGAGAACACCAATCGCCTGACCGATGCGCTGGCCGATCGCGGGCCGGAAATCGCCGCGACGCTGGCACAGACGCGGGTTGCGATCCAGCAGGCGGGCGATGCCGCACAGCAGTTCGGCGTGCTCGCGCAGACCACCAACGGGGTGCTGTCCGAAGACGTGAAACCGGCGATGGCCAATCTGAACAAGGCGATCCAGTCGGCACAGACCAGCGCCGAAACGCTGAACGCGGCGATCGGCGATGCGCGGCCCGGGCTACAGGCCTTCTCGAAGACGACCATTCCCGAAGCCAACCGCCTCGTCCACGATCTGCGCACCACCGCCGCGGCGCTGTCCTCGGTTGCCGAACGTGTCGACCAGCAGGGGGCAGGCTCGCTCGTCGGGCAGCAGAAGCTTCCGGACTATAAGGGTAAGTGATGACCGCCATGAAGACACCGCTGTTCATCCTCCTCGCGGCCTTGCCGCTCAGCGCCTGCATCAGCTTTGGTGCCGCCCCGCCGCCGACCCTGCTGACGCTGACGACGCAGTCCGCGGTCGCGGTCGGGCAGAACCAGAATTCGGCGACGTCGAAGTCGATCACGCTGCAGGTGCCGACGGTGCCGCAGGCGCTGGCGACCGCGCGCGTGCCGGTGCAGGCGACCGCGACTTCAATCGCCTATGTGAAGGACGCGCAATGGGCCGAGCCGCCCGCGCGGCTGTTCGCGCGACTGATGTCCGACACGGTCGCCGCGCGCACCGGGATGGTCGTGCTGTCGACGGTCCAGGCGGTCGGCGATCCAAGTGCAATGCTGGGCGGGGAACTTCGCAATTTCGGGCTCGACGCGACGACGCGCGAGGCGGTCGTGACGTTCGATGCCTCACTGACGCGGGCAGGGATGCAGTCGGTCGAGAAGCGTCGCTTCGAGGCGCGTGTCCCGGTCGCGGCGATCGATGCACCGTCCGCGGCGGCGGGGATCAACACCGCGGCCAATAGCGTCGCACAGCAGGTCGCGGACTGGGTCGGCCGCCCGCGCTGAGCCCGGGTCAGCCTTCGGGCTGATCCGCCTGCGCGAGCATCGCCTCCGCTTCGGCGAGGTGGAGTCGTTCGACCATCTCACCGTTCAGGCGGATCGCGCCCTTGTCAGCCGTGGCGCCGTCCGCGAACGCGTCGACTATTGTCCGAGCCCAGGCAAGCTGGTCGGGGGTGGGGCCGAACGCGATATTTGCCGCCGCGATCTGCGCCGGATGGATGAGCGTCTTGCCGTCATAGCCCAGGCCTGCGCCCTGTTCGGCTTCCACCGCGAGGCGCGCCGGATCGTCGAGCGCGTTGCAGACGCCGTCCAGCGCCACCAGCCCGGCCGCGCGTGCGGCCGTCACGATCGCCATCAGCGCGGGAATGAGTGGCGTTCGATCGACGCCCGGGCGGCAGCGCAGCTCCTTGGCGAGGTCGTTGGTGCCGGCAATCAGCGCGGTGAGCCGCGATCCCGCGGCCGCACGAGCGATCGCCGGTAGTTCGAGCACGCCGCCACAAGTCTCGATCATCGCCCAGATCGGCGGCCCGTCCGTACCCAATGCTCCGCGGACGGCGGCAAGATCGACACCGCCGGAGATCTTGGGCACGAGCACCGCATCGACGCAGAGACCGCGCAGGGCGGTGATGTCGTCGGCGCCCCATGGGGTATCGAGCGCGTTGATCCGCACCACCAGTTCGCGCGTGCCGAAACCCCCCGTGCCGACCTCGGCTACGACACGGTCGCGCGCCGTCGCCTTCTCGTCGGGCGCCACCGCATCCTCGAGGTCGAGGATCACGACGTCGCAGGCCAGACTGCGGGCCTTGGCGATGGCGCGGGGGTTAGAGGCGGGCATGTAGAGCGCGCTGCGGCGACGGCGAAGGGTCATGACGCCCAGCCTAGAAGACTATGGCCGGGGTTTGAACCCCGGCCCGCCTGCCGCGGGGTGACGCGATCAGGTGACGACGTCGGGTGCGCTGCGGCCGGTATGCTGCGCGATCCCCGCGATCGATTCGGCCGCCGCGACGATGCTCGCCAGCATGTCGCCGGTTTCGCGGTCGAGATCACCGCCGACGGGCTCATAGCGTTCGAGATAGACGCGCAGCGTCGCGCCGGTGGTGCCGGTGCCCGAGAGACGGAACACGACGCGGCTGCCGCCTGCGAACAGGATGCGGACGCCCTGGTTGCGGCTGATCGAGCCGTCGGTCGGGTCGGTATAGGCGAACTCGTCCGCGGTCTCGACGGTGAGGTCGCCGAACTGCTTGCCGGGCAGGGTCGCGAGGCTGGCGCGCAACGCGGCCATCAGCGCGTCGGCGCGCGGCGTCTCGATGCCCTCATAATCGTGGCGCGCGTAATAGTTGCGGCCGAACTTCGCCCAGTGATCGCGCGCGATGGCATCGACGCTCTCGCCGCGGACCGCGAGGATGTTGAGCCACAGGAGCACCGCCCAGAGCCCGTCCTTCTCGCGGACATGATCGGACCCGGTCCCGGCGCTTTCCTCGCCGCAGATCGTCGCCATGCCGGCATCGAGCAGATTGCCGAAGAACTTCCAGCCGGTCGGCGTCTCGTACGCAGGAATGCCCAGAGCCTCGGCAACGCGGTCGGCAGCCGCGCTGGTCGGCATCGAGCGGGCAATGCCCTTGAGGCCACCGGCATAACCCGGGGCGAGGTGCGCGTTTGCCGCCAGCATCGCGAGGCTGTCCGACGGGGTCACGAAGCGGTGGCGGCCGATGATCAGATTGCGGTCGCCATCGCCATCCGATGCCGCACCGAAATCGGGGGCGTCGGGCGCCATCATCGTCTCGTACAGCTCATGCGCGTGGACGAGATTGGGGTCGGGATGATGCCCGCCGAAATCGGGCAGTGGGGTGCCGTTGCGCACCGTGCCCGCGGCAAAGCCCAGCCGGCGTTCGAGGATCTCTGTCGCATAAGGCCCGGTGACCGCGCTCATCGCGTCGAACGCCATCGTCAGCCTGGCGGCGCGGATCGCGTCGAAGTCGAACAGCGTCTCCATCAGCGCAGCATAGTCCTCGACCGGATCGACGACCTCGACGGGCATGTCGCCGACCATGACCTCACCGTCCTGGTCGAGATCGATGTCGGCCGCGTCGACGGTCAGCCAGCGGTCGATCTCGAGCGTCCGTGCGTTGATCGCGTCGGTGATCGATTCAGGCGCGGGACCGCCATTGGCGATGTTGTACTTGATCCCGAAATCCTCGTTGGGACCGCCGGGATTGTGGCTGGCGGACAGAACCAGCCCGCCGATCGCGCCACGTTTGCGGATCATGTGGCTGGCGGCGGGCGTCGACAGGATGCCGCCACGCCCGACGATCACGCGGCCAAAGCCGTTCGCGGCGGCCATGCGGATTGCGACCTGGATCACCTCGCGGTTGAGAAAGCGGCCGTCGCCACCAATCACCAACGTCGCGCCGGCCTTGTCCTCGACCACGTCGAACACCGACTGGACGAAGTTTTCAGCATAATTGGCCTGCTGGAAGACCTTCACCTTCTTGCGCAGACCCGATGTGCCCGGCTTCTGGTCGGTATAAGGCGTGCTAGTAACGGTACGGATCATGTAGGCTCCACAAGGCTCGAATACAGGGTCGCATAACGCCGGCCACTCTCGTCCCACGAGAAGTCCGCGCGCATCGCATTGCGCTGCAACATGGCCCAGCGATCGGGGCGTGCATAGAGCGCGATCGTTCGGCGCAGCGCATGGCTGAGCGCGTCGGGCGTGATGCCGTCATGCTGGATACCGGTTGCGACGCCCGCGGCGACCGCCGCCTCGTTCGCGTCGATCACCGTGTCGGCCAGCCCGCCGGTGCGCGCGACGACGGGGATGCAGCCATAGGCCAGCCCGTAAAGCTGAGTCAGGCCGCAGGGTTCGAAGCGCGACGGGATCAGGATCGCATCGGCACCCGCCTGAAGCAGATGAGAGACCGGCTCGTCATAGCCGATGCGAACGCCGACCCGGCCGGGATGCCGCTCGGCGGCGGCGAGAAAGGCGTGTTCCAGCCCGCTATCGCCCGACCCGAGCAGTGCGAGCCGGCCGCCGAGCGCCACCAGCTCGTCGATCGCCGCGACGAGGACGTCCATGCCCTTTTGCCAGGTGAGCCGGCTGATGACGGTGAAGATCGGGCCGTCGCCGGTGTCGAGGCCGTACAGCGTCTCGACCGCGCGCTTGTTGATGCGGCGGCGGGTGAGCGTGCGCGCGGTGTAGCGCGACGGCAGCGCGGCATCGGTGGCGGGGTTCCAGACCGCGGGATCGATGCCGTTGACGATGCCCGTCAGCCGATCGGCACGGACGTTGATCAGCCCTTCGAGGCCCATGCCGAATTCGCCGCGACGGATCTCGGCGGCATAGGTCGGGCTGACCGTGGTGATCGCATCAGCAGCCTCGAGCCCGGCCTTCAGGAAACCGACGCCGCCATAATATTCGATCCCGTCGAGCGCGAACGCCGCGTCGGGCAGCGCGAGGTCGGCGAAGATCTCCGCGCCATAGCGGCCCTGGAAGGCGATGTTGTGGATCGTGACGATCGTCTTTGCCGGCGCACCCGGCCCGGGGGCGTAGCGCAGATAGGCGGGCGCCATCGCTGCCTGCCAGTCATGCGCATGGAGGATGTCGAAATGCTGGCCATCGACAACGCCCGAGGCGAGGTCGGCGGCGGCCCGGCTGAACGCGGCAAAGCGCAGCCAGTTGTCGACCCAGTCGGCGCCGGTCGTGTCGCCATACGGACCGCCGCCTCGCGCGAACAGGCCGGGCGCGTCGAGGATCAGCAGCGGGTGGTCGCCGATGCTAGCCGCGAGGATCCGCGCCTCGACGCCGAGCAGGTCGGTGTAGCGGTGGGCGACCTTTGCCGTCCGCATGACCGCGGCGAGCGCGGGATAGCCGGGAAGGAAGGTCGTCATCGCCACGCCGTGATGCGCGAGCGCCGCCGGCAGCGCGCCGACGACATCCGCAAGGCCACCGGTCTTGATCAACGGATAGGCTTCTGACGCTACCGAGAGAACACGCATCAGCCGGGCCCCTGTCCTGATCGAGAAAGCGTCGTATACACCCTCACGCGATCAGCCGGTCGATCATGGATTTGGTTACGAGCACCACGCCGCTGTCGGTACGGCGGAAACGCTGCGCGTCGAGTTCGGCATCCTCGCCGACGACGAGGCCGTCGGGAATGACGACGCCGCGATCGACCACGACCTTCGACAGGCGCGCGCCGCGGCCGATCTCGCAATGCGGCAGGATCACCGCCTGATCGAGCATCGAATAGCTGTGCGCACGCGTGCCCGTGAAGATCAGGCTGCGGTGGATCGACGATCCCGAGATGATGCAGTCGCCCGAAACCAGGCTCGACACCGCTTCGCCGCGGCGTCCGTCGTCGGCATGGACGAACTTGGCGGGCGGGGTGACCTCCGAATAGGTCCAGAGCGGCCAGCTGCGGTCATAGAGGTCGAGCTTGGGCACCACGTCGGTGAGGTCGATATTGGCCTCCCAATAGGCGTCGACCGTGCCGACGTCGCGCCAATAGGCCTCGACCTCGCTGCCCGAGCGGACGCAGCTGTCGGAGAAGCGATGTGCGACCGCCTTGCCGTGCTTGACGAGGTAGGGGATGATGTCCTTGCCGAAATCGCGTGCGGATCCCGGCGTCTCCGCATCGCGGCGCAGTTCGTCGAACAGCAGCTTGGTGTGGAAGACGTAGATCCCCATCGACGCCAGCGCGATGTCCGGATTGCCCGGGATCGCGGGCGGATCGGCCGGCTTCTCGACGAACGCGGTGACATTGTCATGCTCGTCGACTGCCATCACGCCGAAGCCGACCGCCTCCATGCGCGGCACTTCGAGGCAGGCGATCGTGACGTCCGCACCGGTCTCGCAATGCTGTTGCAGGATCAGCTCGTAATCCATCTTGTAGATGTGATCGCCGGCCAGGATGACCATGTATTCGGGCGCGTGGCTCTCGATGATGTCGATATTCTGGTAGACCGCGTCGGCGGTGCCCTCATACCATTGGAACTCGCTGATCCGCTGCGACGCGGGCAGGATGTCGAAGCTCTCATTGCGTTCGGAGCGCAGGAAGTTCCAGCCGCTCTGAAGATGGCGGATCAGCGAATGCGCCTTGTACTGAGTCGCGACGCCGATCCGGCGGATGCCCGAGTTGATCGCATTCGACAGCGCGAAATCGATGATCCGCGCCTTGCCGCCGAAATACACCGCGGGTTTTGCGCGGGTATCGGTCAGTTCCATCAACCGACTGCCGCGACCACCGGCCAGCACATACGCCATTGCGTCGCGCGCCAGTGGCTGTCCCCGCCGTTCAACCATGTCCGTCTCTCCCTAATCGTCCGCCGTATAACGCCCCGTTACCCGCGGCTTGTTCCGTCTCAGCCCTCAAACTCGAGCATGATCGTCGCGAGCGGGGGCAAGGTGACCCACGCCGCGCCGTCCTCCGCGACCACGCCGCCGAGATTGCCAAGCCCGCTGCCCCAATATTCATGCGCGTCGCTGTTGATGATCTCGCACCAGCGGCCGTCGAGTGGCAGCGGGATGCGGTAAGGCGCGCGCGCGATCGGCGTCATGTTGGCGATGACGGCAACGGGCTTCGCGCCGGGTGCCTTGCGCAGCCAGGCGAAGACCGAATTGGCGGCATCGTCGGCGATCAGCCACTCGAAGCCGTCGGCTTCGCAGTCGCGCGCGTGGAGCGCGGGCTTGTCGCGATAGACCGTGTTGAGGTCGCGGACGAGGTTGCGGATGCCCTCATGGCTGCGGCTGTTGCGCAGGCACCAGTCGAGCGCGCGACCTTCGGACCATTCGCGGCGCTGCGCGAATTCCTGCCCCATGAAGAGCAGCTTCTTGCCCGGATAGCCCCACATGAACGCATAATAGGCACGCAGGTTCGCGAATTGCTGCCAGTCGTCGCCGGGCATCTTGGTCAGCAGCGAGCCCTTGCCATGCACGACCTCGTCATGGCTGAGCGGCAGGACGAAATTCTCGCTGAACGCATAGACGAGTCCGAAATTGATCTCGCCGTGATGGTGCTTCCGGTGCAGCGGATCGCGCGCCATGTACTGGAGCGTGTCATGCATGAAGCCCATGTTCCACTTGAACCCGAAGCCCAGGCCACCACTCTTGCCGTCGTCGCCGACGGGGACGGAGACACCCGGCCAGGAGGTCGATTCCTCGGCGATCGTGAAGATGCCGGGGTGCTGGCCATACACCGCGCGGTTCATGTCCCGCAGGAACGCGACCGCCTCCCAGTTCTCGCGCCCGCCGGTGTCGTTGGGAATCCATTCGCCCGCCTCGCGCGAATAATCGCGGTACAGCATTGACGCGACCGCATCGACGCGAAGCCCGTCGATATGATAGCGCTCAGCCCAGAACAGCGCGTTGTTGACGAGGAAGGACGACACCTCGCGCCGCCCGAAATTGTAGATCGCGGTGTTCCAGTCGGGGTGGAAGCCGAGCCGCGGATCCTCATGTTCGTAGAGCGCGGTACCGTCGAAATGCGCGAGCCCGAACGCGTCGGTCGGGAAGTGCGCAGGAACCCAGTCGAGCAGCACGCCGATCCCCGCCAGATGCGCGCCGTCGACGAACCGCGCGAACCCCTCGACATCGCCGAACCGCGCGGACGGCGCATAGAGCCCGGTGGTCTGATAGCCCCAGCTCGGATCATAGGGATGTTCGCTGATCGGCATGAACTCGATGTGCGTGAAGCCCATCTCGACCACGTACGGGATCAACCGGTCGGCGAGCGCATCCCAGGTCAGGAACCAGCCCTCGGCATCGCGGTCCCATGATCCTGCATGCACCTCGTAGATGCTGATCGGCACGCGGCGTGGATCGACCGAGGCCCAGTGTTTGCGGTGGCTCGTATCCGCCCATTCGTGCGCGAGCGTGCGGGTGATCGACGCGGTCGCGGGACGCAGTTCGCTGGCAAAGGCGAAGGGATCGGCCTTCAGCGGCTGGAGCCGGCCATCGGGACCGACGATCTCGTATTTATACGCGCGATATTCGGCGATGTCGGGGATGAAGATCTCCCAGACGCCGACGTCGCCGCGCCTGCGCATCGCGTGGCGGCGGCCGTCCCAGTCGTTGAAGTCGCCGACCACCGAGACGCGCTGCGCATTGGGGGCCCAGAGCGCGAAATGCACGCCCGGCGCGCCTTCGTGCTCGATCAGGTGCGCGCCCAACTTGTCATGGAGGCGGTGGTGATTGCCCTCCGCCATCAGCAGGTCGTCGATCGGGCCGAGCACCGGGCCGAAGCTGTACGGGTCGGTCACCCACCAGTCCGTGCCGCCGCCCTCGGCGTGATATTTCACCGGCTGCGGATCGCCGTCGATCGGCCCTTCGAACAGGCCGCGATCGTCGATCCGGGGGAGCGTGCCGAGCGTCTTGCCGTCGAGCGCATGCGCCTCAGCGGTCGTCGCACCCGGCAGCCACGCGCGCGCGAACGTGCCGCCAGGGCCGGCATGCACGCCGAGCAGCGAGAAGGGATCGTCGTGACGCCCCTCCAGCAGGGCAACGATGGCGCCTTCGGGTGGCTTCACATTACCGTCCAGATATCGCGGGCATATTCACGGATCGTCCGGTCCGACGAGAACCAGCCCACGCGCGCGACGTTGCGCACGGTCGAGGCGACCCACGCGTCGCGATCGTTCCAGCGCGTGTCGACGCTGCGCTGCGCGGTGGCATAGCTGTCGAAATCAGCGGCGAGCATGAACCAGTCGCCCTCGTACAGCCCGCCCATCAGCCCGGCGTAGCGCTGACGATCATCGGGCGAGAACACGCCCGAGGCGATCGCCGAGACCGCCTGGCAGAGCTCTTTCGACCCGTCGATCACGCTGCGCGGATCATAGCCCGATGCGCGCTTCGCTTCGACCTCGTCCGCGGTCATCCCGAAGATGAAGATGTTGTCGTCGCCGACCCGGTCCTTGATCTCGATATTCGCGCCGTCGAGCGTGCCGATGGTCAGCGCGCCGTTCATTGCGAACTTCATGTTGCCGGTGCCCGACGCCTCGAGCCCGGCGGTCGAGATCTGTTCGCTGAGATCGGCGGCGGGGATGATCTGCTCCGCGAGCGACACATTATAGTTGGGCAGGAATGCTACCTTGAGCAGTCCGCCCACCGACGGATCAGAATTGATCCGCCGCGCGACGTCGTTCGCCAGTTTGATGACGAGTTTCGCATTGTGATAGCTCGACGCCGCCTTACCCGCGAACAGCTTCACGCGGGGCGTCCAGTCGCGTTCGGGATGGCTGCGGATCTGGTCGTACAGCGCGACCGTCTCGATGATGTTGAGCAACTGGCGCTTATATTCGTGAATGCGCTTGATCTGCACGTCGAACAGCGCGTCGGGGTCTATGCGCAGCCCCATGCTGTCCTTGATATGATTTGCCAATGCCACCTTGTTCGAACGCTTCACCGCCCAAAACCGCTCCCTGAACGCGGGATCGTCGGCAAAAACATCGAGATCGATCAGCCGTTCGGCATCATCGAGGAAGCCGTCGCCGATCGCGTCGCGGATCAGCGTGGTGAGGCCCGGGTTGCACTGTTGAAGCCAGCGGCGCGGGGTGATCCCGTTGGTCTTGTTGTTGATCCGCGTCGGATAGAGGCGGTGGAGATCCGCGAAGACCGTCTTCTTCATCAGCTGCGTATGGAGTGCTGCGACGCCATTGACGCTGTGCGATCCGGCAAAGGCGAGGTTCGCCATCCGCACGCGCCGCTCGCCACCCTCGTCGATCAGGCTGATCGCGGCGATCGCGCGGTCGTCTATCCCTGTGACCCCGCGTGCCTCGCGCAGCAGCCTTGCGTTGATCGCGTAGACGATCTGCATGTGGCGCGGCAGCAGGCGCTCGAACAGCGGCAGCGGCCAGCTCTCCAGCGCCTCGGGCAGCAGCGTGTGGTTGGTGTAGCCGAAGGTCGCGCGCGTGATCTTCCACGCCTCGTCGAACGCGAATTCGTGATGATCGATCAGCAGCCGCATCAGCTCGGCGACCGACACCGCGGGGTGCGTGTCGTTCAGCTGGATCGCAGCCTTGTCGGGCAGCGTGCGGATGTCGCCGAAATACTGGATGTGGCGGCGGACGATGTCCTGGATCGAGGCGGACGAGAAGAAATACTCCTGCCGCAGCCGCAACTCCTGCCCCGCGGCGGTCGAATCATTGGGATAGAGCACGCGCGTGAGCGTCTCGGCGCGGAGCTGGTCCGCAAGCGCACCAGAAAAGTCGCCCGCGTTGAACCGGTCGAGCTTGATCGGATCGAACGCGCGCGCGGTCCACAGTCGCAGCGTGTTGACGTGTTCGCCGCGCCAGCCGACGACGGGGGTGTCGACCGCCATCGCCTCGACCGCCTCGGCGGGACTCCAGTGAACCTGACCGCTGTCGGTCGCGATGACTTCGCCGCCGAAGCCGATGAAATAGGCGCTCTCGCGGCGTTCGAACTCCCAGGGATTGCCGTGCGCGAGCCAGCTTTCGGGCATCTCGACCTGCCAGCCATCGTCGATCCGCTGGCGGAACATGCCGTTCACATAGCGGATGCCATAGCCGTAAGCAGGGAGCGCGAGGCTCGCCATGCTCTCCATGAAGCACGCCGCCAGCCGCCCGAGGCCGCCATTGCCGAGTGCTGCGTCGGGCTCGATCTCCTCGAGCGCGGCAAGATCGACGCCGTGCAGCGCGAGCGCCCGCGATACCTCGCCGCTGCGTTGCAGGTTGGTCACCGCATCGCGCAGCAGCCGGCCGATCAGGAATTCGAGGCTGAGATAATAGACGCGCTTGGCGCCCGCCGCATGCGCCGCCTTGGTCGATGCCATCCAGCGTTCGACGATGTCGTTGCGCACCGTCAGGATCGTCGCCGCGAGCCAGTCGTGCGGAAGCGCGGCCTGCGCATCCTTGCCGATCCGGTGGACGAGCGTGTCGAGGATCGAATCGGCCAGCGTCTGGACGGAGCGCTGCAGGGCGGGGTTTGCGGTCACGCGAATTCCGGATCTCGTTGTCGTCACCGGTGATCCTAGCCGCGCGGACACCTTTGTCACGCGGACTTGCGAGGTCGCGGGACGCGATCGGCCAGTTAGCCGTACATCCCCTGATCCATGTCAGTTTATCTCAGAGCATGCCGATCAGCAGCGTCGCGTTGAGGCCGATAATGACCGCGGCGATGACCCAGGCGAGCGCTTTCAGCCAGACCGGGCTGACCAGCGATCCCATGATTCGCGCGTCGCCGGTGAACTTGACGAGCGGCACGACCGCGAAGGGGAGCTGGAGGCTCAGCACGACCTGGCTCAGCACCAGCAGCCGCGTCGCGCCCGCATCGCCCGCGGCGCCGACGACGAATACCGCGGGAACGATCGCGAGCAGCCGCGTGACGAGCCGCCGTGCCCAGACGGGCATGCGCAGATCAAGGAATCCCTCCATCACGATCTGGCCGGCGAGCGTGCCCGTCACGGTCGAATTCTGCCCCGAGGCGAGCAGCGCGACTGCGAACACGACGCTCGCAGCCCCCATGCCGAGCATCGGCGCGAGCAGCGCATGCGCCTGGTCGATATCGGCGACGTCGGTGCGCCCCGCGACGTGAAAGGTGGCGGCCGCGAGGATCAGGATCGCGGCGTTGATGAAGAAGGCGAGGCCGAGCGCGATCGTGCCATCGATCGTCGCCATCGTCACCGCGTCGCGCTTGCCCGCCTCGGTCGCCGCGAACGCGCGCGTCTGGACGATCGACGAGTGGAGATAGAGGTTGTGCGGCATCACCGTCGCGCCGAGGATGCCGATCGCGATATAGAGCATCGCCGGGTTGGTGACGATCTCGGTCGTCGGCACCAGCCCGCCGAGCACGCCCGCCATGTCGGGCCGCGCGAGGAACAGCTCGAAGATGAAGCAGCCGGCGATGATCACCAGCAGCGCGACGATGAACGCCTCGAGCTTGCGGAAGCCAAAGCGTTGCAGCGCGAGGATCAGGAACACGTCGAGCGCGGTGAGCACGACACCCCAGACCAGCGGCAGGCCGAACAGCAGTTTGAGCGCGATCGCGGTGCCGAGCACTTCGGCCAGATCGCAGGCGATGATCGCGATCTCGCACAGGAACCAGAGCACGACCGAAACGCGCTTCGAATAATGCGCGCGGCAGGCCTGGGCGAGGTCGAGCCCGGCGACGATGCCGAGCCGTGCGGACAGCGCCTGGAGCACCATCGCCATCAGGTTGGACAGCAATACGACCGACAGGAGGGTGTAGCCAAACGCCGAGCCGCCGGCGATGTCGGTCGCCCAGTTGCCCGGATCCATATAGCCGACCGCGACGAGATAGCCCGGCCCGACGAACGCGAACAGCCGCCGCCAGAAGGGCGCGCCTTCGGGGATTGCGACGGTGCGATAGCTGTCGGACAGCGAATGGGCGAGGGCGGAACTGGGCGGCGGCATCGCGGGTGCTTTGCCGGATGCGCGCGAGGGGGACAAGCGGTTCGGTTGGTAGGCGGATATCGGGCGGGCGGCGCACCGCTTTTCTTGCTTCCGTCATCCTGACGAAAGTCAGGATCCAGGGTTACGGGCGCCGGCCTGCTTGGCTCTGGATCCTGACTTTCGTCAGGATGACGGGAGGGGCGAGTGGGGTCTCGCGGGCATGGCCACGCTTAAGCGGTCGCGGTCAGATCACCTTCATGTCCGCCTGGTAATGGTGCCAGAGGAAGATCGCTGCCGCGCCGCGGTGCGGGCGCCAGGCTTCGGCGAGTTCGCGAGTCATCTTCTCGCTCGGGCGGGCGTCGTGGCCGAGGATGCGGCCGATCTCGATCTGGACCGCGAGATCGCCCGCGGGCCAGATGTCGGTGCGGCCCTCGGCGAACAGCAGGTAGATCTCGGCGGACCAGCGGCCGATCCCCTTGACCCGGACGAGCGCGGCGATCGCCTCCTCGTCGTCGGCGGGCAGGTTCGTCAGGTCGAGCCGGCCGCTCGTCACCTCGTCGGCGAGGCTGCGGGCATAGCCGAGTTTCTGCCGCGACAGCCCCGCGCTGCGCAGCGTCTCGTCGCTGGCGGCGGCGATGTTGGCGGGGTCCGCGGCACCGCCGACGAGCGCGTCGAGCTTGTTCCAGACCGATTGCGCGGAGGCGACGCTGACCTGCTGGCCGAGGATCGTGCGAAGCAAGGTAGCGAAGCCGCGCTCGCTAATCCGCGGGGCAGGGTAGCCCTTGTTCGCGACCGCCACCGCGAAGGCGGGTTCGATCGCACACAGCGCGGTCATGGCAGCCTGCAACTGGTCGGCGTTCAGGCCCATGACGCGAACCTTGCGGCTTGATCGGGGCGGCGGCGCGCGGCATGGACCGCGCACGGTTTTTCGGAGGACAGCATGCCCAAGCTTATCGTCGTGACGCGGGACGGGGAAGAACGCGAGCTCATGGGCGAAACGGGTCTTTCGGTCATGGAAGTCATCCGCGACGCCGGGATCGACGAGATCCTTGCCTTGTGCGGCGGCTGCTGCTCCTGCGCCACCTGCCACGTCCATGTCGACCCGGAATTTGCGGCCAAACTCAAGCCGATGAGCGAAGACGAGAACGACCTGCTCGATTCGACCAGCGACCGCGACGACTATTCGCGACTGTCGTGCCAGATCGACATGACCGACGCGCTTGACGGGCTGAAGGTCCGGATCGCCGCCGAGGATTGATCCGGTCCCTCTCCCTCGCGGGGGAGAGGGAGAAGGTTAGCGCGTCGTCACCGCGTAGAGTGCGATCGCGGCGGCGTTCGAGACGTTGAGGCTCTCGACCTTTTCCGAGATGGGCAGCTTGGCAAGCTCGTCGCAGTGATCCTCGGTGTTCTTGCGCATGCCCTCGCCCTCGGCGCCGAGCACGATCGCGACGCGCTGCGTGCCCATCGCCTCGGACAAGGTCTGCGTCGCATGGCCCGTGAGGCCGATCCGCCAGAAACCGGCTTCGGCGATTTCCTCGAGCGCGCGGGCGAGATTGACGACGCGGATCCACGGCACCGTCTCGAGCGCGCCCGACGCGGCACGGGCGATCGTGCCCGATTCGGGCGGCGCGTTGCGGTCGGGGGTGACGATGCCGAGCGCATCGAACGCCGCCGCCGAGCGCAGGATCGCGCCGACATTGTGCGGATCGGTGACGCCGTCGAGGATGACGAGCGGACGGTTGTCGTCCTTGCCATGTTCGAGCAGGTCGGCGAGCCACATGTCCTCGAGCGGCTCGACCTCGATCACCACGCCCTGATGCGGGGCGTCGCCCGGCACCAGTCGCGCGAGATCGGTGGCCTCGGCGAAGGTCACCGGCACGGCGGCGGGCAGGTCGAACCCGGCCAGCGCCTCGCGCGTGCCCATGATCTTGCGCACCGTGCGTTCGGGATTGGCGAGCGCGGCGCCCACCGCATGCTTGCCCCAGAAGCGCGGACGCCCCGCGGGGGCCTTGCTCGGCCGGTGGCCCTTGCGTGCTGCCATCAGAGCGCTCCCGTCATCATATCAGTCATCGTCATCGCTATATCCATAAGGGTCGGTCAGCACCGGCTTGGTCGGCAGTGGCGTGCGTGGCAGCGCCTTGTCCGCATTCGCCGCGCTGAGCAACACCGATGCGAGCACGATCGACGCCTGGCGCATGTCGTCGGCCTTCAGGTGATCGAAGGTGTCGGCCGACGTATGATGGATCCGGCTGCCATAATCGAGCGGATCCTGGATGAACTGGAACCCCGGCACGCCGACCTGCTGCAGGAAGACGTGATCGGTGCCGGCGGTCGGCCGCAGGACGACGTTCGACGCGCCCATTGACGCGAACGGGCTGAGCCAGTCGCGAAAGATCGGCACGACCGCGGGGTTGGTCTCCGCATAGAGGCCGCGCAATTTGCCCGAGCCATTGTCGATGTTGAAATAGGCGGCGAGGTCGGCATGACCCGGCAGCGGTGTGATCGGCCATTTCTGCGAAAAGCCGTAATAGCTCTGCATCCCGGTCTGCGGCGGGTCGTTGGGGCTGCCGCGTGTCGCCAGATGGCGGATGACATAGGCCATCGAACCCAGAATGCCCTGCTCCTCGCCCGACCAGAGTGCGAACCGGATCGTCCGCTTCGGGCGGACGCCGGTTGCGGCCAGGATGCGGGCGGCCTCCATGATCATCGCCGAGCCCGCCGCATTGTCGGCCGCGCCGTCCGCGGCGACCCAGCTGTCGAGATGTGCGCCCGCCATGACATAGCCGGCCTTCGGATCGGTCCCGGGAATGTCGGCGATGATGTTGTACGCCTGCGCATCGCTGTCGTCGAAGCGGACGTCGCTGACGATCTCGAGCGTCGGGGCGGGGCCTGCCTTGGCGAGCCGCGCGAGGCGTCGATAATCCTCCGCGGCGATCTGTACGCCCGGCAGTGCGGGCGTGTCGCCGACACCGAACAGATAGCCTTCGCCGCTGACCAGCTTGCCGTCGTGATAGGCCATCGTCGCGGTCGCGACCGCGCCTTCGTTTTTCAGGAACGCATCGAGTTTCTTCGAGAAATCGAGCCGCTTCATCCGGCGGTCGGCGGCATCGGGGTCGTAATTCGGCTGCTGAAACCGGTCGAGCCTCGCGATATCCTCGCCGCTCAGCCGCTTGAAGGCGGGCTCGGTAGGTTCGTCACCGGTGCCGGGCCGCGTGAGCATCACGATTCTGCCGCTGAGCTTGCCGCGCCATTTCGCGAAGTCGCGTTCGCGCGCCATCGGTGCGACGATCACGGGCGCGCTCAACGCGGTGCCGTTCGTGCCGGGGGTCCAGGCGACGGGGATCGCGGTCAGCTGCACCACCCGCGGGGTCGTCATCCGCACGCTCGACCGTTCGATCGACCAGCCGCGACCGAAGGCGAACCCTTCCTTGTGGACATTCGTAAGGCCCCAGTCGGCGAAGCGACGCTGCGTCCATGCCTCCGCCGTGCGCATCGACGGCGAATTGGTGAGCCGCGGGCCGATCACGTCGGTCAGATGCTGGACGGTCACCATGACCTGGCTGTGATTGGTCCCTTCGTCGATGATGCGGTTGACCATGGGCTGATCGGGCTTCGTCGTGCCGCCACGTTCCTTGGCGGCCGCGGGGCTGAGCGCGATGATCGTTACGGTCGCGGCGAAAATGGCAAGTCGGCACGGGCGCGATTGGTGCATGAAGGTCCCCCTGGGCAATTTTTTATACATGAAAGGCTATGCGGGGGCGGAAGTTGGCGCAACCCGCGTTGACAGCACCGACAAGCTTCGCCATTGAGCCGCCTCGCTCGAAAGAGTGGCCCCTTTGGACAGGTGGCCGAGTGGTTAAAGGCAGCAGACTGTAAATCTGCCCGGGTTTCCCGTACGCTGGTTCGAATCCAGCCCTGTCCACCATCCCTTTATTTCATGTGATCCCATTCGGTCTCTTCGGAGACCGAATAGGCCCTGCCAGGGGCTTGTTCGTTGTGTCAGTGCGTTCCAAAGCATGTCTATGGAACGCGCGCGATTCGGGGGCACTTTGGGGGCACGGCTTGAAGCCCTTGGGGGCACCGGATGCTGACCGATACGGCCTGCAAAAAGGCGAAGGCCTCGGAGAAGCCGTACAAGCTGGCCGATTCACAGGGACTGCATCTCTACGTGACGTCGACCGGCTACAAGAGCTGGCGCTGGAAGTATCGGTTTGCAGGGAAGGAGAAACGCCTAGTTTTTGGCCCCTATCCAGAGCTTACTCTCGCAGAGGCGCGGGGGATGCGCGAGGGCGCCGCCCGGCAGGTACGCGCCGGCATCGACCCGTCGGTGGAAAAGCGTCAGCGATTTGCGGCGCATCTGGCGCGGGCCGGCAGTACCTTCGAAACGGTTGCAAACGACTGGTATGCGAGCCAGGAACGGACATGGTCTCCGCGGTACGCGAAGATCGTTCGCCGCAGTCTCGACAAGGACGTCTTCCCGAAGCTGGGCAACTTGCCGATCGATTCGATCACCACGCCGCTCGTTTTGCAGGTCCTGCGCCCAATCGAGCAGCGTGGGGCAATCGAGACGGCTCATCGCGTGCGCCAGCGGATCTCGGAAATCTTTGCGCGAGCTATAGCGAGCGGCATCGCCACCAACGACCCTGCAACTGTGGCAGCCAGAGCGCTGTCGAAGGTCAAGAAGGGCAAGTTTCCCGCTGTGCGGACGGTAGACGCTGCACGGACGGTACTGCGCACGGTAGAAGCCCAGCCAGGACACCCGTTGACCAAGCTGGCGTCTCGTCTGCTGGCGCTCACGGCAGTGCGTTCGGGCGTGCTCAGGATGGCGGAGCCGAAGGAGTTCGAGGACCTCGACGGCGCCAATCCGATCTGGCGCATACCGGCCGCCAAGATGAAGCTCGTGCTCGAGCGCAAGGAAGACGCAGCGTTCGAGTTTATCGTGCCACTGGCGCGGCAATCGGTCGCTTTGGTCAAGCTGGCGATGGAGTTCACCGGTGCGCATCAGCCGCTAATCTTCCGGAGCGTGCGTCATCCGCGCAAGCCCATCAGCGACAGCACAGTCAGCAAGGCATACCGCGAGGCCGGCTTTTCGGGGCTGCATGTCCCTCACGGATGGCGGTCGACATACTCGACCATCATGAACGAGCTGGCGGCGGTGGAGAATCGTGTTGGCGATCGACCGATCATCGATCTGATGCTCGCGCACGTGCCGGAAGGAGTGGAGGCGGCATACAATCGCGCCGCGTATATGCCTCGACGCCGCGAGTTGGCGCAGGAGTGGGCCGATATGTTGGTTCAGGGGCTCGTCCCTGCGGAAGCGCTTTTGACGGGGCTGCGGCAACACGCCTGATCTCGAAAGGAGCCGCGGCATGACCGCGCGCTCCTTCAACGAGGTGACCACGGGAATTCGCGACCGGGCTCGATCCGGTTCGCCGGTTCGTCGCAACAGCCGAAACGCTGGCGGCGCGGAGGTCTCCCTCTGGCGCACGCACAACATGTTTCCCAAGACGGAGCATAACGCACGCATGCGCGCGGCCGAGGCGTTCGATCATGAAACCAAGCTGCCGGGCAAGCGCAATGGCGCCCTCGGCGCGGTCGGGCTCGAGGTTCTGCGCTGTCTGCTTCGCCTGCGCGGCCGCAAGGACGGCCGGCTTGACCCTACCTATCAGTGGATCGCTGACCGGATACATCGCTCGCGTAGCGCCGTCGGAGAGGCACTGGAACGCCTGAAGGCGTGCGGCTTCCTGGACTGGATCCGGCGGTGCGTACCGATCGAGGACGCGCTGCCTGACGAGCAGCAAAGCGAGCAAATCTCGAACGCCTTCATCCTGCTGCAGCCGCCAACGGTGCGAGAGTGCGTCCGCCGCTTGCTGCGCCGGCCGAGCGAATTCGTCCGCGCCGTTGCCGAGAGGCTGGCGCGGCAGAAGAAGCTCGACACGGCAACGGTCGACGACGTGATCGCCGAGGTGCAGAGCCCAGAGCTTCGGGCTATCCTCGCCCGCGTCCGTGCCTTCGTTGATAGTGCAAATCCGCCAAGCGGTCACACAGAGGCCCTGTAAGATCTAAATATAGAAGGAACGCCTACGGCGTGCGCAGTTTGAAGCTCCACTAGGCCCAAGAGGCCCCGAGCCCAACGGGTTCAGCATCCAGCGACCGCGGGTGAGCGTGCCGGCTTGCGCCGTCCCGTGCATCCCGGGAAGGATGCGTATCAGCGCCAAGCACATGGCAAGGCGGCGATGCCCTGATCACGGCGCCACATGAACGTCCGGGATAGAGAAAGGTGGACGAACCACTTCAAGGAAAGGTCGATAGCGATAGCGATAGCGATAGCGATAGCGATAGCCGACGTGCCGCAGCGCACTATTTCCCGAAAACGATCCGGTTTCCAGAATGACGTTCAGCTTGTGTGGCAAGGCGGCGGGCGCGTTCGATATCCTTGGGCCGGCCAAATTTTGCAAGCATGGTTTCCATTTCCGCCTGCTCAGGAATGAAGACCATAGTGCCGTCTAGCTCAACCGCCTGCCGGGTTGTCGGGCGAACCGGCACCCAGGCCGTGCCAGAATGGCGATAGAAATCTGCCATGAATTCAACCGGTAGTGCTGTCTCCGTCCACCTGCCGAAAATGCTGGAGCGGAATAAAGCATGCGCAGATCCTCTGCGAAGCTCAATGCCGATCGTCGGAAAGATACGCCGGGCATCAGCGACGCTCAACAGCACGTCCACGTCTCCAACACTATCTGGATCAGCCCCGTGGAGCGCGACCGCTGCGCTGCCGATGATCCACCACGGATCAGTCGCCCCATCCATAATGGAGCCAATCGCTGTCAGCGATGTGGCAAGGTCTGGGCTGATACTCATCTGCCTCAAAAGCACCTGGTGTTTTAGCGAGCGTCGTTACCTTGGCGGACTGTAACGTTTTTCGCCGCCCGACAAGGTAGCAGTTATTGCGCTTCCGACGGACCGAGTGCCGGCTTTCCGTTCTGAATCTGCATCAGGACCGTCGCGGCGGTAAACGGCTTCGAGATCGATGCGTAGGTGCATCAATCTGCATCAGGGGAGGATCTCTAAAAGGGGCCCAGAAAGCCGCATTCTCCCAAGGCTCGCATCATAATTCGAGTTGCATCAAAAGAGACGCAGAAAGCTCGCGGGCGAGGCGGGGGTTCTTGCGCTGGATTTGGGTGGGGGACACGGGCCAACGCAATCTGGTGGATAGCGGCCCGGCCGCTTTTGGGAAGCGATCGGCGGTAAGCAGCCGTTCGTTCAGGAGGCGCGGGAGGGGCCGAAGGAATGCTTTCGGGTGGAAACCTGCCAATCTGCTTTTTGGCGGCGAGAACCGCTGAGCCGCCGTTTGTTCAGACGACAGCATGGCGGATGCACGGCTGGCGCTTCGTGAAAGCGGAATTGCGGTCTTCCGATTCACGTCGCTGAAATAACTGGCGCCATAGCGGAGCGTGACGGGCGACTTGCGGCTCAGCAGGATCGCGCACTGGCTGAGCCGTCGCAAGCGCCGCTTCTGGACGGACGGACGATCAGTGACCGGATGGCCGGCAAGACAGATGCCGACGGTAAGCTGCCCCAGACCGCACAGGAGAAGCGTCAGGCCGAGGCGTTGGAGAAGATCAAGGCGAGCCGCGAGAAGGAGCGTCAGGACCGCGAGCAAGGCAAGGAACGTGGGCGTGGGCGATAAGGCCCACGGCGACCGGCATAGGGAGATGGGACGATGACGGACAGGCTTTGGAAGGTGACGGTGAGTAGCCTCTTTCCCAACGATAACCGGGTTGAAAGCGTCTATGAGGGGCATCATGCCGACGAGGCGGCGGCACGCGATGCGGCGCTCACCAGGAAGGCGATCGACAACGGCGGATCCACGATCGATCGTGTCCAGAAGGTCGAGGAGATCGGATAGCCTGCCGCCCGCGGTGTATCGGGCCGTGCAGGATCGTCATCGGGTCATTGCCGTGCGTACGCTATGGCGTTTCGTTCCGTCTGCACTTCCAGCATGCGTTGGCTGACCACTGGCTTGAACCGGGTATCGCAATGATCGCGCAGCGCCTTTTGGAGGGCGTTACGTTCCTCGATGGACGCGGCAGCATCGATAAGACTGTTCAGGCGGGAATACTTGATCGCCCATGGGTTCTTCTGCCGGCCGGCGAGATGATCGATCATGTTTCAGTTCCCTGGTATATCGCTTTGTATTGTCGGGTTGTGCCTGCCAGGCCAGCTTAACGCGAGCCGCTTCTGTGCGTTGCCGACGATGATGATGGCGACCATCGACATCCGGTTGATGTGCTGCTGATAATCGCGGAGGGACAGAGGCCGGCTAACGGCCGGGGGAAGGGACGTGAACGTCGACGCAGGCGATAGCGGGGAATTGACGGGCATTATGGCCCGGCTGCGCAGCGGGCATGATGTGCTCCCGTTCATGACCAGCCATTATCCGGTAGCTGACATGCAGCCGAGGCCAATGCCTGACGACATGCAGGCCCTGCTGTAGGCCGCGCCCGATTATCAGGTTGTTGATCCTGGACGGGGGCCAGTGTGGCTACAGATTGCCAGTGGCAACGATGCGGCTGAGCTGGTGGTGTACCGGACGCGCGCCAGTGGTAATCTGTACGTCGTGGCCCCAGCTCGCGGGCCTTGACTAACCGGCCGCATGGGCAGGTTGCATCGCACTTTTCAAGCCTACGAAGGTCGACCGTGTTTGGCTTGCGTTGTTCACCCCCAGAACAAGGGGGAAGGTTGGGCTGATCGCGATCTGGCTGGCTGAATCGGAAGGTTGAGACGTCGGTATCGGTGTGGTCGTGATCACAACCGACGCAGATCGTCGCGATCCCTGCATAATCTAGTCGGGATGAGTCCACAGTACTATGAGGAGACATGATTTACCGTGTCCAGCTCGTGCCACAACCGATTGTCGTCGATGTCGACGGCGCGCCTGTTGCCAATTCGCATGTCGTTGAGATCGCCTTTCCAGGCAATGCGGTCGAGACAGTCCTAGGCCGTGTGAACACTATCGTTGGCCCGGGCCTAGCCAAGATCTTGGTGGGCGATACCACGGTCCGCGGTGTGCCCCTGTGCTGAAGAAAAAGGGTAACGTCGGATGCGATCTTAGATCCTTCACCTTTCGCCACGGGTATCGGTTAAAGCGTCACCCTCTCGATTCCATTGAAAGGCGCTAGATGTTTGACTTGAGGTTAATTGATAACGAGCAACGTCGGCGCACGTTCAGGATCGGCGCACTGCCGCCAAAAGGTGCCGTTCTCAAAGTAAGCGAAGCCGGCGGATTTCGCCGAGAGTACGTCGTAGAGGATGTTTGGTTCGAAGAGGACTTGTCCACGGGTAATTTGGAGGCGTGCGCGAGGGTCAGAACCACGGTGCAGTCGTTTAAAGTTTCTTGATGCTAAGCCATTTCTGGCAAGGAGATCGCTTTTGGCGCGATCTAACTCGCTCCCGCGGAAGCATCTCGCGGCCCCCAAGTTTCGCGTGTAAGCTGGTCGACAAACATTAGGAGACGTCATGAAAGCCGGTCAAATCCTTAGTCGCTTAGCTGCTCCTGCGTTAATCCTTAGCTCGGCCTGGGCGGCACCTGCAGATGCTAAGCATGTCAGCAAGGTTCAGCCCCGAACCGTCACATGGTGTGATAGCGCAGCCGCCCGTATCGCCTCCGGGCGCAAGACGGTCGGTGTCAGGCTCAATTCGGCACGTGCGATCGCCGGTTCTAAGCTTGCGAGTGCGAACACTGCTGCGCGCGCTGGGGTCGCGGCGGTGAGTACTGGGGGCCTCATGGCTGTGGCAGGGCCCGCCGCCAGCTATTTCGGAATCGCTGCGGTCGAGCACAGCAGTGGCGGATTTATTCTTTCGTCTGTTGGCGTGGGCGGCACGGGCTATATTGCCAGCACGCTTGGGACGGTTAGCGCGAACGCGCTCGGCTTTGCCAGCACCGCTAGCGCAGGCATCGCGGGCGTCGCCAGCGCTGCAGCGGGCGCGGTAACTGCACCGGCTGTAATGGGAGTAGGTGCTGGAGCACTTGCCGTCGGTGGGGGCGCGTACGTCTACTGCAAGTTCCGCCCCTGACCGCACCTGAGAATAGACTCATATTCTCCTATTTAATTCTAGGCTTTCGCCATTGGAGAATCCAACCAATCGGATGCCTTCTTTCGTTGTCTTGATCGAGACCGGCCGCTCAACTGCATGTATTGCATGTCGCATAGGAAACAGTAGCCACGTCTCGTTAGTCATCTGCATGAAGGACAAGACGACCTCCGGCAATTTTACACCCCGCAACTGCAATGTTTCGTACCAAGCGAGCAGAGAGTAATCGGTTGCTAAGCCCATTTTAGAATAGGCATCTTGCCTATTTGCATTAATTACTAATTGCAGCAACGCTTCGTCAAGATCATAATGCATCTCATTTAGAATTAAATTATAAAGATCGTCGCGAAGTTTATCTTTTTTACCAAGTAGCTGTACCGTGGATTGCATATCGAACTTCATCAATGCCCGATCCCGAAGTGTCTTTCGATTACCCAAGCCGCCTTTGCCTTCCAATGGCAACGCTGAAATTGCGGACTCCGGTCCATTAAACCAGTATATCTTGGGAACGTCCGCGGATGAAAACACGGATCGGTAGTGATTGACGATCGCTAACTCCGCATACTGGCGGTTTGTTGGCCCCGGATCTAACAATCTGGCTGAAAGTGAAGATGCGTATTTCTTTAGTGTCCTTTCCTGTATGTTTTTGATGGCTAACGGCATTATCGGTTCGGGTAGATCCCACTCATCGGTTTCCCAGTTGGCTTGATCGAACGCGGCATCCGGCGACGTGCCAAAGCCTGCAGCATCACCCCAGCGATCGGCCATATCGAGAACTCCTGGTGCACTTATCCTGATGCGGATGCCGTCGAGACTAATGGTGTACGGATGGAAGCCCACAGTACCCTCGTCACCGTTAACGTCAGGATCGCCCTGATATGGTCGAAATCGTGCCCGCCCGAGCGGTATCTTTTCACCATCTTCGAGATAGACGTGGCGCGATCGCTTCTCGAAAAGCTCTCTCAGAAATGTCGATACGGCTTGATGATTGGCGTAGTCGTCGCGACTACGACCACGCAACTCCTCAGGTTCGCCCCAACCACCTGAGGCGGGTGCAAAGTAGGCTGCAAGGGCGTCCAACGCCGATTTTCCACGCAGCGTTTTCGACATACTTCGCGACATTTAGATATGCCCTTTTTTTTAAATCGGCTCTTCTTATGTGTCAAATTGTCCACATTCTAGAAACTTACAAAGAATATCTACCACGACGGCTTGGTGGGCTTGCATAATGCGACACTGATGTATGAGGGCGCCAGCCGCCATTAGTTTTTGGAAGTGCGGTCGTTGCGGATCGGCAAGGTAACTTTGACTTGAGCGATTCATCTACGATCGGACGCTGCTCTGCATCGAGAATTTCTTGTACGATGAGGGGCTGGACGGTGTCGGCTGGTCGCAGCATTTGTTTGATGCGCAAGCGTGCCGACGCGTTCAGCCAGCCTGCGTGCGCAGGACACGTCTGACGCCGGTAAGGGGCAGCGGCGCGAGATCGCTGACCAACTCAGATCTAGCAACCAGCATCGAAAACCTGCTCGGGTGAACCTATAAAATCGAGCCCAAGGTAGCGGAGCTAGGACCATTTTCGCCGCCACTAAAGGGAACAAATGCAGAACTTTATTGCGCCGGCTATCTTGTTTTATGGGTTGAATTGCGACACTATGTCAAAAATCGCCCTAGAGGACTTTCATGCATAACGAGCTTGCTGCCCTTCGTATACAAGCTGGTTTGTCGGTCGATGAACTGGCGACAATGACGGGATACAGTCCGAGGCAGGTGTACCGTTGGGAAAATGGCGAGGGCAAGCCGCGGGAGGCGGCGCTCAGGATATTGCGGTCGATGGCGGGAGTTGCCCCGGTCGAACAAAGTCGATTCAACTATATCGACCTGTTCGCCGGCATCGGGGGCCTCCGCAAAGGCTTCGATGCAATCGGGGGCCACTGCGTTTTCACCTCTGAGTGGAACAAGTACGCACAGCAGACATATTCGGCGAATTTTCGCGACAATCACCCACTGCACGGTGACATTACGAAGATCCATGCTGCGGATATTCCGGACCACGACGTGCTGGTGGCTGGTTTTCCGTGCCAGCCTTTTTCGCTCGCCGGTGTTTCGAAAAAAAATTCGCTTGGCCGACTGCATGGGTTTTTAGATGAAACGCAGGGTACGTTATTCTTTGACGTCGCCCGAATTCTTAAGGCCAGGCGTCCCGCTGCCTTTATGCTCGAAAACGTCAAAAATCTTACCAGCCACGATAAGGGCCGGACATTCGAGGTAATCATCAAGACGCTGACCGAAGAGCTTGGTTACAAGGTCTGGCACAAAGTTATCGATGCCAAACACTTCTTACCCCAGCATCGCGAGCGCATCGTAATCGTCGGCTTCCGAGACGATGTTCCTTTCTCGTGGGGTGACCTCAGCCTGCCTGAAAAGGGCAGCGTCCTTCTGAAAGACATTCTACACCCCGGCAACGGATCGGAATCCCCCGAAAGCGCTTATACCCTCGGCGAGAATGCTGTCGTGAACGGTAAATATACGCTCTCCGATAAGCTCTGGCAGTATCTGCAGAGCTATGCCGACAAGCATAAAGCTGCCGGCAACGGCTTTGGATTTGGCCTTGTCACCGGCAACGATGTCGCGCGGACTCTCTCCGCCCGTTATTATAAAGACGGATCTGAAATATTAATTAGCCAGGGCAGGAATAAGAATCCCCGGCGACTTACCCCGCGTGAGTGCGCGCGGCTTATGGGATATCCAGACGACTTTCGTATCCCGGTCTCCGACACACAGGCCTATAAGCAGTTCGGCAATTCGGTCGCGGTTCCAGTATTTCAGGAAGTAGCCCGAATTATGCAGCCACATATTCAGAGACTGGTAGAGGCAACTGAGTTGCGTGCGGCGGCCTGAAACGTGGCCGACGTACACGATCCGTCGACGCGCAGCCGGAACATGGCGGCGGTCAAAGCGGTCAACACCCGTCCGGAACTGCAGATCAGACGTGCGATGCATGCCAGCGGACTGCGTTTCAGGCTCCATGTCAGAGACCTGCCGGGGAAGCCGGACCTTGTGTTTCCGCGTTACCGTGCGGTCGTATTCGTCAACGGGTGTTTCTGGCATCATCACGACTGCCACCTGTTTCGGTGGCCGGCGACGCGGGAGGAGTTTTGGCGCGCGAAGATCGACCGCAATGTCGTCAACGACGCACGCGCTGAACTAACTCTGCTCGAAAACGACTGGCGGGTGGCAACGGTCTGGGAATGCGCGCTGAAGGGCCGGACCAGACCAGACTTTTCCGCGGCGATGCTTGGCTTGGCGACATGGATAAAAGGCGACGAGAAAACGATGACGCTGCGTGGCAGTTAGTGCCGCTCGGCCGCCAATGCCTTTGTGACAATCGCATATGCTGGCCAAGTGTGACGAGCGCGCTGGTATAGCGGCAAGGACAGTAAGACGACCTTAACTGTCACCTGCGATCTCCGCAATCCGGGAAAAACCCGGATTACGCCGGCCGGAAATTCAGCTTTGACTGCGGCTGGTCAAACGATGCCAACGATCAGGATTTACGCCGAAAATTGATGCGGATCCGAAGAAAATGGTTAAACCTTTGCACTATCGGATGAAGCTGAGACTGGGGGACGGGTGGCGGCGAATAAACTTCTTGAATGGCTGAATGTTTATGGCGGCGAAGACCGCGTCTGGTACATCAAGCGCCTCTCCGGGAACGATACGCTGGCCAATCACAGCCATCAGGCGGGACCGTATATTCCCCGTAATTTTCTGTTTGGCGTTTTTCCGACGCTAAACCGCCCCGACGTGAAAAATCCCGACGCCCGGTTCGAGCTGTCGGTTGACTCACATGCGGAGCGCCGGATCGTACGAGCAATCTGGTACAATAATCGCTTCCACGACACGGCAGCGAAGCGCGGGCGCGACGAAGCGCGTGTGACGGGATTTGGAGGCGCCACGTCAGCGTTGCTCGATCCCGAAAGCACTGGTGCTCTCACCATCTTTGCCGTCGCTATAGGCGGAACATCTGACTGCTACGTGTGGGTATGCCGCGATGCGGTGGAAGAGGAGCTGGTCGAAGAACGCGTCGGACCGGTCGACCCGGGCCGCTGGCTGGTCTGGCCAGCGGCCCAGGCCGGACGGTTTGCCGAAACTCCAGCTATGCGTACAAGCTGCTGGCTTAAGGACGCTGAGATTCCACAAGAATGGCAGCTCAGGTTCCCGACGGGCGTCGAGATCATCCGCAAAGTCAGCGAGCTGCGCGATGACACTTGCCTCGACCCCGATCAACGCCTGCTGCGCAGGCGCGAGTGCGAATTTGAAATCTTCCGCAGCGTCGAACAGGCAATCGAGCTTCCGCATATTCTGGCCGGGTTCACAACGATCGATGCCTTTCTCACCCGGGCGCAGACGGTCCTGCAGCGCAGAAAAGCTCGGTCAGGAAATTCGCTCGAGCTTCATGCGCGCTCAATCTTTTTGGAAGAAGGTCTGAACGAGGTCACGCAATTCGCTCATCAGCCAGAATCGGAGCCTGGCAAAAAGCCCGATTTCCTGTTTCCCTCGACAGCGGCCTACCGCGACGCTTCGTTTCCGGCTGGTCAGCTGCGCATGCTGGCAGTCAAAACGACCTGCCGCGACCGGTGGCGGCAGATCCTCAACGAAGCCGATCGGATACCGACCAAACATCTGCTGACTTTACAGGAAGGTGTCTCCGAAGCTCAGTTCGCAGAAATGACCAACGCCGGTGTGCGCTTGGTCGTACCCGCGGGACTAACTGAAAAATTCCCGAAATCGGTCCAGCCATCGTTGCAGACACTTGAGAGCTTCATCGGCGACGTCCGCGGTCTGGAATGCGCAAGAACAAGCGGTCCTGCAGTGGATACAGTGGCGCCAACCACGCCAGGAACGTACGCTGACCGGACGGCTGCTTAGGTGGCAACGGCTCAGGGCATGAATCCGTTGTTTCGAATGGCGCTCCTCAAGGGGTCGCTGACGTCGGTGCTTCTGCACGTCCGCCGAGGGACACCGCTCGATGGCCGTGACGACAAGGGCCTGACGCCGCTTATGCTGGCAGCAGCGGCGGGGCGGGCCGAGATCTGCCGACTGCTGCTTGAAGAGGGCGCCGATGCTGCGGCAGATCAGAGCGGTCGCACCGCCGCCGATCTGGCGCTGCACGCCGGGCACCGGCACCTGGCCGAGGTTCTCACAGTCCCGTCGCCGCCTGCCAAACCTCCCGCAGTCGCCGTCGTGGTAAGCGGGACTTTGCCCGAGCGACAGCACGACGAAGGCGATATCTGGGAAGCCGAGGACGTCTTCGAAGCCGCTGCAGCAGACGCTACGGTTTTCAGCCAGCTGATCGAAACACAGGCGGCGATCTCTTCCGCCAGAGCGCTTAATCCTGATGCCGACTGGCACGACATAGCGATTGAACTGCCCGATGTAACGCCCCTGCCCGGCAGTGATTCCAGCGCACGCGCCTTGCGGATGATTGGGGAAGCGCTGCGCGATCCTCTCGTTGGATGGCCTAACCTGGCGAGGGTTACCCGACGCCTCGCAGGCCTCGGAACGCTGCTGGAAGATCTCGGCATCACGACCAGTACGACAGACTTCGAGACGGCACTGTTCGGCAGTTCGGAGCCGTTTCGCGCGCACAGTGACGAAGCGGTTACAATCGAGATCGCGGAAGCCGTTGAGGCACTTCGGACATGGCGGCCGTCCAGCGAGCTCTACCAGCTCGAAGTATCGAGACTACCTGTGCCTGATCGCAGTGCCGAACAGTCGATGTTCAACGCGTTGCGCGAGGCCAAGCGTCAGGTGTTCACCACACTACTTCACGCGCTCCCGCTCGCTGGACATAGCCTCGGTGCAGCGGAAGCCGAGGACGATGACGAAGCGGAAGTGCTCTCGGACGATAAAGCGGGCGAGCTGCCTGCAAATGAAGTAGAAGAGGAGTCGGAGCAAAGTCTTAAGGCTGCGCTGAAAGCGGCGCGCGACGGCACATGCAAAGCCAATGCCGAGGCCATGATCGATCTCGATCTCGATCCTCATCTGGTCGCCACGTTCACGACGGCGCTGGCCGGAAGTACCGCAGGGGACGTACTGCGGAGCCAGCTGACGGCCGCTACTGCAAAATATCTTGGGATCCGGGATCGGGTGACCGAAGCTAATCTGCCGCTTGTACTTCGCTACGCGGACTGGTCGATGCGACCGGGGGTCTTACTAGAGGATCTGATCCAGGACGGTAGCATTGGGTTGATGCGCGCGGTCGAACGCTTTGACGTCAGCCGGGGTTACCGCTTCATGACCTACGCCGTGTGGTGGATCCGTCAGGCCTGTGGCCGCACCGCCGAGGATCACGCACGCACGATCCGAATACCTGTGCATCTGAACGAACAGGTCCAGCGAATAGCCCGCGCCCGGACACGACTGATAGAAAGCCTCGGACGTCGACCCCGCGCGGACGAACTGGCGGCGGCGGTAGGTGTGTCGCCTGCAAGAGCAGAGCTGCTCGACCGTCTGCGGCATCCCACAGTTAGTATTGAGGAACTCGAAGTCCGAAGAATTGTCAGCCAGCTGGTTGATGACGATGAAGTAAATCCATTCGCTACAGTCGTAGCAAAGGAAAATCAGCGTATTATTGCTCGGACGCTTGAAACGCTCACGCCTCGGCAAGAACACGTTATCCGCTGCCGCTTTGGCATTTCAGGTATAGACGAGCAGACTCTTGAAGAAGTCGGAACAAAAATGTCGGTGACACGGGAAAGAATTCGTCAGATTGAAAGCAAGGCCCTTAAGGCGCTGAAGATGCGATCCACGCGGAACACTCCGCACTTGCGTGTCTTACGATGACCGAGCAACCGGGATCAAGAGATGCTCCCCCGCGCGCGAGCGCGATGGTCGAGGCGCTGCGTGGACTAGGCTATTCGCCCGCCACAGCAATTGCCGATATCATCGACAACAGTATCTCGGCCGGTGCTGGTACAGTGTCGATTCAGTTCCTCTGGGCGGGGACTGACAGCTCGATCCTGATCATCGACGATGGTCGCGGGATGAACGAAAGCGAGCTTGATCTGGCAATGCGGCTCGGCGAACGCAGTCCACTAGAGACACGCAGCGTCGCCGATCTCGGCCGCTTCGGGCTGGGGCTGAAAACTGCATCGTTCTCGCAGTGCCGTCGGCTGACCGTGGTCAGCAGGCGTGACGGAAAAACCAGCGCGCTGCGGTGGGACCTCGACGTGCTGCTCGCCGACGTGAAAGGGCGCTGGTCGCTGTTGGAAGGCTTACACCCGGGGTCAGATGAACGGCTCGCGCCGTTCAAGGGAAAGGAGGCAGGTACAGCGGTCCTCTGGGAAATCCCTGACCGGATCGTCTCCGCAATGCATGACGAACAGGAGTTCCTCGACGTCATGGACGCGGTCGAACGCCATCTCGGCATGGTCTTTCACCGCTTTCTTGAAAGCCGTAAACTTAGAATCCTGATCAACGATCATCCGGTACGCCCTTGGGACCCGTTCCTGGAAGGCCGGCTTGATACGTGGCGTTCGGGCGAGGATCGGTTCACCGTCAACGGCAGCCCCATCCGGGTGCAGGGTTTCGTCCTGCCGCATCGCGATCGGCTGGACCCAAAAACCTGGGAAAGTGCCGCTGGACCGCATGGCTGGACGACGCAACAGGGCTTTTACGTTTATCGCAATGACCGGCTGCTGCTGGCAGGGAGCTGGCTTGGCCTTGGCCGGGGGCGCTCATGGACCAAGGACGAACCCTATCGCCTTGCCCGGATCCGAATCGATATCCCGAACGCTGCAGATGCCGACTGGAAGATAGACATCCGTAAGTCGACGGCACGACCGCCACTTGAGGCGCGCCCACGTCTGACTGTTCTGGCAGAAGACGTGCGCGCAAGAGCGCGGCGCGTCTTTGCGTTCCGCGGAAAGCCGCAGGCAGTCGGCAAGCGCGAGCCGCTGGTTCAGGCATGGCACGCCGACCGGACGAAGGACGGCATCCGCTACCGGATAGATACAACGCATCCTGCAATTGCAGCCGTTCTTGAGGATGCCGGCGCTTCCGCCGGAGCTCTTCGCGCGATGCTGCGCGTTATCGAAGAAACAGTACCCGTTCAGCAGATCTGGCTCGATACGGCGGAAGCTCGCGATACACCGCCAATCGCGGTTCCGGCCAATCCGCCGGAAGACGTTCACCGCCTCATGCAGCGGGTCCTGTCTGGTTTCGTTCGCCACAAAGGCCTGTCACTCGAAGCCGCACGCGCGCAGCTTGCGCGAACCGAGCCGTTCGACAGCTGGCCAGCCTACATTGCAACCCTCGAAATGAGCCCGGAGACATCAGCGTGAGCACCGAAAAGGTCGTCAAGTTCGCACAAGAACTCCTGCTCGAAGATGATCCGCAAACGATCAGTCCGGCGCTGATCAGTGAACGGATTGACGAGTTTCTCGTGAGTTTCCCGCGCTATCGCGACAGCTACGACCGCAGTACAGCAATCGCCGAACTGGTGCGGCGGTTCAGCGTATGGATCGGTAGCGACAAGACCATCCAAAGCGATGTCGGTCACGTCGCCTGGCTCGACTCTGACCGCAAGAACGACTGGCGCTACTGGCGGCGGTACAGCGAGATGCTCGAGGGCCGGATGTCGTGGACAGCTGTTGATGCGCTCGACAAATCGACCGACACGATCCTTGGTCTGCTGGAGGATCCTCGGCGTGGCGGGCCATGGGACCGGCGCGGCCTCGTCGTTGGCCATGTACAGTCGGGTAAAACGGGGAGTTATACCGGCCTGATCTGCAAGGCTGCGGACGCTGGTTACAAAATCATCATCGTGCTCGCCGGGCTGCACAATAATTTGCGCTCGCAGACCCAGATGCGGCTCGACGAGGGGTTCCTCGGCTATGAAACGCATCCGGTTGCGGCGGATACCCGCGCGATCGGCGTCGGACTGATCGACAAGGATCCTGCGATCCGGCCAAACTATGTCACCAACCGCACCGACAAAGGCGATTTCAACGCAACCCGCGCCGCCTCCCTCGGAATTTCTCCCGAACAGCGTCCCTGGTTGTTCGTGGTCAAGAAGAACAAGACCGTACTTAACCGGCTGCTGCGCTGGATTCATGATCATGTTGCCGATGCTCAGGAGAAGGAAACCGGTCGAAAAATCGTAACGCATCTGCCGCTACTGCTGATCGACGACGAAGCCGATCATGCTTCGGTCGATACTGGCGAACAGCTGTACGATGACGATGGCATTCCGGACGAAGAGCATCAGCCCACCGCGATCAACAGTGCTGTGCGCCGAATTCTGCACGCGTTCACCCGCTCCGCCTATGTAGGGTATACGGCGACGCCCTTTGCGAACATTTTCATCCACGAGCAGAATGAAACGAAGCTCGAGGGTCCGGATCTTTTCCCCAGCTCGTTTATCGTCAACCTTGCAGCGCCCTCGAGCTATGTCGGCCCTGCACAAGTCTTCGGTCTTCTCTCCCCGGAAGGTCGGACAACAGGTCTGCCACTGTACCGCGAGGTTGACGATCACGCCTCGGAGGACGGCAAGTCCGGATGGATGCCGCATTCGCACAAGAACGGCCATTATCCGGGTGAAATGCCGCAATCGCTGCAGGAGGCGATCGACTCGTTTTTTCTGACGATCGCGACGCGCAAACTGCGCGGTCAGGGCGACGATCACGCGTCAATGCTGGTCCATGTCACGCGGTTCACTTCAGTTCAGAAAGCGGTGCACGGTCAGGTCGAGGAGTACGTCAAAGCGCTAAAGCAGCGTCTGACGCGACGTGTCGGTCATGAAAAGTCGGAAGCGCAGATGCGCCGGCTGTGGGAGACGGACTTCATACCGACCAGCGCAATTGCCCGCGAAGATTTTCCGATTTTTGGCGACATCCCTGATTTGCCCGAGTTCTCAGAGGTACTCGAGGTTCTGCCCGATGTGATCGCCGATACAGACGTGCGAATGATTAACGGCACTGCCAAAGACGCACTTGATTATGCCGATCAGGGGGGCAAAGGCCTCAAAGTCATAGCGATTGGCGGCGATAAGTTGTCGCGGGGCCTTACGCTCGAAGGCTTGTGCACCAGCTACTTCCTGCGCACGTCCAAAATGTACGATACGCTTATGCAGATGGGGCGCTGGTTCGGCTACCGGCCGGGTTATATCGATCTTTGTCGGCTTTACACCACAAAGGAACTGACTGAGTGGTTCGGGCATATCGCCGATGCATCCGAAGAGCTGCGCGAGGAATTTGACCTGATGGCCGCGAGCGGCTCAACGCCGCGTGAGTTTGGCCTGAAAGTACAGTCGCATCCAGTGCTGATGGTGACGTCACGGCTTAAAATGCGCTCAGCAAAGAGTCTGATGTTGTCCTTCTCGGGACAGGTCGTGGAAACCATCTCGCTCTTTTCCGACCGGGACACGCTGCAGCGCAATTACGAGGCAGCGAGAAGACTAGTTGCCCGGCTCGGTGCCGGCGAGGATGATCCGGTGCGCGAGCGCGGATTGTCCGGTCAGACGTGGAAGGGGCGGCTCTGGGAAAACGTCACGTCCGACGAAGTGATCGCTTTTCTCACCGACTATCGAACACATCCTGACGCCTACAAGGTCAACAGCCGATTGCTTGCGGAGTTTGTCACCGCAATGAACGGCAATGGCGAACTGATCGACTGGACAGTCGCGATTGTTGGAGGAGGACAGGGCCAGGCCGATGAGATCGTGCCTGGGCTTAACGTCGACATGCTTGTGCGGAGGTCGAACCAGACAGGGCGTTACGCGATCGGTCGCCTTCTTTCGCCGCGTGATGAAGCACTGGATCTGAGCGAGCCGGCGTGGAATGCAGCACTCGCTGCTACGCGAGACGCATGGCAGGCCGATGCAGCCCGCCTTAAGTCGCGCGAAGCGCCCTCACAGCCATCTGGGCCTGCGATCCGACGCATCCGCGGCGAGGGCGGCCAGGGCGTAGCCGGAAACCCGAAACGTGCGCTGCTGCTGCTCTACCTGCTCGACCCGGCGGAAGCTCGTTCGGACATGGCGGGTCTGCCGCCCGTCGTAGCGTTTGGAATCAGCTTCCCCGCGAGCAAGTCAGGCGTGAAGGTTGAGTACAAGGTGAATAATGTTGCCTGGAACCTGGAGTATGGCGGTGCCGACTGACACGGAAGAACTGCGTCTCGCGTGGTCGGCACTGGCGGGGCAGGACGTTGCTGACGGGTGGGTGACCATTCCGCTCGGTGGCGCGGGACCGCGCTTTCGTGCGGGCATCCATTACCCCGGAGGCTACGAAACCTTGCTTGTCGGATTCAGCGGAATCACGATGCCAAAGCGCGCGGATCTGCCGGCAGGCCGGGGCTTCACCGTCAGTGCGGTACCCGAAGCAGCAGGTAGCTCTTTTACGCAGTGGATCGGTGTCAGCCGTCAGCCGAACGCACCCGATGATATGTTCACGCAGATGGCAGCGGACATCGTTGGATCGCTAGCCGTCCATGCCGGTCGCGCCGAGTCCTGGCTTTTCGGCCTTCTGCTCGCGCGGATCAGAGCATGGCAGGATTTTATGCGGTCGCCGCGGGCAGGCATCCTTTCTGCTGAGGCGGAGCTTGGGCTTGCTGGCGAGCTCATCATGATCGAAGCGCTGGTCGCAGCTGGTGCCGATGCCGGGTCTGTCGTCGACGCGTGGCAGGGGCCGGCACGATCGCTGCAGGATTTTCTCTTTGCGGTCCATGGACTTGAGGTGAAAACTAGCCTGTCGGTCAATGGTTTCCCTGCGTCGATCAGCTCGCTCGAGCAGCTCGACGCGGCCTTGGGCCGGGTCGTTCTCCTTGCTGCAGTCCGCCTCTGCATTCAGCAGACAGGACGCAAGCTGCCCGAGATTGTCGCCGAATGCCGCGCGCTGCTGGATGCCCACACGGTGTCGATCAACGCGTTTGAACTGCAGCTGCTTAATGCCGGCTATTTCGACTCTGTATCCGCCGAATATGTCCGCGCTTTCGAGGTAGTCGACATCCGCATATTTCCTGTCGATGACCTTTTTCCCGGACTGATGCGGAGCCTGACCAAGCCCGAAATCCGCTCAGCCGAATATGTCCTCGATCTCGATCTCGTCAGTGTGCCGTCGATTACGGTTGCCGATCTGACGTCGCACGGAGTCTTTTGAAAATGACGCTTGAGGAATTTCTTGTTCAGACGCAGGCCGATGTCAGAGCGCAGGTCAGCGAGAAGATGGTTGCCGGCCAATACCTTCGTCCGGACGCGGCTTTTACCGGTATCGTGACCGAGCACATGTCCGACATTGGCATGACGTTCGACCCGCTGACATTGCATGTTGAACGGAAGATCGGCAACGCTACACTGCGATTAAGCGGCTTTGCCGTGTCCGACGATGCCGATGAGATCGATCTGTTCGTCACTATCTACGACGGGCTCGATACGGTCGAGGCGATCCCCGACAGCGAAATCAAGGCAGCGGCGGACCAGTGCCTTCGCTTTCTTGCAAAGTCGGTCGAAGGTAAGCTGGCAAGCGCCCTTGATCCTGCCGACGACGCACTTGAGTTCATCCTGACGATCCAGGACTGCTACGCCTCCCTCGACCAGATCCGAGTCTATATTCTAACGGATCGGGTCGCCAAATCGAAGAGCTTCAAACCACGCGAGGTTGCCGGTAAATCGGTGCGGCTCGAGGTTATGGATATTGAACGGTTGTACCGGCACTGGGCCGAAGGGAAGCCGCGCGACGAGCTTATCGTCAACTTTGAAGAGGTCTGTGGCGCCCCTCTGCCCTGCGTGTATGTGCCCGGGGAGACTGAGGACTATGACTATGCGCTTGCCGCGATTCCCGGTGCGGCGCTGCGACTCATTTACGAGCGCTATGGCGCGCGGCTGCTGGAAGCTAACGTACGCTCGTTCCTTAGCCAGACCGGAAAGGTCAATCGCGGTATACGAGACACTCTGCGCGATGCTCCCGAGCGGTTCATGGCATACAATAACGGCATCGTGCTCGTTGCGGATTCAGCAGCGTTAAGCCGCGCGGCCGACGGATCGGTTGGCATTTCATCACTAAGTGGCATGCAGATCGTCAACGGAGGTCAGACAACCGCGTCGATATATTTTACCGAAAGAAAAGAGCGGCACATCGATCTTTCACGCGTGCGAGTGCCGGCCAAAATCATCGTGATGCGCGTTCATGATCCGGTGGCGGAAGAAGCGCTGATCAGCGATATATCACGCTACGCCAATTCACAGAATGCAGTGAAGGTCTCCGACCTTTTTGCGAACCGTCCTTTCCATATCGAACTCGAAAAGCTCGCTCTCTCGACATACCTTCCTGACGGCGTCGGACGATGGTTCTATGAACGGGCCTCCGGCAGTTACAACGTAATGCTTTCGCGCGAGGGCAACACGCCAGCAAGGCTTAAAGCACTCAAAGACGCCATTCCGCCGTCCCGCAAGATAATCAAGACCGATCTTGCAAAATATGTGCACGCATGGGAACAGAAACCTCACTTGGTATCTCTTGGATCTCAGAAAAACTTTGAGAAATTCATGGCCGATATTGCCGATACCAGTCCTGATCCGGTTAACGCCACTGGCTACAAGCGCCTGATTGCTCAGGCGATACTCTTCAAGGGTGTTCATAAAGCAGTGCGGTCGGGTAACTATGCCTCGTTTCAGGCCAATATCGTTTCCTATACCGTAGCCACGCTGGCTCAGCTTACGGCCGGCAAACTGTCGCTCGATGCGGTCTGGGTCAGGCAGGGGCTGTCGACACCACTGCTTCAGTACGTTGCGCTGCTCGCCAGCGAAGTCGACAAGGCGCTGCGTAAATCATCCGGACAGCGGATGGTTTCGGAATGGGCAAAAAAGGAAGAATGCTGGGCCGAAGTGAGCAGCCGAAAATATACCCAACCGCCAACGAATATACCGGAGCTTACATGATCACGAACGATAGCAAAAAACTATGAAAATATCAGGTGCTCTGGCTTCCGAATTCACGCATGTTGTTTTCAAACGACTGTCCGCGGTGGAGGCCGACCGTTCACGGTCGAACCAGCATGAATTCAACGCACCGAAGGCTCTGCGGGAAGCTTTTGGTGCGGAGCAGCCACGTCGTATCGACACCGATTTTGTCTGGATGCCTGATGATGGAGCGTTCCTGACTGAGCGCGGCGATCTTACCTGGTACGACTCACGCGCGCGTCACCCCACGCGATCTGAATACCGTGTCTATTACAGAGACAATCCAGTAACCGAACGGGCGACCGCAGGCGCTTTGCTGCTGATTGCACTTAGACCGGACGGTACGGTACTGCTTGTACTGGCTCCTGGAACCGGGCTGGCAGCGGCGCGCATTTCCTGGTTGTTCGGTATTGAGGTGGCGCCGGGATCCGGCTTTGCAGCCCTCGACATCGATCCAGCAGCCGGCCGGGACCTCACATCGCAACTCGGGACTTATTTGGAGAAGCAACCGGCCGGCTGGGAGGACGAACCGGAAATGTACGTTGTGCAATCCGACGAAGCACTTCGTAGTAAAGCCGCTGCTGCGCAGAAGGAAATTGCAACGATCGCGGCCGGTGAGCCGCAGTGGGACGACATTATTCTAGCGTTTCCCGAACCGCCGCCGCCTGAAATAGCTGGAGTTGGCTTCGAGCATACCATTCGCGGGGTGATTGCGCCCCGATCGTGATATTGAACGAGGTGTAGGGGGTGCTGATCTAACGCCAACGAGCGATACCACAGGCGCGGACATGGAAAACTCGGTAGCTTTGTCTAATGGACTGGATGCCAAGCTTTTTTCGCTGACGGCGAATGGGATCTATAAATTCAAACTTCGCCGCGTCATCGATCGCCGAGCGTCGCTCTGCTTTTGAATGGCGTGACCGGCATAGCATGGCTGCCGCACTTGCGCTGCACCGCGCGTGTTAGGACGCGTGGCCGCTGATCGATGCCCGGCTGGCAGCCGTAAGTTAGCACAACATTCTCACCGAGACAGACGCGCTCCAATGATTACCGTCGGCTGGATCGTTGGACCGCTAGCCTTCGAAGCGTGGAGCCAGATTCCGCGTAGTACTCCTGTTGTCGTACGGGCTCGGGGTGATGCTCAACGGCTGTGGCGCATACCGGCAACAGGATCCTATTAACAAACTCTGATATCTAATAGTGAGTGCATGCTAATATGCCGAGCACCAGTCCCGCGGGCACGAGCAGAAAGCTGTGCTTGACCCTCGGAAGACAACAGGCCGTTGAGGACCCTCCGCGTCATACCCTCAGGACACCGCAATCGGAACACACAGTCTGAGAGCCGGGCGTATCCCGCGGCGACCTCAGCGATCTTCCTCTCGAGATTGCGATCAACACGAGCGACTAGCAGGTCTCCCGGCGACGCCCAGACGCCGTCACCGCGAGGTGCGGAGCCGCCGAGTAAAACCGAGGCGCCGGAGCCCTGGAAGTTCACCGTATGAAACGTCGGGCAGGCCAAACGACGAATTTCAGACGAATTAAGATCCCCGCGATGAACCTGAACGCCTATGTCCCGAAGAGACGTGCGTCCGCTCCGTACCTCGGTTTGCGTGTTGCGGTGATAGCCGTGATCAAGACGGAGCACAGCCTGCTCTCCCGTGACGTGCACCGGATCTTGCCAAGAGCCGTCGGCTGCCACTCGGTCCAATCGCACCAGTGCGCCCCGCCCGCTGCGCTCCACCACAACGATATAAGCTTGAGCATCGGTGTTCTTAAAGGCGCGCCGAGGAAGCTGTATGACCCGGCGCACACTGTGCAGCTTGAGCAGAGCCTCGCGAAAGGGAGTCATCGCTTGCCCAGTGACCAACGAGTCCGGCAGAATGAATCCCAAACTGCCACCAGGACGTACAAAGTGAAGAGCCTGCGCTAAGAACATGAGGTCCATCGGCACCTCTGCACCAATGCTGCTCGGCGTAGGTAGGCCGGCTCGCTCGAGAATGAGAGCTAAATCCGGCGTCCATTTGGCGTTCCGATAAGGCGGGTTCGAGATGACGAGGTCCACGGTTCCGGCGGTCATGTCATGGAAGCCATCGAACGCAGTTCGAAGCATATCGGCGACTACGTGGCGGTGGGAAATCCCGGGATGACGTATGAGTGCGCGCTGAAGCTCGCCCGCCGTGCCTACATCGACGTCCACGGTAATTAGGCGTCCGCTTGGCCAACGAGACAGCGCAGCAATCGAAAGGGCACCTCCTCCGCAACCGAGATCGAGGATCGACGAAGGCGCAGTTACGCTCAAGCTGTCCATCAGCAACCCCCCGAGCCATTCGGGACTGTCAAATCGGCACAGCACTTCGCCTCATACTCCCACCTGCAAATCATCGCCACGCCGGAACGGCATCGCTGCAAGAACTCCGGTACCACCACTATCTACCGGTTCAACAGGTTTCGGCAGCACTCTCGGGGGAGCGGCGGCGCGGTGTCGACGACGGTTCCAACGTCCGTTCCCGCAGCTCGATAGCCGTCATTCTCTCTACCTAGTCTGCGATATTATCCTCAGCCAACTGAAAGAAGGGCGCCCCTGGCGGCCCGAACTCTCGTGCGAATGCAGTATATGCGACCTCATCGGAAGGAGATGGAGGACTGTCGAGAGTAGAGGCGAAGAGGCCGTGATATTCACGAAACGCCTGTGCATCATCTTCCCAAAACCAGCTCCACTCAATGACACCGGTGTCCCGCGGCGTCTTGCGGACGGTTCGACGCAACAGCTCCGTCCAGAGCCAATTGTTAATGGTCTTCGAAAACGTCAAAAGTGCATCGGCAATCTCTTGAAGGTGATCCAATGTCGGCTCAAACGGTTGCTCAATAAGCGTGGAATGATCGCCAAGCCCGAGCTTGATAGCGTTCTGACTGCCGAGCTTCCCGAATCGATGCACGCAGCAATGCCGGATCTCGCAGATGGACAGAAAGGGATCTAGCGCGGACTCCACCGTCGCCGGCAGATTGCCGCTGAGGCCAAGCACGTCGCGAACAAAACCGATAGCGCCCTTCCTCCCAGCAAACGACACTCCCTCGAACAAGGCTTCGGGCAATAGTTCGCGTGAATGATGTAGGGCCGCGCCATACGTGACCTGCATCGCTTCGACGGCCTTCTGAGCCTTCGGATCGATGTGGATCGCGCCACGCAGAACAGCTCTAAAATAACTCTCTACGGCCGACATGTAACCCAACAGCACCAAAGATCCGAGCTCGGGGGCCATGGTGATGCCGTCGCGCACGTGTCCGATATACAGCATGTTGATCGCGACGGTGTTGCGAATAAAAACGTCGATTGGACTCGCGTCGGGATCGACTCTCTCTTGTCTGAACATGACCTTCGTTTCAGGCCGTCCGATCGCTTGCACCGTGACGATGCTTCTCCAATCCTGCATTTGCGACATATCTAGCTTAAGAACTCATCGACATATTGATGGACGGTATCAATTACCTGTGCGGCGCGTTGTGGCCCCATTCCTCTGGCGCGACGAATTGCCGTCCCCGGATCAGAGAGCGCAACAAGCGCGCCAATCGTCGTGATTTCCTGCTCCCGAAGACGAGCAAGCTTGAAATCACTCAGGCCCGGCACCTCGTCGATAGGCAGCCGCATACACCGCTCGAAAGTGGATTCGTCGAGCAATTTATGGCCGCAGACGTGGCAGAACTTTTGATTAGGACTGAGACGCTGCGCGGTGCAGTTTTGGCAAGGCGGCTCGTCGAGATGAAGATCGCCCACTAAGTCACCAATAAGGTTTTTTAATGAACGTCGCACCGGGTGTTTCGTGCTTGGCCTCGAAAGGGCTTCTACAATCCGTCGCGAACCACCACCCTTTCCGCTTTCGAAGGCGCGCGCGGCAATCAAGGCTCCAAGGTGCGGCATGAACCGCATGTAAACGCGGTTTTCTCCGTGAGACACCGGACTTTCCTGCCGAACGAGACCTGCTTCGTTCAGGAGATTCATCATACGCTGCGCCATCGGACTAAGATCCGCCGATGGCACACCAAGCAGCAGTTGCTTCTCGTTCTGATCGGCCAACTCACGATTCTGCTTTACCAGCGAGGCCACCGCCTCGTCGAAGAGCTTCTCTCCCGTGCGCACTAGTGTCGCCAGAGTTGGCAACTTCGCCGCGAGCGACCGGTACTCAGCAAGGCGAGCATCCCTATGCTCACGTACGACCTCGTTCAGCACAGCCTGAGGATTCCCGCCCTTCCGCAATTGCCAAGCTCGTAGCAACGTTAAATACGCACGCGGTACGCCAAACGCCGCGTACATCAGTACGGTGTTTACCTCCGCTGGAACATCTCCGACGTCGTGGAAGCGAACAGCGGCAATATTGCGCATTACGTTCAGGTATCGAGGATCGTCCACCGGCAACCAAGCCGCAACCCTCCTGCCTTCGTGATCGGCATGAAAGCGCGGACCATACTCGGTCGTCCCCGGGTATACGGAGGCCTTCGGGGATATGTCGTGCGTCTTCAGGACGCGGACGAGATCGAAGAATTCGATGAGCAAGTCCCGACTTAGCGTCAGAGCCGCATCGTCCAACAAGAGGACAGTTCGCCGACGCCCGCAAGCTGCGGCGGCTAGCCTTAAATAGCTGATGACAACCTCGACTCTCAAGGATTCGGCCGTGAGCTCTTCCTCTTGATTGGGCTGTTGGCCGCGCTCTAACCTAGCAATCAGCAGATCCAATTGCTCGGACGTGACATTTAGCAAGCGCTCGGGATCTAAATCCGCAGCGGGTGCCAGCTGCCGCACCTTTTCATGAGTGGCGCGAACGAGAAGAGCGAGTGCCCAAGATTGAAAAAGATTGAGCGCGTCCGTCCTGATTCCGAGCAAGGGCTCTAGGCGAAGGTACCTATTGAAGCTTACGTACACGGCGAACGGCTTATTAATCTCGTCCTCGCAGACCAACTCGACGTACCGCATCATGTGCGTCTTACCGCAACCGCGTGGCCCCTCAAGCAAGACGAGGCCTCGGGTTATTAACTCTCGTCTGATCTGGTCGAAAATATCCTCTACGACGGTTTCACCGCGAAGTTCGCTCACGGAGAGTTGGTCCGCCCTCTCTTCAAAACCGGTGGCATCTTCGATAGTCGCCTGATCAATCGTGGTATTTTCGTCCATGTTAGACGACTTAACCACATAGCCGCTCAACGTATAGAGCTAGACAGGCCAAGACGGCTGGCCTCCACATCTGGTACGACACCGCCGCCATCGAGTGGGGGGACAGCTTGCGGCAAAAGATTGATGCTGGGCTTGCTGGCTCGTATTTTGGTGTAGCAGTTCTCTCACCTGATCTTTTCGCCAAACCTTGGCCAAACTACGAACTGGACGGACTACTGGAGAAGGCGACCAGCGGTACCGGCCGTCTGTTACCAATTTGGCACAAGTTGACCAAGGATGAGGTGGCGCAACGATCACCATCGCTGGCGGGACGTATGGCGCTCAATACGAGCCTTATGTCTACCGCCGAAATTGTCGCAGAGTTGGTGAAGTTGCGCGATCGATAAAGGTCAAACGTCAACACCGTCCCATCGCCGGGGGATTAAGGCCGCAGGGTCAGAGATCCTAGATCGCCGGTAATGCGATGTCCGTCACCGGTGCATAAACGATGAACGAGCGTTCGCTTTTAGGGAGCGGACGACTGCCCGCCAATGTCGCTTTGTGGGCCTCAACGATGCCGCTCAAGCGCTTCAACAATAAGGTACTCGCCCGCTTGGCGGTAGATCAGCCGGTGCGACTGATCGAGCCGGACCTCGAATAGGTTTCCCTGATCGTCCGTTGATCTGATGCGCAGGCCACGCGAGCGTGCAGCCGCCTGCAGCGCGTATGCCAGTCGCTCAAGAGAGAGGCCTTGCTGGCGCATATGCGTTATGGCGCGATCGGTAAACATGAGCTGTGGTCCCTCTGGCGGCACAGCTGTATTCATGAATTCACTCATGGATGGTGCGCGATCGAGTTTGCGCATATAGTCAAGCGCTTCCTCAGGCGAGAATGATCCGTCATCAATACCTTTTTGAAGATGCCTCAGAATTTGATCGAGCTTGTAGAGCTTGCGGGTGTGACTCAGGTCACGACGCACCTTTTTTGCTGCCTTTTCGATCCTCACTATTTGCAAAGCGATGAACCGGTCTGTAAACTGTAGGTCATGCTTTTCGCAGTTGTGACGCGAGCAGGCCGGAACGAGGTTTTCATGGCCTAAGATGTCAAATCCATGCGGCAGCACACCAGCTTCAATCAATCTTTCCAGCTCACCAACCGATGTCGACTCCGCAATGAAATGGTCTATTTCAATGTCCGCAAATCGCACGGGGTGGTCGCAGTAAAAACAGCGGCCGCCATGCGCCTTCCAAATCGCCTCGCGTGTGATCGCGTTAAGTTGCTGCTTTGCCATTCCAGCCGTTCATGCCCGGACCGCACGGCTGAAGGCAACAGTCGTGCGATGTTCGGTGACAAGAGGCGCCAGCACCGGCGGAGGTCGGCGTCCGCCGCGTTCGCCTCTACCAGGCCGCATCAGCACTGTTCAGGTGAATTTGGAAGCTGAATGAACGGCAGAAGCTAGGTGGCGGTAAAGCACGCGCGAATGTCCGCATCTGGGTCATTGCGGACGACGCAGACTCGCAATCTACACTTACGGCTTTCAATTCTTTAACCGCCATATCGTCTGATTAGCGCCCGCCGTAGCATCCGGTCTTCTAGCGAGTAGTACAGCGCGATCCGGTCGCCCTCCGTCACGCTCGATGCGGCAAACGCGATGTCGGTGGCCTCGCGGGTCAGCGCTGGTGGCGGCACGAGCAGCGGCTCGAGCCCACGCCCCGTTACCCGCGCGAAATCCGTACTGAAGCTGATCCAGCCGATCCGCCAGCGCGCGTCGTGCGTCGCGCCGTTGTAGAACATCACCGGATCTTGCCCCGCCGCCTGCCAGATAGGCCCGGTCGACAGATGCCAATTGTCCCAGCTGTCCTCGCGGATGCCGAAAGGGTCGGGGAGGACAGTCCAAGGACCCTTCGGGGTCGGCCCGCCCGCCATGCCGATCCGCGACGCGCCCTTGGCCGCATATTCGTAAAATAGGCGCCAATCTCCGGTCGCAGTCTGTGCGAGCGTCGCTTCCTTGATATTGCCTTCGCCGGGTGGTGCCTTCAGCACCAGATCTTCCTTGACCAGCGCGGTCAGGTCGGGCCCCGCAGCTAAAATCATGCATCCCTGCGCGCGCGCAGCGTCCACGCCAGTGTAATAGACGAGATATTCGTCGCCGGCAACGAGCACGGTTGGATCCTCGCATCCGCCCATGTCCTCAGCACCCGGCCCGGGTGTGATTGCGAGCCCCGGATCCATAGTGAAGACCAGCCCGTCGCGGCTCTCTCCGCGCGCAATGATACCGGTCGGATCGCTGGGCCCGAGCGGATGCGGCACGCCGCGAACCATGATCCGGTAGAGATTGCCTTCCCTCCAGACGAACGGGCTCATCATGTCCATGCCGTCGATCGCAGACGTAGCGGAGATAGTCACCGTGTCGAGCTGCTCGACCGCATAGGCGATCGTCATGCGCCTTGCGCCACAGTCAATGACAAGCCGCCGTCGATTGTTACCGTGGTGCCGGTGATATAGTCCGCGGCTGGCGACAGCAGGAAAGCGACCAACGCCGCGACCTCATCGGGCCGACCGGCGCGCTTCCAAGGGATTGCCGCCTCTTTCGCCGCCAGCTCGTCCGGATGATCCAGTGCGGATTGATTCATCGGCGTAAGGATCATCCCAGGCGCGACGCCATTCACCGCAATGCCCTTCGGCGCCAGCTCTAGTGCAAGCGTGGCCGTCAACTGCGACAGGCCACCCTTAGCTGAGTCGTAATCGACGCCGCCCGGTCGCGGCGCGCGTTCGTGAATCGACGATATATTGACGATCCGCCCCGTCGCGTTCTTTGCCTCGAGCGCGCGCACCATTCGTCGGCAGGTGAGGAACGGACCGTAGAGATCGGAACGGATGACCCGGTCGAACTGCGTAAGTTCCATGTCAACGAGCATCACGCCGCTCATGTTCAATCCGGCCGAATTGACCAGCAAGCTGACCATGCCGAACGTTTTTTCGGCCTCCGCGAACAGTCGTTCGACCGCGGCTTCATCACTGACATCAACTTGCACCGCGATCGCGCGGTTGGACCCACCGATCGAGGTGCAGACCGCGTGCGCCGCGGCGGCATCCTTCAAATAGGTGATCACAACGCGGGCCCCGGCGTCGCCCAACAACTTGGCGCAGGCCGCACCAATGCCGGATTCACCGCCGGTGACGATAGCAATCTGATTGTCGAACATGGTCATCACCGCTGAACCTGCGGCGTGACATCGAGTTGCATGAATTCGCTGCCATAAAGGTACCTTTCGCCTGTGCGGCTGCAGCAGGCTTGAGCGGGCTTGAGCGCGAGTATTTCAAACTGGGTAATTCGTGTTCTGGACGCCCACTTATCGTCGATGAACGGACGTCCGGTTTCATGAAGGGGCGATTGACCTGTGACTGACCGGGACTGGGTCCATCCGTCATCGTCTGAGCCGTTTCCATCCCAGCCAGATGCCGCTTATCGACGTCACCCCGCCTGCGATCGAGAACAGCCAGATCAGCATATCCCGGGCCGGCCGGTACATAGTGAGCACGCCGAGATCCCATTTATGGAGGAGGTCGAATGCCCAACGGTATGCCCGTTGCCGCTTATCGACGGTCTTCAGAATCTCTCCGGTGGCGGGATCGATATAAAACCACGTCTGTGGCGGATCAGCGAAACGCAGCCGGAGCACCGGCAGCTGTGGCAGGGTTGCGACCGCATACCAATACGCATCAGGCGTCGTCAGGCGGTCGATCGCGATCAACCGCGTGGAGCCTGCCAGACGACGGACTCCAGTCATCAGGGCGTGCGTGGTCGGGCGCGACGGGGTGAGCATGACCGCATCCACAGCGGATCGCCGGCCGTCACGATAGGCGAGCAACACAAGTGGCGTTCCGGCATTATCAATAAGTTGCGCGATCACTGCACCGGAACCTACGGCGCGTAGTCGGTCGAGCGATACGACCGGCATCTGATCGGATGCCTGATAGACGCGCATCGCGGCCTGGACCGGTTTTGTCCCACCAAACAGATGGCCGGGGTCGACCGACAGCCACCCGCTGAAGATCCAGGCGATCAGGAAGACACCACCAACCATCCCTGCGATATGATGCCAGAGCATCCAGCCGTTATAGGGCGTCATCCGTCCGCCCCTGAAGCGGCGTGCGCCGATGCGCGTCCGCAAGATGCCGATCCACATGCCCGCTACCGCGGCAGCGATACAGGGGCCTGACACCCACAGCACGACCTGACGCCAGGCCGATTGATCCTGTCGCAGCACCGTCGGATAAAGCCAGTGCGGCACCGAACCAAGCCAGTTCCAGAACCTCTCGCGGCGGGTTGTTACCTGCACGACGGCGCCCGTACTCGAGGAGACATAGGCCTCCGTGCCGGACGCGTCGGCGAGCGCGACCTTCCAGACCGGTCGATGCCGGTCAAAGCCACCCGCAACCGTCCACTGATCGCGTGCCAGATGATCAACGCGCTCTACAGTTGCATGTGCAAAGCGACCGGCGACCCGAGCGGCATACAGCGCGTCAACCAGCGGCAGAACTGCCCCCCGATGGGCTGCGACCGTCACATGCGATCCATCCCACTGTGCGACGCGCCAGACAGGCGTGCCGTCGCGCATTTCGAGCATAAGCTCCTGCGGTAGATATCCACCCTCAAGCGGTGGCGGTACGTCCACCGCTGCCCAGTCGATAGCCTCGCTCCCGGTCAGCTTCTCAGCTGAAGAGAGGGAGGGATAGGGCACGTAGAGCATCACCAACCCGGACAGGAACCACATCGCGAAGAACAGGCAGCTGGCAATGCCGACCCAGCGATGAACAAGGTAAAGCCAGCGCCGGGCAGTCTTGCCAATTGCGCGCCCGCTCACGGCGTCAAAGACGGACGTCAAGCGAGCCGTGGACCGAACCGCCACGCAAGCGAGGCGAGACAATAGGAATGGCATTACGGTAATCCCCGGGGCGTCGAGCGAACCCG